>JAZRAC010000015.1:0-29597 GCA_045634365.1 Bacteroidaceae bacterium | reverse complement strand
CAGAATTGGGTTGTGTTTAACCGCTTTGCTTTTGATGTATATTATGTTTATTATGTTCATTTCGTTAACGATTATACGAATAGTACATTCCGGGCACGTCCTGAGTTTGAAGGCTACGAAACGGACAGAGAACTGAGTGGTGTTCTTATGCAACTGAGCTATGGTCCGCATTATATACGGGCACAAAAACGAAGTGTACAATGTGGGTGTAGTGCCTTGAATGGTTAAACCTCTTTGTTTTCAGTGAGTTATGCGTGTTTTGGTGTTGAGGCTCGTTCAAAACGAAGTGTACGATTTCTTTAATTTGCTTTAATCAGGCTTTAATTTTTATGAGGCTGGTGTTTAATTGGGCTTGTGGTACCGTTAAACGCAGCTTTAATTCGCTTTAATTTACGGCGGTCAGATTGTCGGTTTTTCGGCTCTCTGGCTGCCTTTTTCGTGTGTAGTAGGGGAATATGCTTAAAACCGCCTAAAATGGCGTACAGCAAGGGTTTTGGGCTTGTTTGGGGTGCTTTCGTGCGTGCGTAAGCGGGTAGGATAGAGGTGTGCCCTGAAATGGTGTTTGAATGGTGTTTAATGGGTGTTTAAGAAACCGTTAAATGGCGGTAAATGATGAGGCTGTTTTGGGTGCCGAAATAGGGTAGTAGGGTAGGGTGCAAAACCTGTCCGTTTCGTTCAAAAAAGGGGCTTGGGGTGTCAGTTGGGGTGTCAGTTGGGGTGTCGTTTGGGTGGGTGAATACTACCCCATAGCGGAAAAATAAGAGTGTGAAAGTGGCGTTTTTCGTGAAAATCCACCCCTTTAATGTCATAATAGATATAGGAAAAATATGCCTTAAAAATCGTTTAAGTTGTTGATAATGAGTGTTTATGTGTGTTTTTGTGATAAAAAATAAGGAAAAACAGCATATCAGCCTCATTTAAGGGCTGTTTAAGGGTGCTTGTGGTTTAGTATAATTCTGTACCCTCCTATCCGGCATTTGCAGTATTGCCAATGTTGGCATCCACAGCATTTTTTTGTAGTTGACGTTCAAGTTCTCTTATACGTTCCTCAAGCATACCGATAGTTTGCGCCTGTTGCACGATCTTCTCGTCTTTTTTGTCAAGTAAATGTAAGTGCTCGGTTAAAAAATCGGATAATAGTGTGTCATCTGCAAGTACAAACGGGTGTTTTGTGGGTTGTGGGTTTGGCTCTTTAACTTCTCCAAATCCTGTGAGTAACCATTTTGCGTTTATCTCGTATATTATTACGATTTTTTCTAAGATGTCCGCTTTTGGTAAAGTTCCTCGTATATAACTACGAACATTTGCCTCATTTATACCCAAAGCTGCTGCAAATACGGTGTTTTTACCGTCTGCAACAGTGTTTACAAGGTGCTGAATGCGCTCCCCTATTGTCTTGATTCTAACTACTGTAATACCCATTTATGTAATTTAGTCGTAAAAAGTTGCGAAATAATTTTGTTATGTCGTATAATATTACGATATTTGCACCGTATTCCAATTGGTACGGCTGCCAAAAGTAGTAAAAAAAGCCGAGAAAAACGAATATTGAACAAACTAAAACGTAAAAGGACAATGAAGACGTACAAAACAAAAGAGTGCCTCGGTCGCCTATCGGCGTACTTGGTGGCAACAAATAAACCATTCAATTTTGATGGTTTTTCAATAGAGTTTACTGCTGGTGACGCTTATATGCTGCGTATGCGTCTTGATGATCCGCGTCTGGCAAGAGTCAAATTTGAAACAATTTAATGTAAAAGGATATGAGACAGTACATTCACGTAACAAAAGAAACACGCGAGTTTTTGAGTAAGGCTTTTAACATCGAGCCTCGCACAGTTTATAATGCCCTGAACTTTGTCAAGGATAACGACCTTGCAAAGCGTGTGCGTAAGCTCGCATACGAAAAAGGCGGCATCCTGATGTGTCTGGGTGAGTGGATGGAGACTTTCCACGACCACGACAATGTTATGCGTCAGTACCTACCCAATGGCGTGTTGTTGGAGTTCGACAAGAACGATGGCAGCGGTGATGTATATCACAAGGGCAGATGTGTGCGCCATTATGAAAATCTACTGTGGTCGGATATTAAAGATGTTCAAGCCTACGGGTTGTCTTTGAGATAAGGAGGGAGATATGGAATATTACGCAAACACATTGTGCATAAGCCATAACGAGCTTGTCGGTGGTATTATGACGGCTGCAACCATTAAGAACTTGCGCCGTCGTGATCAACTTCGACAGGTGCGTCGTGGTTGCTATGACACCCCTGCGTTGTTTGCTGTCGATAGTCTGCCGTTGAAATACCGCACAGAGGTATATCGCCGTTACCCTGACCTACAAGAACAAGCCGAAAGCAAGCCATTTATGGATACAATAATACCCGATGGCGAGGCAATACAGTTTTACGAGACCTACAAGCTTGCAGACGGCAGGAACTTGAAGCCAGAAGTGCAAGCAATGTATGCCAATAACTGTGCTATAATGAATGCCTTTCGCCGTGTGATAGAGACTGCCAACAGCCATCGCTTGCGTCAGTCGAAACCGAAGCTTAACAAGGCTGAATTTTGGAAAAAGGCAGCAGCTGCTCTTCCTCGTTTGGCTGACCGTTTCCCTCACTCCTTGCCCGAAAGCGAAAGACGCCTACAACGCAAGTTTAATGAGTACCTGCACATGGGTTATGAGTGCTTTATCAGTAAGAAGTTCCTGAATAAGAACAGCGCAAAGGTGGATAGCGACGAAAAAGAGGGCTTGCTGGCCGGACTTATGGCCCACCACAATAACCTTGACAATGCTTTTATAGCAAAGGCTTACAATGCCGTTGCGGAAGCAAAAGGTTGGGAGCCGATAACTGCATCGGCTGTTGGTGTATGGCGTGAGAAGACCGACCTTATAACGGCAGCCGGCAGACTTGGCGTGTCGAATTTCAGAAACCACAAGAGTATGCAGGTGAAACGCAGTCGCCCGACAGCTCCATTCTTAATGTGGACGCTTGACGGTTGGGATGTGGAACTCCTGTATCAGGACACGAAGACAGACAGCAGAGGACACAGCGTCACAACCTACCATAATCGTTTGACGGTGGTTGTTGTGCTTGACCCTTGTATCAATTACCCGATAGGCTTTGCCATAGGAACACACGAGACTCCCGAATTGATAACAGCAGCCCTGCGTGATGCTGCAAAGCACAGCGAGGAACTGTTCGGTGTTATGCTTCGTGCCAACCAAATACAATGCGACCATTATGCTATTAAGGCAATGACACCGCTTTACAATGTGATGGGTGATAAACTGACACCTGCACGAGTAAAGAACGCAAAGGCAAAGGTTGTAGAGCCTTATTTCGCACACCTGAATAAGACCTATTGCAAGCTGTTCAATAATTGGTCGGGTTATGGAGTAACGACAGATCCGAAACGCCAGCCAAATTCAGAGGCTCTTAACAAGTTGCGTCATACATTCCCGGACGAGGCAGGCGTGCGTGAGCAGATAACACGCATTATGCAAATGGAACGCAGCAGTAAGGTTGAGCAGTTCCGTGCGATGATGGAGTTCTTGCCGGCAGAACGCCGTTTGCCATTGAGCCGAGAACAGTTCCTGCTGAACTTCGGTGCCGAAACAGGCTTTAAGAACGCCATTGAGGGCTGCGGCTTGAGACCTACACTGTTGGGCGTTAAGCGTGATTATGATTGCTTTGACATTCGTTTCAGAGAGCACGCAGGTACACGCTGGACAGTCAAGTATGATCCGGACAACCTTAGCGAGGTGCTTGCCGTGAATGAGGACGGCAGTCTTCGCTTTATGCTGACTGAAAAATATGTGCAGCCTATGGCTTTGGCAGACCGTAAAGAGGGTGATGCAGAGCAGTTGCAACGAGTGCAGGAGTTCAACCGACAATTAGAGGGACACGTTACTACCCAGCTTGCACTCAAATATGCCGCAGGAGCCGAAGCAATCAGAGAACTACCGCAGGCAGATACATTGCACCGCTTACTACTCTGCGACAGCGACGGACAGCATAAGCTGCCGAAAGCACAAAGACGCCTTAAAGCGGCGGAGGTTGAAGCCATAGAGGTTAAGACGGTGGAAGTTCCTGTAATACCGCAGGGAGCAGCAACAACAGATATAGACGATTATTCAATTTTCTAAAAAGATACAACGATGCAAAAGGACGAAAGAACACAGATTGCAGCACGTCTTAAAGACTACTGCGTACAAAAGGGCAGCCAGAATAAGGCAGCCAACAGTTTGAATGGCGTGAGCTCTGCCACAGTGAGCAAGGTATTAGCAGGTGATTGGGACACCATCAGCGACGAGATGTGGCGTACAATAGCCTCGCAGATAGGACACGAAACAAGAGGCTGGCAGATAGCAGAAACACGAGCTTACAAGCGTATGGCGTTCCTGCTGAACAATGCGAAGACTGACAGCCTTGTGATGGCGGTAACAGGTGATGCCGGTTGTGGTAAGACAGAAGCCATCAAGAACTACACAGCAGCCAACAGGAATGTTTATCACCTGTGCTGCTCCGAGTATTGGAATAGGCGTACATTTATGGGCAAACTCTTGCAGTGTATGGGCGTGGATTATACCGGCTCAACCGTAAGCGATATGATGGACGACATTATCGACAACCTTAAACGCAAGGAAAGACCTCTTATCGTGCTTGACGAAGCCGATAAATTGACAGACCAGGTATTCTATTTCTTTATCAGTCTTTACAACCAGTTGGAGGACCATTGCGGCATTATCCTTTGTGCTACCAACTACCTTGAAAAGCGTATCAAAAAGGGCTTGCGTACCAAACGCAAGGGCTATGAGGAGATATACAGCCGTATGGGGCGCAAGTTCGTGGAGTTGCAGGTCATCAACAGCGAGGATGTGGCTGCGGTGTGTGTGGCCAATGGCGTAACAGACGCTAAGGATATTAACCGAATTATTGACGACTCAGATTGCGACTTGCGCCGTGTGAAGCGTGCAGTGTGGGCAATGCAGAAAGGAGGGAAACAATAATGGTAAGGTTTGTTATTGAAAAGCATTGCAAGCAACCTGATTGGGCTTTAATGCTGTTGGCAACATTTCCTTTTGATAGGACAAAGAATTACCCCGACATAGAGAGATACGCAATAATGGGCAGCGTCCTTAACTACTTAGAGGAGTTTACATACCGCCGACGCAATGCAATGCAGCAACTGTGTGTAACGCATAATCTTCACTGCCGAGAAAACAGTATAACCATTGAGACAGCAAACGGCAATGCGGTTTTAACCATTAGCTTAATAGCAGATAATTGACTATATGGAACAAATGCACATTGATGTAGTAATGCCGACTGCGGAAATATCAAAGGCATTAAACACTTGGTTTGATGAAAATCTGCCTATCGATATCAGAATACGCAGGGGTGTGAAAAAGGGGCGTAAGGTGGTTTGCTTTTCCATCTATGGCTCAACACAGGAAAATATAATGGCAAAGTGGAATGCACTTGAAAAACTATTGAAAAAGTAATTTATGGCACGCGCGATAAGCAATAAGAATGTACTAACCGCAAAGTTTGAGGTTGCCGAGTTTGACGGGGAATTCCTCGCCAGCTTCGGCAAACCTGAACTGCGCGGTGCGTGGTTGATATACGGCGGCAGTGGCTGCGGTAAAACAACTTTCGTGATGCAGGTGTGCAAATATCTTACCCGCTTCCGTCGCGTCGCTTACAACAGCCTTGAACAAGGTTTGTCGCTGTCTTTGCAAAAGACTTGGGAACGTGTGAATATGCAGGAGGTCGGCAATAAAATTATTCTGCTAAACAAAGAGAGCCTGAAAGATTTACGTATTCGCTTGCAGAGAAAGCAAAGCCCCGATGTGGTGGTAATAGACAGTGTTCAGTATTGGCACGGCTTTAAGTGGAGTGATTTCACCAACCTTAAAGACGAGTTTCCCGAAAAATTGTTTGTGTTTGTCAGCCACGAAAAGGGCGGTTTGCCAGACGGCAAGATGGCGCAAAAGATAAGATACGACAGTGAGATAAAAATCAGGGTCGAGGGCTATAAGGCATTTGTAACTACTCGTTACGAGGTGCCGGAACTTGGCGAGGGAGGTGCGGACTTCGTCATTTGGGAACAGGGCGCACAAGATTATTGGGTTGATAAAATGTAAAACTATGGCTGAAAACAAAACAATGGACAGCATCCATAAGGGTGTATTAAAAAAGTTCCACACGCTTTGCAGTGTGTTGGGCTTGTCGGAAGACGAGAAGCGTGCTATCGTGGAGAGTTACGGAGTGGAAAGCAGTAGAGATATGGACACGCACGACCTAATTAACGTATGTGCTAACCTGTCAGAACAGGCGAACAAAAAGAACGGTACCAACGACCTTGACAAACTGCGTAAGCGAGTAATGGCGGCAATAGGTAGTTATCTGCATAGTGTAAAGAGAGAGAGCAATGCAAGCATTATTAAGGGCATTGCGTGTCGTGCCACAGGGTACGAAGATTTTAACAAGATACCCCGCGAGAGGTTACGCAACATTATTGCAACATTCAACAATAAAGTTAAGGATAAGCAGGGGGTAAATGATGTGATAAATTCAATGATGTTGCAGAGCTTTATGAGTGGCAGCACCTCATACGGCGAAGCATAAGGAAATATTTGTTTAACTATTAAATCAGTTTTAAGATGAAAAAGAAAATTGCAAAAGTCTTGTTTATGTTGGTGTTCGCACCACTCAGCCTTATTGTATGTGCAGTGTACACTGTAGGCAGTATGCTCAAAACGGTATCTTATCTTTCACTTGGTAATGTGGAGGAGGCGGAAAAAGAAATAGCAACGGCATTCAAGTATGAGTAAAATCGCAATGAACAATATCCAGCACAGTGTAAGAGAAAATACCTGTGAAATGGAAACCGAGGAATATGTTTCATTTATGCGTGAACTCGCAGAGTGGGCAACCTCACAGGCGGATATGGCAGAGTATGCCGAGAACCCTGAAAACTACGATTAAGCAGTATTTAATAACCAGTTAAACAGCGTTTAACACAAACTTAAAAACAATGGCAAAGAGAGAAAAGAAGACAATTATCAGTGGTGTAACACGAGAGACTGCCGACGAGGCTTTTGCATCGTATGCAATGGCAGAGGCACAGGCTGCAAAGATTACCGCAGACATTGAGCTGCAATGTGCAAAAATTCGTGAGAAGTATGCGGATAAGCTCACCGAGTTGGAGGGTCAAAAGGCTGTTGCGTTTGACACCTTGCAGGCATACGCAAGCGAGAACAAAACCGATTTGTTTGTAAAGAAAAAGAGCCTTGAAATGGTACACGGCACTATCGGTTTCCGCACCGGAACACCAAAGTTGAAGACCTTGAAAGGCTTTACTTGGGCAAGTGCGTTGCAGTTGGTTCGTGAGTTCCTGCCGTCGTATATCAGAACAACCGAGGAGATTACCAAAGACAAGTTGCTTGCCGACAGAGATGTCGAGGGTATGTGTGACAGTATGAGCCGTTGCGGTATTCAAGTTGTTCAGGACGAAACATTCTTTGTTGAACCCAAACGAGAGGAAGCGGTATAATATGGAAAAGCAGAAAAAGGAACAGAAGATTTTCCACCGTTACCACCGTTCCGTAGAGGTGTGCGGTAAGTGTGGCGGTGAGGGCAAAATCTTGGTGTGGCCAGAGGGTGACCTATGGAAACAAGACGAGCCAGAAGTTGAAACCTGTCCGTTGTGTGAGGGGTCGGGAATGTTACGTAAGACAGTAACAATTACTACCGACTTGGAGCCGTTCAGACAGGAGTAAAAAAAGACAGCGCCAGCTCCGTCTGCCAAAACAACCGAAAACCAGCGCAATGCCTTGATGTAAAAGGACAATGCAAAGGTACAATAATTTTGGCATATGGAGAAACATAAACACCACAAAAGCACTTTGGCGCGTGTAAAAGCCATAAGGGCGATTACAGAACAGTATTATGAGGCTGGGAATAACCGTCGGTGTTACAAACAAGTGTGGCGACACTATGTTTTCCCAATATACGGATGTTGTTATCGTACTTACTTGAATTACTTAGGTATTCCGACAACACAAGCCAGCCAAATGGAAGACCCGAGACAGTTATGCCTCTTTGACTATGACGACAGCCCCGTGACCTTTTAGGTTGCGGGGTTGTCGTTTTGTTTGATGTTAACGTTTGCTATCCCAATATTTTGCATAGTGTTGAGCATAGCAGTGGTGTCCTGTGCTCGTGTAACGTAGCGTTCTACGCTTTCAATCAGTTCTGCGTGGTCGTGATTGGTGGCAGAGGTGGTGAGCATAAACCCGGCAAAGTTCTCGCCTTTCAGCCCCTGCATTGCTGAATTAACCCTGTTTAGTAGGTCAAAGAATGCCAGTGCTGTGTCTTGTTTCGTGTCGGTGCTGCCATTGTAGGAAACGGCATCGGTAACAATGTGAAGACGCACAGCAATGTCTGCCATTCTCACCCTGTTCTGTAACTGTTTCCACTCTATTGTTTCAAACTCCACAAAGACAGCAGGGCGTGGCCACACAGCACCCCCGGAGAGAACGGCAATGTTGTTGTTCCAAAGGTCGAGGTGCTTAATGTCCGGCACCTGTGCTGTCAGCCTTTCGCAAATGGCTTTATAAATTTGTAGTCTCATTTTTTCAATACTTTTGTTAGTTGAACATTAAAGTCTTTGAGGTTGTCAATGATAACCCCTTTTATAATCTCTTGCGTGCGTTTGCCGTCGCCTATAAATTGACGCTGTGGCATTTTGAATTTTCGGGTGTGAGCCTTAACCTGGTGTGTCTTCCCTTTTTTGCCTCGTCGAGTGTGTGCCCGAACTGGCTTGGTTCCTGTTCCGCCCTCATTGTGTATTGAAGCATAAGGAACAGCAGAGGAAAAACGGACACCATTACCCCGTACCTCGCTTTTGATGGACCGCCTCATTGTGCCTGTAACCATCAGCAAAGTACCTTTCGCGTTGGGGTTAGCTCGCTTTTTCCATTTGTCTGTAAAGAATGCTTTGCGTTCAAAGTTCTTGTCGAACTCCTCTGTAAGTTCTACCCGCATATCGGAAAGTATGTTGCGTTTGAGCTGTTCGCCGTCTAAAATATCAGCCATTTTGTTGTTTTTTAGGGTTATGTGCTTGTTTTCAAAATAAATTTTGTAATTTTGTGGCGTATGAAGCAGACTCCGCAAATAGTCAAAGACGCCGCCAAAGAACTAATTAAGGCTTATGGTGGCAAAGTTGACTTCCTTGGTAAACACGAGGGGGCGGATGCCTATATGTTTAAATTCCCAGAAGACGCTGATACGGGGTTCCCATTTGTCTACATTCATAAAGACGAAAAAGTTACTGAAATAACAGGCTTTGAAGCTCTTGATATAGTGCGTCTATTTGTCAAAGATTGAGGCAAATTTCGTGTTGAATAGTTTATTATCAACTCGTAGCACACCCCTTGTTATAATGGGTTTTGCAGCCCCTATACTTGACAATTCTTCAATACTCCTTTTTGCTCCTGTTGATGCCGAATAGACTTGTGGCTCAATGTATTTAAGTGTCCCATCTTCAAATCGCTGTAAAATAGTAGCGTGTCCGCCTCCACCTTTCCAGCCGATGGTTAGGATATAAACGCCGACCTCTTTACAGCTTTCCTCAAAGTATTCCTCATATCTCTTTTGGGTCATTTGTTTATAGCCCTTCTTAATCATCCAGTCATAGGTCAATGTTGGCGTGGGTTTTGACCCGTCAATATTAGTCCACGCTTCAAATGAACGCTGGCGAGAAAGGTATTCAGATTGAGATCCCCTTGTGTTGGGTTTCGCTGTTATATCAAAGCCCAGCAATCGCAAAACATACGCCGGCGCACAAGTTTGGCAGTTTATGCCATATTCACGACTTTTGCCCCAATTGGGGTTGGCGTGCTGTTGGTCTGCATCCTCCACACTCATAGGTTTGCCCTTTGTGATTTTTAGAGCTTCCTCTATGATGAGGTTGTGTTCTGCAATAGCTTGTTTTTCTTCTGGGGTTAGGTTGTTGGGCAATTCCGCAACCATATCCTGAATGCGTTTAGCTCTCATCTCCTCAGCAGAGACCTTTTCAATAACAGCCTTTGCTGCTTTCGGTGCTTTTCTATATGGGTGCTTTGGTGGGAACAGCTCCATCGTTTTGCCCGGATTATAGCGGAACATTCTCTGCTTTACTCCGTCGGTGCAGTTGTCGCCTCTGAGCATTGCCATAGCAGGGTCAGATGTCGGATATTTGCCTTTGCGTACCTGTACGACAGTACAACGGCAGTTCCAGCCGTTAGGTGGGAAATACTTATCCCAGAACGGATCGGAAGCCGGCAGTGTCGTTTCGTGTAGCAGTGCGTGTTCCTCTCGTACCTTGCCATCGTTGGCTGTTCGGTACTGCAAATCGTAACGGTCTCCGTCTTGCTCAAACTCGTGCCATTTAGCAGCCATTAAAGAAGTGCCCACAGCGTGGTTATATTCAGCATACAGGTAGTTATGGTTATACAGCTGGTTAATCTTCCTTACGTCGGCCATAAAGTCGTTAAACGGCTTTATATCGCCTTTGTCCGTAACCATAGACAAACCTATTTCACGCATTGAGTGAAATGTTTTGAAGCCCGAAAAAACAAAAGCGTTATTTTCGAGGGCATAACGAACCGTTGCTGGAACCTCGTGCGGCAGTCCGCTATCGATAGCGATAGAGAGCACACGCAAGGTTTCGTTTATCAAAGCTCTTGCAGCAGGGTCTTCAATTTGTGAAATATCAAAGCCCCCATTATCATATACCAAAGAGGCGGCATCCTCAAAGAGTTTATCGTTAAACTCAAAAGGTCGCTTTTTGTTGTCGGCAAACTGCAAGATGTCATCTTTATACAGTGACCGCAGGGCGGTGTTGAATGCCCCGTATTGTTGGCGTAGCCCCACGCCTGCGGTGGGGCTTACCCGAAAAAAGCGTCAGGCTGTGTTTTTGCTTTTCGTACCCCTGTTATTTGTACATTGTATTTGTCAATGAAATACTGCGGGTCAATCTCGTAGTATTCCAACAGAACACGTTCCAGTTCTCGCTGTTCCGCTGGGCTGAAAGTGGCAGCATTATCCCATTCAAAGGAAAGACCTTTGACCGGGAAACCGTGTTTAACCATAAGAGGCAGCAGCTTGTCGTTTACGATGCAGGCAATAAGTCTTGCATCGGCAGCAATTACGTCCTCGAAAATTTCAAGGTGGGTTTCAGACTGCGACAATGAGGAACCGCTGTCAATGGTCATAGTCTGCATAAGCGTACCCTTTGAAAGTTCGCTGTTGCACCTATCCACACGCTTGTCATAAACATTATAAGCATCGCCCCTGCTGCTTTCCTTAATCTCAATGTCTGTGCCCTCGGGGAATAGTGCCCAGAATGCTGCACCCATATTGTCGAGTGACTTTTCAATTCGGCTGCGTTCCTTTTCGTCCTGTGTATTTGTGCGAGCCACACGCATAGGAGCACCGAATATTTCGCCGAACATATCCCAGAATGCAAGCATATTCTTTTTGCTTATGCAAGCAGGGGCACACTTTAAGAGTAAACCGAGGTCACGAGGCTTGCCCACCTCAACACACCAGTTTGCAAAATCGCCCTCCTTGTATGTTATGCCGTCCTTTGGGTCATCTGACGCTTCACGCAAGACAACACCGAACTCCGGGCACACGTGTTTGCGTGGTACCAGTTCCACACCATTGAAACGCAGACCGTCTTCGTCTTTTATGATGTCGCCCAGCTGTATGAGGGAGTGCCCCCAAAAACGGCTGTCAAGAGCAAGATCCATAAAGTCGAAAAACCACTCTTTTTTAAGCAATGCTGTTGCTTGCTCGTTCTCTTTGCCGTCCTTGCCGACCAGTCGAAACTCCTTTTGCAGGGTTTTGCCTTTGCGCTGGCAAATACAACCGGTTAGGTGTAAGTCCACAAGGCAGTCGGTGTAAATGTCGTAAAGTGTTCCGCGTTTTGGCGTATCGATACTGATAGCCATTTGCCACGCTTGCCTCCACGTTGCAATATCTTTTTTTGTGAGGCTGTCCGTCTGTTGCATAAGTTGAGCGGTCAGCTTTATTCCCTGACGGCTTTTTGCAAACCTTACCAATCTTGCCGTTTCGGCAGAGTCTTGTTTGCCCCCAAAGAACTGTTTAATGTTGTTTATAATATCCATTTTAATGCTGATTAAATGCCGTTAAATCGTTGTTTAATAGTCGTACCTGTTCGGTGGCATTGAGCCATAGCGTACAGGGTTGTTTGCATCGTTGTTGCCGTCAGCACTTATGTAAGTTGGCAGTTCCGGCGAAGCTTTGGAGGCTTGCACGTCTTTGAGCCACTTAATACTGTCGTTGTATAGGCATTCACGCCTTTCGTGCCCCATAGATTGAGGCAAACGGTGTATCATAAGCCATAGCGTGATATTTACGGCACACTGTACGAGCATTGCGTTACGGTCTTCTCCCTCTGTCGCAAAGGCTCGTTCCATATCATAGCGATGCCTGGTGTAGCTGCTTATCTGCTCCATAGCTGCACGCTCTGCAATGAGTCGGTCGTCTGTGAGGGCAGATAGCTGTTCCATCTCAAACTCGGTGCATACACTGCGGTAATCTTCAACTGTCAGGAACATTCGGCTTATCGTTTAGGGTATGCAATATAAATGGCGCACTTGCACGCTGTTTCGGCTGTAAAATCCTTTGAAAAACGGTGCTGTCTAATCATCTTCTTAATGCCCTGCATAGATACAACAACAGGCTTGCCGTTGAATACCAAAACAAGGAACTTTTTACGGTGCAGTTCTGCATCGTTCTGTGCTTTTTTGATGGCACGCTTTTTACGCCAATCAAATAACAGTGCTTTGAAATACTTTTTTACCATAATATATTTTTTGCATTATTCCGCCTGCCGAATGACGGTGTGAAACTATTAACCCTCGTATGCTTCTGCAAATACCATATTGCGCCCTCATCGGCATCGGGCGCGTCGTCGTGTCCTCGCATTCCTTTTTCAAAAGCGAGTGTCTGGTCGATACCTGCCAGCATATCGGGGTCATTCTTTTCGTCTTCGTTGTAGGTTACAAAACCACGTTCCCAGAGTGGGCTTATTGCTTCCACACGCTGGAACTTGTCCGGCTTTTTACGCTTGTCGCCGCTGATGGGGAGTTGGTACCCTCGCAAATCGCCCTCACGGCGGAACTCGTCGAGGATAGTGTCCTGCATAAAATTCGCTTCCATATACCACTTAATGGCGATGTTCTTTTGTAGTGACCATTCGTAGAGGTCATAAAGCCAGCGTACCATTTCGGCAACGCTGCACTGTCTTACAAAAGCCTTGATGTGCCACAACTGTGAGCCAACTTTGCCCCAAAGCTTTGCAGCCTTGTAGTCGTTTTTAGTTGTTCCCTTGAAAGAGGGGTCAATGTACAGGATAAGTTCCTCGAACTTTTTAAGGTCGGGAAGCTTGCCCCATTTTATCCAGTCTTGACGGAATACTGCACCCTCTGTTATAGGGTTGTTCATATACTCTTTTTGAAATGACCTATAACCTTGAAAGCGTTCAATGGCTTTTACCTCGTCAGGAGTCCATTTCGCACCCCACGAAACATTGCCGTCCTTGTCCCAAATATTGACCTGCGAAACGTGTACACCGTCAGTGGCTGCAATGTTTGCCAGTACGCTGTTTTTGGCAATGAGGTTGCCCACCATAATAAAGCGGCCACGACCACCGTCAAGCGCACCGAACAGTGCCTCTTTTACCCAGTTGGTAAGGCGTGTAACGCGTGCAGGGCTTTCGCAAAGCTCGTCATCGTCAAGGTCATCAATGACAATGTAGTCAGGGCGGTGGCTGCGATAACGGAGACCACGAGGCGACTGCCCTCTACCACGTGCGAAAAATGCTGTGCCGTCTTTTGTTACAAACTCGCCATCTTCCCACGATCCGTTATTGTACTGTTGGCCGAAGTCGTGAATATAACGCTGATTGAATTGCAGCTCTGCCTGAATATCGGCAAGCAATGTGTTTGCGTTGTCTTCACTCTTGCCGACAAGTACCATTACATTGAGCTGCTTAACCTCTTGGCATTTGAGCCATAGGGGTATGAAAATATCGAGGTGCGTAGATTTGGCAGCACCTCGATGCCACTTGAATACCGCTTTTAGGTTTCGTTCTTTTTTTACCTTGTTGGCAGCCTTGATGTGGAAATCGGCACAGGGCGTTGTTTTCCCGGTTTCAGGGTTTATTGTGTAGTGGGGAAAATAATAGTCCACAAAGGCAGCATAATCGCCACGCACTTTTTTGATGCGTGCAAGTTTCTCCTTTTCTGTTTCCGCTACATTTATGGTGGTTGAGTTCTGCACTGTTTCGCAGTGCTTTTTCCAACGTTCAAGGGTTTCATTTATGTTTGCCTTTGTTGCCATAGAGTTATTTTAGTTGAACTTGCTTTGTAGCAGTTCGGTAATATACAAATCGTGATACTTGTTGATTGTACGCAACAGTTCGGGTGTAACCTCGTCATCGAATGACATACGGAACTGTAACCATTTGCTGAAAGCCATAAACACCTCTACCACGTCCACGATACTTGCCTTTTTGTCGAGGCGCTCAATGGTTGTAGATAGTTTGGCGAGTTTGTCACCGAGGCCGTTTATTGCGTCTGGGTCTTCGCTTTCGTTTACCTGCTCAATAAGTTTGTTGATTGTCAGCAATAGTTTGTTTACAAGTTCCGGGCGTGTGATGTTTGAAGCAGCACGTTGTTCCTGCCAACCGCCATCGTTCACCCACTTGGTTATTGTCTGTGCAGACACACCTGTTTTGTCAGCAATGATTTTCTGCTGTTCGCCCTGCATAAATAGTAAGCGGGCATACTCCTTTTTCTCTTCGAGTTCCTTTTTTGACTTTTTCATTCATAATAAATTGTTATTGAAACTGCCCTGTTGGGGGCTTGAAAACAGTGCAAATTTCTTGTAAAACTCGCGTATTATAAAAAAGAGTGTCAAAGTTTTACACTCTTTTTTGCGGTGTGTTTCAAATGCTGGAAATTTGCGTCAGAATATCGCGGGATAGAGCAGTTGGCAGCTCGTGAGGTTCATTCCCTCAAGGTCGGCGGTTCGAGTCCGTCTCCCGCTACAAAACCAATGGTGGAAGACCACCGAAAACCGATGTGTCGGTTGCAAACGACAAGGAGGCTTTCCGTGAAGCTGGCGGAATAGGTGGTCGCAGAATGAAACAATTTTTTTTCAAATGGCAAAAGAAGTAGTAATAAGCACAAGCGGTTTGAACTGTTACGGTAGCCGCGTTCTTACGTCAGGCATTGACCTGACACAATTCCAGAAAAACCCTGTATTGTTGTGGATGCACCGCCGTAGTTACAACGGCAGGGATATGCCTATCGGCAGAATGGAGAATTTACGTATTGACGGCGACCGTCTAATCGGTACCCCTGTATTCGACGAGAATGACGAGTTTGCAAAGCAGATAGCAAACAAGTGGGAAAACGGTTTCTTGCGTATGGCTTCGGCAGGTATTGAGATTGTGGAAACGAGCGATGCCCCCGAACATTTGTTGCAAGGTCAGACACGTGCCACCATTACACGCTGTAAGTTGGAGGAGGTCAGCATCGTGGATATTGGCGGTAATGACGAAGCTTTGCAGTTGTATGGTACCGACGGCAAACTGATGACACTTGCCTCAGGTGAAGACTGTGACCATTTACCCCTATTACTTGACAAAAAACACGCAGAGGGAACTGCCCCCGAAGCGTCATTTAATAATCAAAACAATAACAACAGTATGAACAAAGAGATTTTGCAACTGCTCGGTTTGTCAGAGACAGCCAGCGAGCAGGAAGCAGTAAGCGCATTGCGTTTGCTGAAAGAAAAGGCGGACAAGGCCGAAAGCCTCCAGCTCGCCAGCATTAACGCCCTTGTTGATGGTGCGGTCGCAGACAAGCGTATCACAGCGGACAAAAAGGAGCATTTCGTAAATCTTGGTAAGTCGGTAGGTGTAGAGAGCCTCCGTACCACTTTGGAGCTTATGCAACCACAGCACAAGCCTACAGAGGTAATCCACCAGACAGCAGATCAGCCCGCCGGTGGTGAGCACAAGACTTATGCAAAGCTTTCCGATGTGCCCGCAACTGAAATCCCCTCCCTCAAAGAGAGCAACCCCACAGAGTACGCACGCCTGTATAAGGCCGAGTATGGTGTAGAAGTCTAACCTTAAACAATTATTTAACAGAAATGAAACGTATTTTATTGGCTTGTATGAGCCTCGTTTGTGCCGTTGCTTTCAATAGTGCAGCTGGTGCAACCATTGCAACCTTTGTAGGTGCAACCCCTGCGGCTGGTGCTGTCGCCGGAAATGTCATCTCACTTTTGGCAGGTGGCTTTATCCCTGCCGGTACACTCCCTGTTGGTGTGTTTACCGAGATTTGGACGGGCGAAATGATTAAGGCATTCCGTACCGCAGCCGAGAGCCTTGGCTGGTATGACCGCATTAAGAGTTATGACCAGTATGTAAACAATGATGTTATCCACTTTACAGAGTTGGGCGGTGACCCTACCGTACTTGTGAATAACAAGACCTATCCGCTGAATATTGAGGCATTAGAGGATGCGGATAAGCCTATTTCATTGGATTACTACGATACAACCGCAACCCCTGTAACCGATGACGAGCTTCACGCTTGCAGTTATGATAAGATGGCAAGTGTTCAGGAGAGACACCGTGAGGCGTTGCGTGAGAAAATCCACGAGAAAGCAATCCACGCCATTGCCCCGAGTGCACACACTGCCAACACCCCTGTATTGCTTACAACGGGTGAGGCGACAACTGACGGCACACGCAAGCGTTTGACATTTGCCGATCTATTGGCAGCGAAAGAGGCTTGTGATAAAATGAAGATGCCTAAAAAGGACCGTATCCTTGTGCTTTGCAGCGAACACGTAAACGACTTGCTTGCTACCGAGCAGAAGTTCAAAGAGCATTACAACATTAACCAGACGGAGGGTAAGATTGCACGCTTGTACGGTTTCGATATTTACGAGTATGACAGCACACCTTATTACAAGGTTTCTGGCAAGTCTAAACTTGCGTGGGGTGCAGTTCCTGCTTCTGCAACTGACCGCCAGGCTTCGGTCTTCTACTATAATGGTCGAATGATGAAAGCCAACGGCTCTGTGCAGTTCTACCACAGCGAAGCTTCAAAGGATACTTTGTACCACCGCAACCTCGTGAACTTCCGTAAGTGGGGTATTTGCTTGCCTTTGAAATCAGAGAACAGCGTCGGTGCAATCGTAAGTGCATTGAACGCCTAACAATAACTAACCGATGGCAAAGAAACTGAAATATCTTGTTATCCATTGCACTGCCACCCCTGAGGGGCGAGAGGTAACAGCAGCCGACATTAAGCGTTGGCACACCTCTGCTCCCCCTGTGGGGCGTGGGTGGAAGCAGGTGGGATATACAAACCTTTTCCATCTTGACGGAACAGTGGAGCGCTTGGTGGCCAATAATGAGGACGCCAACGTGGATCCTTGGGAAATAACAAACGGAGCAGCAGGCTACAACAGCATAAGCAGGCACATTGTTTACGCTGGCGGTGTGGATGCCAACAATGTAAAGAGAGAAAAGGACACCCGGACACCTGCACAGCGTGAGGCGCTGAAACGCTATGTGTTGGATTTTCACCGCAAGCACCCGACAGTTAAAATCGTAGGGCACTATCAACTTGCGGCGAAAGCCTGCCCCTCGTTTGATGTTCCGCAGTGGCTTGAAAGCATCGGTATAAAACAGTAAAATATGAATGAGTGGAGAGATAACAACCATAATAGTGTCGGCCATTGTCGCTGCCATATCAGCCCCTTTGGGTGCTTGGGTAAACAGTAAGATACTGCGACAGAAATACGACATTGAAATCGGCAAACTGCGTGCCGAGATGGAAGAAAAACTATCTGCGGTAAAAAAGAGTGAGCTGGACAATGTGCGTGAAGCAAGTCAGATACTGATGGAGAATATTGTTAAACCACTCAAAAATGAAATACAATCATTGCGTAGAGATGTCAATAAATTCAGTAAAGCGGTGGAAAAAATTCCCTCTTGCCCTATGGCTGACAAGTGTCCTGTTTCTCGTGAGTTGCTCATCGCAGAAGCAGTTGAGTCGAACAGAGACGGACAGCGTGATAAATAAAGATGTCCGGGCACAGGTCGATAGTTTGGCACGTCTTGCCATTGAGGAGCAAACAGAACGCTTGTTGAATACTCTGGAGGAACAGGAAACAACTCTTATCCTGTTTGACACCGACAAGCCCCCAACTGACAGCACAGGGTTGCCACCGGTAAAGGCTATCGCCCGGCAGGAGGTAAAACGTGAGGAAAAGAGGCAGGAAAAACAACAACGTCAGGTGCAGAGTGAAACAGAACTGAAAGAGGACACCACCGATAAAAGTGTAGAGCAAACAGCTACTACCGTAGAGGTGGAACAAAAAGCCTCATGGTGGGACATATTCAAACAACGCATAATGTATATACTGCTTATCCCGGTGCTAATTATCGCCCTATGGGTAACGTATAAACTAATAAAAATCTTGAAATAATGGCAAAGAAAGATGAAAAGCCTGCTGAGGTGCAGACCGCAGCAGAGAATGAAACAAAGCAGGCTGAAAAGCCCGCAACCGAGAAAAAGGACGGTGGTAGCGTGTTGGAAAAGGTCGGTAAGGCTGCTATCAAGGAGCACGGACTGGCAAAGGTCTTTGTAACCTCTGACGGCACAGTGTTCCGTACAGAGAACGACGCAAAGAACTATGCTGCCAATCTCAAAAACAGAAGTATTCTCAAAGTTGAAAAGTAAAAACAATGCACAAGTTAGAAATCATAAGACAAAACGGCAATGTACCTAAAAGCCTTGCAGGTGAAGACCACGTAACAGGTCTTGTGTTCTATATGGCTTCTGCGGACACTCCCGCAGGTTTCAAACAGGATCGTGTGCAGGCTGTTTCGACCATTGATAAGGCCGAAGCGTTGGGTATTACCGCCGATGCAGAGAGCTGGGCTGTCAAAGTGCTGCATTATCAGCTTTCTGAAATCTTCCGTATAAACCCTGCAATATCGTTGTATGTGGGTCTGTTTGCAAAGCCCGAAAATTACAGCTTTACAGAGATTAAGACCGTGCAGAACTATGCTGGTGGTCGTATTCGACAGATGGGTGTATGGTGTGGTGACAAGGCTTTTGCAGCCGATGATGTAGTGGCTATTCAAGGCGTTGCAGAAGCCCTTGATTTGGTGAACGCTCCTTTGTCGGTATTGTATGCCCCAAAGGTTGAAAAGGTGCAGAGCTTGCCTACTGATGTTGCCGGAGCTAATCAGTGTCGTGTAAGTGTTGTAATTGGTCAGGCTGGTAGCGGTACCGGCGCAGAACTCTACAAGGATAGCAAAAATACTGCGAAATCGACAGTGTCCTGCCTTGGTGTGATGCTTGGCCTATTGTCCGCAGCAAAGGTTCACCAGTCAATCAGCTGGATTAAGAATTTCCCGACCGGCGTAACCTTGCCGGCATTCGGTGACGGTACATTATATCGTTCCCTTGACGCTGCTTTGGTTGAGCAGTTGGATGCTGCACGCTATATGTTCCTTGTAACCCAAATAGGACAGGCTGGCAGTTATGTGAACGACAGTCATACAATGGACGCTGCAACCAGCGACTATGCGATGATTGAGAGTGTCCGCACAATGGATAAGGCAGTGCGAGGTGTCCGCACCTATTTGACCCCGGAACTCGGCGGTAATGTGTATATAGACGCAAGCACAGGCAAGATGCAGGCGTTCAGTGTTGCCCACCTTGAAACAACGGCAAACAAAGCCCTTGAAGATATGGAAAAGGCAGGCGAATTGAGCGGCTATAAGGTGGAGATTGACCCGGAACAGGATGTGTTAAGCACAAGTACGGTTGAAATCGTTATCAAGCAGGTTGCTGTTGGTGTGATGCGTAAAATCAAAGTAAAAATCGGTTTTGCTAAATCAGTATAACAATGGCAAGTATTATAAATAACGGCATTCCTTTGGTGAATGGTATGCTATACTCCTGGGCTGACGTTGTTACAGCTATTGCAGGTGTTCCTGTAACAGGTATTACCGGCATTGAGTATGGCGACGATCAGGATGTAGTAAACAAGTACGGTGCGGGTCGCCACCCAGTGGGACGTGCAAAGGGGCGTATAACCCCCTCGGCAAAAATAACCCTCTATCAGGAGGAGGTTGAGGCATTACAGCGACAAGCTCCTAATGGCAGATTGCAGGACATTGCTCCCTTTGATATTACGGTTACATATATCCCCGACAGTGGTATCGTAACGGTGGATAAAATCCGTAATTGTCAGTTTAAGGCTAACAGCCGTAAATGGAAAGAGGGCGACACAGGTCAGGAGGTAGAACTTGAACTTGTAACCTCACATATTGAGTGGAATAAGTAACTAACCGTCTTCCCGGTGTATAACAGCACCGGGAGGACATAACAAAAAACAGTAAAATGGAAGACAAGACAAAAGATATTGAGAAGCTCGACACACAGATCGAGGAAATTGCCGGCGAAACATTTGACGGCGGTGTAACAGAGGAACAAATCAAGGCTTGGAAAGGCAAGCACGGCAAGGTTGTGCGTATTGATGTTGTCGATGGCGGAGATTTGCACGTGGGATATTTCCACCGCCCCCGCCTTGAAACAATGTCGGCGGTTACGAAGATGGCAAAGAGTGATGAACTGAAAAGCTCTGAGGTAATGTTTGACAACTGTTGGCTTGGTGGTAGCCCCGCAATGCGTACAGATGCAGTTCTCTTTTTGGAGACAACAAAGCAGTTAGGTACAATGCTTAACAGTTGCCGTTCAAGCCTAAAAAACTTGTAGAGGCACACCAACTTTCAGAAAACGACAACGAAGACGGTTTTGAAAAAGGTTGTGCCTTAATACGGTCAAACTTGGGTATAGACCCGACTGCCGGCAATTACGAAGATTGGGCGACTAACTATGCACAAGCTTTGTGGTTGGAAAAATGGAGGTTGAAAAACCTAAACGAGATGCTGGCTAAAATGTTCAGCTCAGGAGACAACAGGCGTTAAGCCTTTTTGTGGAACAATGAGATAAACGGCTTTATCACCCCTTGATAAACGAACCAAAGGAATAAAAAAGGAACGCAAATAACCAGTAAAAACTGGAATATTACGCCTAAATATCCAAATATGGTAATGATAAAATCCATTGTTCTATTTAGAATTACGCAACAAATTTATAAATAAAAAACGATATGGCAAGCATTTTTGATTATCAATTTAACGTTGGCGGTAATTTTACCGCAGCGATGGACGGAATGGCAGAAAGCACAGGCCGTTTTAATGCTGCCGTAGAAACAAGTACACGAGGTTTATCAAAATGGGAGCAGAAACTTGCTGCTTTCAGTTTGATAAGCGATTATGCAGAACGTTTGAATACTACTGTACAGCAGTTTAGTGCATCGGGCATTGCTCTTGACAGCCAAATGCACGATTTGAGTGCCGTTGCCGGTGTTGTGGGTGAAGACCTCAAAAAGATAGAAGGTTATGCTCGTGAGAGTGCAAAGGCTTTCGGTACCGATGCCGGTGTTGCTGTAGAGGGTTATAAACTTTTGCTTTCGCAATTATCACCTGAACTTGGCAAGTTCCCCGAAGCTTTGCAGGCTATGGGTAACAGCATTCAGGTAACAAGTAAACTGATGGGTAATGATGGTGTTGCTGCTGCCGAGGTCTTGACCACCGCTATGAACCAGTACGGTGTAAGCCTTGACGACCCAATGGAAGCCAGCCGAAAAATGGCTGAAATGATGAACGTGATGGCAGCTGCCGGTCAGGAGGGAAGTGCAGAACTCCCGGCTATCAAGGTTGCCCTTGAACAGTGCGGTATGGCAGCGAAAGCGGCAAATGTAAGTTTCGAGGAAACCAATGCTGCTATTCAGGTTTTGGATAAAGCTGGCAAAAAAGGTAGTGAGGGCGGTGTTGCCTTGCGTAACACTCTTGCAATACTTGGTCAGGGTCGCTTCTTGCCCAAACAGACACAGGAGGAACTTGCTGCTGCCGGTATTGATGTGTTGAAACTTGCCGACACAAGTCTGAGCCTTAAAGACCGTTTAGATATGCTTAAACCGGTCTTAAATGATGCAGCCTTATTCTCTAAACTTTTCGGTATGGAGAATGCCAATGCGGCACGTGCGTTGGTACAGGGAAGCGATGAACTGGGCAGATTGACAACAGCAATCACAGGAACAGCATCAGCAGAGGAGCAGGCGGCTATTGTTATGGATAGTTACGCAGAACGTCAGGCACGAATAAATCAGAAATTTGAGGACTTTAAGATAAGTATCTTTCAGGCAACGGGAGATTTTTCTATTTGGGTAGGCGTTGTTGCTTCCGCACTTATTCCTCTGGCCCAGTTGTTCCCATTATTGCAAGGTGCGTGGTCGGGTATGAAGGCAATTAAAAATCTCAAATGGGCATCTATGTGGTCAAGCATAAAAGGCTTTTTGTATGCCAGCCGAATACAAATGCTTATGATGAACAGGGAACTAATAACCGGGCAATTTGCCTCTAATGGTTTCCTAATAAACATAACACGTGCCACCTTGGCTGTTGTGCGTTTTGCAACTGTTGGCTTGTTGCAAGGCTTAAAGGCATTAGGTGCATTTGTACTGTCTCTTGTGACAGGCGGTGCAACCTCTGCAACTTTTGCCACCATTGCAAGCGGAGCATTTGGCGCATTTAAGTTGGCAGCAGTAACTGCGTGTCGTGCGGTAAGCACTGCTATTATGAATATTCCTATTATTGGTTGGATTGCAGCTGCTATTGCGGCTCTTATAGCCATAGGAGCCTATTTCTGGAATACCTCTGCCAAATTTCGTGCAGTCCTCAAAGGCTTGTGGGCATCGTTTAAGACTGTTTTTACAGGTATTGGCGAGATGGCTAAACAGGTGTTTGGCGGTATTGGTGACCTTATAAAGGCTGCGTTTTCTCTTGATGGGGACGGTATCAAGGCTGCTTTGAATAGAATGAAAAGCGGTTTTGCCGACTATGGTAGTCAAGTAGGCAAGGCTTTTAGTGATGCCTATGATGCCGAAATGGCTGCGTCAAAAGAGGAGCAGGAGAAAAAAGAAAAGCAGGATGATGTGCTTGCTGGTATTCCACAAGTGGAGATTCCGGAAACACCTGTAACCCCCGACCCGACAGCTGGCACTCTTGGCAGTGTAGGAACACAATCGGCAGCAAGTAGCGACAAGATAAAGAATGTATCGGTGAATATTGAGAAGCTGGTAGAACGCTTTGAGATACACACCACCAATTTGCAGGGCGACATTTCGCGTGTCAAGGATATGGTAAGCGAAGCCCTGTTGTCAGCGTTGAACGATGTAAACTTAGCAATGTAATGTTATCCCCGGTAAGTTATATATTTATAGCCGCAGGTGCGGCCATACAGGCAAAAGGTGCTTTGTATCGTTTCAACCCCTCACGCACCGGGCAAAGCCCATCGTGGGACGGTCGAGAAAATAGCATTACCACCCGCGAGCTTACAAGCCCTATAACCGACAAAAGTTTTTGGGAGGGACGTTATGCACTGTGCGAACTGACTTTTGAAAACTCAAAGGGTGACCGCCTTGTGATGAACGACGCTATTGTAGCGATAAGCCGTTCAAAGAATATAGTTACTACCCAAATGGTGGGAATGAACGGAACGGTTAAGGAGTACATAAACGATGGCGATTATAGCCTCAATATAGTTGTAGGTATTGCAGCTGTTAGGGACGGTGTTATTGTGGACGAGTACCCGGCAGACGGTTTGCGTGAGCTTCGCACTTTCCTTGATGATAATGAGGCATTGAGTGTACACAGTGAGTTCCTGGATATATTCGATATAAACAGCCTTGTTATAAAATCTTTTTCCGTATCGCAAGACACAGCCAGCAACTACCAAAGCGTAAGCATTTCGGCAGTCAGCGATGAGGAATATAATATTTACAGCACCAGTTATTAAACGGTATTTAATAACAGATTAAACGGCATTAAAACGATGTATAGACTAATGGCAAAAATAGAAATTTCAGGTGCAAAGAGTTGGCAACTTGACAAGGTTACAGAGGTGGAAATCACCCTCGACACCGAGCAGCTTACCGACACCTGTAAAATCACCCTGCCCAAACGTATAAAATGGGACGGTGTTGCCGATATCCCTGTGCGTCGTGGTGATGCCGTTAAAGTTTGGCTGGGTTACAATGATGATTTGCAGTTGGCTTTTACCGGCTACATTCGTGATGTAGGTTTCAAGACACCCATTGTGCTTACTTGTGAGGATGAAATGTTTAAGTTGAAACAACAGCCCACAGTTAAAAAGGCATATAAGAACGTCAATATTGAAACCCTGCTGAAAGAACAGGGCATCAGTTACAAACTCAATGTAATGGGTGAGCAGAGCCTTGGGCAGTATCGTGTAACAGCTGACACCGTAGCCTCTTTATTGGGGCACTTGCACGAGAACGGTATCCGCAGTTTCTTTCGTTATGAGAACGGCGAGCCGGTATTGTATTGCGGTGTGTTGTTTGAGAGGGAGGAAAGCCCCACGCAAGTTTTTGCCACAGGTGTAAATATAATTAGCGACCAAAGCCTCGAACAGCAGCAGGCTGAAAATATCCGTTTGCGTGTAAAGGCAATTTCGTTGATGCCCAACAATAAGAAAATCAAGGTTGAGGTTGGCGATGCTGACGGAGAACACCGCACATTGCACACCTATAACAAGACCGAAAGCGAACTCAAAGCGTGGGCGGAACAGGAAATAAAGCGTCTGAAACGTGACGGTCTGAAAGGCAGTTTTACCACATTTGGGGCAAAGCTCGTGGATAAACTCACGGCCATAGGAATAAAGATAGACGGCGAGAAAAAAGGCATCTATCAAGTAAAAAAGAATGTAATAAAATACGGCACAAGTGGTTTCCGGCAGGAAATAACCCTCGGTGCCAGAGTAGCCGAATGAACAATATAGCAGAAGCAATCAGGAAAATGGCACAGGGCGGTCGTCAGACAGTTAGCCTTATATGCACTGTTGATGCGGTGGATAAGGACGCCCGTACGGTGGACTGCACCCCTCTTGATGAGGGTGCGCCTTTGCTCGGCGTGAATTTGCAAGCCAATCAAGACAGCAAGTTTGGTGTTGTTGTATATCCACGTGTCGGCAGTTATGTTGTGGTTGGCTTTGTTGCTGACGGCAGCGCCGGCATTGTGCTGATGACCGATGACATTGAAAGCCTTGAAATCGTTGTCAGCGACAAAACAAGTCGTGTGGTAATCGACGAGGAACGTGTGCGTATTGATGTGGATGAGGAAACCAGTGCAGAACTCACAAAGGACGGTGTTGTATTTAATGGTGGCAGTCTTGGTGGCCTTATCAAAGTTGAGGAGTTGACAAGTAAGCTTAATGAACTTATCGACGCTTTTAATAATCATACCCACACATTATTGACTGGTACCGTTAATGTGGCAGGTTCACCATCTGCACAATCAAATGCAGCTCCTATAACAGTCCCGGCAATTACGAGCAAACACACGAAAGTAAAGCGTGGTGATTATGAAAACGAAAAAGTGAAGCAATGAAAGGACTTGTAATAGATATCGACACAGGCGACCTGCTTGTTGAGCCGGCAAAGCAAAATGCAAAGACCGGCAAGATAGACACAAACGGCTGTATTGTAACCGACTGTGAAACGCAGGTCGTTGAAAATATCCTGCTTGCCAATCGTGGGGAGTTCAAGGAACTGCCATTGATAGGAGCAGAGACACGCCTGCAACTCGGTGGAGAGAGAGATGTGATGTGGGCAACTCGTACCAAAAAGATGATAAAAGCGTGTGGCGTAGAAGTCCGCAAGATAAGTATAACCGATAACACAGTAACTGTAGAGTAATGGAAATAACCGTAAAAGACAGACAAAGTTTATTTGACATTGCGGTGCAGTGCTTGGGTGGCATTGAGGGTGTTTTTGCCTTTGCCGGGCATAATGACATAAGCATTACCGACCGATTGACAGACGGCACCGTATTGCTATGGGAACACACCGATGTTGTCAATACCAATGTTCAAAAGACTTATGCTTTGCGTGGACTGTCACCGGCAACAGAGATAGAGGCAACGGAACTTAACGAACTGCTGTATGCCACAGAAGACGCAACGATTTATATTGATAAGAGACCACGTCCACCGTTTGGCGAACTTTGGGGTAATGCTATCGAGGTTGAAAAGGCACAGCAAATCCTTACAGCCTTGCAGAGTGGTGAGGGTTACGAACCTACCAGCGCCCTATCGCTTACACGTAAATTTGATAATCCCTTTGATATTGTATTTGCATAATGGAATTGACAGAAAACAAAATTGCGGTAATAGATACCGCAGCACTTCAAGAACGAGCAAAGACCATACGCGATGCCGTTATGGCAAAGAGCGTAACCGCAGAACAGGTTGGCAGTCTGTTTTTCGACCTTATAGAAACTTGCGGCAATGTGCGTGATGCCCTGGCCCTGTTCCTTGATACCAATGTGGGCGAGATAACGGCAGACATAGACAACCGTCTTGCCGGAGCTGATGCAGCCCGATTGTCGGCAGAGGTGGCAGCCCAAAAGGCAGAAGCCACTCGTACCCTTGTTGAGGAACTTGTCGGTGTGTTGAGTTCTCAAAACCTCTATAAGCCCATACAGATAGAGGTTAAAAAGTCACTCAAGCAGATAACCCTCACTAATATGTCACAGCCGAAGCTTGAAGCAGAAACCTTGCCAAAATTCGGTTTGGGTGGTGTGCTGTTTATCAGCGACAGCAAAGCCCTTGAAATAACCCCTGACGGCAAGATTACCCCTCTTGCACCTGGAGTAAGCAGGGTTAATGTAGTTGCCACCGGCAACACCTCGCTTTACAAACAGCTGCTTATCGCAGTTGTGCCTCCACGCATACGAATGGCCGGTGATAAAATACGACTTGATGGTAACGGCAATATAAGACTGACATAATGGAAACAGTAAGGCATATAAACTACAAATCGGACTTTGTGCTGCGTGAACAATTCCGTAACGCACAAGGTGAAACCGTAGCCTTGCCCGATGTGGATTTTACCCTGCGTTATTGGGTAAAGACCGGGCGAGTATATGAGGCATCGCGTGTGGGCGGTGTATATACCAACTGTGTAGCCGATGGCAATGCCTTGCTTGTAATGTTCAAGGATCATAATTTGGGTGAGGGAGAACTGAAACACGAACTGCGTTTGACGCTTGACAATGCACTGTTTGCAGACGGAAAGCAGAACGTATTCTATCCTGAAAGCCTGAATATACAATTATGGCATTTGAAAAGCGACAGCGACGGTGTTGTCGAATGTGACACCCTTGCAGCCTACACACGTGGTTACGCTTTTACATACGAAGACTTTACCCCTGAACAGTTGGCAACATTAAAAGGTGAGCCGTTCAGGTTTGAGGACTTTACTCCTGCCCAGATAGTGGAACTTAAACGCCCGGCAACCGAAGCTGCTGAAAAGGCAAATAAGGCTACAACGGAGGCAGAAACAGCAACCAAAGAATGCAAGGCTGCAACAATCGCAAGCAACAATGCCACAAAGAACTGTCTGGAAGCAACTGCTAATGCCCGGCGAGCGACAGCCGACGCAGAAGCAGCGGCACAGAGTGCAGAACAGGAACGCACAAAACTTGCAGAGGTTACAGCTTTGGCAGAGGTGGCAGCAGCCAATATACCCACAGCATTGCGTGTATCATACCCGGCAAAGGTAACACTTGGCAACGGAACAACGCAGTATGTCGTGGCAGTGGTAAAGCCCGACTATGTAAGGCAGAATGTGCTTTACCTTTCCGACGGCATAGCCTGTGATGTGGAGCCGTCTGGTGCGATAGTAGCGAAGCGTGCAGGAGTAAGTCGTGTTCACGTGATACCCACCGCAGGCACAGAATTATATGAAACAATAAGCATACAGGTCGAGAACCCCGCTTTGCGAATGGCAGGCAGAGTGTTGCGCCTTGATGCTGACGGTAATATTCGTTTAACTTAATAAAATAATTTTGCTATGGCTTTAACAGAAGCACAAGAGAAAAAAGTGATTGATATGCTCGCTGCCTTTGAGAACGGCAAGCGTATCAACGAGCTGGACGATGCACAGGGTGCAGTCGGCCAGATGCAGATTGAGGTAATGGACGAGACAGGCGAAACCCGCAAGATGGAACTCGGTGCCGCAGTAGAAACCGCCAGCAACCCCATTGCCGGCCGTTACTGGAACGAGGATAACAGCACGCCCACAGCAGCCGGTTATTACGGCAGTTTGCAGGCATTGCGCGACCTGCCTAAAAAGCTGGGGCTTGGCCGTTACTTGGTAACAGACGACCGCAAGCGTCGCAAGTTGGATCCTGTGGATAGTACCCGCTTCGAGGACGGAGCACCCGCAGCCCTTGACGGCAGTATGGGACAATGTATGTGGTGTTGGAACTCTCACTATTTCACCACTTGGAAAGAGGGTAACAACACTGTTATGGCAGTAACCTTTGCACCTATTGAGGGCAAGAAATCAATATTTGTTCCTGAGGGCGGTATCAGTTGGATGGATGCAGCTGTGTTGGATAGAACAAATACAATACTTTGTTCTGTTATCAGCGACGCAGAGCAGTACCGAGGCGGTAACGGTAAGGCAATGAGTGCCGAGACCTACCCTGATATCCCGGCAGAGTCCCCACAGGCGACAATGTTAGGAATGCCGACAACGGCAATCGGTACAACCAATTTCGGAACTTATGCCCGCAAGCGTGGTGAGGGTTGGGAAGCAAACTGGTTCGTAGCTCGTGCCGTTGTTGAATACCTCTTTGAGATTATTATGGGTACCCGCAACTCACAGGCTGCATTCAATGCTGAACTTGACGAAAACGGACTTTATCAGGGCGGTTTCGGTTCAGGTGTTACAACAATGGGATATGATGCTTGGAATGGCTTTAACGGTTGCTATCCTCTTGTACCTACCAATGTAGGACTTGAAGCCGGCGATGCTGTTACCCTTGTAGATTACGAGGTGCTGAAAGCAGACGGCAGTTCATTGAAAGCATTCCAGGTACCTGTGTTCTTTGGATTGGTAAATGCCGGCTTCGGACATTTGACCCGTTGGGTGCGTGGCCTTATCCTCTCGCAGGAGATGGGCGTGAAATCGGAGGTGTTTGTTGCTCCATCGCTTTATGCCGGTTATGACCCTACAACAGTCGAGGGAATGATTAAGGTTGCAGAGTGCCCACAGACAGAGGCATATATTAAGAAAAAGTCATATAACGGCTTGTGCTGTATGCCAACCGAGGTAAACGGTAGCGCATCAACCTATTTTGCCGACTATTTCTATACAAATGCCAACAAGGAGTCAGGTCTTCGTGTCCGGGGTGCTGGTGGTAGCTCGTATCACAGCACGTCTGCGGGCGCTTCTTGCACGAATGCGTACAACACGGCTACGAATGCGCTTGCGTACTACTCGTCGCCCCTCTGCTATTTTGCAGAAGACCCGACCATTG
>JAZRAC010000014.1:0-69201 GCA_045634365.1 Bacteroidaceae bacterium | reverse complement strand
TTGTTCCTCGCTTGGCATTAAAGGCTATTCGTCGAAGTTAAGGAGCTCCGGAAGCGTGCGGTATTGCGTTGTATGAAAATTAACGGCATACCGTACTATGTCCTCGCCTGTTTCCTTAACTTCGACGGCCTTTAATTCTTTCTCTTACGGTGCCGGTTATTTTTTAGAATTACCACTGCTGATATACTACACAATAATTAAAGATTTATTGGTCCACACCTTTTTGCTATTGAGCCGAGATTAGGCATATAGATTTGCTAATCTGAATAGGAAAAATCTTTATCTTTTACGGCTCTATAATTCCGCAAAATACTTTTCAATGCTTTGTAGCCAACTATTGTGCTGCTCGGCTGTGGAATCTTTGATTCTGTCGAAGTTAATCCATCGACAATTATTCCAGCCGATTGTTTCAAAGGTGCCGTGTAGGAGGGCCTTCCACATGGCGTTGCCCATACTATTTTCGTACCTCTCGGCCGAAGAGGCCATTGTGGTGATTACTGTTACCTGTTTTATATTGCTGAGTGTGCCACGCATACGCCCTTCTTTGTCGTAGTTGTATGCAATGCCGGGGAAGAGTACTTTGTCGATAAATCCCTTTGTGAGGGCGGGCATAAGCATCCACCAGATGGGGAAGATGAATACTATGTGCTCGGCTTGTTGCAGGCGGTTTTTGTAGTCGATTACTTTGCTGTCGAGCATTGATAGTGCTTCGTCGGGGTTGCTGTGGGCTGTGGCAAAGGCTTTAAGGTCGCTTTTGCTCATCACAGGGTTGAAATTCTCTTTGTCGAGTTCTATTACATCGCTCTCTTTGCGGCTCTTTTCGAGGCCGCGTTTACAGGCTTCGAGAATTGCGTGGCAGAAACTTTGCTCGTAGGGGTGGTTGTATATTATCAGCGTCTTCATTGTTATAAATATTTTGTATAAATATTATAACAACGAATGGGCGTCGATGTTCGGAGTTTATAGTATCTCTTTTATTTGCAGGAGCGAGGTTACGGTAAATGTCGGGGCGAAGGGGAGTGTGTCGAGTCTCTTGCGGTTGTAGAATATCTGGTCCATTCCTACGCCGGCTGCGCCTGCAATGTCGGTGTCGAACATATCTCCTATCATTATACTGTCGTCGGTGCTTGCCTCGGCTGCTTGCAGGGCGTGTATGAATAGTTCGGGGCGGGGCTTGTTTATGCCAATGTCGTCGGAGAGTATTATGCGCTTGAAGTATTTGTGCAGCCCTGCTGTCTGCATTTTGTGCGATTGAAGTTCTTTAAAGCCGTTGGATAGTATGTATAGATTGTATTTTGGTTGCAGATAGTCGAGCAGTTCTATGGCGCCGGGAATAACTCTGTTTTTTGTGGGTATGCGGGAGAGTACCTCGCGGCAGAAGGTGTCGGCAAGCTCTTGGTTGTCGATTCCGACCATCTTCAATGGGTAGGCGTATCGCTTGCGGTTGAGTTCCTCTTTGGTTATTTTGCCTTCGCCGTATCGTTTCCACAGTTCAAGATTGTAGGGCTCGTAGAGCGACATAAAGTGCTCGAAGGAGCGGAAATGTTTGTGGTAGCCGAGCAGGGTGTATGCCTCTTGGAACGATTCGCGCGATGCTGCTGCAAAGTCGTATATGGTGTCGTCGAGGTCTATGAATATGTTTTTGTATTTGTGCATTGTGCTTTTTAAAATGCGATGCGCCGTCAGGGCGCATCGCTGTGGTGTTGTCATCTTACTTGTATTATAAGGTATTTGCTTGTGCTCCAAAAGGTTTCGGGGTTGTCGATGGTGAGCACATATTGTTTCTGCTCGTTGCGGGCGAGGGTGTAGCTGCCTTCGGGGTGGTTGGTGAGCAGCTTGGCTCGTTTGGCGTATGTATCTATGGTGGTGAGTTCGCGTTTGTCGGCCTTTGTGAAGTATTTGAAGTTTATGTCGCTCTCGCGCATAATGTCGCCACCGCTCAAAATGTTCTGCTCTTTGAGCTCGCTCTTGGTGCCTATGGCGTACCAGACTGTGTTAAGCTCTTGTTCCTGTGCTATTAGTTGGAGCTCCTGTCCGGTGTTGGCGCGTGTAAGGTCGATGATTATGCTGTCGAGCTTGCCTATGTGTATATCTTTTTCGGCAAGGGCTTGTTTCAGCGTGGTTAGTTCGAGGCTCTTCTCGGTGAGTTTCTTTTCGAGTTTTCCTACCATTATCTTTATACTTTCGGAGGCTTGCTTGTTGTTGAGCAACTGTTTTTTAAGGTTCTCAATCTCCTCTTTGTTCTTTTTCAGGGTGATGGCTATTTGCTCTATTCCGCGTTTGAACTTTGCCTCGCGAGTGCCCTCGCCCTCGGCTGTGGGGGCGTTGAGGTTTATTGTACCTTGTATGTCGCTTATTTTTCGGAATCCCTCTTCGATGGTGTTTATTGTGCTGAGGAGCTCCTCTATGGTGCTGTCTTTTTTATTTAGTTGGGCTTTCAGTTCTTCGTTGTTTGCTTGCAGTTCTTTGCGGCCGGGGCCGTTGTTGCAGCTTGCGATTATGGTTGCTGTGACCAATAGAATGAGTATTTTTTTCATAATTTCAGGGTGTTTTTTATTGTTATTCTTTCTCTTTCTCTTTGTTCTCTTTCTCGTCGGCACCGCCTACAAGGAGTACAAATTCGCCACGTGGTTCGTTCTTGGTGAAGTGTTCGATGAGTTCTGCGAGTGTGCCGCGAATGCACTCTTCGTGCATCTTGGATATTTCGCGGGCTGCGGCTGCCTGTCTGTCGTTCCCAAAAACTTCGGCAAGCTGGGTGAGGGTTTTAAGCACGCGGTAGGGCGATTCGTAGAATATGATGGTGCGCTGTTCTGCTTTAAGGAAATTGAGGCGTGTCTGTCGGCCTTTCTTTTGTGGCAGAAAGCCCTCGAATACAAATTTCTCGCACGGCAGTGCCGAACTTACAAGTGCCGGAACGAAGGCTGTTGCGCCGGGGAGGCACTGTACCTCAATGCCGTTCTTCACGCTCTCGCGCACGAGCAGAAAGCCGGGGTCGGAGATTGCGGGGGTGCCGGCGTCGGAGACAAGCGCAACGTGCCGCTCGCTATTTTGTATGCGCTCCACAAGGTGTTTCACCGTTTGGTGTTCGTTGAATTTGTGGTGGGAATACATTGGCACCTGAATGTCGAGGTGTTTGAGCAGCTTACCCGATGTACGGGTGTCCTCGGCCAAAATAAAATCGGCCTCTTTAAGTATTCTTATCGCACGCAGTGTTATATCCTCTAAATTTCCCACGGGGGTGGGTACAATATATAAAATGCCCATATTTTTGTTATTTACAGGCAAAATAAATATAAATAAATGTATAAACAATAGAGTTTATCTTATTTTTATTTTTTTTTAGAAGTTGTTTTAATTTATGTCCTTGAAATTTTTATAGTTATTTTTTAGAATGTTTTTTCATTTTTTTAAGGCACATAGTGGGCTATGTAACTGCAAAAAAAGGGAAAAACAGGCAAAAAAGAAGATAAAAAGGCAAGCTAACTTGCGGGTAATATAATAAACCTTTTCGAAAGAAATTAAAACTGCTTCTTAAACGCTTATTGATAAAGTGCCGCTGGTTGTTGATAACTTGTGTGGTGCGAATGTTTGTTATTCTTGGATGTTTCATTATCTTCGCAAAACCGTAAGAGGAATAGAGAAAAACACAATATAAATGAACCGATTTTCAGAATTTAATCAGCTTGAAACTGCGCGCCGTGGGCGCATCGAGGTTATTTGTGGCTCAATGTTCTCGGGAAAGACCGAGGAACTTATCCGTCGTTTGAAAAGAGCAAAATTTGCTCGTCAGAGGGTGGAGATTTTCAAGCCTGCGCTCGATACGCGCTATTCGGAGCAGGAGGTTGTGTCGCACGACAGCAATCACATTCTTTCCACCCCATTGGAGAGTTCGGCAAGCATTCTGCTGCTTGCTTCCGATGTTGATGTGGTGGGAATAGACGAGGCGCAGTTCTTCGACAATGGATTGGTGGAGGTGTGTAACGAGCTTGCCCGTCGTGGCACACGTGTTATTATTGCCGGCCTTGATATGGATTTTCGTTGCACCCCCTTCGGCCCAATGCCGGCCCTAATGTCTATTGCCGACGAGGTTACCAAGGTGCACGCTATCTGTGTGAAGTGCGGCAATCTTGCCTATGTGTCGCACCGCAAGGTAGCCGGTGACAAGCAGGTGTTGCTTGGCGAAATGACCGAGTATGAACCATTGTGTCGCGAGTGTTATTATGCTGCTCTTGCCGAGCTTGAAGAGAAGGGTACTGCCGAGTAGAATCTCTTTTCGCAAGAGTCGATAATAGGATTAAAAGCTTAAACGAGGCCGGATCAAAAAACGCTTTTGACCCGGCCTCGTTTATTCGCACACTGCGCGGATGCTGCGCCCTGTGTGGCATTCGTGCCCGCTGCCGGTAAAGACGCGGAATCCTCCTGTGCCGCAAATGTCGAGGCACCAAGAGTAATTATTGTCAAAGCCGTTAATGGTGGATGCCCAGAAACTGCCGATGGTGTTAATGTTTATTATCTTCTCCTTGTCGCGGTAGCCCGCAGCCGGCAGAAAGATGGAGTTTCCGTTGGGGGCTGTTACTTTGTAGCCGTTGCAACCATTGAGCATTGTCCACTCCCAAGTGCATTTTTCTTCCAATTCCTTTATCTCCTCGTGGGTGGGCATACGCCACTCGCTGCCCCAATTTACATACGCAGCGTCGTTGGCGGGTGTAAGGGTGCTTTTCCCCTCTTTCTCATTTTTTTCTGTGTATCGGTAGCTCTCGGGAGAGTATTCGCTCTTTTCGGCAGTTTCTCCCCAAGCATAATATCCGCCACATTCCCACGGCTCTTCGGCACCTACGTTGCAACTTGCCCATTTTACCGATAGGCCGAGGTCTATTGCTTGACGGTTGCTTTTTTTTGTGCTTTGTGCAGAGACAAAGGCTGCGCACATTAGTGCGACGGTGATAAATAGAATTTTCTTCATATTTACGTTACTTTTTATTCGTACACCTTGCCTCCTTTGTATTTTTTCTTCAAGGCTTTAACGTTCAAATGCTTGCCCAAGCAGCTGTTGTCTATATTGCTGCGGTTGGTGGGTTTAAGGTCGTCGTCGTGCCCGTAGCTGTAAACGTCGATGTATTTAACCCCTCTTTTGAGTTTGGGGAAGCGCAGGGGAACAAGAATGTCTCGGCGGTTGCACCCCTTTACTATGAGCAGTTTATCCATAGTGTACCCCTCCATTGCATAGCCACGTGTCTTGTATGTGTCGCCCGTTTCGCAATCGACAAGTATGATTCCCTTGCTGAATGTAACCCATTGTGAATCGAAATAGATGGAGTGGGCAAAGGTCACGATTGTTTCGTCGCCCTCGTTGTGTATGCTATACACTTTTTTGGGGTGCTTGGTGTCCCACGGGGTGTCGGGGGCGGCGAATTTAATGTCGTTCTTTGCGAGCACCTGCCCTTCGTTGAACATTTTGCGGTCGTTCTCGTCGAATGTCTGCGCAGTTGCTACGTTTGCGATGATTGCTACTGCAATAAGTGTTAAAAGCTTTTTCATATTCATATTTTTTTAGAAGTTTACCATTGTGGGAATATCCTCGGCGCGGAAGGTTCCGCCTATGAGTATAACGCGTGCCTGTTTGAGCGATGCTTGTTCTGTTTTTTCGTCAAACTCTTTATTGGTGCTTATAATGAGCATAGAGCATAATCCTCCCTCGCCATATTTGTAGAAGAGGTATCGGTGCTCGCACCCATCGTTGGTTGCAAACAGGTTGTTGTAGTTATACTGCTTGTATATTTTTGTAGCCAATTGTTCGGCTGTGGCCAGCAGTTCTTTCTCTTTTTTTGTGTTGTTGGCAGATATTTCCACATTGCGTATAAAATCTATCTTGTCGATAAATTTATTCAGATTAAAGCCGGAGAGTAATTCTCCGCATTTGCCGGCGGTGAGCCGGAGCATCGCCTTTGAGATATAAAAGTGGCGTATGGCGGGTGACTCGGCGGTGGCGGCTGTGGTGAAGAAGTTGCCAATGTCGTCGTAATTGTTCTCTTTCGTCTCGCTTGCTCCTGCCGATAGTGACAGGGTGAGTATGGCAAGCAGTGTGATAATTTTTGTCTTCATATAGCTTGGAGTTTTGTTACTTTTAAAAACCGGTGATGCAATTTTTGGCGGTGCTTCCTACATTTTGCAGGTGTGCGGCTGTGTTTATGCAATTCTCTCGGCTGCTGTTCACCACCATCGAGAGGTGGTTGAATGTGTCGTTTATGTATATTGCCGCCTCTTCGGGGCTTGTGAATGTATCCTTCGGTCTTTGCTCTTCGGGGTGCAGGGCGAATGTAAGTGCAATGGCTGCGGCTGTGGCGAGGGTGTATATTATTATGCGTCGGGCCTTCGAGGGCTTTTTCGTGGGGTGGGGTGCCTTCTTTGCCTCCTCGTTTGCAGCAAGGTTGTCGATGAGGTTATTTAAACGAGCCTCCATTCCTGCGGGTATTTCGCACGGCACGGGCAGCATTGCCAGCAGCATATTCTTCTCCCGTTCAATGTCGGCAGGGAGATTTTCCTCTTCCAATATGCGTCGTAGTCTATATTCCTCCTCGATGCTTGTGGCACCGTCGAAGAAGCGTTCTATTAAATCTCTCATATTGTCCATAGTCGTCAGGGCTATTTGTAGAATTTTCTTAACTCTTGTCTCACTCTCGACAGTATGGTGCGTATGTTTGTTGCGCTTATGCCTGTGCTATTCATAATCTCCTCGGTTGTGGCTCCCTGCATACGCATTTGCATCACTGTTTGTTGCCTGTCGGGCAGTTGTTCTATATAGTGGTCGGCAAAATTCAAAAAGTCGGTTACTTCATACTCTTTGTTTCCTGTGTCGGGGATATTTTCGTTTATATCTTCGTGTACTTGTTTAGTCCGTTCTTCTCTGTGGTCGTGGCAGATGTTAGTCAATGCTCTTGCGCAGTAGCTCCATCGGTCTTTCAGCAGGTGCAGTTGCTGCCGTCTTTCCCAAAGTCTTAAATACAATGTCTGCACAGCATCCTCGGCGTCGTTGCTGTTGCCCAGCTGTTTAAATGCGAGGGCATAGAGCCTTTTGTGCAGTGAAAGGTATTGTGTCTTAAATTCTTCGGTGGTCATTCTGCTGTTGTGTTTCGGCTGTGATTTTGTCGGCCTCTGTAAGTAAGACGGCTTTTTGCTGACAGTGTCACAGATTGTGTGCACTTTTTTGCAAATAAAGTGAAAAAAGTGATTAAAATGGCGGTGACGGCGTTGTTTTTTAAAAAGTATAGCTATATTCGCAAAAAGAAAATGTGATATTATGAAGTATCAAGAGGTTACTTTGGGGCGTTTCCTGCGCATTATTCTGGTGTTGTTGACTGTTACAATATCCTATTTTGTACTGAATAGTTTGAGCAGTGTGCTGCTCCCCTTTGCCGTGGCGTGGCTTTTAGCCTATCTGCTCTATCCTATGGTCTGTTTCGTGCAGCATAGAATGCGTTTCAAATATCGTTTGCCCTCCATTGTGGCGGTGATTATTTTTGTCGCTCTCTTGGTGGGTGCTGTTTTTATGCTCATTGTGCCGTCGATGATTGGCGAGCTTGCGATGTTCAAGAGTGTGGCGGTTGCCTTTTTGAGCGACAATATAAAGAACCCCTCAATTCCTCCCTTTGTGGTCGATTATATACGCAGTGTGGCTAACGAGGAGGGGATTATGGCTCTGTTGCAAAGTTCGGGCGTGCAAGAACTGCTGGGCGATTTTATGCATCGCACACAGATGTTGCTTGTGGGCACGGTTAATATTGTGGCGCAGTTGTTCGGGGCATTCATCACTCTGCTCTATATGTTTTTTATTCTGCTCGATTATGAGCATCTGTCCGACGAGTGGCCGCTCTATATTCCCGTGCGTTGGCGTAACATTGCCGGCAAGCTGTCGAGCGACCTTGTACACGGAATGAACCAATATTTCCGCGGACAGGCACTCGTGGCATTGTGTGTGGGAGTGCTTTTCGCCATTGGGTTTGTGATAATAGATTTTCCGATAGCCATAGGATTCGGCCTCTTTATCGGGGTGCTGAATCTTGTTCCCTATCTGCAAATTGTCTCGCTCCTGCCTATGCTTCTTTTGGCTATGCTGAAAGCTGCCAATACCGGTGACAATTTTTGGATGATACTCGCCGGTGCCGTGGTGGTTATGTGCATAGTGCAGGCAATACAGGACCTGTTGCTTGTGCCCTGTATAATGGGGCGTCGTATGAATTTGCACCCTGCGCTCATTCTCCTCTCCCTGTCAGTGTGGGGGAAGCTCTTGGGTGTGCTGGGAATGATTGTGGCCCTTCCGCTGACAACCCTCTTGCTCGGTTATTTAAAGCGTTACCACGAAATTAACAGCGATGCGGGCAGGGGGTACGAAAATCCGTTAGAGAGGGCTGTGGATAGTACTGAATTCTCATCCTCTTCGGCCAAAGGAGAAGAAAAAATAACCAAAAAGTGAAAAAAACTTCTGTAATGTTTGCAGATACAAAAAAAATGCATACCTTTGCACTCGCTTAACGGCAATTAGGTAGATTCGCTAGCTCAGCAGGTAGAGCACATCCCTTTTAAGGATGGGGTCCTGGGTTCGAGCCCCAGGCGAATCACTGAAACGAAGGGACTCAAACGAGTCCCTTTCTTTTTTTGAAGGGCTTGCCGGCTTCCCGAATGTGGCTACGCAAGGCAATGAAATAGACTCAATAGCAAAAAGTTGTGGTCCAATAAATTTTTAATTATTGTGTAGTATATCAGCAGTGGTAATTCTAAAAAATAACCGGCACCGTAAGAGAAAGAATTAAAGGCCGTCGAAGTTAAGGAAACAGGCGAGCCGCAAGAATGTTTGACAAACAAATAGTAGTATCCACTATAAATTTCTACTGAACCATGAAATATAGTATGCTATGAAAAAAATATGCGATTTTATTTCCCGTTGGATGGGGCTCATTGTGCTGTTTGCAGCTCTTTTTTCGCTTGCGGCACCGTGGGTGCTTGCTCCCGTGAAGATGCAAGCAATTAACCCTATGCTGGGTGTTATTATGTTTGGAATGGGCCTCACGCTGAGCCTCGACGATTTTAGAGTGGTATTCAGCCGCCCTCGGGATATTCTTCTTGGTTGTCTTATGCAGTTTACGGCAATGCCTCTGCTTGCTTGGCTGCTGGTAAAGCTGTTTGCCTTGCCGGCCGACCTTGCTCTTGGGGTAATTCTTGTGGGGTGCTGTCCGGGAGGTACGGCCTCTAATGTGATTACCTATCTGGCAAAGGGTGACCTTGCGCTCTCTGTGGGAATGACTGCTGTCTCCACTCTGCTTGCGCCACTGCTCACCCCCTTGCTCACTTTGCTTTTTGCGGGTACTTTTGTGGATGTTGATGCAACGGCAATGCTCCTTTCCATTGTGTATGTGGTAATTGCCCCCATTCTCGGCGGTTTTCTTGTGCAGCGGTTGTTGCCTGCGTTCACCCGCCGTGTGGTCTCCTATCTGCCGGCATTCTCCTCTATGATGATAGCCTTTGTGGTTGCGATAATTGTGTCGCACTCGGCCGATAGGTTACTCAATGGCGGTCTGCTCATTCTGTTGGTTGTCGCCTTGCATAATGTGTCGGGGCTTTTGGTAGGTTTATGGGGCAGTCGCTTTCTGGGGCTTTCTCTTCCCAAGCGTGCGGCAATTTCCATAGAGGTGGGAATGCAGAATAGCGGGCTTGCATCGTCGTTGGCCACACTGCATTTTGCGGCCTTTCCGCTTGCGGTTATTCCCGGTGCCATTTTCAGTGTGTGGCACAATATAAGCGGAGCAATAGCAGCCAAGCTATATGCTCTTAAAATAAAAGGGGAGTAGTTTTTCTACTGTTGTTTCTTGAAGTAGTCGTTGTACATTTTAATGGCAAAGACTATTGCGCTGCAAACGGTGGTAATGAGGTTGGTTACGGCTACCGACCATATAATATCGGGCTTGTGTATGAAGCCTTGCAACATAAATCCGAAGGCTCCTATGGCCATCATAAGAAAGGCCGGAAGGGAGATTCCGTCGGTGTTGCGCGTGCGTATCGTCTGTATGGCCTGTGGCAGATAACCAAGAATCATTGCAATGCTGCCTATATAAGCGCAAATTTCGTAGAGTGCTCCTTGTTCCATAGATTGTTTTTTTGAGTAATAACAATAATAGGGGCGGCTTTTCTTTAACCACCCCTATGAATTTCACTCTTTTATCAGTTTCATCATTGCCCAACGGTTATTTTCGGCGCAACTATCATAGCGAAGGCTGTGTCGTGCGGCCTCCTCTTTGAGAACCTCAATATCATCGGTGTAAAATCCGCTTATAAAAAGTGTCGAGCCACTGTGCATACAGGCTGCATAATTTCTCATATCTGCAAGCAGGATGTTGCGGTTTATGTTGGCTATCACAAAGTCGAAGCTATCACTTGCCTTTATGGCCTCGGCACCGCCGAGGCGCACCTCAATGTCGGGAGTGTTGTTTAGAATTATATTCTCTTTTGCATTCTCGTAGGCAAATTCGTCAATGTCTATGGCAACCACCTTCTCGGCGCCGCATTTTCGTGCGAGAATGGCCAAAAGGGCAGTTCCGCACCCCATATCCAGAAGGCTTTTCTCTTTAACCTCGCTCCCTAAAATAGCGCGTATCATATGGCAGGTTGTCTGGTGGTAACCTGTGCCGAATGCCATTTTCGGGTCGATGAGAATGTCATACTCGGCTTTTGGAATATCTGTGTGAAAGGTGCTGTGTATCACGCATTTGTCGTCGACTATGATTGGCTGAAAGTAGTTCTTCTCCCACTCGGCGTTCCAATCTTCTCCCTCTATTGTTTCGGTTGTATATGCAATGCTGTACCCTTCGAGTGGAAATGTGTTCACAATAAGGGCAAGGCTCTCGGCGCTGAAAGTGCTTTGTGGGGCGTATGCGCTCATTCCTTGTTCATCGGGAACGAAACTCTCGAACCCCTCCTCGGCCAGCAGGGCGGCGAGAATATCGGTGGCGACCTCTTCGGCGGGGGTTACCGTGAATGTTACTTTTGTGTAGTTGTTCATTGTGCGGAGTTTTTATTCTTCTGTCTTTATGAGAATAGAGTATATAGCTTCGTATAATTGCTCTTTCGACAAAAATCCTTCGTTGCCCTGCGGCTCTCCTTCCATTGGAATGAAAAGCAGTGTGGGCAGGGCGCGTATGCCGAATTTTGTTGCAATTTCGGGCTCTTTGTCAGTGTCAACCTTGTATATGTAAATATCCTTTTTGAATTCTGTAGCAATCTCTTCGAGAATGGGGGAGAGCCTGCGACAGGGACCGCACCAATTTGCGTAAAAGTCTATGATGGCAGGCTTGTCACCTTTGTAGCGCAATACTTTGTCGCTTATGGTGTAGTCGTAAACCTTCTTTATAAACTCGGCCTTTGTAAGGTGAATTACATTGCTCTCTTGGGCATAAGTACCTATTGCTGCAAGCAACAGAGTGAATATTAAAAGAGTTTTTTTCATCATTTTTTTGCTTTTGGGTGATTATCCTTTTCTGCGTTTCTTTACATCTATTTTGGCAATACCGCCGGTGGAGGTCTCTTTGTAGAGGCTGGGAATGTCGTGCCCCGTTTCCTTCATAACCTCCACAATGCGGTCGTAGTCGATCTTGTGCTTGCCGTCGGAGAGGGCCGCGTATGTGCAAGCGTCGAGTGCGCGCGATGCGGCAATGGCGTTGCGCTCTATGCAGGGTACCTGAACAAGCCCGCACAGGGGGTCGCAGGTGAGTCCCAAATGGTGTTCGAGCCCCATTTCGGCAGCATACTCAATTTGGTTTATGGTGCCGCCGAATAGCTGGCAGGCTGCGGCAGCGGCCATTGCACAGGCTACTCCCACTTCACCTTGGCAGCCAACATCGGCTCCCGATATTGAGGCGTGCTCCTTGGCAATATTGCCAAAAAGGCCGGCTGTGGCAAGGGCGCGCAATATGCGTGCTTCGCTATTTTCGTGTGATTGCGACAGGTGGTAGAGCACCGCCGGCAACACTCCGCACGAGCCACAGGTGGGCGCGGTTACTATGGTGGTGCCGCTTGCATTCTCCTCGGACGTAGCAAGGGCGTATGCATAAATTTTGGCCTTGCTGGCAACCGATGCACTGTATGAGCGCGATTTTAGCAGATAGAGCCCTGCTTTTCTCTGTATTCCGAGACCGCCGGGGAGCACTCCCTCGTGTTCAAGCCCTCGGCGTATGGTTGTTTGCATTGTGTGCCACACCTCTTTAAGATAGTCCCAAATTTCGGGGCCTTCGTGCTTCTCCACATATTCCCAGAAGGAGCAACCTGTTTCGTCGCACCAATCCATAATTTCGTGTGCAGTGGTAAGCGGATAAATATCGGCCTCGTTCTTGGTGGTCTGTTCGTTGGCAAGCTCTCCGCCGCCCACGCTGTATATAATCCATTCGTCAATGGCTTTACCGCTTTTTATTCCCTCGAACTTCATTCCGTTGGGGTGAAAGGGGAGGAACACTGCTGGCTTCCACACAAGTTCCAAGGGTGCGATGGGTTCAAGCACCTCCATTATGGCCTTGTCGGTCATGTGTCCCTCGCCTGTGGCTGCAAGGCTGCCATAGAGCGTGACACGGTAACTGTCGACATTGGGGCAACGCTCGGCAAAGAGCTTGGCAGCCCTGTTGGGGCCCATTGTGTGGCTGCTCGACGGGCCGAGCCCTATTCTGAATAATTCGCGCAGTGACTTCATAAATAATATTATTGTTTATGTGCGAAAATAATATTTTATCGCGACAATGGACAAACAATTGGCGAATAATATTGCAAAATGCGTTTAAATAAGGTTAAATATTTTGCGTGCATCGCCCTCTGCTGCCATTCGCGTTGTTTTATGAAACAAATTTATTATCTTCGCAACGAATCAATTATATTATTATGCAAACAATTTTGGTTACAGGTGCGAGTGGCTTTGTGGGCAGTCGCTTTGTGAAGCGTTGGAGTAACGATTATAAAATACTTGCTCCCTCGCACGGCGAAATGGATATAACCGATACAGCTTCGATCGATTCCTATATGGCAGCCAATCAGCCCGATGTTATTCTGCATCTGGCGGCAATATCCAATACCGGATACTGCGAGCAACACCCCGACGATAGTTACAGGGTGAATGTGCTTGGTGCCGAGAATGTTGCGCGTGCAGCAGCGCATCGTGGCGCAAAATTCATATTCTTCTCCTCCGACCAGATATACAACGGCAATACCACGCTCGGGTTGCTGAATGAGGCGGTGCCTGTGTCGCCCGAAAATGTTTATGGCAAGCATAAATTGGAGGCCGAGCTGCGCATTGCAGCCCTGCTGCCCGATGCGGTTATTCTGCGTGCCACTTGGATGTACGATGCTCACAGCGAGACTCTTCCCCGTCACAACGATTTTGTGCATAATATAGCCACAGCCTTGGAGCAGCGCAAGCCGCTTGCCGTGCCTGTGCGCGAATATCGTGGAATTACGTGGGTGCGCGAGGTTGTGGATTTTCTGCCTGTAACATTTTCGTTGCAGGGCGGTGTATATAATTATGGTGCCGAGAATATTGTGAACACCTATGAAACTGCTTGCTGTTATTGCGAAATGTTTGGCGTTGGCGGTGCCGCCTTGCAGTATATAATCCCCGACTATGAGCGTTTCCCGTCGCACGAGCGGAATATCTCTATCTGTGGCGATAAATTGTTCCGTGCATCGGGTGGCCGTATCTGCTTCTCGAATACCATCGATGGCCTGCGACTATTCCTCGATATTGCCTTGGGGCGTTGGTAAGCAGTGCTTTTCTACCAAAATTTATTAAGTTCCTCGTTGTACTCGAAGCCTGCACTGCGCAGTTTCTCTTCAATCTCCTTGCGCTCGATGCCAGTCGAGGTGCATAGCTCATCGAGCGAGTCGTAATAGTCGCGCAGTTTCATATTTACCCAGCTATATAGCATAAAAGGGTCTTGCGGAAGTTCGTTCATAGCTCTGATGGGTTACATTATGGCTATAAGCTCCATTTCAAATATCAGGGTGGAGTAGCCGGGGATTGAGCCGTTGCCCTGCCTGCCGTAGCCCACCTCCTGTGGAATATAAACAATCCAATGGTCGCCAATGTGCATCTGTGTGAGGGCAATCTGCCATCCGGTAATAAGCTCGTTGAGCCTGAACGCCTCGGGGTAGCCGCGCTCGTAACTGCTGTCGAATACTTTGCCGTTTATGAGCGAGCCTTTATAGTGGACGGTTACCACGCTGTTGGCACGAGGGCTGCGGTCGCCTGTGCCGCTTTTCAGAATTTTGCACAATACGCCTTGCGAAATTTCGTATAGCTCCTCCTCGCCCTCTCGCAGGGCTTTCAGGAACTCCTCGTTCCTTGTGCGGTATTCGTTGTTTTTTATCTTTTTTGCCATAAATACTCTCAAAAAAAGACGGTTACCTATCCTCCTGCATAAGCTGTTCCACAGCCCTGCACAATTGGTCGGGGCACGAAGTGGGCTTGCCGTTGCAACTTATTCCGTTGAGGCGTTCAATTACCTCCTCGTATTTCATTCCGGCTACCAATTTGGAAATTCCTTGCAGATTGCCGTCGCAACCCCCATAGAAGGTTGCCTTTGCAATTCTGCCATTTTCGCCCTCCAATTCTATGAATTGTGAGCAGGTTCCTCGTGTTTTATAAACAATCTTCTTCATAGATGGTGTTACTGCGCGATTAGAATTTTCTTTCCGTTGTATATGTATATTCCGCTCTTCGCGGGGCGCTCAACTGCTCGCCCGTAGAGGTCGTAATATTTATTGTCGTTTATTGTGTCGGCAATAATATTGTCAATTCCGGTGGCATTGTCGGAGTATGTGATTGTTATTTCAATGTTCTTTTTTACGTTGGCAATTTCGTCGTAAACAACATCGTTCTCTACTACCGTCAAATCCTCGAATTGCGGGATTATGAGGTTGTACGAGTCGCCTCCCTTAACCTCGCTGCTGCGGCTCTGCAGAGTGTTGCCTTCGCTGTCCACACAGGTGTATGTTACGGTGAAGTAGGGGTGCACATAATATTCGTACAGCATAATGGGGTGCGCGTCGCTCCATCCTGTGAGGGTGTTGTTGGCGTTTGCGTTCCAATAGTAGTTGTTGGTGCCTTTTACGCTGAATGTTGTGCCATCGTCGTTGAGGCTGAATGTGAATGTGTCGCCACTCTCGGCAGCATATATGCGACCGCCGCGGTTAAGTGCGGGAATGTAACAGCCATTCTCGTTGCCCACCGTGTAGCCGTTCCCGTTTGCGGTGAGTGTCCATATATATTTCGGTGCTCCCTCGGTTAGGTTGTTGGTGGTGGTTACCTCACCGCCGATTCCGGCCACCGAAACATAACCGCTGCGGCTTGTTTCATCCTTTGCGTTGAATATAAGATAGCTGTTGCCTGCTGTGGGGGTTGTTACAGGATTGCCCACTGCCTTAAATCCACATTTGCCCTCTGTGCTGTAAATAACCTCGATGGTTGTGTCGGCTGTGGGGGTAAATGTGCCCTCGGCCTTGTCGCCACCGACGAGTGTGAAAAGTTCCTGTTCGGGGTATTGTATGTTGAATGCCTCGCCCATAATGCAGGAGTGCTCATATTCGCCGATTATGCCGCCACGCTCCTCCTTGCAACGATAGGTAATATTGTAGGCGTTGCGCTCGTATGTTACCTTCACTGTGGTGTGTGCCGAAATATTGGCGATGGTGGGAACGATGGTGCCACCTGTTGCATCGTATGCCTTTATGTCGTGATTTTTTATCTCCGGTGCTTGGCAGACAAAGTTCTTGCCTGCGGGGGCGGCAGTGTGGTAGCGTTCAATGAGGTTCCCGTCTGTGTCGTAGCATTCGTATGTAACCTGATAGACTTTCTCGTATCTCCACGCTGAACCTTGCGGGTAAATTCCGCCTGTGCCTAGAGTGTTGGGGTTGGTGGTGGATTTTTCGGGCATAGGGAAGAGGGCATTGTCGCCTGCTTTTATGGAAAAATCTCCGGTGAGTTTGTTGTATACATTGGTGAGTGTGGCCGCACTTGTGCCCAATGTGATTGGGGCTGTGGTGCCCGAAATGTATCGGCCTGTGGCGGTGTTGCGCAAGGTGATATTTTGCCCTGCATCGGTGGTGGTAGCTGTTACCACCTCCCATACGTCGGCAGCGTATTGTGTGGCTGCAACCGTTGCGGTGGCCTTGCCGTCGTCTATTATGGCCCACCCGTTGAATTTCTCCACATTGTTGGCAATGCGCACAAAGTCGCCCTGTGCAGGGTAGTTTATGACAATGTCGCTGCCGGCTGCCACCAAGGGACGGAACTCCCAGATGCCTCCGTTGCCATCGGCGGGGTTGCTCCATAGGTTAATGGAGTTATTCTGCCCGGGGCCGGCGAAATTCATACACATATTGGTGTTCGATACTTTTTGGCTGCGTATGCTGTAATTGTAGTTGTCGCCGTTAGCTGCGTATGCTCTGTCGCCGAGTATAAAGTCGTAGTGACGCTTGCTGTCGTCGTAGTCCCAGCGTCCGGTGTTGTTCTCGGCAGTGGGGGTACTTTTTACCGAGCCGTCGGGCTTTGCTTTATTCACCATTGCATAGTAGCCGGGATTGTCGGGGTCCTCCATCCACGCCCACAGCTGATAGTCGTAGGCAGCCTCTCCCTCTTGGGCAACAACGCCGTTCCACAAGCGGTTGGCCTTGGCATTTCCTGTTCCGATGGTGGGTGAGCCTTCGCGCAACAGCTCTATGCATTTGCCTGCACGGTTGTCGGTGGCAGTGGTGATTATTCGGTACCACACTTTCTTTTCGTCGGTAGAGTTCTCGGGCATTACTTTTGCGTCGCCCTTGCCGTCGTTAATAAAATGGCGACCATATTCGTAGTTGTTGTAATCGAGCAAGAGGGTGTCTTTTGTTATACGCTCACAAAAGTCTGTAAAGTCCTTTTTTGCCTCGGGAGTCCAACCTGTCTCGGCAATGGCAATGAGGCGGGGCAGGGCAAGGTATTCGAGCAGATAGTTGCTCTGCACGTGCTCGGTCCAGAAGGTTCCTTGAACGCCTACATAGTATTTTCTTAAATTAGAGGGAACCGATGAAGGCACGGGCACATATTCGTATGTCTTTTGCACAGTGTCGTCGCCGTATCCTGCTCCCACCGGTTCGTCGGGGTTGCTGCTCTGTTTGCGGTTAATGTAGTAGGGGCCCCAAGGGGTGATAATGGATTTTAGACCCAACTGTGCAGCCTTCAACGCTCCGGGTTGCACCTGTCCGCTCTCCCAGCACATAAGCGTTCCTTCGGTGCCGTCGATAAGGTCTATGTTGGTTCCGCTTGCCGTGAGGCTTTCGTTCCACATAATTACGTTGCGTTTCTTGTCGCCCTCTTTTTGTGCAAGATGGTCGGCAAGGCGACGCACGAAGAACGATTGCAATTCGCGTATGTTGGAAAAGCCTTGCTCTTCCATAAGTGCCTGACATTCGGCGTTATTTTGCCACGCGCTTGTGGGTGTTTCGTCACCGCCTATGTGAATGTCGGAGTAGGGGAAAATGTCGGTAATTTCATCGAGGATGTCTTTGGCAAATTGCAGGGTATTTTCGCTTCCCACATTAAGAACATCGCTGAAAATACCGCCGTTCACCTGCACGCTGTGGTTGCCGTTGGGGTAGCAACTGTATTCGGGGTAGGCTGTCACAGCGGCACAAGAGTGGCCGGGGAATTCAACCTCGGGCACAACCTCAATGTGTCGCTCCTTGGCGTATGCCACAATGTCGCGTGCCTCTTGCTTTGTGTAGAAATAGGGGCCGTATGGTTCGTTGGTGTAGTAACCGCCATAAACGGGGTCTACGCTCCACGAGTTATTGCGCACGGCACCAATGCCTGTGAGGCGGGGGTATTTCTCAATCTCTATGCGCCAACCTTGGTCGTCGGTGAGGTGCCAATGAAAGCGATTCATCTTGTAGTACGACATTACATCTATCATCCTCTTTATCTCTTCCACCGTGAAGTAGTGGCGGCTCACGTCGAGCATAAAACCACGATATTCGAAGCGGGGCGCGTCGGAGATACTTACTACGGGGAGGGAGAATTCTGTAACACTCTCATCCTTAACCTCGGCCATTACACAGGCGGGCAACATTTTCTTTATACTTTGAAAAGCATAGTAGAATCCCGTGGCATTGTTGGCCGAAACGGTAATGCCGCTTGCGGTAATGTCGAGAGTGTATCCTTCGTTGCCAAGCTCCTCGCTGCCGGTGTATAGGGATAGCTTTATCAGCGCATCGGCTCCGGCGTTGGTGCTTACACTATAACCGGTGACTTTGTTTATTACGTTTGCAAATTTTGCAGCTTCGGCCACAATGTCGGCAGATAGCCCGCCTGTGTAAATGCCGAATGAGGATGGCAAGGTGAGTCGCCCGCTTCCCACTGTCATATTTTTAGGCACAGGGGTGAGGTTTATACTGCTGTCGGCAAAAATCTGCGTTGCAATGCAAAAACACAATGCTAAGAGGAGTAATGTAAATTTTCTCATAAGTATGTCGTTTGATAAATTTCTACAAATCAAATGCAAATATATTTATATATTTCGATTATTGAAATAATTTGACACTCAAATTGGCTTAATTGCCCTTAATATACTATATTTGAGGTAAACCTCGAATATTTCTGCACTCGCTGTGAAAAATATTAAAGTAAACTTAATATTTCTGCTTTTAGCGAAGTTTAGCTGCGCTCATTGCGTGTAAAAATAAATTTTTACCCATTCACTTGCACAACTTTCGCTCGTTTGTCGCTATATTTGCACTAATATGCGAAGATTGCTCGTTTGTAATTGAGAGTGCGTGCCTCTCTGCCGGCAGGAAATTAAATAAAAAATAAATAATATGAACACCAGAATTCTCTATGCATTTGCAGCCTTTGCGCTGCTCTCCCTTGCTGTAACGGCAAAGGATATTAAGAGTATGAAGATGCTCGCTCCCGTGAAGGTGCGCTGCGCGCTTTTTACCGACAGTATCGACACAAAAGGAAAGCCGCACGACACGGCAAGGCTTTTGATGAGCACCCACACTCCCCTCACCGACGATGTTGCCGGTGCCACAATAGTGGAGAGCGACTCCACAGGCTGTTTCCGCCTCCCCTCCGCACAAGGCAATAATATTTATGTGTTTACAACCTCCCTGCGTGCCGACCGCTTTGCCAAGGCTACGCTTAAATTTACATCTCCTGCCCGCATCGAGGTTTATGTCGATGGTGCAAAAGTGAAGGATAAGATGAAAGCACAGGACTCCTTGAAGAGAGCCGAAGTGTGTGAATTCCCCTTGCGTATGGAGCCGCAAACGCTCTATAATGTTGCGGTGAAAATGCTTGTAGCCGAGGCCGACTCCTGCGAGCCTGTTCTTAAAGCCACAATCACCACCGATGGCGATACAATAACCAATATTGCCTGCTCGCCCTCGCTGAAAGGTCGTTACCTCTTGCCACAAACAATATACGGCAATCAGGTGCAGAATGTGAGCGTGTCGCCCGACGGCCGATACCTGCTCACAACATATCTGGAATACAACAACGCCCGTAGCAGTAACAGCTACACTGTGTTGAGCGAAGTAAAGAGCGGCAAAAAAATAACCACATACCCGGCCGGCAGCAAAGTGCCTTCGTGGACACCCCGCACCTCTCAATTGTACTATAAGGCCGTGTCCGACGTGGGTGAGAAGATAATCCTCGTGAACCCTGCTACCCTCGAAGAGAGTGTTGTTGCCGACCACGTTCCTGGTGGAGCATTCCGCTGGGCCCCCGACGAAAAGACGCTCTATTTCCACATAGCCGAGCAGTTGGAAGCCGACAAAGGTCCTGTGCATCGCCTTTTGAGCCGTGGCGACCGTGTGCCCAACTCCCGCAACCGTAACTTCATTTGGCGTTACGACCTCTCGACAGGCGTGCGTGAACGTCTCACGGCGGGTGTGCGTGGTACCAATCTGTGCGATATTAGCGACGATAGCAAATACCTCCTTTATAGCAGCAACGAGGCCGACGACGACCAATGGCCATTTGGCAAGAGCTCACTCTATCGTATGAACGTGCAGACACTTGAAGTGGATACGCTTTTTACCGACGAGTATTTCTTTGGCGGTGTGGCACGCTTCTCGCCCGATGCAACAAAAGTGTTGCTTACCGGTGGCCCCGAATCATTCGGTGGCATCGGTAAGAATTGCGGTTCTCACCCCATAGGCAACAACTACGACACACAGGCTTACATTCTCACTCTTGCCGACAAAAGCATAGAACCCATTACAAAAGATTTTGCCCCCACCGTGCAATCCGTCGTGTGGAACCGCTATGACGGTTGCATTTACTTAAAAACCAACGACCGCGACCGCATACCGGTCTATTGTTATAACCCGGTTGACAAGTCGTTCAGGAAATTGCCGCTCAACGGCGATTGTGTGCAAGCATTCTCACTCTCACGCAACGCCGGCACAGCTGCCTACACAAGCGTTACTGCAAGCAGTGCGCAGGCTGCTTATCTCTACGATGTGCGCAAGGGCAAGAGTACCCTCATCGCCAACCCCTATGCAAAGGATCTTGAAAAAATGGAGCTTGGCACCATACACGATTGGACCTTCACCGCATCCGACGGCACGGAGATTGATGCCTATTACTGCCTGCCTCCCGCATTTGACGCAACAAAGAAATATCCTCTCATAGTATATTACTACGGAGGTACCACCCCCACCACACAGGAGATGGGCAACCCCTATGCGGCACAGCTTTTTGCCTCGCGCGACTATATAGCATTGGTAATAAACCCCAGCGGTACCATCGGCTACGGGCAGGAGTTCTCGGCCCGCCACGTCAATGCGTGGGGCCAGCGCACTGCCGACGATATTATAGAGGGTACAAAGGCCTTCTGTAAAGAATTTGCCAGTGTAGATGCCAATCGCATTGGTTGCTTGGGTGCATCGTATGGCGGTTTTATGACACAATATCTGCAAACACGCACAGATATCTTTGCCGCAGCTGCATCGCACGCCGGTATAAGCAATATCACAAGCTACTGGGGCGAGGGATATTGGGGAGTGGGTTACAATGCTGTTGCAGCAGCGCAGAGCTACCCCTGGAACAACCCCGACCTCTTTACAAAGCAGGGCTCACTCTTCAATGCCGACAAAATAAACACCCCCTTGCTCCTTCTTCACGGCACAGCCGATACTAACGTACCCATAGGCGAGAGTATTCAGCTCTATAATGCGTTGCGCATCTTGGGTAAGCCTGTGGAGTTTATCCGCGTCGATGGCGAGGATCACTTTATAGCCGATATTCCCAAGCGCATCCTGTGGCACAACAGCATAATGGCGTGGTTCGAGCGTTGGCTCAAAAACGATGCACGTTGGTGGAACGATATTTACCCCGAAAGGATGATAAAATAGGAGAGGAGTAACGATGGAACTATTCTTAATATCCCTTGCCGTTGTATGTGGGGCAATAGGTCTTCTGGGTGCAATTCTGCCTGCGCTTCCGGGGCCGCCTGTAAGTTATGCGGGAGTGCTGCTGCTTTTGTTGTGCAACGGAGCCGATGTTTCCACGGCGTTTCTTGTGGCGTCGGGCATAATAATGGTGGTGATAACCATAATCGACTATCTGTTGCCCATCTGGTTCACGCAATTGAGCGGTGGTTCCAAAGAGAGCGTGCGTGGTGCATTGGCCGGAATGATAGTGGGGCTCTTCTTTATGCCGTTGGGGCTTATAATAGGCCCTTTTATCGGCGCATTCGTGGGCGAATATATAGCCTGCCAACGCAGTGGTAAAGCATTTAAGGTTGCTTCGCTCTCTTTTATGGCCTTCATAGTTACTACGTTTATAAAACTTATTTATGGCGCGGTGCTGTTGGTCTATATAGTGAAGGCGGTAGTGGCTGTGTTGTAAAAATTAAAAAAACACTCATCACTTGTGGAAATCTGCAAAATGTTGTCACATTTCCACGGTGGATAAAGTGTTTTTTTATTATATTTGCAGCGACCAAATAAAATGAACAACAATGTTAATAGGTAGGGATAAGGAGATGAAACTCCTGCAGGATTTGCATTTTGCAAGTGAGTCACAATTTGTGGCTGTTTACGGCAGACGTAGAGTTGGTAAGACATACCTTATACGCGAGGCGTTTAATTATAAATTCGCTTTTCAGCATACCGGTATATATAACGCTCCAATGAAAGAGCAGTTGAAAGAGTTTCGTGAATCGTTATATGCAGCCGGTATGAAAAAGGCCGCAATGCCAAAGACTTGGAATGATGCATTTCATTTGCTGGAAAATTTCATATCAGAACTTCCTGCTGATGAAAAGAAAGTGATATTCATCGATGAGTTACCTTGGATGGATACACACAAATCAAACTTTGTACGTTCGTTGGATCATTTTTGGAATGGATGGGCTACCACACGTCGTGATATTATTCTTATTATATGTGGTAGTGCAACATCGTGGATAATTGATAACGTAATTATGAATTATGGTGGCTTGCACAACCGTTTGACAAATCAGGTGTTCCTTGAACCATTCTGCTTGAGGGAGTGTAAGGAATATTGTGAATGGAAGAGGCTTGGATATACCGAAAATCAGATACTTGAAGCATATATGGCCTTGGGTGGTATTCCTTATTATTGGAGTTTCTTGCGTAAGGGACAAAGCGTTGCTCAAAACTTCGACCGTATGTTCTTTGCAGAAAGAGGAGAACTTGTACACGAGTTTGACGCTTTGTATGCATCACTTTTCCGTTCCCCCAAAACGCATATAGCTATTATTGTAGCACTTGCAAAGAAAAAAATGGGAATGCTACGCGAGGATATTATCAGTGTGGCTAAATTAAAGGATAATACTACGTTTTCTACTGCATTAAGAGAACTTGAACAATGTGGTTTCATTCGCAAGTATATTTCTATTGGCAAAAAGAAAAAACAGTCAATCTATCAACTGATTGATAATTATACATTGTTCTATTTCGACTTTATATCTGCCAATGTAAATGGCGATGAACATTTCTGGACATCTCAATTGAATACAACGGTACATAATGGTTGGGCCGGAAGAGCATTTGAAAGAGTATGTATACAGCATATTCCTCAAATAAAATCTGCACTAGGTTTTGCCGGTATAATAAGTAGTGCTCATTCTTGGGTCTATAAACCTTCAAAGAAATCCGATACAGAAAACTCTGGCGATGTGGGAGTGCAGATTGACTTGTTGATTGACCGTAATGATCAGACTATTAATCTTTGTGAAATGAAATACTCTTCGGCACCCTATGCAATAACACAGGACGAAGATATGCGTATAAGAAACCGAAAGGCTGTATTTATGCGTGAAACGGGAACTGCAAAGGCTGTGATGGTTACAATGATTACAACTTACGGGCTTATGCAGGGAGGCTACTCCAATGATATACCGTGTCAAGTAACAATGAGTGATTTGTTTAAATGACAAAATCTCCCGTTTTAAAATTCTTTAAACGAGTACTATTATAGAGTGACGAATCTACAATAATAGTAGAAATTATTTAAGTCTTATAGACAGATTAAACACTACGAAAAGAAGTACAGATCTACAATAGTAGAAATTATTTAAGTCTTATAGACTCGGAAGAAATACCCATTTCCTCGGAAATCTACAATAGTAGAAATTATTTAAGTCTTATAGACTGATTGAGAGCGATGGCGGGTTTATCTATCTACAATAGTAGAAATTATTTAAGTCTTATAGACTTCCTGAACGGCAATGCTTTCTTGATATCTACAATAGTAGAAATTATTTAAGTCTTATAGACCAACAAACAATTCACGGTTTTATTAAAATCTACAATAGTAGAAATTATTTAAGTCTTATAGACTTAACACTCATTTTCAAAAAAAATTAAATATCTACAATAGTAGAAATTATTTAAGTCTTATAGACTCTACGATGCACAAAGGTAGATGTTATATCTTGATGATCAAAGGCTTTTAATGATTTTTTCTTTACTCGTTTATCCCACCAATGCTGTCTGTTAATCGCGTATTATGCTATAATGTATTGTATGTTTGCGATTTGTAAAAAATAAAAAATGCTTGTGTAGACTTAGGTTTGCATAAGTGCTATAAATATACTATATCGGTATCACGATGAATAGCATTCCCATATTTCTTCAATTTTACACCCGACACTTCAAAGACAATGACACTGTCCGTTCCATCGAATTTAGTGGCAAACTTGTCAATCTTAACCATGAGGTTTTCCAATATCCGATTAGTATTGTTTACCTCATATACCGAATATTGCACACGAATGGCTCCATTTTCAGTCAACATTTTTGAGAAACGTCCACGCAATTTAGTATCACTAATATCGTAACTAATAATTAACATTGCTATATTTCGAATTTTGGATATTCTGTAATTCTTTTACCTTGCATAAAGCACCGATAATATGAACGAATAAACTTAAATACATCATTTTTATAGGGTATCAGTGCATCAAAAAAGACTTTCGTATAGTAGAAATTTTTCTCTATCTTTAATCGATATTCTCCTTTTTGAATGGTGAAATCTTTTGTGGTAAATTGTTGGCGATTGTAAGCAGTACGCACAGCGCGGTCTATTATACACCGAAAAGGTTCGATTAAGTCACAAATCAAAGATTTACGCTTGAACCACAAACGATGATATACGCCGATGTAGATATCAAATCCAAACATACGAACAAAACATTCAATATAGTTGAATAATATTGTATAACCGATATCTAATGTAGCATTTATAACATCATTCTTTATTCTCGGTCTACGACCATTCCAATCAAAATCTTGATAGTAGGCAACAAAGAAAGTTCTTGAAACATAGCCCTCTAATCCCATTAACTTATTATAATCTGTTATCTGTTCCAGCCAAATTAAGAGTGCCTTGTTACAAATTTCTTTGGCTTCGAGTGTCAAAGTATCTGTTCTTCGTGATTTTTGCAAAAGGTTTAATTGATTAGACACTTTATTGTATATTATCCATTTAGCAATGGTAATATCCTCTTTGGGTAGTTGGTATTGCTTTTGTCTTAACAGATAATTGGCTTCGGCAGAATTAGACCAATAAAAAACAGGACGAAAGGAAGGTTTCATTACCACCAAGGCAACATTGAATTTCTTGCACTTTTCAATCAATGGAGTTGTCACATGGATATGTCCCACAACAAACAAAGCAAGAATTTTTTGGAAAGGGAGTTTGGTCAGGGTTTTCTTTTCTTCTACTTCTTCAAGCAGAAGTTCGCCATTATTTACTCGAAGATTCCTCTCCTTTATGCAGTTTATCACATAAATGGTTCTGTATTCTACATCTTTATTGGTAAACATTTTCTTCTTCGGTTTTATCGCAAAGATTGCAATAGATACAATGCCTGCATTTATTGAGATTAATATGAATAGTATCAGCAGGATTGAAATGCTGAAAACTTTCAATGAAAGCAGTGAACTGTGCTACTCCCTTTTCGTCAGGTAAAGATACCGGAATCATCTTGTTGGTAGAAGTTTCATAGAATGCTATCTGTTCCACTTCATATCCCATTTCCAACAAACAAAAGTATTGTGCCCATAGTTGATATATCTGTCCTTGGTATATCTGCTTTAATTGATATTTCCTTTCAATCAATAGCTTTTCTTTATAACGATATATGTCAACTTTTCCCATCAATCTATATTGGGAAGAATAAACCGGAAAAGAGAGTAAATCATCCTTGCGATTGCTTGCCGTCTTTTTATCGACCGTTTCATGGGCAATCCGTCCACGTATCTGCGGCTTGGCATGATACAATCTTTCGTCCGTATCTATATACACATTGTGTAGGTATATGGAATACGGACAAAAGATAAAATCATTCAACGTTGATATGGAGATGTAATCGTCCATACAAGATGTTAGTCATTCAGGTATGGTTTGTTTTGGGCAAATTGTAACCACTCCTTGTTGCTGATTGCCAATTTAAGATTGCGCAAATCATCGGAATCCTTTATTTGACGAACTATCCACAGTCCCTTCCTGGCAATGTTATATGCTCCGTTGGCATCTGCATTTTTAGGCAAAGAATTATCACAAGTTTCGCTATTGTAGAAATTCCCTTTTTCATCAGCAATTGGAGATTGTAGATAGTCTTTTTCAGAACCTGTTTCACTATTTCGCATCTGCAGAGTCAATGTAAGCAAATGTAGCAGTTCCTTAAAGAAATCTGCGGAATCCTTTTGGGTTATTTCCTCTTTAAGATTACCATTAATATCTATTTGGTGCTTTGTAAAGAATTCCTTGAATTTGTCTGTAAGATAAACTTCATTACTTGTCCATTGAGAGTTTTGTTTTTCATCACGGAAGGTCTCAATACGTTGTCCATAGGTGCACAGCGTCCATTGTGTACGTGTCCCCTCTGCCCTTGTCGTGAATTTGTTGTAATCGAAAGTAAATTCAAACCACTTCTTTTCAGCATTGTAACGGATAGTGTCAAACTTTTCAAAGAAGGCTTTGGCTTTATCTCGTGTTTCGTATCGTGTGTCAAACAGATTCACAAAGCCGGTTATTGGGTCTATCTTACTGGTATTCCATGCTTGTGTATAGAAAAGGAATCCGCTTTGTTTACCCATCTTTTGGAAACTGGTAAATTTGTTTGTCAACTGGTAGGCATTGAGTATGCCACCCTCTTTTAAGGGAGTCTTTTTCTTGTCGGCCAAATAGTTGAGTTTGTCAATCAGCATCTTTTCAAATTTCTGATAAACGGATGCTTCCACCTTTTGACGGCTACGTATAAAGCCCATGTTCAAATCTTCGAGCACCACAATGGCATTGTATTTCACCATCAGTTCTGAAATTTTATGAATGACCTGACTTAAATAGCCCTCCTTCAACTCCTTGATGCTTTCAATCGTTTGCCAGCTTTGGCGGGCTTTCATTCTTTCTCCTTCACGCTTTGACAATAGGTCGTGATAGTCGGTTCGGTATTCATTATCGTTATGAATATTGATAATCTCATTCAAAGAATGCTGTTCTTTTATCTCTCCCTTCATATCAATAACAGTCAGGTACAACAAATGGCGTTCACCACGATCAATTCCAATGATGTGCAAGTTGTCACTTTCCCGGATGTATTCGTTTACCGATTGGTTGATATTGTCGCTGCCCGTACTTTTGAAATTTATGGTTATGGGCACATGAAATTGGAATTTATCAACTGTGTAGCGTTTATTCTTGATTAAATTGTAATCAAAAATACTTTGCTTCTTTTTATTCAATGCATTCTTGTTGTCAATAGGTTGGCCGGCTGGGTGAGTAGGCTGTTTATAATTGATGCTCGATTTACGGAAAAACACTTCGGCCTGTCCGTTCAATTTGTAAACGACATCTGTCAAATTTCTTTCATCGAACAACATTTTCCAATAAAGCGTATGTAGGTTGGGAGTTCCTTTGCTGTATGGTGAGAAATCTTTATTGTAAATTTGGAACAAATAGATTTTTCCTTCGTTCACAAGAGAATCTATGTAATCAACAGAAACGTTGCGGAATGAGAGTTTATAGCCTTGTTGTTCAACTTCACGATAAAAACCACTCAAATCTTCATACGTTTTTGTATCAGAGAATTTAAATTCAAATTTACTCCAATCTTCATGCTTATTAATGGAAGCCTTGAAGAAATCTATCAAAGCGTGGCAATCATCAAGATTAAATGTGCTTCCTTTCTTATGTGTCTCGTTCTTGTAATTTCCCATTAATTGGTTGCTTGGAGCAAACTCATGAATTCTCGATTTAGAAAAAAATACTTTAGGAAGCATTTTATTGGCGCCGGGCAGTAACTTATATTCCATCTTTTCGTAACATTCTCCACTTGTCGGCATATTCTTCGCATCAAAAACTTTATTATGCTTTTTGTTCATGATGGCCAAATAGTAAAGCCCGTCTTTACGAAGTATCACGGTTGTGTTTGCTTGCTCTTTATTCAAATCCCAACCATCCATCAATGTGGAATTTTCAAAATTCAATTTGATTTTCTCTGTTGAATATGGTTTGCGCGTCATATAATTGCGCACCATATTGTAAAGAGGAGTTATCTTGTCGAGTTCTTCCCATAAGGTTGCGAACTCACCATAGAATTTTTCGTCTTTTTCAGGTTCTGTTCCATCACCCAACAAAGGTTTGACAAAGTGTTGTAGTTCCTTTATAGCATCCAATAGAATCTTTATCTTTTCAACATTTGTCTTATCTTGTGCCAAATTCTTTTCAGGAGGATAAGGGGTGTTAAGTAAATTTTTTACTTCTGCATAAGCATTTTCAATCTGAACAAAGATGTTTTCTTTATGAGTGTGTCCTGTATTCACTTCTCCCAAAGTGGCGTAATAGTCTTGTATAGTGACTTGTTCTTCTGTATTTTTTACACTATTGTTTATTTGAGCAATGGAGATGCTGCCTTGTGACTTCAATATTTTATGGAGTCGTTCCTCATAGGCTTCATCGGTTTCTTTCTTCGATTTTTTAGGATTCTCCGATTTAAGAACATCTATCAATGCACTAGGGATTGTTTCTATGTTACCAAATACTTTATTAGAAATATTCGTCATCTGCAAATCGTTGCGGATGTATATTTTATCAAGGTTATAATCTGACAATGTCAACAAGAGCTCTTTTAGAGAGTGTTCACCCTCCTTTTTTCTATTAAGGACTTGTTCTTTCAATTCTTGATAGGCTTTTTCAATAGCTACCAAAAGATTCTCATCGGAATGGAATTGCTCGGGAAGCCAAGAAATGGCATTACGGTCACTTAAAATCTGTTTATATAAAGACTTGAATTTGGGAAGTATGGCTGATTTGTCTTTCTGTTGTTGATTATAGAGATTGATATATTCATTCAATCCTTTAATTTTAGTTCCATTATCTAACACTCTACCTCCAATGATTGCATTGTAGACATCAATTTGTGTCTGAGTCAATGTCAGATTGAAATAATCAAGTTTAAATATTTCTGCAATGTTTTCCACGTTCAAATACTCTTCAAAATCTGCATACAATTTAGAAAAAGATTCAGCCACAGGTGATATTGCAACTTTGTCGAACACAGACATATTATCTATGAACTTTGGCAAATTCTCATGAATCAATCGATATGCGATAGCAGTTGATTGAGCCTCGGCAGAGTACATGTTCTTTCGATTCTCGTGAAAACCTGTAAAGTAGGTGGTGAAGTCTTTGAACTCTTCTATCAATTGACGTTCTTCCAACTTGTTGACGAAAGTAACCAAATCGTCTTTTATAAGCTCCTTTTTATCAACTCGTTTGAATCTTTCATCCTTTGCAAAAGCATCTGCAATTTGCTTTCTCAGTTTTCCTTGAATTTCTTCAAACAATTTTTTTTGTGTTTCATCCTTGGATTTACACATATAGCACATGTAGAACTCATACAGAGAGTCTTTTTTACCTTCATTTGCAATCGCCAGATTGAATTTGTCAAGCACACTCTCAATGAACTCCTTATGGTATTCATCAATAATCCTTTTTACCTGAACATAACTTTCAGCACGATGCTTATCCTGTTTAAGCAAGCCTTTAACGACTATATTGTTCAAAGTATTACCAATAGGTTTCAATTCAAATCGCAAAGTTTTTGACAATGGATAAATTCTTGTGAATCGCTCAAATGTATTTTCTTTCATTTCGTAGTTGTTTTAAGTGGAATTTTTCTCAAAAGTAATCAAAAGTATATAAAATCAGAACTTTAATTTGAGAATCTCATCATCCTAACTATTTATGAATACATTATAGCTTGAACTTCTCTATATTATGTGTTTAGAAATCCGTATTTTAGACAAATAAGTTATACCATACAAATCTATAAAACACCAGCGGAACAAACAATAATTTTTGTTTGTTCCGCTGGTGTTAAATTGTTTAAATCAATCTCTATCCATTAATTCTTTTCCTACTCCTCGAAAAAGAAATCTTATTTATTTGCGTCTATGTGCTATTCCTCCTGTACGTGGCTGCCTTTGAGTGTGGGCAGACAGATGTGGTATTTTACCGCCAACACACGGGTGAGAAAAACGCTTATGCCGCATATAGTGTGAGTTACAAGCGTTTCAACGCCCAGCCACATACATATACCGAATACCACGCCTCCAATAACGCAGGCTATTGCATAAATCTCTTTGCGGAAGATAAGGGGAATTTCGTTGATGAATACATCGCGTATGACACCGCCGGCGGCACCCGTCATTGCACCCATCACAATTCCCACCCATAGAGGAAAACCGCAGTCGAGGCTTTTTTGTATACCAACCACAGTGAAAAGAGCGAGGCCCACAGCGTCGAAAATAAAGAATGTATTGTGCAGGCGTATGAGCCATTTGCCGAAGAGAATTACCCACAATAGTGCCAACCCCGACCAGCAAAGGTAGATAGGGTCGGTCATCCAGAAGGGAGTAACTCCCAGCATCATATCGCGGAAAGTACCGCCCCCAATGGCGGTAGCCACACCCACCACATAGGCTCCGAACCAGTCGAAGTGCTTGGCCGAAGCAAGGCGTATGCCGCTTATTGCAAAGGCGAATGTACCCACAAACTCAAATATTGTGGGCATTTTAAGTGCTGCAAAATAGTCAACTATTGCGGGTATGAATGATAAGTCCATTTTCTGTTTTTAATTTATTTGCGCCGCGAAGATAGGTAAAAATCCTTTTCTGTGATACTATGCAGGCCTTAAATTATCTCTCTGTACGATAATTTAATATTTTATGGGGACAATATTAGTGTAGTTACCCCTTATTATTTTAAAGTCGGGGGCTACGTTGTAGAATGCCGCCTCGTCGACGGTGGTGCTGTTGTCTATATATGCAGTATGCAGATTGGGGCAATTCTCCACGGCGTAAGCTCCAATGCTTGTTGTGCCGGGAACGAATGTTATTGTTTCGAGGTTTTTTAGATTTTTAAGTTTGCTCTCCTTGTCGAGAGTGGCAATGGGCATCATTTCTATGTGTTTCACAGCCGGAGCTACCACATACATAGAGTAGTTTGTGCCATCTTTCTTGTAAACTGCATTCGAGAAACTCTCCATATAGGCATTATCGGGATCGATGTATATACATTCCAAGTTAGGTGCACGCATAGAAAGGCCGACAACGCTCTCTCCCAAAGTCTTTATGTTGGTGCCGATGTAAATTTCCTTAACATCGGGCGAAATTTCGGTTGCAGGGTTTAATGAGGTTATTTTTATCCCGTTTACACTGTAAGGGATTGATACAGAGGGATTACCGCCTTTAATATAGTGAATGTTCAGCTGCTTTTCGTTAAATGTGTAGGTGCAATAATCATCCTCGAAGAGTATTGCGTCGATAGACATTGGGTCCAAATGTTGGTAGCGCGAGTAGGATACAATTGAAGCTCGCATATTGTTGGTGGGGTCGCTCACGTACCATTTGTTGTTGTAGTACACATAGTTCCAAGCGTGGCCGCCGCCGGGGTAGGCAAGCAGCATTCCGTTTACGTTTATGCAGGGAATATTCTGTGTGGTGAGCATTACATTGAGCAGATTGGAATATCCCTGACATATTCCCTTTCTGTTCTTGAATACGGGATAGGGCTCGTTGTCGTATCCATAAGTGTATTCTATGTTTGCGACAATCCAATCAAAGATGGTGATGTATGTGTCGGCCTCGGTGGTGCACTCTTTAACGAGATTGTCGGTAAATGTGGCAATTTCGTTATATTCTTCATCGGTCATAGGGAGCATACGATTCAGTGTACCGGCTATTTGCGGGCCGGCTGCATTGAGCAGTGTCGCTACCTGCCCGTTTATGGTACCCGAAAGTTCCTTTGAGTCGTCGGCCTCGACAAAAGATTTTGTTTGAATGGCGGCAATGTCAAGGTCGCTCATACTTGTACCAATGTTGTTGTCATCGGAACACGAAAGGCATACAATGCTTGTAACAAAAGCCGTAAGAATAGTGTAAAAGTTTTTCATTTGTAAATATTTGCTTATTTGTTTTTCGCGAAAATAACGAAAGATGTTGTTTCTGTGAATATTTTGGTTATTTTTAACATAATAAATTACATAATTGTACGTTTACTTATTTGTAAAATATGATTTTTTCTATGAAAAACCCTATTTGCATCTTGTTGTTTGCGCTGTTCTACACACTTCCTCTGCCTTCGTTGGCGCAGAGTCGCACGGCTGTGGACACGTCGACCGATATTCTGATGTTTGCTCCCGGTGCCGCAGGTGCTTGCGTGTCACTCTTGAAGGGTGATTATAAAGGGCTTTTACAGCTTGTCGAGAGTGGCGCAACGGCTGTTGCTGCCTCTTATCTGCTGAAACATATTGTGAAAAAAGAGCGTCCCGATGGCAGTGACAATAAATCCTTTCCCTCCAATCACACAGCGGCAGCCTTTGCCGGTGCAGCCTTTTTGCAACGTCGTTACGGTTGGAAATATGGTATTCCGGCCTATGCGGTGAGTGCTTGTGTCGCCTGTGGACGTGTTTATGCAAAGAAACACGACTTTTGGGATGTGCTTGCCGGTGCCGCAATAGGCGTGGGTTGCGCCTATATATACACGCGTCCGTTTACCTTGGAGCATAAGGTGGTTGTTGCTCCGGCATTTACTCCCGATGGCGGCCCCGGAATATATTTCTCAATGTCCTTTTAGTCTCATCGGTTAAAAAAGTTTATTCTTTGTTGGGCGTTTTTTGCACTAAATATATGAGAAAAGTGTTATCTTCGCCACAGAAAATAGTGGTGTACACCAAATAGATATTAGTATTATGATTAAACAGGAGTGGAAAGAGAAGGGATTTGTCGATGAGGCTGTTCCCGCCGGAGTTAATCTGAAAGAGGAGATACGCAATTTGTGTAAAGAGAAGAATGCCGTAATTCTTGCGCATTATTACACCGAGGGCGAAATTCAGGATGTTGCCGACTTTGTGGGCGACAGCCTTGCGCTTGCGCAACAGGCCGAAAAGACCTCGGCCGACATAATTGTTATGTGCGGAGTGCATTTTATGGCCGAAACAAACAAAATCCTGTGTCCCGACAAATTGGTTCTTCTGCCCGACCTGAACGCCGGCTGCTCGCTTGCCGATAGTTGCCCCGCCGAGGAGCTTGCTGCTTTCAAGCGCGAGAACCCCGAATATAAGGTGGTTGCCTATGTAAACACTTCGGCCGCAGTGAAGGCACTCACTGATATTGTGGTAACCTCTTCAAACGCCCGTGCGGTGGTGGACTCTTTCGATAAGGAGGAGAAAATATTGTTTGCCCCCGATAAAAATCTCGGAGGTTATCTGAACGCTGTAACCGGTCGCAATATGCAACTGTGGAACGGCGGTTGCCACGTTCACGAGCAGTTCTCCATAGAAAAGATTGTGGAATTGAAGGCCACACACCCTTCTGCAAAGGTTCTTGCTCACCCCGAGTGCAAGAGCGGCGTGCTTGCTCTTGCCGACTTTATAGGCTCCACTGCCGATATTCTTAAATATGCCCGCAACAGCGATGTGCAGGAGTTTATAGTTGCCACCGAGAGTGGTATTCTGCACGAAATGAAGAAGAGTTGCCCCGAAAAGACTTTTATTCCCGTGCCCCCCTCGACAGGGCCTTGTGCTTGCAACGAGTGTAATTTTATGCGTTTGAACACCTTGCCCAAGCTCTACAACTGCCTGAAATATGAGTGGCCCTTTGTAGAGCTCGATGAGTCGTTGCGCAAGGATGCGTTGCGTCCCATTGAACGTATGCTTGAACTTTCAAAGAACTTGAATAAATAATATAAGGTGGGAAGAAGTAAATTTTCGCAGAAAGAGATTGAACTTATCGGCAAGTTGTTGCACCGCAGAATGTCGGGTACCCGCAACCAGCAGAAGGTGATAAGGCACACTTTGCGCACGGTCTTCGATTTTAATATATCCGATTTTAATGTGCAGGGCAAGGCCTTTACCGCCGAGGATTTAAATGAGTGTGTCCGTCGCGGGCGCATAAAAATTCTCGACGATGCAACCATAGAAGCGATGAAGGAGCGTTACGCCGAGAAGAAACAGCACGATGAAGAATTGCGCAAGGCCGAGGCTGTTGCCAACGGTGAAGAGGTCGATTGGCAGGAGGCCCTGCGCCAGTGGAAGGAGTATTACGGCACGGCCGATAAGTGACAATCTTGTATAAATAAATTAAGCACAGCACCACAGGTGCTGTGCTTAATTTATTTATAATAGGTGTTTATTTCCCGAAACGCTCGCGCAGTGTCTTTATCATATCCACTGTCATTGAGTCGAGGTCGTACGAGGGCTTCCAATCCCACTCTTCGCGTGCGCAGGAGTCGTCCATCTTGTTGGGCCAAGAGTCGGCAATTGCTTGGCGCACGGGGTCGAATTCGTAGTGCATCTTAAAGTCGGGGATATATTTCTGTATGGCGGCTTTGATAATTTCGGGGTCGAAACTCATTGATGCCACATTGAAGGCGTTGCGGTGAATGAGGCGCGAGGGATCGGCATTCATAATGTCGATGGCTGCTTTAAGCGCATCGGGCATATACATCATATCCATAAATGTGCCGGCCTGAATGGGGCAGGCAAAATCCTCGCCTTTCACGGCTGCGTAGTAAATTTCCACAGCATAGTCGGTGGTGCCGCCGCCGGGCAGTGTCACATTGGAGATGAGGCCGGGGAAGCGCACGGCGCGTGTGTCAACGCCGTATTTTGTGAAATAATAGTCGCTCAAAAGCTCGGTGGCCACTTTGGTAACGCCATACATTGTCTTGGGGCGTTGAATGGTGTCCTGCGGGGTGTTGTCGCGGGGGGTGTTGGGGCCGAATGAGCCGATGGAGCTGGGGGTGAACACCGCACATTTTTTCTCGCGTGCAATTTCCAAGATGTTTATAAGGCCGTTCATCTGAATGTCCCACGCAAGAAGGGGCTTCGATTCTGCCACTGCCGAGAGAAGGGCTGCGAGGTTGTATATGGTGTCAATCTCATATTTGTCTACAATTTCGGCAAGCTGCTTTGCGTCGCACACGTTGGCGATGGCTGCGGGGCCTGTTTCGAGAAGCGCGCCTTTGGGCTCTGCGCCGGGGATGTAGCCGGCAACAATATTACCATTAGGAATTTGCTTACGCAATGTCATTGTAAGCTCGGAACCAATCTGTCCGGTAGAACCAATTACAAGTACGTTTTTCATAATGCTATATATGTTTGTATTTTTATATTGCGAAATTTTCTGCTAATATAATGCTATTTTTTTGTTATTTCTTTCTCTTTACTCTCTTTTTTTGGTTCAAAAACATAACTCTTTCCGAGTGAGGGGCTTTTGTAAATAAATATGCGTTTTTCTTGCATCAAATGTAGCTTGCAGGTAATTTTTGTCTCTCAAATATTGCGAACATAAGAAGAAAAAAGGTACATTTGCGCGTGGATACACGATAATGTCTTAAATATATAATATATGTACGGAAAATTTCAACAACACTTACAGGATGAGTTGGCTGCAATAGAGGCTGCCGGCTTGTACAAGAAGGAGCGTAACATTGCATCGCAACAGTTTGCCGAAATTACACTCGAAGATGGTTCAAAGGCTCTTAACTTTTGTGCCAACAACTATCTGGGTCTGTCGAACAATCCTCGCCTTATAAAGGCTGCCGAGCAGGCAATGGAGGAGCGTGGCTTTGGAATGTCGTCGGTGCGTTTCATTTGTGGCACACAGGATTATCACAAGGTGCTCGAAAAGGCTGTCTCCGATTATTTCAAGACCGAGGATACTATTCTCTATGCTGCTTGTTTCGACGCAAATGGTGGCTTGTTTGAGCCTCTGTTCACTGCGGAGGATGCTATTATCTCCGATTCTTTGAACCACGCATCCATTATCGACGGTGTGCGCTTGTGCAAGGCGCAACGCTATCGTTACGCCAATGCTGATATGGCCGACCTTGAACGTTGCCTGCAAGAGGCACAGGCGCAGCGTTACCGCATAATTGTTACCGATGGGGTTTTCTCTATGGACGGTAATGTGGCTCCTATGGATAAAATATGCGACCTTGCCGAAAAGTACGATGCGCTGGTGATGGTCGATGAGAGTCACTCGGCAGGAGTGGTGGGTGCAACCGGTCACGGTGTTGCCGAGCAGTTCGATTGCTATGGTCGCATCGATATTTTCACCGGAACACTCGGTAAGGCGTTTGGTGGTGCTGTGGGTGGTTTTACTACCGGCCGCAAGGAGATTATCGATATGTTGCGCCAGCGTTCACGCCCTTATCTCTTCTCAAACTCTCTGCCTCCTTCGGTGGTGGGTGCATCTATCGAGATGTTTAAGATGTTGGGTGAGAGCGATGCGTTGCACACAAAGTTACAGAATAATGTAAACTATTTCCGCGACAAGATGCTCGCCGCAGGCTTTGATATTAAGCCCACACAGTCGGCAATCTGCGCGGTGATGCTCTACGATGCTCCTCTTTCGCAGGTGTTTGCGCAGAAGATGGCCCAAGAGGGCATATTCGTAACAGGCTTCTACTATCCTGTGGTTCCCAAAGGGCAGGCACGCATTCGTGTGCAGTTGTCGGCAGCCCACGAGCCCGAACATCTTGACCGTGCAATTGCAGCCTTCATCAAGGTGGGTAAGGAGCTTGGAGTAATAAAGTAATTGAAGAAATACCAAACTCAAAAAAAGAAGATTACTAAAAAGTGTGTTTCTTCGTTACGCTTGCCTTCAAAATCCTCATTTACGCTTAGTAAACTCCGGTTTTTCGGGCTACGCAAGCCTTGAACTACATCTTTTTATTCATTTCCTACAAGAAAGAGACCGCTAAAAAATACTTTTTAGTCGGTCTCTTTTTTTTGAATTCTTCGTTTAACGATTAAACAAGCAACAATTATTTGCCCGTTGAATGAGTAGCCGGAATATAATTCTTCTTTTCTTTGCGAAAATTAGTATTTTGACAACCTTGTCGCTATATTTGCGTTCTACTTTTGTTGAAAAAAAGAAAATGGAAAACTATTTCAATAAAAGAAAAAGAGTACCAAGCCTTATTGAGGAGGCTATGATGGGAAGAATGTATGATGAGCCGAGAGAGGATGAAAACAACAAACCAAAAACAAACGTTGTAGTGAGAACCAATAGATTGTACTATGGAAAAAATAGTACAATAAGTGCTTTTCAGGCAGACGCATACGACGAACAAGGTAACAAGGTTGACTCGATGGAGGGGTATTTCCTTGAACCGGAAGCAGATTACGAAAGAGCTAAAAAAGAAGGTGGTGATACTGCTATTATGAGTGGCGGTTACGAAATAATCCCTAATGCTGAAATGTTGAAAAGAGTAAACGAAAGAAGAGAGAAAAAGGACAGCCGAAGGTCAAAGAATTAGGTTTTAAATGGTATATTGACAACCCACCCGGACGTAGCGGAATTGCTATACACGGAGGAAGAAATGGTGGGAACACCACTGGTTGCTTTATTCCGGGAGGAACTTTTAATTTTAATGAGCATATACAAGATTATACAATAAACAATGGAGGAAAAAGAGAAGAACTTTTCAATTTCTTCGATAAATACGGACAAAATGGAATTAAAATAAACGTAGGCCCTCATTTTGAATATTTATATAAATAACATCCTTTATGAAACGAATGATTTTTACCGCACTGCTGTTCGTTGTTCTGCTTGCAACGGCAAAAGCACAATATTTCCCTGTTGATACAGCAAGGCTGAACAATGCATTTAGAACTTTGGAACGGGGAGAGCGTACCGCCCAAACAGAAATGGAGTTTTTGGAAGCCTTCCCGACAACTTGGTTGGAATGGGTAATGACTTATTGCTATGTTTGGGATGATGAATACGATTTGTCAATGAGTCAAATGTGCAGTGAGCATATTGAACAACTACTTGGCCTTTCACACATAAACGACACTGTCCTTTGCAAGAAAATAGTGGATTTAACCATAGGAATGAAACACACCGGAGAATGTACAAGTGCCTTTCAAGAATATTTGATTAACTATCTTTTTGACCACGAGAGTGTAGTGCTGAATTATCTCTCGAAATTGCAAAAAGGGCACCAAATGGAATTTTGGCAATTTTGCTGGTCCACCGTAACGGAGTGCAATAGAGCGGAGCATTTTAACAAAATATATAATCGCAAAAAGGATAAATTCCCAAAAGAAATGGAGATTTCCCGCGTAGCCTTTCAATATTTCTACGACGGAATAAATTACCCCACTCTGTTGCCACACAAGAGGGAGGAGTATCAGCGAAAATCGGGATACAAGAATTATAAAGAAAAATTTTACGGCTATATGAATTTTGGGGGTGAGTAAAATCTTCTTTAACGCACTTTTATTTCAAATGTGCTTGCGGGCAATCCCTCGCAGTTTACAAGGTTGGCGGTGGTAAAAGGCTGCCAGCCGTAGCGGGCACGATAGGGGACCTCAATGTCACAGTTTCTTATACGCACCTTGTTGCCCATAATCTCCACACTCTCGGCCGGAAGGAATTTGCCATCCTCTTCGGCAATTTCAAATGTGCGCAGTGCCTCTCCGTCGCTGCTTGTGAGTCCTTTTGCGTTGCTGAACGTGAGCAGGATGCTGTTACCCATCCTGTCGGCTTTTTCGATGGTGGGGCCGCAAGGGGTTATTCGGTTCATTCCGTATGTGTGGTAGAGGGCGCGACGGGCAAGGCGCTCGCCAACGGGCTTTTTCTCCGTGGGGTGAACGTTCCAACGGTGGCCCTTGTCGCTCGATACGGCAAATTCGCAATTTTCAATATTGGCTGCAAGGCGGCGTTGCGAGTCGCGGAATTGTGGCCAAGTGGGGCGTTCAATGCTCGATAGCTGCACAAAGTAGAATGGCAATTGGGCGTTGTTCCACGTATTGCGCCAGCTTTTTACGAGGGTGGGGAAGATTGCTTCGTGCAGCTCCACATTGTGTGCATTAGATTCACCTTGGTACCATATTGCTCCTCTTATGGGGTAAGAGGCAATGGGCGCAATGCCTGTTTCATAGAGAAAGGCGGGCTCGTAGGGGTGGCGTTGTAGTTTGTTCTTGCTGTTTTTTATGTTGAGCGCAGCGCGGCCGCGGCACCAATCCTGTATCATTTCGTTTCTTTTCCAATCGTAGAGGATGTCCAATAGCTGCGGGTGCCATTCGAGTGTCTCACGGTCGATGAAGGCCTCGGCGGGAGCACCTCCGATGGCGTTGCAGATGAGCCCTATGGGCACGCCGAGTGAGTCGGCGAGCATTGCACCGAAGTGATAGGCCACTGCCGAGAATTCCTTAACGCTCTCTTCGTCGGCCGGTTGCCATTTTGTGGGCAGGTAGTAGTTGTGGTTGTTTATCTTTTCGAGCTCTTCTGCGCTCCATTCTACATTGTCGGTATATACACGGGGCTTCATATTATAGAGTCGCACCTGCTTCTTGTTGCAGCCGTTGAGGCTCTCTTCTGCGTGAGAGCTCTCTTTCACCATAAATGCCATATTCGATTGCCCCGAACAGAGCCACACTTCTCCTGCCAGAATGTTTCTGTATTCTATGCTTTTCCCACAACCTTTAATTGTGAGGGTGAGGCTCTTTCCGTCGGCCTTAAAGGGCTTGAAGGTTATCTGCCATTTGCCGTCGCTGCCTGCGGTGGCTCTCTTTTTCTGCTTGCCGAGCTTTGCTGTTATTTTGGCTCCTGCATCGGCTGTGCCTGTGAGGGTGAAAGGCACGTCGCGCTGAATTACCATATTGTCGCTGTAAATGGCAGGGAGCGACAGCCCGCCAAAATTGCCTGTGATGGCCGAATAGACTCTCTTGGCAAGCAGTGAGGCTCCTTGTTCGTCGGGGTGAAGCGCGTCGGGCATCAGGTCGGGGCGGTTGTACAGTAGCTCCTGAAAATCGATAAGTTCCACTCGGGCGAGCTTTGCCGTCTCCTCGATGGCACATTGAATCTCTTTGTACCAGTCGCGTGTGCCACTTTTGAAGCGGTGGTGCCAATGAAATATGGGAGTCATCCGGCATATTTTCACATCGACCTTGGGATTTATTTTGCGTAGCGTGTCGATTAGCGCAAGGTAGTCGGGGATAAACTCTTCGCTGTGTTTGGGCCAGTTGCGAGGGTCGGTGTCGTTAAGCCCAAGGTGTATTATTGCAATGTCGGGCGCAAATTCCAGTGCAGCGCGATATTCTTGTTGCTCGGTATACGGGCGGTGCCCTTTATTGAGCAATGTTGCTCCCGATTTTCCGAAGTTGCCCACCGTGTAGCCATCGCCAAGCAATCGGCCCAATTGTGTGGGGTATGATGTTTCGGCCGGATTCCGGTGCCCGTATCCGTATGTGACACTGTTGCCTATGCAGGCAACGCGTATTTTTTCTTGTGCAGCAATTGTGATGCTGATGAACAGCAGTGCCGTGAATAAGATTCTTTTCATATTTTTTTGTTGTTTATGTTTTTCTGTGTGAGTGTTACAAATATAAGAATATTGAAACATTTACAATGGGAAACGGCTACATTTTTTGTAATTTATGGCAAGATAAGGTAAAAAATAATATATTTGCAATGAGTTTGTGGAAAATGCTTATATGCATAATCCTCCCAAATGTGATATTAAATATAATAATAAGTGTAATAATATGAAAAAGTCTCTTTTGATAGCCTTGTCGGCTTTTGCGTTTGTTTCTTGCAGCGATGGTTATTTAGATAAATATGAAGATATTTGCGAGGAAGCACAAGAGCAGGTGGAGAACGCAGCTTCGCCTGAGGAACTGATTGCTGTGATGAAACAATTTAGAGTGGATATAAGAACTCTTACACAGGATTATGCCGAGGAGGCAGAGACAACCCGTAAGCCTATGGTGGATGGAAAAAAGAATAAATTGTATGAGCGTCGTATAAAAGCTCATAATACTCTAACCAAGGCTGCTTCGACTAAGCGTCGCGAGCTTATGAAAAAGAATAAATAGTATTTGCTTTATAATACAAAATGGAGGAGCATCATTCAGCAGCTCCTCCATTTTGTATATATGTGTGTGGTGTTGCTACCACCCACGGTTCGCTTTTTTATTCTTTTCGGTGGGGGTGACTCCCTCGTAGAAGTGCTTGGCAAAGTTCCACCCGAATACCGAGTAGTAGCGCGACAGGTTCTTGGCACGGTCGATAAATTCGTTTGTGTTTTTCTGCTCGGGCGAGGGGTTGCTCCAACCAATTTCGGCAATGGCACCCAAACGGGGCAGTGCCATATATTGCAGTTGCATAGGGGTGGGGATATATTCGCACCAAAGGTTACCTTGTACTCCCATAATGAATTTTTGCTCCTCGGGAGTGAGTTGGTCGTATGGGTTAAGCTCGTATACTTTGTGCAGGGGAACGTAACCGCCAATGGCGTCGGGCTCGTCGGTGCGGTCGGTTGTCTGGTAATAGTCGAGGTAGCAGTGGTTGTTGGGAGTCATAATTGCGTAATTGCCTTTGCGGGCTGCGGTGATTCCTCCCGATGCTCCTCGCCACGACATTATTGTCGCATCTTGGCTCACTCCGCCTTCGAGAATTTCGTCCCAGCCAATCATTTTGCGGCCTTTGCTGTTGAGGAATTTCTCTATGCGCTCGTTTACATAGGATTGTAGCTCGGCCTCGTTTTTCAGCCCATTCTCTTTTATGCGATTTTGGCAGTTGGGGCACACCTTCCATTCGTCGCGAGGTGCTTCGTCGCCGCCAATATGTATATACTCCGAGGGGAACAACTCTATTACTTCTGTCAGCACATTCTGCCAGAATTCAAATGTGCTCTCCTTGCCGGCGCAGGCTATTTGCGGAGAAACGCCCCACATTGGCCAAGTCTTGTAGTTGCCTTCTTCGCCTCGGCAACCCAACCACGGATAGGCGCAAAGGGCACCGAGCGAGTGTCCGGGTATCTCAATTTCGGGTATTATGGTGATGAAACGCTCGGCTGCATATTTTACAATCTCCTTTATATCTTTCTGTGTGTAGTAGCCGCCGTATGGAATACCGTCGAAGCCCTCGTTGTGTCCGATGGTGGTCTCCTCGCGCAGGCTGCCTTTCTCGGTGAGCAGAGGATATTTCTTTATCTCTATTCTCCATCCTTGGTCCTCGGTGAGGTGCCAATGAAAGCGGTTCATCTTGTGCAGGGCGAGAATGTCGATTATCTCTTTTATGGTGTTTGTGTCCCAAAAATGGCGCGAGCAATCGAGCATAAAGCCACGATAGGAGAAGTGTGGGGCATCTTCAACTTTTACTGTGGGCAATTTAATCGTTTGCAGATTTATGGGCGTTTCAAATGCCTGCACCGGCACCATCTGTTTGAGCGACTGCACGGCGTAGAAGGCTCCGGCACAATCGCGACTTTGTATGATGATATTCTCGGGGGTAATGTCGAGAATGTATCCTTCGGAGGGAATATTATTGTTCTTTCTTATAATAATACATCCGGTCCCTTTTACTGCGGTGCGGCATTTTAGTTTGTAGCCAAGCACAGCTTCGGCAATGCGGTTAATTTCGGCAACGACATTTTTTGTGTCGGGGTTGTCGGTTAAATCTATTATCGGTGTCTTTGGGGTAATCTCGAAAAAGCATCCCGAAAATCCGGGTGTTACTTTCCGGGGCTTTGGGAGAAGGTTGTTGAAATTGTCTGTTTGTGCCGGTGCTGCGATAATGCAGACAAAGAGCAGGACTAAAATTGAGAGGATGCGATTCATTTTACTTGAATTTGTTAATTATACTTTTGCAAATATAATATCAATGAACTAAAAAGACAAAATAACTTTCTTTTTTGTTTTTTTCGACAATCGTTTATGTGATGTTCGAAATTTTGCCTATATTCGCAAAGTTAACTATCCCGAAAATAAAACGTAACTAAATTGACATAATATGATGAACGAAAAGTATGTAATTGGAATTGACCTTGGCGGAACAAATACCGTAATAGGTCTGGTTGATGCAAAAGGACACATCCTTGCAAAGGACGATACAACAAAAACACAGGCACATCCAGAGATTGAGGAGTACACCGATACTCTTGCAGCGGTGATTAACAAACTTGCCGAGGAGTGTGGTGTTAAGGGCAAAATCGAAGGTATAGGCGTGGGTGCTCCTATGGCCAACTATTATACCGGCGAGATTGTTAATGCAGCCAACTTGCCTTGGAAAGGTATTGTGCCTCTTGGCTGGCTCATTGAGAAAAAGACCGGAATTCCCACAAAGGTTACAAATGATGCCAACGCTGCTGCCATCGGCGAAATGAAGTATGGCGTTGCGCAGGGAATGAAGGACTTTGTTTATATAACCCTTGGTACGGGCGTGGGTAGCGGTATTGTTGCCAACGGACAGCTTATCTATGGTCACGATGGCTTTGCGGGTGAGCTTGGTCACGTAACGGCTCCGGTACTCGAAGGCCGCCAATGTGGTTGCGGTCGTGTCGACTGCTTGGAAACATACGCATCGGCCACAGGTATTGTGCGCACTGCAAAAAAATGGCTCGTGGAACGCGATACTCCCAGCCTTTTGCGCGATGTTTGCATAAACGAACTTACATCTAAAATGCTTTTCGACGCGGCAATGCAGGGCGACGAGCTTGCAAAGGAGATTTTCGAATTTACAGGCAACGTGCTTGGCGATGCATTCTGTAACTTCATTGCCTTCTCGGCACCCGAGGCAATTGTGCTCTTCGGTGGCCTTGCCAATGCCGGCGACCTTTTGTTGGAGCCCATCCGCAAGCGTATGAACGAGAATGTTGTATTCTTGTGGAAAGATAAGGTTAAAGTACTTAAATCTTCTCTTCCCGGTGCCGACGCTGCGGTTCTTGGTGCCTCGGCTCTTGGCTGGAAGGAATAAATATTCAAACAATATGCGATAGCAGGGGAAGGTCGGGCGGCCTTTCCCTGTTTCTTTTTCCGAAAAAATCGTAAAGTAAATAAATATTTTAATGAATTAGTTAATTTTTTATGAGAATGGAATTATATTTGTAAAAACGATAAAAAAACTATGAGCAGCATCCTTGACAAAACTAAAAAAATGCTTGGTCTTTCTATGGCCGGCATTGCGGCAATGCCCTTTGTCTCTTGTGGCGAAAAGAGTGCCGAAAAGCCAATGAACATTCTTTACATAATGTGTGACGACCACTCTTACCAGACATTGAGTGCATACGATTCCACATATATACACACTCCGAATATCGACCGAATAGCTGCCGATGGCGTGCGCTTCACCAACAGCTTCGTGGCCAATTCCATCAGCGGGCCCTCTCGTGCCTGTATGCTCACAGGTAAGCACAGCCTTGCCAATGGTTTTACCGACAACAGTTCTTCATTCGACGGTGGCCAGCAAACTTATCCTAAACTGTTGCAAAAGCAGGGCTACGAGACTGCCGTTATTGGAAAATGGCACCTTACATCAGACCCCACAGGGTTCAACTATTGGGATATTCTCATAGGGCAGGGCGATTATTATAACCCCACATTCATACGCAACGGTGAGAAGATTGTGCGCGAGGGATATGCCACCAACGTAACAACCGACCTTGCGATAGAGTGGCTCGATTCTATACGCGATAAGAGCAGGCCCTTCTGCCTGTTGCTGCACCACAAGGCTCCGCACCGCACTTGGATGCCCGACACTTGCGACCTCTCTCTCTTTGCCGATGCAGAATTCCCTCTGCCCGAAACATTCTACGACAATTACGATGGGCGTAAAGCTGCTGCCGAGCAGAAAATGTCAATATCAAAGGATATGGATATTGTGTACGACCTTAAAATGGCCGACAAGGACAGTGCCGTTCACAGCCGTCCCGATCTTGAAGAGTGGGGCCGCAGAATGTATAAGAATATGAACCCCGAGCAGAAGGCTGCGTGGGATGCTCACTACGACAAGGTGATTGCCGAATTTAAGGCCGCAGGGCTCAAAGGCAAGGCTCTCGACGAGTGGAAATTCCGCCAGTATATGCGCGACTATTTGCGCGTTATAACCTCGGTCGACCGCAATGTGGGCAGGGTGCTCGATTATCTCGAAGCTAACGGATTGATGGATAATACCCTCATTGTCTACACTTCGGACCAAGGATTTTATATGGGTGAGCATGGTTGGTTCGACAAACGCTTTATGTACGAAGAGTCCTTCCGCACCCCCTTGCTTATGCGTCTGCCCGGTGGAGTGAAAGGCGATGTTACCGAGCTTGTGCAGAATATCGACTATGCTCCCACAATTCTTGAACTTGCAGGCGTGGAGATTCCCGATGATATTCACGGCGAGTCGTTGCTCCCTCTGCTCAAAGGCGAGGAGTGGAACCCCGAGCGTAAGGCGCTCTATTATCATTATTATGAATTCCCCGACGAGCACGCAGTGCGTCCCCACTATGGAGTGCGCACCGAGCGTTATAAACTCATACATTTCTATGGCGACGATTACAGCGAGTGGGAATTGTTCGACCTTGAAAATGACAAGAATGAATTGCAAAATATATATGGCACTGCGGGCACCGAGGAGATTGCCGATAGCCTAAAAGGCTTGTTGCGAGAATTGCAGGTGTTGTATGGCGAAGAGCAATATATAGAAAAATAACAGAGCATAATGAAGAGTAACAAGAAGAACAATCTGAACCTCGTCGATGTTGCAAAGATGAGGCGTGCTCCATCCTTCGGCACAATGGTAAAACCGATAGGGTCGGCGTGTAATCTCGATTGCAATTATTGTTACTATCGCGACAAGGCTGATATATATGGCAACGCAATGCCGCGTATGAGCGAGGAGTTGCTCGAAATATATATAAAGCAGTATATAGAGGGTGCTTCGCAGCAGAATATAAGTTTCTGTTGGCACGGAGGCGAGCCTTTGATGGCCGGGCTTCCTTTCTTTGAGAAAGCGATGGAGCTGCAACAGAAGTATGCGGGTGGCAAGGTGATAGAAAATACCTTGCAGACAAACGGTATTCTCGTGAACGAGGAGTGGAGCCGCTTCTTTGCCACCAACAACTTCCTCGTCGGCCTTTCGCTCGATGGCCCCGAGGATATACACGATGCGTTCAGACGCGATTGCGGCGGTGCCCCCACCTTTTCGCGTGTGATGAAGACTGTGGAGATGTTCACCCGTTGCGGAGTGGAATTCAACATCCTCTCCACCGTGAACAAGTGTAGCGAGGAGCGTGGTGCCGAGGTTTATAAATTTCTGCGCACATTGAGCCACTTTATACAGTTCCTGCCGGTGGTGGAGTATGTGAAGGAGCGCCCGGGCCGTCGTCCGCTCATCGTCTCACCCGACGAAGAGGATGCTGTGGAGGCTCCTTGGTCGGTGAGCGCAAGGGGCTACGGCAAATTTATGTGCGATGTGTTCGATGAGTGGGTGAAGCGCGATGTCGGCAACTATTTTGTGCAGTTATTCGATGTAACGCTTGCCAACTGGTGCGGTGTTCCACCGGCATTATGCGCCTTCTGCGATGTGTGTGGCGATGGTCTTGTGGTTGAACATAATGGCGATGTTTATTCGTGTGACCACTTTGTATATCCCGAATATCGCTTGGGCAATATTGCCGACAAGCATATTGCAGAAATGTACAAGAGCGAGGAACAGCAGGCCTTCGGGCGCGACAAACGCGAAGCATTACCTATGGAGTGCAAGCGTTGCAACTACTATTTCTTGTGCAAGGGCGAGTGTCCGAAGCATCGTTTCGGCTATGCGAAGAATGGTGAGCCTTATATGAATGTGCTGTGCGAGGGATACAAGATGTTCTTCCGTCACACAGACCCTTATATGCGCTATATGAAGTCGTTGATAGAGAAGGGTGATCCAGCCTCGCTTGTGATGGATTGGAAGAGATAAAAAAAATAAACATAAAACTAACTATAATAATATGGATTCAAAATTTGTACTTCCTAAAATTGGTGAGTTGCCTGTTACGGCCTCATTGGAGAGTATCTGTAAATTCGAGAAGGTACCCACGCTTATTACCCCCACAGCAGCCGAGGGTGCGAAGCGTGCCGCAGACATTGTGGTAAAAGCGATAAACAACCACAAGGTGGATGGCCTGTTTGTGCTTGGCCTCTCTACCGGCCGCACCCCGCTCGGCCTTTATGCGGAACTTGTGAAAAGATATAAGAATGGTGAGGTAAGTTTCAAGAATGTGAAGGTTTACAGCCTCGACGAATTCTATCCTATGAGCCCCGAAAATTCGCAGAGCCGCAATCACCGCGTGTATGAGGATTTTCTTAAATATGTGGATATTGCTCCCAAAAATGTACATTTTCCCGATGGTACCGTGTCGCGTGAGCAGGTGAACGACTATTGCAAGAGTTACGAGGCAATGGTGCGTGGACAGGTAGATTTAATGATTATGGGAGTGGGTGAGCTTGGGCAGATAGGCTTCAATGAGCCTGGTACATACTCAAAATCGACAACCCGTCTGGTGCAGTTGAGCTATAATTCGCGTCGCACACAAAATAAATTTTTCTCCGACCCTAATGAGGTTCCAAAGACCGCAATAACAATGGGAATGGATACGGTGATGAGTGCAAAGAAAATTGTGCTTATGATGTGGGGCGAGGATAAGACAGAGATTGCAAAAAATCTTATCGAGGGTGAAACAACCGAGAATTACCCCGCAACATATTTACAAGGACACAGAAATGTGCAGGTGATAATAGACGAGGCTGCGGCGCAGGAACTTACCCGCGTTAAAGAGCCTTGGCTCATCGCTCCTCCCACACAATGGACTCCCAAACTCATACGCAAGGCTGTTATATGGTTATGTCAGGTGGTGGATAAGCCCATTCTTAAACTCACTCATCAGGATTATATAAAGAACTCTTTGTCCGACCTTTTGGAGCGTGTCGACACATACGACAAGATAAATATTCGTGTCTTTAACGATGTTCAGCATATAATCTCAGGCTGGCCCGGTGGAAAGCCGAATGCCGATGATTCTACACGCCCCGTGCCTTCGAGTCCCTTCCCCAAGCGTGTGCTGATATTCTCGCCTCACCCCGACGATGATGTAATTTCTATGGGTGGAACATTCAACCGCCTCATTGAGCAGGGACATAATGTTCACGTTGCCTATCAAACTTCGGGTAACGTAGCTGTTTACGACGATGTTGTATTGCAAAATATAGATACTGCCCGCGAAATGGGCTTTGGCGATAAGTTCGAGGAGGTACGCGAGATTATTGCCAATAAAAAACCCGGAGAGCCCGAGCCGCGTGCGCTTCTCAACCTTAAAGGGGCCATTCGTCGTGCCGAGGCGCGTGCAGCGTGTCGTTCCATCGGTCTTGACGACCGCACAAATGCTCACTTCCTTAATTTGCCTTTCTATGAGACAGGCGGTATTAAAAAAGGATTGTTGAGCGACGATGATATTGAGATTGTAAAGAAGCTGATGCGCGAGGTTAAGCCCCATCAGATTTATGCTGCCGGCGACCTTACCGACCCTCACGGCACTCACCGCGTGTGCATAGAGGCGGTGTTGCGTGCTTGGGAAGAGGTGAAGGACGACGATTGGGCAAAAGAGTGCCACATCTGGCTCTATCGTGGAGCTTGGCAGGAGTGGGACTTGGCTGTTGCAGATATGGCTGTGCCTTTGAGCCCCGAGGAGCTTATACGCAAGCGTCACGCAATCTTCCGCCACCTCTCGCAAAAGGATATTGTTCCTTTCCCCGGCGAGGATGCGCGTGAGTTCTGGCAACGTGCCGAGGAGCGTACTCAGGGTACAGCGCAGTTGTTCGATAAGATTGGCCTGCCCGAGTATCAGGCTATCGAAATGTTTGTGAAGTTGCTGTAAACCTATTAGATTATAAAAACTACCATTCACGTTTTTCGTGGATGGTAGTTTTTATTTTGTATCATTTGCTCGGCACCGCTGTCGCAGTGCTTTTCCCGCGAGTATTGGCTATGCAAAAGACTCTTGTTTGTTTAAATTGAGTCCATTGTTGTTGCTTTGCAATCGCCACCCGCGTGGGCCCCACTATCGCTGTGCTCCACGCGACCTTTGGCTCTGCAAAAGGCTCTATTAGTATTGCTTTGCGATAATTGAGTCCCTTGTTGTTGCTTCGCAATCGCCGCCCGCCCCACTTTCAGCTATGCTTCGTGTGGCCTCCGGCTCAACAATGGTCCTTTTTGTTTGTAATTGAGCCCGTTTGCAGTTGCTTCGCAATCGCCACCCGCGTTCCGCGACCAATGGCTCTGCAAAGGGCTCTATTATCCTACAACGGGATTATCAGTCGATAATTCCGTTGTAGGATAATTCACCTTCGACGATGAAGAAGAGCTCTTCGGGGTCGAATTCGCCAATGCCGTTTTTCTTTGCTTCTTTGGCAATGAAACGTGCTATTTCGTCAATGTCGATGTCTACATATTCGTCGTTACCATCGAGTATGCCACTCTTGTCGTAGTAGTCGTAGATGGTGTCGAGGAAGTAGTAGAATTCATCGTCGCTGAATTTCTCTTTTAACTCCTGTGGCAGGTGCTCGCGTATGTAGGCGATGGTCTTCTCGTCGTCGAGGTCCTCGAGGTTAAATTCGTCGTTCTGCATAGTGGTTTATCCTAAAAGTGCTTCGAACTTTGCTTGAACATCGGCTTTCGATTTTGAGCCTACGAATTTATCGACTACTTGCCCGTCTTTAATGAAGATTACGGTGGGTACGTTGCGTATGCCATATTCGGCTGTGAGGTCGAATGCTTCTTCAATGTCGCATTTTCCCACTGCGATGCGGCCTTCGTATTCTGTTGCCAATTCTTCGATGATGGGGGCCAATTGCTTGCAGGGACCGCACCACGATGCGCTAAAATCGAGCACGATGGGGAGGTTGCTTGCCATAAACTCTTTTGAGTTGTCGTCTGTTACTGTAATTGCCATAGTTGTAAGGTTTTTTAGTGTTATTAGTTTAGTTTATATTCTACGTTTGTAAGGGTTTTAAGGTATTCGAGGAATTCGTACTCAACGGTAATATCGTGGGTCTTTGATATAAGTTCAAGCGTAAATTCGTGCTCGTAGTCCTTTATGTTCAGTTGCAGTTTGCTGGGGCCCGGGTGCTTTTCGGCATAATCGGTGATGTATTCGTATATCTCCTCGTTGAGGCTCATTACATCGAAGGTTATGGTTATGCTTTTCACCATTTTGTCTTTTATTTCGGGCATAAGTTCTATGCTGCCTATTGTAAAATCGAATTTGGTGGGGTCCCATCGGCGCGGGGTGCATCCTCCTTTTATATATAGGAAGTTGCCGGGGATAAAATAGTTCTGTCGTTTTATCCAATCGTCGCCAAAGAGGAATATTTCGGCACTTCCCGAAAAGTCTTCAATCTTGGCAATGCCGTAGGGGCTGCCCTTCTTGGTGAATCCCGTGCGTGGGGCTTCGGCAATAACGCCGCCCAGAGTTATTTTGCGGCCGGCAAGTTTCTCAATTTCGCTTATCTCAACAGCTTTTGTATTGCAGAATTCGTTGAGGATGAGTGCATAGTCGTCGAGTGGGTGGGCCGATAGGTATATTCCCACAAGTTCTCTCTCTTTGTTCAGTTTTTCGAGAGAGCTCCAACTGTTGCATTCGGGTACTTCGGGCTTTGGTATTTCGGGCATCTCTTCGGCACCGAACAGGGTGTTCTGTGCTGTTGTCTTATCTGTTTGATACAGGTTGCCGTAGCGTGCTATCGATTCGAGGAATTGCTCTCCTTTGCTGTTTGTGGCGAGGTATTGCTCGCGGCTTATGCCTCCGGGGAGTTCGTCGAATGCTCCCGAGAGGGCAAGGCATTCGAGGTTCTTGCGGTTGCAGGCTGTGAGGTTTACGCGCTCCACAAAATCGAATATGCTTGTGAAGGGGCCGTTTGCCTCGCGTTCATCTATGATGCTTTGCACGGCACCTTCGCCTACGCCTTTTACGGCGCACAATCCGAAGCGAATGTCGCCTTTTTTGTTAACGCTGAACTTGCGACGCGACTCGTTTACATCGGGGCCTAATACATTTATTCCCATACTCTTGCACTCTTGCATCAACTTGGTAATTTCGTTTATTTTATCGAGGTTGCGGCTGAGTGCTCCGGCCATATACTGCGAGGGGTAGTGGGCTTTAAGGTAGGCAGTCTGGTAGGCTACCCAAGAGTAACAGGTTGCGTGCGACTTATTGAAGGCGTATGAGGCGAATTTTTCCCAGTCGGCCCAGATTTTTTCGAGTGTCTTTTCTGGGTGTCCGTTGGCTTTTCCTCCGTTGATGAATTTGGGCTTCAATTCGTCGAGCTTGTCCTTCATCTTTTTACCCATTGCCTTGCGCAGTGTGTCGCTCTCGCCGCGTGTAAAGTCGGCAAGAAGGCGCGAGAGAAGCATCACCTGCTCCTGATAAACTGTGATTCCGTATGTATCTTTGAGATACTTTTCCATACAGGGAATGTCGTATTTTACCAACGAGGGGTCGTGCTTGCGTTGTATAAAGTCGGGGATATAGTCCATCGGGCCCGGACGGTAGAGGGCGTTCATTGCGATGAGGTCCTCGAAAGTGGTGGGCTGGAGCTCGCGCAGATATTTTTGCATTCCCGGCGACTCGAATTGGAATGTTCCAATGGTGCAACCCTTACTGTAAAGCTCATATGTCAGCGGGTCGTCGATGGGTATTGTGTCAATGTCAACATCTATTTTCAGGCTTTGGCGTATATTTTCGATGGCCTCTTTTATTACGGAGAGGGTTTTTAGGCCGAGGAAGTCCATTTTTATAAGACCTGTCTCCTCGATTACGCTGCCTTCGTATTGTGTTACAAGCATCTTTTCGCCGGTCTCTTTATCCTCGGCTATGCTGATGGGTACGTGGTCGGTAATGTCGTCGCGACAGATGATTGTTCCGCAGGCGTGCACGCCGGTGTTGCGTACGTTGCCTTCGAGCATTTTTGCATATTTTATTGTGTCGCGCAGTATGGGGTTGGGCGAGGCTTCTGCCTCGCGTAGTTCGGGCACGGCGGCAATGGCGTTGGGAAGGTTCATCTTCTTGCCGTCGGGCAGACGATCGGGAATTGCCTTGCACAGGCGGTTCGACTCGTCGAGCGGCAGTTTCTGCACACGGGCAACATCTTTTATTGCGAGTTTTGTGGCCATTGTGCCGTAGGTGATAATGTGGGCCACTTTCTCTTGCCCGTATTTTTCGGTTACCCAGTTGAGCACACGGCCGCGACCATCGTCGTCAAAGTCAACGTCAATATCGGGCAGTGAGATACGGTCGGGGTTGAGGAAACGCTCGAACAGAAGGTCGTATTTTATGGGGTCGACGCGGGTAATCCCGAGTGCGTATGCTACCACGCTGCCGGCTGCCGAGCCACGGCCCGGGCCCACCGATACTCCTAATTCCTCGCGGGCGGCGCGTATAAAATCCTGCACAATGAGGAAGTAACCGGGGAAGCCCATCGTCTTCATTATGTGAAGTTCAAAGTCTATGCGGTCGGTTAGTTCTTGTTCGAATGGCTCGGGGTAACATTTTCTCGCACCATCGTAGGTGATTTTACGCAGATAGTCGCCTTCGAGCTTTATGCGGTAGAGTTTTTCGTATCCACCGAGTTTCTTGATTTTCTTTTCGGCCTCCTCCTGTGAGAGTACAATGTTCCCTTTCTCGTCGCGAGTAAATTCGTTGAAGAGGTCCTCGTGTGTGAATTTTTGGCGGTAGCTCTCCTCGGTGCCGAACTCTTCGGGGATTGCGAAGGTGGGCATAATGGGCGCACTGTCGATGGTGTAGTATTCTACTTTGTCGCAAATTTCAACGGTGTTGGTGAGTGCCTCGGGAACATAGGAGAACATTTCGTACATTTCGGCTTTTGTCTTGAACCACTCTTGCTTGGAGTAGAGCATGCGCTTGGGGTCGTCGAGGTCTCTGCTTGTGGAGAGGCAGATGAGGCGGTCGTGTGCTTCGGCATTCTCCTCGTCGACAAAGTGTACATCGTTGGAGCAGATTAGTTTTATGCCATACTTTTTTGCAATCTCTTCGAGCTGCTTGTTTACCTCCACTTGCAGGGGGTAAACTTCGTGATTGGCACGCTCCACGGTAGCTTTGTGCAGTTGTAACTCCAAATAGTAGTCCTCGCCAAAGAGATTTTTGTACCACAAGGCAACCTCTTCGGCTTTTTCGCGCTCGCCCTTCATAAGCAGCTGGGGAATTTCACCACCCAGACAGGCCGAACAGCAGATTATTCCTTCGTGATATTTTTCAAGCTCTGCCTTGTCGGTTCGTGGGTTGTAGTAATAACCATCCGACCAAGCTTTCGATACTATTTTTACAAGATTGTGATAGCCTTGCTTGTTCTTTGCAAGCAGAATAAGGTGGTGACCGCGCATATCCTCTTTAAGCTCGCGGTTAAAGAGCCTGCGCTCGGCAACATAAACCTCGCAACCGATTATGGGCTTGAATTTTTCTTCGTCGCTCTTGCCTTTGTTCTTCTTGTTCACATAGTTGAAGAACTCCTTGATGGCCATCATATTGCCGTGGTCGGTTATTGCCACGCCGCGCATTCCATCGGCCATAGCTTTGTCGACGATGCGGGCCACCGAGGCTTGTCCGTCGAGTATGGAGTATTGGGAGTGAACGTGAAGGTGTACAAAGTCGAGCATAATTCTGTCTGTTTTTTTTTAGCGTTCATAAAGTTAATAGCTTTTGTTTATTCGGCATAAATCTTTTTGCAAAAAGTTATTAACAATTATTCCTTTTTATAATAGCGGGCTTTATAAGGGTGGAGCGTGCTCTTCCTGTGGCTATAATATTTTGCAAAATATAGTCTTTTTATGGTTTTTTGTTTGATGTTTAACAAAATGTTACTATTTTTGTCTTTATAATATCTTGTTTGCGATATGAAAAAGATAGGAAAGCTTAAAAGAATAAAGAAGATAAGGAATATCAGAATTCATCGTGAGGGTACAGAAATACTTGTGATCTCTTTCTTGATTCTTCTTTTGATAAATGTTCCTCTTTGGTATTTTCTGCCATCTTGGATTGTTTTTAATTCGGTGGTAAGCATAGCCACAATATCGACCTATTTGTTGATGGTCAACTTCTTCCGTAGCCCCATAAGGCGTTTCCAAGGTGATGTTGACGATACGGTGGTTGCACCCGCCGATGGAAAAGTTGTGGTTATAGAAAAGGTTTTTGAACCCGACCACTTTAAAGCGGAGCGCATCCTTGTTTCTATATTTATGAGCCCTATGAATGTTCACGCCAACTGGTATCCTGTGGATGGAGTGGTGAAGCGTGTAGAGCATCAGAAGGGAAAATTCCACAAGGCGTGGTTGCCAAAGGCAAGCACCGAGAATGAACGCTCGTTGGTGGTGATAGAAACACCCGATGGCGAGGAACTGCTTGTGCGCCAGATAGCGGGAGCAATGGCGCGTCGCATTGTTACATACTCCACTGTGGGCGAGGAGTGCCTCATCGACCAACATATGGGTTTCATTAAGTTCGGGTCGCGCGTAGATGTTTACCTGCCTTTGGATGCAGAGGTGTGCGTGGCACTCGACCAAAAGACCGTAGGTAACCAAACTGTAATTGCAAAATTAAAATAAACTGAAATATTATGGCAATTAAGAGACATATACCCAATACTATAACGTGTTGTAATCTTTTTTCGGGTTGTATTGCTTGTGTAATGGCTCTTGAAGGCTCTTTTACAACAGCCTTGTTGTTTATTGTGCTTGGTGCCACATTCGACTTTTTCGATGGAATGGTGGCTCGTCTGCTTAAAGTCTCTTCGCCTTTGGGCTTGCAGATGGATTCATTGGCCGATGATGTTACCTTTGGCCTTGCTCCGGCAGCTATCGTCTTTTCGTTTATGAGAACACTGCCTTTGCCGGCATTCCTTCTTCCCGTAGCCGATTATTTGCCATATTACGCATTTTTGATTGCGGTATTTTCGGCTGTGCGTTTGGCGAAATTTAATATAGATACTCGCCAGAAGTCTACTTTTATAGGCTTGCCCACTCCTGCCAATGCTCTTTTTTGGGCCTCTTTGGTTGCGGGCTTGGGTAATTGGATTACCGAACTTAACGCAGGGTGGTTCTTTATGATGGGGCTCATTACCCTCTTCTCGTATCTCCTTGTTTCGAATATTCCGATGTTCTCTCTCAAATTCAAGAGTTTGAGGTGGAGAAGTAATAAGATACGTTACATATTCCTTATGTGCTCAATTCCGATGTTTGTGCTTGGCATTGGCGCGGCGGTTGCGATAATTGCTTGGTATCTTACACTCTCTACCGCATTGTATATTCGTAAAAATATGGCATAATTCTTGCCGTCGGGTAATCCGTTCTGTGGTTGTGTTTGTTTTTTGTGTATGATTAAACTTCGGATATGTCCTTTTTATTATTACTATTTATACTTGCAATATTTATTATCGTGCTTATTCCCACGATAATATTCTCGATAATACGCACCATTCTTTCGGTTCTTGGCTTTACGTTGCGTGGCCGCAAGAGAGGGGGTGCTTCCTCTTATGGTGGCTATTCGCGTGGCGCGGATGGTGCTGAAAGTGGGAATTCTTCTCGTACAAATTATCGCACGAGTGGCAATGATGCCTCTCGTAAAAAGATGTTCGATAAAAACGAGGGGGAGTATGTGGATTTTGAGGAGATTAAAGATGAGTAGTGGTCGACACTACCTTTTCTTGCTGAAAAACTCCTTCATAAGTGCTGTCGCTTCGTCGGCACAGATTCCTTGGGTTACTTTTGTTTTTGGATGTAGCACGTTGGGGGCGTATCTCATAAAGCCTCTCTTTTCGTCGCTTGCGCCATAGACTACCCGCCCCATTTGCGACCAGCCTATGGCTCCTGCGCACATAGGACAGGGCTCTACGGTTACATAGAGCGTGCAATCGTTGAGGTATTTTCCACCGATATTTGCCGCGGCTGCGGTTATTGCCTGCATTTCTGCGTGGGCGGTTACATCGTTGAGTGTTTCGGTGAGGTTGTGGGCACGAGCTATTATGCGCCCGTTGCATACGATTATGGCTCCAATGGGCACTTCGTCTGTGGCGAAGGCTTTGCGTGCCTCGGCCAGTGCTTGCTTCATATAATCGTTGTCGGTCATAGGAGGGGGTGGTTATCGGCGCATATCGTGCTCCTCGAAGAGTGTGGGATAATCTGTTTCAAGGCTTTTGTATATGAACGATAGAAGCGTCTCGCGCATCCAGTTGCTCTTGTTTGTTATTTTGTATTTTTTCAGATATTCGTCTATTATCCTCATCTCCTCGTCGCTGACAAGGCATACGATGCGAGAGTGGCGCGTAGGTTGTGTGCGTGCCGTTGTTGCTTTTAGTGGTTTTCTCTTTTCTGTACCCATAGAAGGCGATTGTAGCAATATTTGTATGCAAAAATAGTGTAAATGCCCTCGAAATGCAAATTTTGGTTTGCTTTTCGCTGTAACTTGTGCTATCTTCGCCAATATTATACTATTTTCTATGGCGCAGCATAATCTGTTAGGTAATAAAGGCGAAATGTTGGCTGCCCGTTATCTGCTCGACAAGGGGTATGCCATACACGAGTGTAATTGGCGCAGTGGGCATAAGGAGATTGATATTATTGCCCAGCAACGCGATGTGCTTGTTTTTGTGGAGGTTAAGAGCCGCGCAACCGATGCTTTTGGCGATGCTTCCGATGCGGTTACTCCTGCGAAAATAGAGCGTCTTATAAGTGCGGCCGAGGCATACATTCTTGGCAGACAGGTGGATATTGATTATAGGTTCGACATTGTGACGGTTGTGGGCGATGGCGAGGAACATAAAATTGAACATATAGAGGATGCCTTTTCGGCAAGGTGGTAGAGGGTATGAATGTTGAGGAAGCGCGTTTGTATTGTTTGAGCAAAGTGGGGGCGACCGAGGATTTTCCCTTCGACGAGAGTGTTCTTGTTTTTCGTGTCGAGGGTAAGATTTTTGCGATGGTCGATCTTGACAATGTTAAATGGTTCTGTGTTAAATGTGATGCCGACAGGGCTATTATTCTGCGCGACAGCTATTGGCAGATAACTCCCGCGTGGCATATGAACAAGAGATATTGGAACTGCTTGGATATTGAGCATCTTCCCGATGAACTGTTTTTCGAACTTGTCGACCACTCTTATTGCGAGGTTCTGAAAAAACTCCCTAAATATATACGCAGCAAGTATGGATTGTAATTCCGACAGTTATTTTGTCAAGCATCTTGGGGTTGTAGACTCCACAAATAGCTACGCGCGTGCCAATGCCGAGCGGTTGTGGGGGGCTGCCGGCCGAGCCTCGATGGTGGTTGTTTATGCCGATGAGCAGACGGCCGGTCGTGGGCAGCGTGGCAATGTGTGGCAATCGTCGGCCGGTGAAAATCTCCTTGTGAGTATAATGGTGCGCCCGCTCTCCTTGCCTGTGGTGTCGCAATTTGCCTTGTCGCAGGCAATAGCACTTGCTGTGTGCAGGGCAATGGAGTATTATGGGGTAGATACCCGCCTCAAATGGCCTAATGATGTTTATGTGGGCAGCGGGAAACTTGCCGGTATTCTTGTGGAGCTCGACTATTGCGGCTCTTTCGTGGAGCAGGCGGTAATTGGGGTGGGGCTGAATGTCAACCAATTATCATTCACCTCTATGGATAGGCTGCCTGTTTCTATGAGAATGTTGAAGAATAGGCTGTTTGATGTAGAAATGGTGCTTGCCTCTTTGCTTGAAGCCTTTTCGCATTATAATGCGTTGTTGAACGGTGGGTGCGCCACCCTTGCCGATGAGTATAAAAAACGGCTTATCGGTTATAACAGGGTGACGCGTTACCGCGATGCAGCCTCGGAATTTGAGGCTGAGATTGCAGATGTGGCCGGCGACGGGCATTTGCTTTTGAAACGTGCCGACGGTGGATTGTCGCAATACGCTTTTAAGGAGGTTGAGCAGCTCTTGTAGAGAATCACTTCTTGTCGTTTATATCCTTTTCGCGCTCCTTGCGTAGCTTCTCGCGTTTGCGCAACAGGTACCACAGAATGCACAGAATGAAACACGAGGAGCCTATGGTTATACACTTCTCGGTGAGTGACATTTCGTTGTTCTTGGGGAAGAGGTAGGCATACACTATAATGGTGTATACGGCAAGAATTGCTATTGTTGTGTTGGGGTTACGGAAAAGTCGCATACTATATTCATTTTGTACAAAGTTATAAAAAAATCTCCGTAGTGCCGGCTTTTGAGACTGATAGGTAGTAATATTTAACAATTATTGCACTGTTTTGAAAATTTATCTATATTTACAAAATAAACAGGTTACTTTAATAAAATTGAGAATATGGCAAAATTTAAAAGAATTCTCCTTAAATTGAGTGGCGAGAGCCTTATGGGAGAGCAAGGGTATGGTATTGATGTTAAGCGTTTGAACGAGTATGCGGCACAGATTAAGGAGGTTGCAGAAATGGGCGTTCAGATTGGTATTGTGATTGGCGGTGGAAATATTTTCCGTGGCCTCTCGGGCGCAGGCAAGGGCTTCGACCGTGTGAAGGGCGACCAGATGGGTATGATGGCAACCGTTATTAACAGCCTTGCTTTAAGTTCGGCTCTTGGCGCGGCCGCTGTTCCCAATAAGGTACTCACGGCTATACGTATGGAGCCGGTGGGCGAGTTCTATACAAAATGGAAGGCTATCGAGGCTATGGAAGAGGGCAAAGTGGTTATTATGGCGGCAGGAACAGGCAGCCCCTATTTTACCACCGATACAGGCTCGTCGCTTCGCGGTATTGAGATTGAGGCCGATGTAATGCTCAAAGGTACACGTGTCGACGGAATATATACTGCCGATCCCGAGAAGGACTCAACTGCTACCAAGTTCGATGATATTAGTTACGACGAGGTGCTCAGTCGTGGCCTTAAAGTGATGGATGTTACAGCTACGGCTATGTGCAAGGAGAATAATCTTCCCATCTATGTGTTTAATATGGATGTGGTTGGTAATCTTAAAAAGGTTATGAACGGTGAGGAGATTGGTACCTTTGTACATCCTTGATAATATTCGTTTTTTTATCTATACAACAAAGGCTGCTTTTCAAGAAGCAGCCTTTGTTGTATAGAGATGTACCTCTGTTATTCGGTTCCTTTGGTAACCAGCCAACCGCCGGTCTGTTTCACATTGCCGTATAGTGCGGCGCTGTTGCTGCTGACGGCTGTAACTGTGCCGTTTTTCAGGTTAATGTCGGTGGCGTTTATGGCATAATCGTAACCTTTTGTGAAAATGTTACCACCATTTATGGTAAAGTCGAAGGCGGTTATGGCGCGTGTCTTGCGGTCGTAAGTGTCGGCAACAAAATTCTCGGCCTCGGCGAGCAGGGTTATTTTGCCGTCGTTAACAATTAGGTTGCCGTTGCAATTAAAGCCTTTTGAGCCTTTACCGCGGCTGTCGATGGCAATGGTACCCTTATTTATAATAATGTCGCCATCGCATTTGAAGCCTCCGGCAGTGGTGGTATCGCTACTGAGCGTTCCGTAGGAGATTCCAGTAAGCTTGCCACCATCAATAGTTATGCCGCCTTTGCTGTTTACAATCTTTGAACCGTTGCCCTTTGTTTCTCCCTGTATGTTGCCGCCGCTTTGCGTGAATGTGCCGTCGGTCTTAATAATGGCACTCTTCTCGTTGCTTGTGCGGGCCCATAGGTATCCACCTTTGATTGTGGCGTTTGGGGTTACGGCTGTGTTTGTTCCGGTGTATTCCACTTTAATGGCCTCGTTGCCGGTGTCAAGGCTCATTTTGCCGGCCTCAATGATAACCTCGCCCTTGCCGCAGTCTATTCCGTTGCCGTCGGCTTTGACTGTGATTGTGGGTGACGCGCCGCTTGTGCGGCCTACGCGGAACATATCGTTGGTGTTGAAGCCGTCCTTTACGGCGGTGACGCTGATGTTGCCGCTGCGAATGCGTATGTAGTCGTCGCTGCAAATTCCGTGGCCGCCAAGCGAGGTTACGTTAAGTGTGCCGGTGTCGTTGAAAATCAATTGTCCCTCGCTGAAAAGTGTTCCTTTTTGGTCCTCGGGCTCGCCTGCTGCGTTGTTCGGTGCTGTTGCGTATGTTGCGCCGTCGCACAGGGTGTTTGTGGTACCCTTGGCAAGGGTGAGATATACACTTTTGCTGCTTTGTATGTTAATTGCCGGGCCGGTGGGGTTTGTGAGTGTGAGCCCGTTGAGCTTTATCTGGAATTTATATGTGCTGTAAATTTTTAACGAGCCGTTGCTGCAATTGCCAAGCACAAGGAAGCCTACATTTTTGCGGGTTGAATTTACAACAATGTGAGTGTTGTCGGTGATGGTGTATGTAACATCGCTCAATGTGCTGTTGCAGATAACCTTTGAACCATTGAACATTATAGTTATAATCTTCGTGGTAGAGAAGTTCTCTATAAAATCGCCATATTCGTCGTTAAGTTCGTCGGTTATAATGCTCTCTGTTATTTCGCTGAAAGATGTACCATCGGAGGGGTCAAAGGCCACACTCTTGTCGAGGGTATATTCAAGGGGGGTGCCACCGTTGCTTGCGGGAGATATATTGTCGATGCCGGCTGTGGCGAAAGAACTTGTTACTCCATTGGTATTCTCCATTGAGATTGTTTGCCACACTTCGTCAAAGGTAATCTCTTTTACTCCGTCGGTGCTGAATTCCTGATAGGTTGAGTTGCTGTTGTTTATATACAATGTGTGTGCATCTGTATGGGCAACGGCTGTGTCGGTACCCAAAATTATCGATACTAATCTTGTTACATCGCTGACGTCTACCGAGCCGTCGTTGTTAATGTCGCCGGTAGCTGTTGCTGATGCGCTATTTAGTATCATCGACACTAATCCTGTTACATCGCTGACATCTACCGAGCCGTCGTTGTTAATGTCGCCCAAAAAGGTGGCAGAGCCGAAATATATGCGGTTAATATCACTCATAGGAGTGGTGGTTGTGCTGCCGTCTGCAAGGGCAATATTAACATCGGTTCCATTAAATGTTATTCGGCGCAGTTCTTCGAGCGCGACAATGTTATTTGTCTGGCCGTTCTTCATCTCCACAATCATATTTTGCGATATTATTGGTAGAGAGAATAGGGCTATTGCTATGAGTGATAAGATTTTTTTCATATAAGTTTCTTAAAGGTCGAGTGAATATCCCACTCCTATTGCGTGGGTGTTAACGCCGTCTTTCTTACCGGCCTTCTCGAAAAGATAGTAAAATTCAATAGAATTGTCTTTGTCTATTTTGTAAGAGGCTCCAATACGTGAGCGTAACTTCTCGAATCCTCTCCAATCGTCAATGCGTGTGTAGAGTTCGGTAGATATAAACGGGTTTAATTTGCAGTTTTTTATATCCCATTTGGCGGTGAGGCGTGAACGAAGAACGGTGTTGTTCTTGTGCTTTTTTGTCTCCTCCTCGGTTCTTACAGGGTCCCAAGCTGTGGTTGTCTGCATAAGTGGCCATCCGTCGGTACCGAATACAAGGTTGCCATTCTCGTCGTAAACAGGCTCTTCGTTGGTGGTGAAGCGGTGCTTCTCCTCGTCTATAATTTCGGCGTGTGTACGAGTATATTGCAGACGCTCGCGCAACGATAGTGACACGCGCCCTATTTTGCATTCGCCGGTAAAGGCAATGTACACTCTGTTGCGCTTCTCCCAATAAGACTCCTCGTAGTTGAAGCCGTCGAGAATCTCCTCGCCGGTGAGCTCGTTCACAACATCGTAGTGCTCTTTGGCTTTGCTGGGGTTGTGACCGAAAATAAATATGTGCCCGGCCGATGCTTTCAGCCAATCGGTTATTTTGTATTGGCAGTTGATGCCCACCGAGAAACGCTCGGTGCTTTTAAGATAGTCGGTTGTGCGGTACTCAAATTCCGCTCCTATTTTAAACTTCTTATTTACCTTTTTGCTCATTTCAAATGATGCCCACAGAGCGTGGTCGTCGTCATTTGCCCACACATTGTGGGGCAATGAAAATGCTGTTGCCAATATTATTACTATGGCAATGCCTCTCTTAATTTTTAATCTTGAATTCATCGCTTGGTGCTTTTATGGTTGTGTCCACTGAGTTTGTTGTCTTGCCTTTTGTCGGGCGGTAGTACATTTTAATGATGGCAGCATCCTTTAAAAAGTCTATTCCACCAACCTCTACTTTTACAATATTCAACCCTGTGCGTTTTTTCAGGTCTTCAATGAGCTCCTGCTCTTTGTCGGGGGTTATCAAGTTGATATTGTCGTATTTTATTATTTTGTACGACAAGTGGCGGATAAGCAGATTGCTCTCGCACATCCATATAGAGGCTATGAAGAGCAAGTTGGCCATAATCATTTCTGAATAAGAGAGTTCCTCTATTACAAGGCCGTTAATGGCACTCATTGCAATGATTATGAACAGATAGGTCATTTCGCGTATCGACACTTGCTCGGTGCGGTAACGAATGATACTGAATATGGCGAATAATCCGAGCGCAAAGCCTGTCTTTAATTTTACGCCACCCAGCAGATAGATGAGCAGGAAGATGCTTATGGCAATGAGAATGAAGGTGAAGAAGTATTCACCCCTCTTGCATTTGGGGTAGTAAAAGCCACGTACAACAATCCCCACAAAGAAGAGGTTGATGAAGAAACCGATAAGCAGATTGCTTACTCCTGTAAGGTTCCATATTGCACTCTCGGCAAGTTGAGTGCCACCGGTGCTGCCGGTAATAAAATCTTCTCCCAAGGTTGCAACAGCGTTCACAATCTGCGAGCCGTTTGCAAGAATCGATAATAGTAGGTCCATCTTTTATTGTTTTTTTATTTATTTTCCATTTTGTGTATCATCATTAAGCGTTGTTTGAAGTTGTTTCTCTTCAATCCGCTGTGTGTAAGCGCACTGCCTATGCAGTATTTGCTGAACCCTGAACGGCGTATGTGCAACGTGCGTATTATTTCGAGTGCCGGAGAGGGAACGTTGCCGTCGCGTTTCAATTCTATTATGGCCACTCGCTCGAGCTTGTTGCGCCCCTCGCTCTTCAAATGGTGGAAGCGCAGGTTAAAGTCGATTGTCAATCGCTCGCTCTTTTCGTAGTTCACCAATGTTATTCTGTTGAACCAATTTTCTATCACCGGTGAAACTTCGTCGATGGTGTACCAAGCATATTGAGCGAGAAAAGGGGTTATTTTATCACTTTCGGCTTTTAGGGTGTCGACCCCTTGTACCATTATGCGTTTCTTCTTTGTGCGGCCGTGGTTGTTCTTGTTCTTTACCTCCAAGAATGTGTCGTTGCTGTCGAGATATGTGCGCACCCTTATTTTTTCGCGCACTTTTCTTCCGCAATGGTGCATACGATACATTTTATAGTCGGGTGTGTCGAAATATGTAGTATGATACTCGGCAAGTCTCTCGCCGTCTTTTTGTTGAATATAGTATTTGCCTTGCACGGCAAGCAGAAAAGCATCGAGCTGCCCGAGCGTAGCCACAAATTTTGTGTCTGTCCGGTTCATCAGTTTAATGCCCGACATCTCTTCGAGTGTGATAGGGGGCAGTAATTGGGCCTTTCTCTTTATCTCTTCAAACATTGCGCATTTGGTCATATTATGCAACTTGTGCAAATATATGTAATATTTTCTTAAATATCAAGTATTGTAAATTTTAACCATTGTTTTTTTTGTGTAGTTAATTTCGTTTGGCTTATTTTGCAATAAATAATATTTCTTTTATGGTATATGAAATAATAGATAAGTTCTATCCGGCAGACAATGAGCTGAAAAGGATTTTTATGGTGCACGCTCGCAAGGTTGCCTCCTTGTCGCTTGAATTCTCTTTGCGTCACCCCGAGCTTGGGCTCGATAATAAGTTTATAGAGGAGGCTGCAATGTTGCACGATATTGGTATTTTCTTGTGCGATGCTCCGCGCATACATTGTCACGGCGACAGCCCGTATATTTGTCACGGCTATCTTGGTGCTGAATTGCTGCGCTCGTTGGGGCTGCCGGCTCACGCGTCGGTGTGTGAAAGGCACACGGGTACCGGGCTCACAAAAGAACTTATCGGGCGAGAGGGGTGGCCCTTGCCTTTGAGGGATTTTGCTCCGCAGACGCTCGAAGAGCAGCTAATCTGTTTCGCCGATAAATTTTACTCAAAGACCAAGCATTTGGAGGAGGCCCGCACGCTGGATATGGTGCGCGAGAGTATGCGCAAAATATCCGATGAATCGGTGGAAAAAATAGATATTTGGGCAAAAATGTTTATGTAAAATTATCTTTTAAAGGGGGAATTTGCCGAAGATTGTGTTTTTTTATAATAAAAATAGCGTTTCCTTCCTTTTATTTAGTATCTTTGCACTAACGCGCGAAAATAGACTGCACTCGCTGTGAAAAATATTCAAATAAACTTGATATTTCTCGCTCGTTTGTTAATATCTTTGCGCTAACGCGTGAGAATAGCAGATGAATTGCACCACTATCAAATATACAATACTAGTCTTTGCCCTTTCGGTGTTGGCCTTTTTGGCAATGCCACTATGCGCCGATGCAACTGCCGGCAGCGCATTGGGGCGCTTTGTCATTTTGAGTGATGCTCTTGTAGGCGATACTCTCTTGCCCGATTCTGTGGCACCGCAGATTAACGACTCTCTCCCCGCGAGAAAGAAAAAAGACAAAGATGTTATTGAAGACCCCGTCTATTATGAATCGTCCGATTCTATGGTGTGGTCGAGCAGTGGAAATGCCTATCTTTATGGCGATTGCAAGGTGCAGTATCAGAATATCCAGCTTGATGCTGATATCATAAAAATGAATATGGACAGCAGCGTGGTAAGTGCAATGGGTACGGTCGACTCTATGGGCGTTGCCAGCGGCCTGCCGGTGTTCAAGGATGGTGATACTCCTTATGAGTCGGATAGAATAAGCTATAATTTCAAGAGCAAACGCGGTATTGTAAACAATGTGTTTACTTCGCAGGGCGATGGCTTTATGACCGGTGAACGTGCAAAAAAGGATTCTACCGGAGCTTTTTATGCTCGCCGCGGAGCCTATACAACTTGTGACGCCGAACATCCTCACTTCTATATTGCTCTTACAAGGGCCAAAGTGCGTCCTAAAAAGGATGTGGTATTCGGCCCTGCCTACCTTGTGGTAGAGGATGTGCCGTTGCCTTTGGCTATTCCTTTTGGCTTCTTCCCATTTACCGAGAGCTACTCTTCTGGTTTTATTATGCCCTCTTATGGCGACGACTCGGAGCGTGGATTCTATCTTCGCGACGGAGGTTATTATTTTGCCATAAGCGACAGGCTCGATCTTAAACTCACAGGAGAAATCTTTACAAAGGGCTCTTGGGGATTGGGCGCATCGTCAACGTATGCGAAACGCTACCGCTATTCGGGAAATGTATCGTTCAACTACCTTGTTACAAAGGAGGGTGAAAAGGGATTGCCCGACTATGGCGTTGGCAAGAACTTCCGCTTAATGTGGAACCATCGTCAAGATGCAAAAGCACGCCCCAATAGTAACTTCTCGGCTAGCGTGAACTATGCAACATCTAATTACGAGCGTTCCAACCTGACAAGTATCTACAATCCGATGCTTAATTCGCAAACGGTGAGAACTTCGAGCGTGAGCTATTCAAAGACCTTCCCCAATATAGGTCTTACCCTCTCTACCACGATGAATATTTCGCAGAATGTTCAAGACTCCATAGTGTCGCTCACGCTCCCCAGCCTTAATGTGTCGTTGACGAAAAAATATCCGTTCCGCAGGAAGAAGCGTGCGGGTGATGAGCGTTGGTACGAAAAAATTTCAATTTCCTACACAGGTCAGATGAGCAACAGTGTAACCTCGAAGGAGGATGAACTTTTTGAAAAGAATCCGGCAACCGAGTGGCGTAACGGAATTAAACACAATATTCCCATAAGTGCCACCTTCCAGCTGTTCAATTTTATAAATATCACTCCCAGCATAAATTACACCGAGCGTTGGTACCTTAAAAAGGTGAACCAGTCGTGGGACTATGAGGCAGGGCAGGCGGTTCGTGACACGGTAACCGGCTTTAACCGTGTATATAACTACAATATGTCATTGTCGGCCAATACCACATTGTATGGTTTTTATCAGCCGGCCGGCTTCTTGAAGAACAGTCGTGTGCAGATGGTGCGTCACGTATTTAAGCCTACACTCTCGTTTACCTATGCTCCCGATTTTGGTTCAAGCAGTTACGGCTACTACGATAGCTATACTTATATGGACGATAATGGCGAAATTCACACGGTGGAGTACTCTCCCTACGAGGGCAGCCTTTATGGTGTTCCGGGTAAGGGAAAAACGGGAAGCGTAACATTGAGCATCAGTAATAATATTGAGATGAAGTGGCGCACAAAGAGCGACTCGTTAAGAAAAGTGAGCCTTATCGATGAACTTGGTGCCACTCTTAGCTATAACCTTGCTGCAAAAACACGCCCTTGGAGTAACCTGACGACGCGTTTGCGCCTTAAATTGTCGAAGAGCTATACATTCAGCTTGAATGCGGTCTTTGCAACATACGCCTATGAGTTTAACGAAAGAGGGCAGGTTGTTGTTGGCGAGCGTACGGAGTGGTCGTATGGTCGTTTCGGCCGTTTCCAGGGAATGAGCCAGAATATTTCCTATACATTCAATAACGATACTTGGAAAAAGATAAAGAAATTGTTTGGCTCCGATGATGAGGAGAAGAGCCTCGACGAGGAGGATGTTGATGATAATAAAAAAGAGCAGGAGGAGAAGCCTAAAAAGAGGAGCCTTGCCGCGTCGTCGCGAGGGGAGTCCAAAAATGCCGACCTTGACGAGGATGGATATATGCCGTTTAAAATGCCTTGGAGCCTCTCGGTGTCTTATGGTATTGTAATGTCCGAGGATAGGAGCCGTCCTATCGACATTAAAGATATGCGCTACCCCTATAAGTTTACACAGAATATGAACTTCTCGGGTAATATAGGTATTTCCGATAATTGGAAGATTAATTTTACATCGGGATATAATTTCGAGAATAAGGAATTGACTACCACCACACTGAATATCTCGCGCGACCTTCACTGCTTTGAAATGTCCTGTGGTATTGTGTTGAAGCCTTATACTTCGTTCAATTTCAGCTTCCGTGCAACATCGCAAATGCTTGCCGATGCCTTGAAGTGGGAGAAACGCGACAATGGCAGTGTGCTCGATTGGTATTGATGATATTTTGAATATGGTAAATGAATAACCCCAAAGTTCTAAACTTTGGGGTTATTCATTTACCATATTATCTTACTCTTCCCGTGAGCCTCCAAATACTCATTGGCCTTGCTGAAATGGTGGTTCCCGAAGAAACCTTGGTAGGCCGAGAGAGGGGAGGGGTGGGGCGATGTGAGCACAAGATGCTTGCTGCGGTCGATGAATGCTCCTTTCTTTTGTGCGTAGCTCCCCCAGAGAATAAATACAATGTTGTTGCGGCGGGTGGCAAGCTCGCGTATGGCTGCGTCGGTAAACTCCTCCCAGCCACGCTTCTGGTGGGAACCGGCGCTTGCTGCACGCACGGTTAATGTGGCGTTCAGCAGTAGAACGCCTTGGTCGCTCCATCGGGTTAAATCTCCGTCCTGCGGAATTGGTGTGCCGCAGTCGGCCTCAATCTCTTTGAAGATATTTAAGAGCGATGGGGGGAAGGCAATTCCTTTGTTTACTGAGAAACAGAGTCCGTTGGCCTGTCCGGCTCCGTGATAGGGGTCCTGTCCCAGTATCACCACCTTTACATCGTTGAACGGGCAGTGGTCGAATGCGTTGAAGATTAGTTTCGCGGGTGGATAAATGGGGGTGTTGCCACTGTATTCTTCCTTTACGAAATTCGTAAGTTTCGCAAAGTATTCTTTCTCGAATTCCGAGGCAAGAACCTCTTTCCAGCTATTTTCTATCTTCACATTCATAGGCCCCCTCGTTTATATTATAGGAATATTCATTGCTGCTGCCTGACTTCGCATTTCATCGGGCCAGATGCTGGCCTGTATCTCGCCAATATGTGCTTTTTGTAGCAACAGCATACACAGGCGCGATTGGCCTATACCTCCGCCTATGCTCAACGGCAATGTACCATCCAGCATACGGCGGTGGAAGTACAACTGCTTGCGCTCCTCTTTTCCCGATATTTTCAGCTGGTGCAAGAGGGCTTTTTCGTCCACACGTATTCCCATTGATGATAATTCGACAGCCTTACCAAGCACTGCCGACCATATCATAAGGTCGCCGTTGAGCCCCTCAAAGCCATCTTCGTTGGGGGTGCTGTAATCGTCGTAGTCGGGTGCGCGGTTGTCGTGCGGTTCTCCGTCGCCCAATTTCCCGCCGATGCCTATTATGAATACCGCGCCGTGTTTGCGGGTAATCTCCTCTTCGCGCTCTTTTGAGGTGAGTGTGGGGTAGAGGCGGCGCAACTCTTCGGAGTGTATGAAGAATATTTTTTCGGGCAGTGTGGGAGTGATGCTCGGGTAGTATTCGCTTATGGTGAACTCTGTGTGACGCAATGCGTTGTAAATCTCCTCAACAATCTCTTTTAAGAAAGTTACGTTGCGTTCCTCGGTTGTTATAACCCTCTCCCAGTCCCATTGGTCCACATAGAGCGAGTGAAGGTTGTCGAGCTCTTCGTGGGCGCGTATGGCGTTCATATCTGTGTAAATTCCGTGTCCTTGCGCAATTTTGTAGTCGGCAAGGGTTACTCGTTTCCATTTGGCAAGCGAGTGTACAACCTCGGCAACGGCTCCGTTCATATCCTGAATGGGGAAACTCACTGCGTGCTCATAGCCGTTAAGGTCGTCGTTGAGGCCGGTACCTTGCAGCACAAAGAGTGGCGCTGTTACGCGACGGAGGCGCAATGCTGCCGACAGGTTCATTTGGAAAATCTCTTTAATCTGCTTAATCGCCAATTCTGTCTGTTTCAGCGTGAGCAGCGGAGTATAGGGTGATGGAAGTTCGTAAAGCTTCATTATTTATTTTTGACAAATTGTCGTTAAATTGTTAATAATAGGTGTGCTTTTTGTAGCGTCGGGAGTACTTTGCTTTTCCCGGTGTTGCAAATATACAAATAATATCTGTAATATAGTAAATATAATAATTTTATTAGTTAAAATTTTGAATAAATGTTCCATAATGCTGTTTTTTGTTGCTATATTTGATGTAGTTTGATTAAGAATCTTTGAGTATCAAACCATTAAGAAGAACTTGCATGAGAATGGGCAATGGATAAGAAATTGCTAACTTGTTTTGTTACACTATATTCCTCATGCTTTTCAAATAACTCTTTTATAAGTACAAAGATACGATTTTTTCTCCA
>JAZRAC010000013.1:0-3946 GCA_045634365.1 Bacteroidaceae bacterium | reverse complement strand
ACCGACTTCAACGAAGAACAGCCATTGAATGCGCCGGCTGTGATTCTCTCACCCGACAAAGGCAACATCACCTCTTCAAGATTAGAACAGCCGCTAAATGAATTATCGCCCAGTTCTTTTACTCTGACAGCCATTATCAGTTCGTTGAATTTCTTTATCTCGCCATTGCCGTTAATCAAATTATCGGCACTTTCCAAGGTTGCAAAGTCATTCATTGTAAAGATTCGTTTCTCGGCCAAAGCACGCAACAAAGCATCATCTTCGAACGGTGAAGCGATAGAGTCGCCACGAGTGTAATATACGCGGCTGCCCGAAATGTGGTCACGATAAGAGTTTGGTGTGTAGAAAATACCTATCGGAGTCTTTTCCGACCACGCATCGGCATCGGTTGCGGGAGCTTCGTTGCAAAGCAGAATCACCTCCTGCAACATGGGGCTGTCGTGAGACACCTCCTCGCCGATACTCTTTGTGTTGTCACCGATGACCACACGCTTCAAATTATCACAGTTATTGAATGCATAATCTTTAATCTTCGTTACGCTCTTTGGTAAGATGAGTGTTTCCAATACATCAAGCTCCCAGAACATATAAGTATCGATGCAATCATCCTCTGTAATGCGGTCATTGTCACCATCCTGGTTGTAGTCCTCGCCACCGGCTTTGATGTGTGCGTCGTAGAGGTCGAGATACTTAAGATTGCGGGGGTAGATATCTTCACAATTATCAACATCGCGACCGGCCATAATGCGAATTACACCTATATCGGTACCGTCGACAGGACCAACGACTTTCAGACTGTCATATTTACTGTAGTTGCCGACAACCGTAAGAGGGTTATAACCGGTAATGGCAAGACCTAATTCTTTGGCCAGCGTACCGGGTTCGGCAAGCGTAACCTCAAAGATTCCGGTGTGCTTGTTGCTTACAGTTTGTATATGTTCGGCATACTGTTCCTCCCAAGCAGCCTTGTAAGCCTCTACTGCCGCTTCGGGAACATATATTACATAGTCCTTGGGCATATTGGCAAACACATTCTCTCCAAGGCCGGCCGGTGCTGTAGACAGGAAGGTGATACTCTTGAGATTGGTACACCCGGCGAACGCTTCGTCACCAATTGCTATTACGCCTGCAGGAATAACCACATCGTCGAGCAACTGACAGTTATAGAAGGCCTGCTTGCAGATATCCTTTAACGTAGAAGGGAACTCAATGCCCTGCAGTTTGGTGCAGTCCTTGAACCAGGCTTCACCTATGTGGTCAAGGCCTATGCACTCAAAAGCCTTGAATTCGTGGAACACGGTAAGTTCCTTACCCTGGAACTTGCCGTTGAGTATAGCAGGGTCTGTAACCTGCATTACATCGTATATGTCAAAGCTTCCTCCTGTAATTGGCGATTCATACTCCATACCGCAATCTTCAAGAATATCTATCAATACAGGGTCTTTTGTCAAGATGAAACTTGGGAGGAATCGGTCTTCATATTTCGCCCAGGCGGTATCGGCCTTAAAGCTCTCGACGGCAGTAGTCACCATCTTCACCTTGAACTTGTCGCTGCCGGCAAACACACCACTCTCCAATTGCACACGGCTTGGGTCCATCGGCTCTACCGAGTTGGTTCCATCGGTACGGAAATAGAGCATATTGATATACTCCAAGTTGGGACAATGGGCAAAAGCCGAGTCTTGGAGCGCAAGCGACAAGTCGGTATATGAGTCACCGAAACCAGCCGAACCCTTGAGGTCAAACATAGAGATACCCTTAAGTTCCTCGCTGCCATAGAAGGCCTTATTCTTCACATAGTCAAGCTTGTAGTTGTTATAGGCACCTATATCATTGAAAAGTCCCACTTCACCGTCCTGACTCGCGAGATCTTCATCATCCTGACCGATGATGTGTACGTGTTCAATTGTGTGCTCTCCAATATAGGTTTGCTTTTTCAATGTGTTGTTTTCAAATGTGTAGCTATATTGAGCACCGAAATCGACATAGTCAATGTTTTCAGGTACATCAACCACTTCAAAGCAGTTCTTATACTTTTTCCAATAAGTATTTTCGGCAAACTCTTCGTACTTTTCGGCGCCGACACGAATTTTCAGTTTAGTAGTGTCGCAGCCGGCAAAGATATCTTCGCCACAAAGGATAAAGTTTTCGGGACCAAGAGCAACATCACGGTCGGTGTAGTTGCTGCGCATAATCAAATCCACTGTTTCAAGATTTGAACAGCCAAGGAACGCCGAGTCGGGAATAACAATAGTCATAGGCGCATACATCTCGCCGGTGTTCACATCTTCGAACTTCAAAGTTTTCAGATTGTTTTTGCCACGGAAAGCATCACGACCAATAGCCACAGTTTTGTAGTTATAGGCTGAACCAATGTCATTATACAGTGTAACAGTCTCTTTATTTTCAACATCTTTCACATACATATGGTAGATGGTATGCTTGTTCTCTGTAAACAACCATTGTCCTGACATAGCCCAAGTTGGCTCACGACGGGCTTTATTTCCTACAGTATTGGCGATATAACTCAAACCATTTACACCCGGAACCGTTGCTGCGCTCACACCGGCAGCTATCATATAGTATGTATCGGTTGCTACTGTAGCACCAAGGGCAGCGGTGTATGCTTCTTTAGCTGCAGTATATGCAAGCAGAGTCGTCTTATGACTTTCTTTGGCGGTTTGAAGTAACGCTTGAAAAATTTCAGTCTTATACTTTATCGCGTCTTTTATCGCGTTTTTTAATCCCACGTCGCTAAGGTCCAAGGCCCATTTGGCAAAGCCATATTTAACTCTAGCTGCTTCTACTGATGTCTGAAGTGATGCTTTAGCTGATGTGATTGATGAATTTGCTATTCCCCAAGTAGCTATTGCTATGGCAACTTCTGCACCAATAATGGCAGCATTCCACCACGACGATTGCAGACGGGTAAGTTCCGATGTAGGCAATGTATTCAGCGAGTTGGCCGCATAGTCGTATGTCACACCGTCAAATGTGATAGGGTCATAAGTTGTAGGCAGGTAGTCCGATGCCACAATCCTGTCGGCATATTTACCCCAGTTGTCATCAACTATAAAGTAGTTATACAACTGTGGAGCAACCACAATGCGGAAATCGGGGTGACAACCGTCAAATACATTATCGCCTATGTATATATCCCAGGGATATAGCATTTGATAGTTATTAGTTCCTTCTGTTACAAGGTAGTACATATTGAACTCTTTCAAGTTCTTGCAATCCTTGAACGCACCGTCGTGAATTACCATTCTCAAATAGGTGTTAGCATTTTCCGATGCCGATGCACAATCCTCGAATACAACCTTCTTTATGTGCTCGTTGCCTCGCAAGGCGGTGCTGTCTATGGCAATAGTCTTGTAATTCCAGGTAGTACCGATATCGTTGTAGATACGCATTTCGCCGTCTGCGTCATCAAGGTCATCATTGTCGACACCCACAATTTGCATATACCATGTCTCTTTATCCGGGGCAGGAGAAAGAACTTCATCAATATCGATATTTGGTATTAATGTAGTCCACGACTCAACAATTTGCCTCATTTCGGCCATATTGTCGCTCGAAAGCTGGTCGCCGAAATAACCATACTGCACACCATCCTCGGTATAAGCCACTGCTGCACGGGTAACAACTGTTCTGGCAGCACCGGAACGTGCAGCCGCGCGGGATGGCACAATGGTGTCGCGCACCACAAAACAACCTGCAATGGAATCGTACTCCATAGCCGAGGCAGGGACAGCCTTGGTTGCACGGGGATAAGGAAGTGTCTTTTTACTTTTCGTCTCCAGTGCAGTTCCCGTATCATCGGTCTGTGCCTTTGTTGGTAATGCCATCGCCATGCATAATGCGACAGCAAACAAGAAAAATAGTTTTCGTTTCATTTTTTATAAAATTTCAATAATTCTCAAATCGTTTTTATGACAATGCCGGC
>JAZRAC010000012.1:0-52320 GCA_045634365.1 Bacteroidaceae bacterium | reverse complement strand
TCACAGATGTTGTGACAGAAATTCCACGTTGTTTTTCAATCTCCATCCAGTCCGATGTCCCGGTTTTCTTGATCTTGTTAGACTTTCCCGCACCGGCAACCTGAATCTGGCCACCGAAAAGCAACAGTTTCTCGGTAAGCGTTGTCTTACCGGCATCGGGGTGCGATATAATCGCAAACGTTCTTCTACGTCCTATCTCTTCCTGTATATTACTCATCTTCTAATGTATTTTCGTGTTTATGTCATTCTTCACTCTCAAGGTCAAGTTTACCCTCCTCGTCCTCCTTGAAATAGAGTGAAAGCATTGAAATGAATTTGCCTATCTCGGCAGCAGCCTTCAGAGTCTCTTCATTGATTTCGCGCTTCTGCAACTTCATCATCCACAGCATATATAGCGCATCGAAGCAGTTCTCAAGCTCGTTCTTCTCCCTTCCCTCGCTCTTTGTACGGAACTCAACGATGAAAGGCAACGCCTTGTAGTAGGCAGCAGAATAGAACGGCACCTTCGGAGATTTCAGAAGACGCATATGCAGGTCGGACAAATTTATTATCACATTCCTGTTAATCTGCAGATGCCCCTTCTCCTTGACATCCTCCTGGTGCATCATATCTATGAGATCGGCATACCATTGCAACAACTCGCCCGACTCTTCATCGGGCAAGGCATATGGCTCTACAATGTTGTTCCTTACTTTGTCGAGCGACAACTCATTGGCACGCAACAGGTCCTCGACCTGCCACATATATAGCAGATATTCTGCTATATTCTTCCTTCGAAGTTCTTTTGATATTAACAAAATCCTGAATAATTAATGAAAAGAATATATACCTGTGATAATGAGCACCATTCCTATGAACGACCCAATCATCACCAATGTGCCAATCACTTTATTTATAATCCAAACGCCCCGAACATCGAAACGCGCCCTCAACTTGCTCACCACGTATGTGATAAAGAACCACCATAGCATTGCACCTCCAAGAATAGCCGCATAGCCCATAAACTGATTATAGAGTGCCTGCTCGGGCAACATAAAATTCAAGGGGGTAAAGAGTGCAAGGAACAACATTATGAGCAGGGGGTTCGAGAATGCAAGGAAAAAGCCTGTAACACCATTCTGCACAAGACTGCTCTTGTTGCGGCTCACATTATGAGTATTCTGAGATGGATTACTGCGAAACGTGTGTACGCCGAAAATAAACATAAGCACAGCACCGATAAGTTGCAACCAGAAAAGAGCCGTACGATTATGAATAAAATCATATATGAACGAAAGGCCGTATCCTGTGATAAGAGCATAGATAATATCACTTATGGCAGCACCGCAACCGGTCACAAGCCCATAAATACGTCCCTTATTAAGAGTGCGTTGCACGCAAAGTATACCCACCGGACCCATTGGAGCCGATGCGATTATGCCTATCAGCATACCCTTTACCACCACCTCCAAGAGAGATATCTGCGACACAAACTGCAAAAAGAATTCATTAATTTCGTTCATAAATATGTTAATATTTTTGCATAAGCAAATTATACACCATTTGCGGCACCGCGCATTTTTGCTTTTGCAAAGATAATGCAAGCGGCAATGCGAGCGAGCATTGCTTGCGACGACTGAAGCTTTAGCTTTACAAAGGAGTATGTTAACTCCTTAACAAAAGAAAAGTTTTTATTTTCAATCAATCGCAGCGAGCGCAACCTATCTTCGCTTTTGCAAAGATGTCATTTTTTTGTGAAAAAACATAAATTATAGCACGCTTTTTTTGCCCCTATACAAAATATTATGAGCAAAATCAAAGAGTACCGCCACAAGCAACTATTCAACAAGCCGTGAGTGCCGTGAAATATATATTTTCGCCACCAATTCCGAAACGCCCGACAATATTGCAGCAACACCCGCCACAAAGAACGGCACCCCTGCCGCCTCAAACGGATCTACAATAACCACCACTCCGGCAACCAACAACAAAAGAGGCACCACATACATTGCCCAAGGCACCCCCACTCTTCTACGCGCCGCCAACAATGTAACCAACTGATAAAACCCCACCAACAGCAACAACAGGCCGAGCAACATCATCAGCAAAGCAAGAAAGAAGGCGGGCGAGAGCAAGAGCCACACCCCCAGCGCAACACCGGCAACACCGGCAAAAGCAAGCACCGCAACGTCGAAACTCTTTGAGAGGCCACGAGTATAGAGCACATATATATTGAACAAAGAAATTACCCCCGACAGCATAAATATCGCACCTATAATCTGTATTATCACAGGCATAAGCGACTCGCGCAACACCACCATAAGCACACCCAACAAAATCACGCACAAACTGCGTACAACCACATTAAGCATAATATTCAAAGATTAGTTACAAACAATCCAACAAACAGAAGGAATAAAAAAAGGCCCGCACACTGCTAATTAAACTAAGAAACTGTTTAAATTTCTTATAAAATATATCAAAGCTGAATAAAATGCAGTTTCGGACGAGATAAATTTTAAACCGCCTCTAAAAAACAGGGCTAAAATTCACAAGAGAGCAAGGGAGCGCACCTCCCCTCCCTGCATAGAACAATCAGCAAAGGAGTGTCAAACAGATAGGCTACCGAATAATTATCACTATTACCATTCCGAAGCCCCACAAGCGACAAGGAGAGCACACCACCCTCCGATGACACCCCCCTCTCCAACACTATATTATCGCGAAAACCACCGCCTAAATTACCAACCAGCTTATAGAGAGCTTCCGACGCTGTCCAACGCAGGAGCTTCGCCCTATTCTGCAACGCCGACGGAACCTCATCCAGCTCCTCGTTACGCATAAAACAACTATAAGCCTCACCCACCTCTCGCGACGCAAGCTCCACATCCACCCCCATAGGAGTGCTTTTTGAAAAAGCCAATGCCGCATAACCTCGCGTGTGAGAAATACTTATGTATGCAACGTTATTATTCAGAGATGGCTTGCCGGCTGCATCATACACTATGCGAGTGTCGCTACCAAAAAACTTCTGCAACAGCAGGCGCACAGCCAGCCACTCGGCTCGGCGTTTAAGGCTCGCAAATTCACTAACCTCGGCAAGCAACGCAGGAGGCACGAGCGACGACAGTTCTTCGAGAGTTTCCGAAATTTTCCAAACGGCAATTTCAATATCGCCACAGATAAACTTTTTCAAGAACGGCATACAGTTACTCCTCCACACCCTCGTCGGCAGCATCCTCCAAGATAGTAGCCTTAATCTTAACCAAACGATGCTTATCCTTGCTCATAACCTCAAACTCCACGCCCGCGCACACAATCTTTTCGTGCAAACGCGGAAACTCCCCCTTCACCTCCAAGAGTAATCCGGCAAGCGTGTCGGCCTCACCCGCAAGTTCCCGGAATTCATCACCGTCGAGCGACATTATTTTAAAGAAGTCCGAAAGCATAGTCTTTCCCTCGAACACAATTGTACGTTCATCTATACGTTCATACGAAGTATCGGGCTCGTCAAACTCATCGTTTATCTCACCCACAATCTCCTCAATTATATCCTCCAAAGTGATAAGGCCCGACACCCCTCCAAATTCATCCACCACAATCGCCATATGCACACGCACCGTCTGAAAATCGCACAATAAGTCGTCAACCTTCTTTGTTTCGGGCACAAAATAGGGCTGACGTATAAGCGATTGCCAACGGAAATTGGCTCCACGATTAAGATAGGGCAACAAATCCTTTATATAAAGAATACCCCTAATCTCGTCCTGCGTTCCCGCATAAACAGGAATGCGCGAATAGGCATTATCGGCAGCGCAACGCAACACCTCGGTGTACGAAGCACGAATATCGAGCATCACCATATCCATACGCGATGTCATAATACTGCGCACTGTTTCATCACCGAAACGTATTATACCTTCGAGCATATTCTTCTGCTCTCCAATCTCCTTTTTATCGGTAAGTTCCAAAGCCTGTTCAAGTTCATCGACCGAAATTGAGTAGTTGTTTTTCGAAGCAAGACGCTCCGTAAGCAATGTAGAGCGCACAAGCAACGATGAGAAGGGCCTCAACAAGCGGAAGAAGAAATACAACACATCGGATACAAAATAGGCATACTTGCGTACATTGTTTTTCGAGTAGATTTTGGGCATAACCTCGCCAAACAACAACAGCAAGAAGGTGAGCACAACCGTGAGCAAGAGAAATTCCAGCCACCTCGCACTCTCGCCAAACGACATTATCGACATAAAGAAATAGTTGAGCAACATCACTATGCCCACATTCACAAAGTCGTTCACAATGAGAATGGTAGCAAGCAAGTGCTCCGGTTCTTTAAGCATCGAAAGAATATGCTGCGCCGACACAGATTTACTCTCGGCAGCCTCGTCAAGCTCCACTCGCGAAAGTGAAAAGAAAGCAATCTCAGAACCCGAAGCAAAAGCCGAGCACATCAGCAGCACAACGGCAAACACAAGAGCCACAATCGCGCTCATCGTGGGAGGAGTAAAGGAAACCTCGGGAAGCGCGAATGCAAACAGCTGCAAAAAAGCAGTAACCATCAATTACAAAAGCTATTATTCCAAGAATTAATAAATTGAACTGTCGGCAACAGGTTCATCGATAGATGCGGCCGCTGTACCACGCGACGAGAGCATCTCCATTGTCTCGGCAAGAATTTCGGTACGATAGCGACGAATACCATTCTGATCCTCGTAAGTATTAGTTCTAATCTTGCCCTCAATGTAGATGCGGTCACCTTTATGGACATACTTTTCGGCAACCTCGGCCAATCCGCCCCACAGAACCACATTGTGCCACTCGGTTCTTTCGGGAACCTGTGTACCATTCTGCAAAGTATAAGCACGCTCCGTTGTTGCAATAACCATATTGGCCACCGCAACATTGCGGTCCAAGTGACGAACATCGGGATTTTTGCCCACATTACCGATTAAAATAACTTTATTTACTGACATATTGAAAATAATTTAAAATTCAACAAAAAACATTCTGCAAAAATTGCCGATGCAAATATAGTGCAACAAGCAGGCCCGCGCAAATATTATATAAAAAAATAGTATTAAAATTAAGAAATAGTTCAAAAACAAAAGTAGTAATTAAATTCGGCAACGCACAAAAAAAAGGAGACGAAAGAAGAAAAAAGCAGCAAAAACCTTTTAAACAAAGCACAAACAACGATTTTTTCATTAAAAAAAGCACATTATATTTCCATAAAAGCAAAAAAAGCTATATATTTGCCTCCCGAAATTTGGAACATATTTCAAAACAACATAAAATACAGATATAAAAATGACAAAAGCAGACATTGTAAACGAGATTGCAAAGAAGACAGGTATTGAGAAAGCAGTGGTTCTTGCATCGGTAGAATCATTTATGGAGGTAGTGAAGACATCTTTGGCAAATCACGAACCAGTATATCTCCGCGGCTTTGGTAGCTTCATCATCAAGCAGAGAGCAGAAAAAACTGCCCGCGACATTCACAAGGAGAAGACCATCATCATCCCCGCGCACGATATACCCGCATTCAAGCCCGCAAAAACATTCGTAAACGAAGTTAAAAAGTAATATTTGTTAATTTATAAATTTTCTAACTATGCCTAGCGGAAAAAAGAAAAAAAGACATAAGATGTCTACGCACAAGCGTAAAAAAAGATTGAGAAAGAACAGACATAAGAGCAAGTAAGCTCGTCTGAACAGGACACAAAAAACAAACTTGCAAGAATAAACCGCTTCAAGTTTGTTTTTTGTTTTAAACACCAACGGCAATGCCGTAACATTCAAAGGATTTTGAACCTCGCCTTAAAAAAGAAAGAGGCTCACTAAATCAAAATAAAAGAAGTAATTGTGACAAGCGAACTTATTGTTGACGTTCACTCCAACGAAGTAGCCATTGCCATCACAGAAGACAAGCAACTAGTTGAATTTCAAAGAGAGGAACAGACAGAAACCTTTTCGGTGGGCAATATATACCTTGGGCGTGTAAAGAAAATTATGCCCGGGCTTAACGCCTGCTTTGTTGACGTAGGTTCCGAGAAAGACGCATTCCTCCACTATTTGGATTTAGGCCCGCAATTTTACTCTTTACAAAAATACTTAAAACAAGTTACAAGCGACCGCAAGAAGACATTTCCCATATCCAAGGCATCCATAATGCCCGAAAAGAAAAAAGAGGGAAACATTGCCGAAACCTTGCAGACAGGGCAGGAAATTCTTGTACAGGTAACCAAAGAGCCCATAAACACCAAGGGCCCCCGCCTCACTTGCGAAATATCATTTGCCGGGAGATTCCTGATACTGATTCCCTTTGAAGACAAAGTATCAGTATCATCGAAAATAAAATCACCCGAAGAGCGCACAAGGCTCAAACAACTGCTGCAAAGCATCAAGCCCAAGAATTTCGGAATAATCGTGCGCACAGTAGCCGAAGGCAAGAAGGTTGCCGAGCTCGACGCCGAGCTACGCAGCCTCATAAACAATTGGGAAACGCTTGTAGGTAAAGTACAAAAATGCACAAAACCTCCCGGCATTGTTCACGCCGAATCGGACAGGACACTCGCACTGCTACGCGACCTCTTCAACCCCTCGTACGAGAGCATACACGTGAACGACATTGAGGTTTACAAGAAAATCAGGGATTATGTATCGGTAATAGCTCCCGAAAGTGTAAACATAATAAAGTTATACCGCGGCGAACTACCCATATTCGACCACTTTGCGATAACAAAACAGATAAAATCGTCATTCGGTCGAATAGTATCGTTCAAGGGTGGCGCCTACTTGGTAATAGAGCACACCGAAGCCCTGCACGTTGTCGATGTGAACAGCGGCAACAGAACACGTAACAACGCCAGCAACCAAGAAGAGAACGCCTTGGAGGTGAACCTTGGAGCTGCCGACGAACTTGCACGCCAGCTACGCCTTCGAGATATGGGAGGCATCATTGTGGTCGACTTTATAGATATGGACAAAGCCGAACACCGCCAGACACTCTACGAGCGTATGAGCGAAAATATGAGCCGCGACAGAGCCAAGCACAACATTCTGCCGTTGAGCAAATTCGGTCTTATGCAAATAACACGCCAAAGAGTGCGCCCCGCAATAAATATGCCGGTGGAAGAGACCTGCCCCGTATGCTTCGGCAAAGGCAAAGTACAATCGTCGATACTGTTCACCGACCAGTTAGAGAGTAAAATAAGCACACTTACAGGAACCATAGGAATAAAATCGCTGACACTGCACGTACACCCCTATGTGGCATCCTATATTAAGAAAGGTATAATATCGTTATACCGCAAATGGCAATTCAAATACGGGTTCGGAATACGCATCATACCCAACCAGAAACTGACCTATCTGGAATACCATTTCTACGACAAGGCCGGAAAAGAGGTGGATATGAAAGAAGAATCGGAATTTAAGTAAAGACCCTATTTACACACTATCAATAAAAAAGCCTGCCGATAAATTCGGCAGGCTTTTTTATTCAAGCAACGCGCAATCAGATACCCATTGCCTTTTTCATAGCCTCAATTATAGAGTCGGCCTTCTCGCAAGCAGCAAGATAGTCGTTGCGTGTGGGCATTGCAGCCTTTGCCTCCATATAGAACTTAATTTTAGGCTCGGTACCCGAGGGACGTACAGACACTTTATTACCACTCTCGGTAAAATACTGCAACACATTCGAAGGCTCGGGCATATCAAGGTCGGTAACATTACCGTCGCCATTGACAGCCTTCAACGCCTTGAAGTCCTTGTAGCAAACAACCTTCTCGCCAGCCATCTCTTTCAAAGGATTGGCGCGGAAGTTCTCCATCATCTGACGAATTTCATCGGCACCGCTCTTTCCGGGCTTAACCACATTTACGGTTATCTCCTTCGAGAATCCATACTCAACGTAAATATCCATCAACATTTCATAGAGGCTCTTACCATTCTCCTTGGCCCAAGCAGCAATCTCGGCAATGAGGCTGCAAGCCGATACTGAGTCTTTATCGCGGCAGAAGTCCTCGGCCAAGAAGCCGAAGCTCTCCTCGCCACCACCAATGTAGCGCATAATACCCTCATTGTCGCGAATAACCTTTGCTATCCATTTGAAGCCTGTGTAGCAATCGTACATCTTGATATTGTTCTTCTCGGCAATATTCTTAATAACCTCGGTAGTTACAATTGTCTTAACAACAAACTCCTTGCCAGTCATCTTGCCCAATTTTGTATATTGGGTGATGATGTAGTAGAGGAATATCATACAAGTCTGGTTACCATTGACAATAACCCACTCGCCGTCGAAGTTCTTGCAAGCGATGGCAATGCGGTCGGCGTCAGGGTCGGACGCCATTACAAGGTCGGCGTCAATCTTCTTTGCAAGATTAACAGCCATAGTCATAGCCTCGGCATTCTCGGGGTTGGGCGATATTACTGTGGGGAAGTTACCATCCTTAACCATCTGCTCCTCCACACAGTGAATATTCTCGAAGCCCCAACGGCGCAACGATGCGGGAATAAGCACGCGACCGCAACCGTGAATGGGAGTATAGACAATTTTCAAGTCCTTGTTCTTCTTTATAACCTCGGGGTCGATAGAGAGAGTCTGAACGCGGTCGAGATAAGCATTATCTATCTCCTCGCCGATAATCTCTATGAGAGCAGGGTTACCCACGAATTTAATATCCTCTACCTTAACCTTCTCCACATACTCGATAGTCTTTACATCGTGGGGAGCAAGCATCTGTGCGCCATCATCCCAATAAGCCTTGTAGCCATTGTACTCCTTAGGGTTGTGGCTGGCAGTGATATTAACACCACTCTGACAACCAAGATAGCGGATAGCAAAAGACACCTCGGGAGTGGGGCGCAAATCCTCAAAGAGGTATACCTTTATACCGTTGGCCGAGAAGATATTTGCAGCAATCTCGGCAAACAGACGGCTGTTGTTGCGACAATCGTGGCCCACAACCACAGAAATCTGCTCGCGGTCTTTGAACACCTCGTTCAAATAATCGGCCAATCCCTGTGTAGCCTTGCCCACAGTGTATATATTCATACGGTTGCTGCCGGCACCCATAATACCGCGCAAGCCTCCGGTACCAAATTCCAATTCACGATAGAAAGCATCGATAAGCGGAGTCTTATCCTCGTTGTCGAGCATAGCCTGCACCTCTTTGCGTGTCTCTTCATCATAAGCGGGAGAAAGCCACTCGGTAGCCTTATCCGTAACCATTTTAATAAGTTCTAAATCCATAAATATTAGTTATTAAGTTTATATAGTATACAACAAATTAGGAAGCTAATTTTATTTTGTTTCATCGGCAATGCCCTTGCCGTCAAGAAACAAAGATATATATTTATATTATAAGTTGTTAAATTTTACCTTAAAAAATATAAAGAAAAAATACAACCAACTATTATTCCGCAGCCGGAATTAAATATTTATCGCCCGTTTCCTCAACCAAACGCTTTATATAAGCCTTCGGATAACCCGGACGAATAACCGTTGCACCTATTCCCGTGGAGGTACGTTCAAATTTACCGTTCTTTTCGGGCTTCACCACAAGGTCGTTATATTTCACAATAATATACTCACCAAATTTCTTCCACTCCGCGAGAGCCTCCTCGGCACAGTCGCACGAAAATTCCTTTATTGCAGCAAGAGTATATTTAGGCGACTCTTTAAGCCCGGCAGCCCATTCAGCCTCCAATGCCACACTGCCATCGTAGAATCTCTTTTCAAGCTCACCCTGCACACGCTTCATATCATCGACCACAAGAGAGTATTTTGGATATATCATATTGGAAACCCAGTTAAACACCCAGAATGAGGAGTTCCACGAGAAGGTAACAGGGTCGGCATTCTCGGCCGAGTAACAAGCAGGCACACGATCCAAGCAGCAGTACACCGGAGTATAGACAATCATATTGGCATCGTCGCAACCGAACCACAGCACGCCGCCAATCTCACGAGGCAGATGAGCGCGCATCTGCGCCACGAACGTAAACGCCGACTGGAAGGTAGAGACCGGACGCTCATTGAAATACTCCTTACCCTCATACTCGAATGTAAGCGGCGAGAGGCGATAAGGCATATTATAAATACCGCCGCCAAGGTCGATGGTAACATCAAAAGGAGTACCCTCGAAGTGGTCGCGCATAGCCGCCTGCACATTCTGCAAGGTCAACGGTTGCTTCGGCTTAAAAAACAGAGGCATAGGCGTTGCAGTCGCATCGCCCGACACCCAAGGAAGATACTCATTCATATCAGCATCGGCATACATATTAAAGAAACTCCACGCACGTGCATCGCACCAACGGAGCGCGCCAAAATCGGGCGGACAATAGGCCATTGCAAAGCTGAAATCCTCGTCCTTACCACTGAAATACCCCTTTTTACGAGCAAATTTTATAACATCCTTGGAGTACATCACATTCTCCTTGTCCTTCATATCAAATTTATGTATGCGCGACTGGTTGGCGTGAGCCGAAATACAGTCGTCGGGCACACGCACAGCCACCCACACAGTACCCTTCTCGCTACCCTTGCCTATCATCTCCAAAATCCACGCCTCGTCAGCATCGGCAATAGAGAAACTCTCACCCGCGCTGTAATAACCATACTTTTGAGTAAGTGTAGTCATAATCTCTATTGCCTCGCGTGCAGTTTTTGAGCGTTGCAAGGCAATATACATCAGCGAACCATAATCGATAATACCCGTGGTATCCACAAGTTCGGGACGGCCACCGAATGTAGTTTCGGCAATAGCCACCTGATGCTCATTGATATTTCCAATCACATTATATGTAACCGGAGCCTCGGGAATTGCACCAAGATAGCGACCACTGTCCCAATCATACACCTCGCGCATTGTACCCGCAGGATGTACACCCGCAGGAAAATGGGCCAAAAAACCACTCATTCCAAAACTGTCGGCACTATATGAGATAAACACCGAACCATCGGCCGAAGCCTTCTTGCCAACCAAAAAATTGGTGCAAGCGACTGCACCCTGCACAAAGATTGCCACGAGTGCGATTACTGCAAAAAATCTCTTCATAAACAATTATTTTTAATATTTTATATTCGTTTCATAGGCCACACTGTTGCCCATCCTGTCGGTAGCAACAACCTTCAATGTGTGCTTGCCGCGCGACACCTTCTCACGCCTTAAATCGCACGCAAGCCTGCCACTTTTACTGCTATACTCGAAAAGCACAAACCTACCGTCGATGTAACATTTATACGAGTCGAGCCCGCAACCCTTGTCGGCAAGAGAAAAAACCACTCTGCCTTTGCGCCCCCACTCTTTCTCCTTAACAGGCCTCAACAGCGGAGCAACAGTATCCACCGCCACAGCATAGCTGTCGAGCACAAAAACATCGGCAGTTACATACCCATCGGCACTCTTGCCGCCAACCGCACTACCCCCCTTTGCCGTCACACGCTCAATGTAGCACTTTTCGGCAAACGGAAGCAGATGAGAGGGAATCTTTATTGTCAGCTTGGCACTGCCCCACAATGGCGTTTTTTTATCACCGAAAATATATACAGGCGAACCTGCGGCCGAGAAGCTCTCCTTCACTGCCACTCGAACATCATCAAACAGTGCGCCACGGGGAATAGTGAGCGAAAAATCGCCACCCGCAATCTCATTTGTCAGGCACCACCGCAAATGATAATAACCTCGCAAAGGCTGCACAGGAGGCTCACTGCGCACACCCCTCACCGCAAACAGGCAACTACTGCTGTTGCCGTGATAATCGCGCAGACGATACTCTACCTTATAGAGCCTCTCCTCGCACACATTCACCCACCCTCGTGCCGCATCGGCGTTCAACGCACGCAACGGGTTATTTTCAAGCAGGAAGGAGCGCAGGAACCACCCCTCACCACCGGCAAGCCTGTCATAATCGGCCCAAGCATTTATCAACCTATTCTCGTCAAACGCCACATTATCCATACGCGAGGAGAAATGCAACGAATCGTCTACAAACAATTCAATCTCGTAAACACCATATTTATTATGCGTGCCACTCATATAATCGACCGCCTTAATTCCAAAACCAATCTTGCCCCAAGCTGTCAGAGTATCGCACACAGCACCATTCACAACCTTCCGCACCAACGAGAGCGAACCACCGTTCAACACCCCCTGCCCTTCACGAGGATAGAACGCAACAGCCTGTGCCACAGGCGGGCGGTCATCGTCAACAATAGACTTATAGAAGAGCAAAGGATTGTAAAGTTCATTGCCATCGAGTGAACGAACCTCAAAATGCAGATGCGGCCCAAACGAATAACCGCTGTTACCCGCGTAAGCAAGAATTTCGCCCCTCTTCACCTTAAAGCGACCCGGCTCAAAAGCAATATCCACCGGATAGCTCTCACAGCGATACTGTTCTTCACGAATCTCCCTCTCTATATATGCAGGGAATCGGTCGAGGTGCCCATAAACAGTCATTCTCCCATTATCGTGCGCAACATAAAGCGCACGGCCATAGCCGCCATACTGCACTTTCGCCCTCACTATATAACCATCGGCAACAACCCTTATAGGCTTTCCGGCAACACCCTGAGTCTTAAAATCGAGCCCTGCGTGAAAATGATTGCTGCGCAATTCGCCGAAATTTCCACTCAAAAAATGCTTAAAATCAAAAGGAGGCAAGAAACTCCCATCCGCCACCTGCCCAACAGTGCCCGCGGCAAACAGCAGAAATATATAAACTATTAAAAACCTTTTCTTTATCATAAAAACAAAACCAATTGCGAAGATAAAGAAAAAATAGAATAAAACACCCTTTTCGCAACACAAAAAGCCACAAACGGAAAAGTGTGAACAAAAAGCAAAATAACCCACACTTTTTTTTGCTATTCCGCACATATTTTAATATCTTCGCGCTACATATAGAGAAAAGCAGATAAATGAAATTAAGCATCATAGTTCCGGTATATAAAGCAAGGCGTCACCTGCAAAATTGCATCGAAAGCATTTTGCAACAGACATACACCGACTATGAACTTATCCTTGTCGACGACGGCTCACCCGACAGCTGCGGCACTGTGTGCGACCGTTACGCACAAGAGTGCGACAAAGTAAAAGTAATACACAAAAAAAACGGCGGCCTCTCCTCGGCACGCAACGCAGGCATAGCAGTTGCACGCGGAGAGTACATCACATTTGTCGACGCCGACGACATTATAGCATCGGGAACATATTACTACAATATGCGCATACTCCTTGCCAATCCCGACATTGACATTATAGAATACCCCGTAAACACACACTACGAATCGCCCAAAAGCGAAATAATATCCTTCAAGCCCGAAAAAATAACCGGCAACGGAAACATCTTTATCGACTGGATAAAGCGCAAAGGCTACAACCACTCATACGCCTGCAACAAGATATACCGCGCCGACCTTTTTGCATTTATCCGCTTCCCCGAGGGAGAGGTTTTTGAAGACCTCTACACCACCCCTATACTATACGAAAGCAGCGACTGCGTCTATTACTCCGACTGCGGCTTCTACTACTACCTCGACCACGAGAACAGCATATCCAACACACACACCTTCAAGGGGCACTACTTCTTATACCGCAACACGGTGAACCTATACAAAAAAGTAAAAAACGAGTACAAATTAGAAGAGAAAGCCAAAGAACTCCTGCTCAAATGCGCCGACAGGCTCACCGACCTCTATCGTTGCCACGACGGCAAGAAAGAAGAATACAGTAAAGCAGCCTCAATGCTTGGCAACGAAAAAATAGGCCTTAAAATACTCTATAAAATGGAAATACCATTTACCGACAAGATAAAGTTCACCACACTCTCCTTGTTTGGGGCCACCATACACAGCCGCCTGCACGCAATGCTAAGCCGCAGATTATGCTAACCAATAAATCACGGGAAAATGCTTCTCTCAATCATAGTACCCAACTACAACCTTCCACAAGAGCTTCTGAAACGATGCATCGACAGCATATTAGCCCTTGAAATATCGGCCGAAGAATACGAAGTTATAATCGTTGACGATGGTTCCGAGACACCACCACGTTGGATAGCAACCGCATACCCGTTGGCCAATATCACGCTCATAGAGTGCAACCACATAGGCCCCGGCGCGGCACGCAACAGTGGCATTGACGCAGCAAAAGGACGATACATTCTATTTCTCGACGGCGACGACACACTGCACAAAAGCAACGCAATGAAGCAATGCACCGACAAGCTAAAAGCAGAAACACCCGATATTCTACGATACAACAGCAAAACAATACCCCACGCCACAAATACAAACAACAGCACACACCAAAAGGTACATTTCAGCAACACCATAAGCGGAGCCGTATATATGATAGCCAACAATCTGCCGGGCAGTGGCTGTTGTTACTTCATAAGAAAAGAATTCATCGATAATAAAGGCATACGCTTCACCCCCAATATATACCACGAAGACGATGAATTCACCACAAAAGCACACTACCACGCACAAAAGTTCATAACAAGCGACGCCCACATATACAACTACCACACAAGAGCAGGCTCCATAACTCGCAGCCAAGCTCCCGCCGACATTGCCAAGCGGGAAAAAGACAGCCTCACCGTCATTAAAAACCTCTGTACATTCAGAACCATAACCCACGAGCGTAGCAACAGCCTGCAAAAGAGAGCCCTGCAACGCAAGCTCACAATGCTCGTTGTCGACTTTATAATCAACCAACTATACGCAGGAAAAAAAGCCAAAGAAATTCACATCACCTGTCGTAAAAATTTCACAGAGCAAAAGCTCTACCCGTTAGCCAAGCATAGCTACGGCATAAAATACGCCATATTCCGCAGGCTGGCAAACAGCCTCATCGGCCTGCGGATACTGCGCCTGTTGATACCCACACGCCACAAACCCACCGAGCAATGAAAATACTACTCATAGGCGAATACAGCAACGTACATTGGACACTTGCCGAGGGGCTCCGCTCACTCGGACACGAAGTGTGCGTCGCAAGCAACGGAGATTTCTGGAAAAACTACAAACGCAACATCTCACTCACACGCAAGGATGACAAGCTCGGCGGCATAAAACTACTGCTAAAAATCCTGTTCACCCTACCCAAGTTACGCGGCTACGATGTAGTACAGCTAATTAACCCAATGTTCCTCGAACTAAAAGCCGAGCGTCTGCTACCAATATACCGCTACCTTCGCCGACACAATAAAAAAATATTCCTCTGCGCAATGGGAATGGACGCCTACTGGGTAGAAGGCTGCACAAGCACCCCACCTCTCTTCCGCTACTCCGACTTTAACATAGGCGACACCCCAATCACCGGCCCCTATATAGAAGCACAAAAAAACGACTGGACCGATACTCCAAAAGCCACCCTCAACAAATACATTGCCAACGACTGCAACGGCATAATAGCCGGACTTTACGAATATTACGCCGTATACCAAGAAAAGCACGCCCAAAAACTCGCCTACATCCCCTTTCCCATCGAAAAAACTGAGCGCGGCGCCACATACGACGGCAAGCGCAAAATACGTTTCTTCATAGGCATAAACAGAGAACGAAGCATCTACAAAGGAACCGATATTATGCTTCGCGCACTTGAACGCATAGCCCGCGATCATCCCAACGACTGCGAGATTATAAAAGCCGAGAGCGTACCCTTCGAAGAGTACCAAAGAATGATAAACAGCTGCGACATTCTACTCGACCAACTATACGGCTACTCCCCCGCAATGAACGCCCTTCTTGCAATGAGCAAAGGAAAAATAGTGGTAGGTGGTGCCGAGGAAGAGTGTTACTACATTTTAGGCGAAAAGGAACTGCGCCCTATGATAAATGTCACCCCCAACGAAGAGGATGTATACAACAAACTAAAAAACCTTATTGAGCATAAAGAGCAGATTGCAAGAATGCAACAAGAGAGCATTGCATTTATCGAGCGCCACCACACTCCCCCAAAAGTAGCACAGCAATATCTCGACTTTTGGGAGCAAAAAAATTAGAACCCTTTTAAAGAGTCCTAACCAAAGTAGCGCCTACGGGAACAACGCGAGGAGGGAGCGTTGTTTACGACGACGGAAACTTTAGTTTCCCAAAGGAGTATTCCCGTTTCGCACCGTATTTGCAATAAATCTTGTAGCGCCTACGGGAATCGAACCCGTGTTCCATGCGTGAGAGGCATGTGTCCTAGCCGCTAGACGAAAGCGCCATCTGCAAAACCCAAGCGGAAGCTGGGGGATTCGAACCCCCGGTACGGTAACCCGTACGGCAGTTTAGCAAACTGCTGGTTTCAGCCACTCACCCAAACTTCCATTTGGAAAGCCTACGCCCTTATTTTGCGTTGCAAAGGTATATCGTTTTTGTCAAATATGCAAATGTATCGGAATTTATTTTTAAAAAATTACCATCAACCGATAATTATAGAGGAAAAGCCAATCGAAAGAGGGTACCCGACAAGCAATCTACCCCTCCAATATAGCAAGAACCTTCACTATCTCCTGCTCAAAATTAGGGGTGAGCAGCCCGCGCCCCACAGCATTGCGTATTTCTGCAATTTCCCAAAAGCGGCCACCGTCAAGTTCGTCACTCGGGCGCACCTCGCCATCGTACACCGCGCTATACACATAAACAAGTTCCTTTTCACACTCGCTCTCAAACTGATAGCGCAACAGGAAACGCGGGCAAGATAGTTCAATCCCAAGCTCCTCGCGCACCTCACGTTCAAGTGCCGACGATACATTCTCTCCAAAATCCACGTGCCCGCCAACGGCAGTATCCCATTTGCCCGGCTGTATAGCCTTCCACAATGGGCGCTGTTGCAAATATAATCTTCCCAAACTGTCGAACAGGTGCAGATGAACCACCGGATGCTGCAATTTACTGCCATTATGGCACTCCCCACGAGTAGCCGAGCCAATCACATTGCCATCGGCATCAACAAGAGGAAGCCTCTCCGAATTATTGTCGCTCTTCATCATTTATATATGGATATTTACTCTTCGTTATATTCGCTGTCGGTATTCACGCTCCACACAGCAGACTTATCGCCACCCTTGCCCACACAATCGACCGCTGCAAACGCCGTGAGCATCGAGTGATCCATATTATTATAACGATGCTGCCCGTTACGCCCTATACAATAGAGATTTTCAATGCCATCGAGAAAATCGCGCACAATTGCCAAATTCTTATAGCTCCCCCAATAGGCCGGATAAGCCTTTTTCATTCTCACCACACTGCCCGACCGCACAGCCGAAGCGTCGAGAATATCCATCTGCGATAGTTCGGACACGGCAAATGTTATCATCTCCTCGTCGCCCATCTGCCACAGCGCATCGCCCTCGCTGCAAAAATATTCAAGCCCCAGAAACAACGTATTCTCATAATCGGCAACCATATAAGGCGACCAATTATTAAACACCTGAATGCGCCCCACCTTAACATCGCGCTCCTGAACATAAATCCAAGTATCGGGCAGGCGATTGGCGTATGTGTGCAATTTTGTGGTATTTTTTATTTTGAGGCTGTCGACCAGAAGCCCCACTGTCACAAAATCGCGATAAGGCAGGCCGGCAGCAACAGCAGCAACCGGATGCGGCACCTCAACGCCACGAATAGCCCCCACAAACTCCTTTACAGGCATAGAAGAGAAAAGATAATCGCACTCCACAGTGCGCTGCGAGCCATCGGCAAGGCGGCATTCCACCGACACTGCACGCCCCTTCTCCACATTAACCCTCTCCACACAATACCCCTTCAAGAGTGAGCCACCAAGCTCCTCCACTTTTGCTGCAACCGTTTCCCACAACTGCCCGGGGCCATATTTAGGATAAAGAAACTCCCCAATCAGCGAAGTTTCCACCCCCTTTTGAGCAATATTGCCGTCGCGCCGCACAGAGAATGCATCTTTGAGCAAGGCCCACATTGAGAGCCCTTTTACACGTTGGCTCCCCCAATCGGCACCAAGCTGCGAAGGATGGCGGCCCCACACTTTTTGGGTGTAATCCTCGAAAAACATCTTGTACAGTGGGCTGCCGAAGCGATTTATATAAAAATCTTCGAGCGAATTCTCGGAACGGGGGCGCAATCTCGCGACAATATAGCCGCAACCGGCCTTAACAGCCTGCCACAAGCCCATATTGGCAAGCACCTCCATTGTGAGCGTCAAAGGATAGGGGAAAAATTTTCGTTGAAAAAATATACTCGACACACGGCGACGACGCAACATCACATTATCGTCTGTCTGCGGGTCGGGAGCAGAGGCAGCAGGCTCGGCACCAAGCAAAAGTTCATCCTTGGCAGGAGCCGCCTGCAACGGCATAATATCGCACCACCAACGCATCACCCTCTCACTCTTCGAGAAGAAACGATGGCCGCCAATATCCATACGGTTACCGCCGCAGTTCACAGTCCTCGATATTCCGCCCACCATAGAACTCTCTTCAAGCAACAACGGCACAGCCACCCCCTGCTGCAATATTTCGTATGCAGCGGTAAGGCCTGCCGGGCCGGCACCTATAATAACAGCAATCTTCTTCTCTTTGTGAGCCATATATCGAAATTCTGTTCCAAAAATACTTCATATACCATCAAAAAACAAGAAGATGCACCATTAAATGCACCTTCTTGCCTCTACTATTTCAAAGGGTTGATGTTTTTTACATCATACCGCCCATTCCACCCATTCCGGGAGCACCCATAGGCATTTCGGGCTTATCCTCTTTCTTCTCAACAATCACACACTCGGTGGTGAGGAACATTCCGGCGATTGAAGCAGCATTCTCCAATGCCACACGGGTAACCTTGGCAGGGTCTACAACACCTGCTGCAAATAGATTCTCGTAAACATCAGCACGAGCATTATAGCCATAATCGGCCTTACCCTCACGAACCTTCTGCACAATAACGGCACCCTCTTTACCGGCGTTGGCCACAATCTGACGAAGAGGTTCCTCTATTGCACGCTTAATAATTGCAATACCTGTCTTTTCGTCGGCATTTTCAGCTTCAAGATTTTCGAGAACATCGATAGAGCGGATATAAGCAACACCACCGCCGGGAACAATACCCTCCTCTATGGCTGCACGTGTAGCGCAAAGAGCATCGTCCACGCGGTCTTTCTTCTCCTTCATCTCAACCTCCGAAGCGGCACCAACATAGAGAACAGCCACGCCACCTGCCAATTTGGCAAGACGCTCTTGGAGTTTCTCCTTGTCGTAGTCGCTCTTTGTGGTAGAAATCTGCTGTTTAATCTGTGCCACGCGAGCAGCAATAGCCTCCTTGTCACCATTGCCATCGACAATTGTGGTATTATCCTTGCTGATGGTGATGCGGCCGCAGGTACCCAACATTTCCAATGTAGCCTGCTCCAATTTAATACCCTTCTCCTCGCTGATGACAATTGCACCAGTGAGAGTAGCAATATCTTCGAGCAAATCCTTGCGACGGTCGCCGAATCCGGGAGCCTTCACAGCACAAATCTTCAACTGCGAGCGCAAACGGTTCACAACAAGTGTTGTGAGAGCCTCACTCTCAACATCCTCGGCAATAATGAGCAAAGGACGGCCAGTCTGCACGGCAGCCTCCAAAATGGGAAGCATATCTTTGAGGTTGGTAATTTTCTTGTCGTAGATGAGAATGTAGGGGCTGTCCATCTGACACTCCATCTTCTCGGTGTCTGTAATAAAATAGGGAGAAAGATAACCTCGGTCAAACTGCATACCCTCAACAACACCGATTGTAGTGTCGCGGCTTTTAGCCTCCTCGATGGTAATAACACCATCCTTTGTAACCTTGCGCATAGCATCGGCAATGAGCTTGCCAATCTCGCCGTCGTTATTGGCCGAAATTGTGGCAACCTGCTCAATCTTGTCGTAATTGTCGCCCACTGTCTCGCTCTGCTCCTTGATAGACTCAACCACCTTGCCCACAGCCTTGTCTATTCCACGCTTCAAGTCCATAGGATTGGCACCGGCTGTAACGTTACGCAATCCCTCGGTGATAATTGCCTGTGCAAGCAAAGTTGCGGTTGTTGTACCGTCACCTGCATCGTCGTTGGTCTTCGATGCAACCGACTTTACAAGCTGCGCGCCGGTGTTCATATAAGCATCGGCAAGCTCAATCTCTTTTGCCACCGAAACACCGTCCTTTGTAATGTGGGGAGCACCAAATTTTTTCTCTATAATAACATTGCGACCTTTGGGACCCAATGTAACCTTCACTGCATTAGCAAGCTCGTCGACACCCCTTTTAAGCTGGTCGCGAGCATCCATATTGAAAAGAATTTCTTTTGCCATATTCTGAATTTCTTAAAAAAATTATCCTAAAATTGCCAATACGTCACTCTGACGCATAATCAAATACTTCTCACCCTCAAATTCAAGCTCGGTTCCGGTATACTTTCCATAGAGCACTTGGTCGCCAACGGCAATAACCATCTCCTCCTCTTTTGTTCCGTTACCAACTGCTATTACCTTGCCCTGCAAGGGTTTTTCTTTTGCTGTATCGGGGATTATTATACCGCCGATAGTCTTCTCCTCGGCTGCCATAGGCAAAATGAGGACTCTGTCTGCCAAAGGTTTAATGTTCATAGTATTTTAATGTTTTTAATTGTTTAACGTTCAGCCGCCCTGCGGCACATTATTTATATAACCAAAAGTGTGCCAAAAATGTTTTTCGGCCTTCGAGGATGCAAAAATAGCAAAGAATTTGCCACAAATACAAAAAAATGCGACAAAATGACAGAATACACCGCCATTAAAGAGAGCCATTAAAGGTATTATTGACAAAATTTAATTACATTTGCAATATTAAAAACAAAGACTCGCAACACCACACTGTATGAACAAAGCAATAAAAAAATTCTGGGACAAAATAGTGGAGCTCGACAATGATAGAGGGATTGACGACAATCGCAATCTATGGGCCATCGTAAAGCTATGCACGAGCTTCGGGAAACTGCAACAAGCATCGGCGGCACTCACCTACCACACTCTTTTTGCCGTAGTTCCGGTTATGGCACTTATGGTTGCCATTGCCAAAATTTTGGGCTACGGCGATATTTTCAAGGAACAGGTGCAGGAGTTTTTTCACGGGCAGGATATAATATCGAACAACCTGCTGAACTTTGCCGACAGCTACCTTAATAACACACAAGTGAGCTTTTGGCTTGGTGCCGGAATCGGCCTTGTACTGTTGCTCTACTCGGTATTTTCCATTTTCCGCACCATCGACGCAACGTTCAACGCCCTGTGGAATATGCCCGGGCGCGACCTCACCCAACTGCTCGGTATTTTTGCCATAGTACTGCTCATTCCCTTCATCGCAATAATACTGTTAACCATCTGGTGGACAATGTCGTCCTATCTGAAAGGCACCATAATTCACGAAATAAATGTATTTATATTCTCGGTGGCAGCATACTTTGTATGCCTGTTTGCTGCATACAAACTAATACCGCGAGCCGAGGTTAAAGTAAAATATGCCGCAGTGGCAGCCATCGTATGCAGTTCGGTATTTGCGCTTATGCAGTATTTCAGCTACATAATATTGTCAATGTTCACCAACTACCGCAACATATACGGCGACCTTGCAAGCCTCATCATATTCCTCTTGCTCATATACTTTTCGTGGACACTCTGTATGGCCGGCAGCCGCTGGAACTACTTTCTGCAAAGAGCCGACAAACTCGTGCGCGAGAATAAATTTTCAGGCATAAGCTCCAACTACCAAAAATTTCTCTGCCTTATGATACTCGACAAAGCCGAACAGCTATGCTCGCTCACAGGCAAAGAGACATTCGACATTGAATATATTTCGGGAGTAATAAACAGCGCCTACGATATTCCCCCCCACATATCAAGCGTATTTATAACCTCGATGATAAACCGCGGAATATTCCTTTCCGTCGACAATCACAATAAATTCAGGATAGCCCAAGAGTATCGCCACCGCAAAATAAGCGAGCTTATCGCCATTTACGACAAAGCCGGCATAAACAAAGAGGCCATCGAAGAGGCACACACTGCCCACAGCCACAAAAACGCCCGTCTGCTATGGCAATATATAAACGGAGAAGTACAGATGGAGAAAAGCTGTTGGGACATTCCATTGGAAAACTTTTTCAACGCTCAAATAACAACGCAGGAGCCACCCGCCGAAACAGGCACGCTCGACAATTTCTTCGACAAAATAACCAACATCTTTAAATAATCTGCCACACCCTGCAATATTGCGACAATAATATTTTTATTGGAAAAATTTTGCCATAAAAATCAAAAAACATACCTTTGCAACAGATTTCAAACAAGGGGTGCCTTAATACAACGGGCTGAGATCATACCCAATAACCTGATCCGGGTAATGCCGGCGTAGGGAAAGAGCCGAATGGCGTGCACACATTCGGCACACACAGGAAAAATCCCCATTTTCTGTTTAACCACGGAGCTTGGAGGATTTTATTTTTTCACCCTCCCCGCTCCACTAAAATTTTTGAAATTGCAATGAAAAAGAGAACATTGCTGTGCTGCATACTATTTGCAGCCGGGGCTCTGTATGCACAAGAGCAAGCAAAGAGGGACACCCTCAAAGCCGTACATCTGCAAGATGTAGAGGTATCATCGTTACGCGCAAGCGAAACAACCCCCGTAGCCTTCACCAACATAGGCAAAGAGGAGATTAAAAAGAACAACACCGGCGTAGATTTTCCTTATCTCGTAAATATGACACCGGGAGCACTCACCACCAGCGACGCAGGAGCCGGCATTGGTTACACCACACTGAGAGTGCGCGGAACCGACGGCACACGCATCAACGTGACAGCCAACGGAATACCCATAAACGACGCCGAGAGCCACACGGTATTTTGGGTAAACCTCCCCGACCTTGCATCGTCGGTAAAAGATATTCAGATACAACGCGGAGCAGGAACATCGACCAACGGCGCAGGAGCCTTCGGCGCAAGCATCAATATGCAGGTGAGCGAGTTTAACAGCAAGCCCTACGCCGAAATTAGCGCATCGGGAGGTTCATTCGGCACACACAAAGCCACAGTAAAAGCCGGCACAGGACTCATAGACGAGCGTTGGGCAATAGACGCGCGCCTGTCGAGCATAGGGAGCGACGGTTACATCGACCGCGCCGAAACGAGCCTTAAATCCTACTATCTGCAAGGGAGCTATTTTGCACGAAACACCACCGTAAGGTTTATAACATTCGCCGGAGAGGAGCAGACCTACCACGCTTGGAACTACGCCTCGAAAGAGGAGATTGAAAAATATGGTCGCCGATACAACAGTTGCGGCTATATGTTCACCGATGAATTTGGGAAAGACCACTACTACGACGACCAGACAGACAACTACAAACAGCAAAATTATCAACTGCTCGTCGACCACACATTCTCGCCCGAATGGAACCTGTATGCCGGCCTTCACTACACCAAGGGCGACGGCTACTACCAGGAGTATAAAGGCGACCGCAAGCTGGTGGAATATGCCCTGCAACCATTCGAGCAGAATGGTACAATGGTAAAGCGCAGCGACCTTGTACGCAAAAAAGCAATGGACAACCATTTTGGCGGAGGAATTTTCTCCCTTAACTACAAAGGTGAACGCCTTAACGCTTCGCTTGGCGGTGCGCTCAATCGCTATGTGGGCGACCACTTTGGGCAAGTACTGTGGGTGAAAGAGTATAGCGGCTCGCTCACCCCCAATCACGAATACTACCGCAACCAAGGCCGCAAGACCGACGGGAACATCTATCTGAAAGGAGATTACAAGCTCACCCGCAACCTCAACGCATACGCCGACATTCAGTATCGCCACATTTCCTACGACATTGACGGCAACAACGACAAATGGAACGACGCCACCGATGCGCTGCAAAAACTCGCCGTCAACGAGAATTTCAATTTTGTGAACCCCAAGGCCGGCCTCTCGTGGCAGATTAACCGCAACAGCCGCCTTTTCGGTTCGGTGAGTATGGTACACAAAGAGCCCACGCGCAACAACTACACCGACGGGAAATTGTATGAACGCCCCAAGGCCGAGCGTCTGCTCGATTATGAGCTTGGCTACACATTCTCCAACGGTATTTTTCACGCAGGTGCCAACCTCTATTTTATGAACTATAAGGACCAGCTTGTGCTCACCGGCGAACTTAACGAAATTGGCGAACCGCTTGCCGCAAACGTACCCGACAGCTATCGCGCCGGAATTGAACTTATGGCCGGCATTAAACTGCCCTGCGGTTTTTCGTGGGAGGCTAACGCCACATTCAGCCGCAACCGTGTAAAAAACTTCACCGAAACACTCTACGAGGATGAGTGGGTGGGCGGCAGCCAATGGAAAATAGAGCACGGCGACACTCCCATTGCCTTCTCGCCCGACATTATCGTAAACAACATCCTCGGCTACGAGTATAAAGGATTCGAAGCGCAATTACACTCACAATATGTGAGCAAGCAGTATATGAGCAACTCCAAGCAGAGCGACCACATACTCGACGCATACTTTGTGAGCAATCTGCGCCTCGCCTACACATTCAATGCCCCGCACACAAAAGGGATTACCATCGGGGCTACCGTGTACAACCTATTCGACCACGAATATGAGAATAACGGATACGCAGGCAGCGGTTTTTATATGGACGGCGACCAAAAAGTGCGCTACAATTATGCCGGATACGCCGCACAAGCAGGCATAAACGCCCTCGGGCACATAACCATAAATTTATAAAAAATGGAGCAGATAATAGAGATAATCGGAACTATTGTGGGTATAATATACCTGTGGCTGGAATACCGTGCAAGCATCTACCTATGGATGGCAAGCATAATAATGCCCGCAATATATCTGTACATATACTATCAGGCAGGGCTATACGCCGACTTTGGCATAAACATCTATTATCTGCTGATAGCCCTTTACGGCTGGCTCGCGTGGCGCTACGGCTTTGCCCTGTTCAGCCGTAAAGAGAAAAACGAAGAACTTGCAATAACCCACACCCCCAAAAGGGTGTGGGGCAAGCTCATTCTCACCTACATTGTGGCACAGATTGCAATATTTCTCATTCTCAAACACCTCACCGACAGCACCGTGCCCATTTGGGACTCCTTCACCACCGCATTGAGCATTGTGGGAATGTGGATGCTTGCCCGCAAATATATCGAACAATGGTGGGTGTGGCTCATTGTCGACCTTACAAGCGCAGGGCTCTACATATACAAAGGATTGAATTTTACCGCCGCACTATATGCCATTTACGCAATTATCTCTATCTTTGGATATTACAAATGGTGCCGTATGATGCCGCAAAAAAGAGAAGAAAAATGAACAACACCCCATTCGATGCAGTAATAGTAGCCAACGGAGAGTATCCGCAGAGCGAAGAGGCGTTAAGAGTATTACGCAACGCCCCATTCGTTGTCTGTTGCGACGGAGGTGCCAATGAGTATATTGCTCACGGCAACACCCCCAATATTATAATAGGCGACGGCGACTCGTTGAGCGAAGAGAACCGCAAAAGATTTTCACGCCTCATATTGCAGATTAAGGAACAAGAGACCAACGACCAGACAAAAGCCGTCGATTATCTCACAAGAAAAGGTTGCAAACGCATAGCCATCGTGGGAGCAACCGGCAAACGCGAGGACCACACTCTGGGCAACATAAGCCTGCTCATCGAGTATGCCCGCAAGGGTGTTACGGTTCACTCATTCACAAACTACGGAGTATTCATCCCCTGCAAAGGGCGCAACACCTTCCCCTCGCAAAAAGGGCAACAAATATCCATTATAAATTTCACCGCAAAAAAGTTCAGAAGCGAGGGGCTGCTCTACCCCATATACGACTTTACAAATTGGTGGCAAGGCACGCTCAACGAGTGTACGGGAAACACATTCTCCATTGAGGCCGAAGGAGAATATATGCTGTTTATAAACTATCCTCGATAAAAGAAGGCGGCAAATAACATTCCACACGCTGCCTCGTCACAGGATGTTCAAACGCCACATATTCGGCGTGAAGCATAAGCCGTGCAGCCTCATCACCACCATAAAGCACATCCCCGAGGATGGGAGTATCGAGCCCCGACGAGTGGGCACAATGCACACGCAACTGATGGGTGCGCCCTGTGAGCGGCACAAGCTCCACAAGGGTACGTTCCTTCCCATCGTACACAATATTACGGACAGCCCTGCAAAGTGTGTGCGCAGGCTTGCCATTCTCAAAATCCACACGCCGGCAGGGGCGGTTCTCATAATCGGGCATCAACGGCAAGGTAATTTCACAAGAAACTTTTTGAGGCACGCCCGACAATATAGCCGAATAACGTTTCTCCACTGCGCCCGTCGCAAAAAGAGCCTGCAACGCCTTGAACACCTCCACCGACGTTGCAGCCACCAAAAGCCCCGACGTTGCCATATCCAGCCTGTGAGCCACAAGCAACTCATTGTTACGCAATGTAGAGCGCAACCAATCCTGCACGCTGGTGCCGCCCACCACTCCGGGCACAGAGAGTACCCCCGAAGGCTTATTCACCACCACAATATCACCATCCTCATAAACAATCTTAATATCGGCAGCACCATCGCCACCCCTTTCGAGTGCCGACTCCTCCACAGGCAGCCCCTGCAACATAAAACCAAGTATAGGGTGGCATTTACTCATACAGGAGCCATAAAAACAACCGTCGCGACGCACCTCACCCTGCGGCGACGCGCCCATCCAAAATTCGGCCATTGCAAGCGGTTGAAGAGCATTTTTATAGGCATATTGCAACAATTTGGGGGCAGCACACTCGCCTGCTCCGGCCGGTGGCAAACAATTCCGTTGCTGCGCAAAAATATCGAGTAAAGAGCACTCCTCTCCGGCAGCGTTCAAGACCTTAAATTGTGTAAAAAGCCAACGTTGCAACGCCGCCGAACGCTCCTTACGCTCGCATTTTAAGAGCGACAATCGCTCGTCGAAAGGCGACACAAGAGCACGCGCCGCGGCTACATTCTCTTGCAGCCTTGCGGCAAGCCTTTTAAGCTCGGCCTTCTCAAATTGGCTCTCGCGCACAAGAGCCTCCGCTTCGTCGGGCAATAAATTCCCCTGCGCGCGCCGCTCGGCACGGCGAGCCTTGTTTGTCGCATAACAGGAACGCCGCTCGGCAAGCTGCCGGGCAGCTGCCTCCTCGGCTGCGGAAACTCCATTCACTGCGGCAACATAATCGGCACTTTTTATCAAAGTCTCAATTTCAACATTTATATTTGAAATTTCCCGTTCCTCGCGTTTGAAATAACCGTCGGGAGCAAGAAAATCGAACACCGGAGGCACAAAGCCCTCCTGCCTGTTACTCCCACACAAAAGCCCCGAAAAACCGGCAAGATAACCTATTCTGCCGGTCGCGTCGCGCACCACAAGCACACCCATCATTTTACCCGCCGCAGCATCATCGGCCCACTCGCTGTTACCATTCAAAAAAGCACGAACCTCATCCGCCGCAACCTTGCACAATTGGTGCGGAGTATAAAAAAACGGATTATTGAAAGTGGCGGGCAGCTCACCCCCCGAAATATCGCATTTGAACGGGTGAAACATCAATAGCGGTATTTAATATCCTTCTCAGCATCGAAGCCTGTCGAGAATTCATTATCCTCGATGGTAACATTCACCACCCTATCGAAGAGGAAACGGTGACGGTTCCAATGGAAAGGCTCATAATCGTTATTCTGAATAATTTTGTTGCCACGGAACACCAATCCGTCGAGCGATTTTGCATACACGATAGGTGCATCGAATGTCTCAAAAACATTATCCTCTATCACCACTCCCGTGCCATTGCCACCGTGGAAATACTTTTTCTGCCCCTGCAAATTGGGAATTTCGGGGTAAATGGATATAATGCCGTCGGTAAATTGGAACATATTGGTGAGCGCATTCACAAAGTGATTTTTGCGTATCGTCACGTTGCGGCAGGCACCCGTCTCGAACCAACCGTTGCAATCGCCACACAGCAAAATTGCAGTACCCGAAGTGTGGTGGAACAGATTATTCTCCACAAGCACATCCTTCGGAGTGCTGAAAAGTGCTCCACGCGCACGATTATTGCTTATTACATTATCGTAGAATATAACCTCGGGAGTCCATTCGAGATTTTCAATGCCAAAATCTCCACAGGCAATATCATCTGCCACTTTGTCACGCAAAGTTATCTTAAACTCCTTTGCACCGGCAATCACAGGCTTGTCGTATGGTTCAATCTTCTCAATCACATTGCCGGCCTCGCACACCTCCATAGTGGACGAACGCACAAACTGCACAGTGTCGCCCTCGCCGCCCCAATAGAAGCCGTATGCCTGCGAATGCATATAGCGGCCCACAATTGTATTATCGTCAATCTTTTGAACCACACGCAGATAGGTTCCGTGAACATTTATCGCATCGTCCATCATACCCTCGTAATTACCTTTACCCGATTTTATCACACCCTTGCAACCCGAATAGTGAGTAGCATCGGCCTGTGTGGAGAAGTAACGCTCACCCCTTCGTGGCACGACAGAGCAACCAAAAAGCTCTATATTCTCGCTATTCTGTGCCAAAAGGCCCATACCCTCGGCATAATAAACCGTGGTAAAAAACAGTTGCGTATTCTTGCATTCCGACAGAAATATTCCCGGAGTAGGACGATGATAAGAACGCATTGCCACAATAGTACCGGGAAGAAGACGAGCGTCGCGCCACGGCGCACGTATAACACGTGGCGCAATCTCTTCCACATTCCACACACCCACGCCAATATCGCTTGTGCGATAAACAAGATGGCGAGTCTTTCCATCAAAAGCAATACCCCAAGCGGGAGTAAACTCCCAATTACTGCCGGACACAACCAAACGCCCATCCACCACCTTGTAATTAACATAAGGAGCTATTTTGTAGGTCACATAACCCTCGTCGGAATTATTTTCAATAATCTCCACCTGTGTAATCTGCGGCACACGAGTATCCACCGCAATATTCTCGATTCTGCAATTCTCGCACCCAAGCATCGCAACAGGCAGCATACGCCCGTTCATAAGAAATTCGGCACGACGGCCGTCCACTCCGCCATTATCCCCCTTCAAAGTAAAATTTTTCAGTCCATCAAGCAACACCGCCACCAATTTTGGATTATCTTGGTCGTGATTCGAAATATAAAGTTCGCGCACAATGGCACTATCGGGATAAAAATCATACTCACCATGCTCAAAAAGCAGCACAGCAGACTTTCCGCAACGCTCGGCCTTAATCGTCGCAACAGCCTCTGCCACCCTTTTTGTCATATCCTCACCCGTGCCCGGCACAATACCAAAATCACGAGCATAATACACCTTCTCACTCGCGCCGCACGATGCAAGAGCAAAGAGCAACACCGCAATACACTGTACAAAAAATATTTTTTTCATATTACACACATTTTTTGCGAAGATACTAAAAAAATGCAAAGTAGTCCCAAATAGAGTAAAAATTCTGGCACAGTTTTTGCAGTATATACATTGTGAAATAATTTATCGACACCAATTATCGCTATTAATAAAAATATAACTATATTTGTACCTTTGTAGGCGCACGCACTGCACAAGCGCGCCAAATAACAAATGTAAAAAAAGAAAACATTATATGGGATTTAACGAATTTATCAGCAAACTATTCGGCAACAAAGCAAGCCGCGACAGAAGAGAAATAACCCCTTGGGTTGAAAAAATAAAGGCAGTATACCCTGCAATAAGCGCATTAAGCAATGACGAACTGCGCGCAAAGACCGAAGAACTCAAAAACAGAATTCAAGGTACCGTAACAGAGGACCGCAAAAAGATTGCCGAACTCAAAGCAAGCATAGAGAACACCGAGCTTGAAAAACGCGAGAGCATCTTCAACCAAATAGACAAATTGGAGAAAGAGGTACTCGAAAAGCTCGACAAGGCACTCGACGAAGCACTGCCCGAGGCCTTTGCCATTGTAAAGGACACTGCACGACGCTTCACAGAGAACGGCACCGTCGAAGTTACGGCAACGGAATTCGACCGCAACCTCGCCGCAAAGTTCGATTTTGTGAGCATCGACGGCAACAAAGCTATATACAAAAACAGTTGGAAAGCCGGCGGTAACGAAACAGTGTGGAATATGGTACACTACGATGTACAGCTCTTTGGTGGCGTGGTGCTGCACAAAGGCCGCATAGCCGAAATGGCAACCGGCGAGGGAAAAACCCTTGTAGCCACCCTCCCCGTATTCCTCAACGCCCTCACAGGCAACGGCGTACACGTGGTGACAGTGAACGACTATCTTGCCAAGCGCGACTCCGAATGGATGGGTCCCCTCTATATGTTCCACGGATTGAGCGTCGATTGCATCGACAAGCACGAGCCCAATTCCGACGCGCGTCGCAACGCCTATCTTGCCGATATTACCTTCGGAACAAACAACGAATTCGGCTTCGACTATCTGCGCGACAATATGGCCACACAACCCGCCGACCTTGTGCAACGTGCCCACAACTACGCCATTGTGGACGAGGTTGACTCGGTACTTATCGATGATGCACGTACACCGCTCATCATTTCGGGCCCCGTACCTCGCAACGAAGACCAGATGTTCGAGGAGTACCGCCCATTGGTGGAACGCCTTGTCGATGCACAAAAGAAACTCGCCACACAACTGCTGTCCGATGCACGCAAGCTCATATACTCCGACAACAAGGAGGAAGTGACACAAGGCTACCTATCGCTCTTCCGCAGCCACAAGGCACTGCCCAAAAACAAACCCCTCATAAAGCTGTTGAGCGAGCCTGGCGTAAAGACAGGCCTTATAAAGACCGAGGAGTACTATATCGAGCAGAACAACAAACGTATGCCCGAGGCTACCGAGCCCCTCTACTTTGTGATTGACGAAAAGCACAACAGCGTGGAGCTCACCGACAAAGGCATCGAACTAATCACCGGAAATTCGAAAGACCAGACACTCTTTGTGCTGCCCGACATTGCCACCGAACTTTCGGCACTCGAAAATAACGAGACACTCACTCCCGAGGAGAAAGCAACCAAAAAAGAGGAAATGCTCACCAACTACGCAGTAAAGTCGGAGCGCATACACACCATAAACCAATTGCTCAAAGCCTACACAATGTTCGACCGCGATGTTGAATATGTGGTAACCGAGGACGGACAGGTAAAAATCGTCGACGAGCAGACCGGCCGCATAATGGAAGGTCGCCGCTACTCCGACGGCCTGCACCAAGCCATCGAGGCCAAAGAGCGCGTGAAGGTAGAGGCCGCATCGCAGACATTCGCCACCATCACCCTGCAAAATTACTTCCGTATGTACCACAAACTCGCGGGTATGACCGGTACAGCCGAAACAGAAGCAGGCGAATTTTGGGACATCTACAAGCTGGATGTTGTGGTAATCCCCACCAACCGCCCCATCGCCCGCAAAGATATGAACGACCGCGTCTACAAGACCAAACGCGAAAAATACAAAGCGGTAATCGAGGAGATAGAGAGCCTCGTGAAGCAAGGGCGCCCCGTGCTTGTGGGAACAACCTCGGTAGAAATATCGGAAATGTTGAGCCGTATGCTCACAATGCGAGGCATAGCCCACAATGTGCTCAACGCCAAACTGCACCAAAAAGAGGCCGACATTGTGGCAAAAGCCGGTCTTTCGGGCACAGTAACCATCGCCACCAATATGGCCGGCCGTGGTACCGACATTAAATTAAGCCAAGAGGTGCGCGACGCAGGCGGTCTTGCCATCATCGGCACCGAACGCCACGAATCGCGTCGCGTAGACCGCCAGTTGCGCGGACGCGCCGGCCGTCAAGGCGACCCCGGTTCATCGGTATTCTTCGTATCGCTCGAAGATAACCTTATGCGCCTCTTCGGTTCGGAACGTATATCCAAACTCCTCGACAGCAAATTTATGGGCTTCAAGGACGGAGATATGATTGAACATCCGATGATATCAAGTTCCATCGAGCGTGCCCAAAAGAAAGTGGAGGAAAATAACTTCGGAATGCGTAAACGCCTGCTCGAATATGACGATGTAATGAACAAACAACGCACAGTGATATACACCAAACGCCGTCACGCACTCATCGGCGAGCGCATAGGAATGGACATTGTGAACATCATCTGGGACCGTTGCTACAACATTGTCGAAAATTGTTACTACGAAGATGCCAAGATGGAATTCCTGCGCGTGCTTGCCACCGAACTTCCCATCGCCAACGAGGACGATTACAGAAGAGCCGACACCGAAGAACTCGCCGAAAAATGCTTCGAAGCTGTAATGAACAACTTTAAGCAAAAAACCGAGCGTATGGCACAGGTAGCCTTCCCTTACATCGAGTATATCTACAAGAACAACGAGGCAATGCGCGACAAGCACATATATGTGCCCATAACCGACGGTCGCCACATTTACCAGATACCCGTGCCCCTCACCGCAGCCTACGAGTCGAAAGGCAAGGAGATTATAAAATGCTTCGAGAAAGCAATACTGCTCCACACAATCGACAATGCGTGGAAAGAGAACCTGCGCGACCTTGACGAACTTAAACACTCGGTGCAGAATGCCAGCTACGAGCAGAAGGACCCACTGTTGATATTCAAATTAGAGTCGGTAACCCTGTTCGACAAGATGGTAAACAAAATAAACGACCAGACAGCATCCATTCTGCTTCGCGGACAAATTCCCGTACAGGAACGTCAAGATGTGCGCGTAGCACCCGACCCCGCCCGCAGCAAGCAGAAGCCCAAATACAACGAAACAAAAGTAGACCTCAACGACGCCAACCAACAGGCTGCCGCACAGCACGACACCCGCGCCGAACACCGCGAGCCTGTGAGAGTGGAGAAGACAGTCGGACGCAACGACCCCTGTCCCTGCGGCAGCGGCAAGAAGTTCAAACACTGTCACGGTAAAAATATTTAGAAGCTGTTTGAATTTTATATCGCCAAAATTTTTATAGAACAAGGATAATAGGATGTTTATTTATTTTTTAAGGGCGTGTAGCGGGCTACACAACCGCGAAAAAGAGGGAAACAGACATTCTTGACTTACGCGAAAATAGGCTGCACTCGCTTTGCAATTTGTAAGTAAACTTACATTGCGCTCGTTGGCACTATTTTTGAATATAAAAATGGCGAAAAATTCGGCTTCTATAAGAAACTTATTTTTTAGAAATTCAAACAGCTTCTTAAAACATTACGAATATGCCATTAAGTACACAAGCACAAGAGAGCCTCAAAAATGCCATAAAAGAGATGGCACGCGCTTTTATCACCGCCGAGGAAACAACCGTAACCGACTTTCACCTATGCGTAAACGGCGAAACAGGCACACTCACCATCTACGACGATGACGACAAATCCCTCGCGCGCGTACATATTAAAGAATGGGAGAATGTGCACGACGAGAAAGTCTACGAAAAAGAACTGCGAAGCGTGCTCGGCCAAATGCAGGAAGAAGGCATATTCGACAGCATAAACATCGTAAAGCCCTACACATTTACCCTCATCGACGAGGATAAAGAGACCATAGTAGACCTGCTTTACATTGACGACGATACCCTCATTTTGAGCGAAGACCTGCTAAAAGGCTTCGACGACGAAATGAACGAATTTCTTAAACATCTGCTCGAAGATTGATTTTTGAAAAAATAACATTCCAAAAAGGCTCGCAAACAACATCTGCGAGCCTTTTTCTATTCTCAAATGCTAAAAAAATTAAATATTCGCACAAAAAACAGCATAAATACAGAAAACTTTTTTGCCACACAAAGTTTTCTGCGTAACTTTGCAACGCAAATAAAAATTGCCAATAATGAAAAGCAATAAAGAAGAACATCCCCGCAAGGAGATTAAGCAAAGGATAATAGAGACTGCACTCGAACAGTTTTTATTACACGGAATAAAAGAGGTGAAGATGGACGACATCGCATCTCTTATCTCTGTATCCAAACGCACCATCTACGAGCTTTTCACCGACAAAGAGTTGCTCATAATAGAGGCACTCGAACACCACCAAAAGAAGATGCACAACGAGGCTCGCAGCATAATCAAAAACTCCGACGACATACTCGATGTAATTCTTCGACTATACGGTCTCTATTTCAACACCCTTAAAAGTACCAACCGCCGTTTCTTCTCCGACCTCGACCGCTACCCCAACGCCCGCAACGGCATAAGGGAGCGAGAAAAGAGAAACGACAAACGCTTTATCGCTTGGATGGAAGAGGGACGCAAACAGGGGCTCTTCCGCGAGGATGCCGACTTTAAAATCCTCGCCTTCGTTCTTAAACGAGACCTCGAACTTATTATGGCACACAACAAAAGCCCCGAAGGGGAATTAGGCAACTACACCCCCGAACAGCTTGGCCACCTGCTCATCCTTTTCTATCTGCGAGGCATTGCAACCACAAAAGGACAAGAGAAAATAGAGATCTTTATGCAGAAATATTAAACTACAACAAAATAGATGACTATGAACCTTAAAATGCGAATTACAACAGTGTTTGCCTTGCTGGCAATATTCACACTCACACACGCACAAGAGACACTGCCCACGATGCACCTCACGCTCGACAAAGCCATTGAGCTTGCATTGAGCGAGAACCCCACCATCAAAGTGGCAGAAAAGGAGATTGAATTAAAGAAAGTTTCACAGAACGAAGCTTGGATGAACCTGCTACCCACAGCATCGCTGAACGGCAGCATAAGCTACACAATCAAGGCCCCCGAAATGAACTTCGGCGGACAATCAATCACAATGGGTAAAGACGATGCAAGCACTTGGAACGGCACATTGCAAGTATCACTTCCCATCTTTGCCCCCGCCATATATACGACAATGGGCCTCACAAAAGCCGATGTTAAACTTGCAGTCGAGAAAAGCCGCGGTTCAAAAATAGAAATGGTGAACCAAGTAACCAAAGCCTACTATCAGTTGCTGCTTGCACAAGACTCATACGACGTACTTATGCAGAACTACAAGCTGGCCGAAGATAACTTCAACATTGTTAATGCAAAATTCACACAAGGCCGCGTGAGCGAATATGACAAAATCAGTGCCGAGGTACAGAAGAGCAACGCTTGGCCATCGGTAATAAGCGGTCGCAATGCCGTAGAGATTGCCAAACTGCAATTAAAAGTACTTATGGGCATCACAGCCGATGTAGACCTTGTACTCGACGACAACCTTAAAAACTACGAAACAGCAATGAACAAGGATGCCGCCAAGCAAGCAATCACACTCGACAACAACTCCTCGCTCAAAGCCATCGACCTGCAAGCAGAGCTGTTAAAAAAACAGCGCAACATATTAAAAACCAATTTTATGCCCACGCTTGCCCTCTCGGGAAGCCTGCAATATCAATCGCTCTACAACGAAGATTGGAAAGTGTCCGACTACAAATGGGGTAACAGTTCGTCGATAGCCCTGTCGCTCACAATTCCCCTGTTCCAAGCAAGCAACTTCACCAAAATGAAGAGCAACAAAATACAGCAGTGGCAACTCTCCGAAACACGCGCCAACACCGAGCGTATGCTGGGAATGCAAGCACAAAGCTATCTTGACAATATGACCAAAAGTGCCGAACAGCTCGAAAGCAATAAAACAGCCGTTGAGCTTGCCAAGAAAGGATTGGAGATAAGCCAGAAACGCTACGACGTGGGCAAAGGCACCATACTCGAACTTACAAACTCGCAAGTATCGCTCACAAATGTACAACTTGCTTACAACAACACCATATACGACTATCTGGTGGCAAAATCTGAATTAAACACAATATTAGGAAAGGAATAAATAAAAAACACATACAATTATGAAAAAAAATCTGACACTTATCGCATTTGTCGCCACAGCATTCCTATGTTCGTGCGGCGGTTCGGAAAAGAGCAAAACAACCATCCAACAGGAAGAAAAACCCAAAGTAAAAATCGCACAGGTTACAGCACAGGATGTTGCTCAATTGGAGGAGTACAGCACCACCGTCGAGGCAGAAGTAAAAAACAACATCATCCCCAACGCCACGTTGCGCATCAACAAAATACTTGTAGAGGTTGGCGACAAAGTACAAAAAGGGCAGAAGCTCGTGGAACTTGATGCAAGCAGCCTCGACCAGTTGAAACTGCAAGTAGAGAACCAAGAAATAGACTTCAAACGCATCGAAGAGCTCTACAAAGTGGGCGGCGCATCGACAGCCGAATACGACAACGCAAAAACACAGCTCGAAGTAAACAAAAAAGCACTCGCCAACAGACTCGAAAATACAGTGCTTGTAAGCCCCATAAACGGAGTAGTATCGGCACGCAACTACGACAATGGAGATATGTACGGCCAACAGCCCATATTGGTTGTAGAGCAAATTTCACCCGTGAAAATGAAAATAAACATCAGCGAGAGCCACTACGCACAAACAAACAAGCAGTTGCCCGTAACACTTAAATTCAATTCATACGGCGACGAGGAATTTGCCGGCAAAATAAACATCATATATCCCACAATAAACGCCACAACCCACACATTCCCCGTGGAGATAACACTCGCCAACAACGACGGCAAAGTGCGCCCCGGAATGTACGGATACGCCACCATTAACTTCGGAACAAACAGCCACGTAGTTGTTCCCGACCAAGCGGTCATCAAACAAGCCGGCGCCGGCGACTACTATGTATACACATACGCCGATGGCAAAGTTACCCACAACAAAGTAGAGATTGGCCGTCGAATGGGCGACAAATACGAACTACTCTCGGGCATTGAACCCGGAAGCAATGTAGTTATTGCCGGCCACACAGGCCTGAGCAACGGCAAAGAGGTTGAAGTAATAGAATAATAACACACAAACTGCTTATAAATTATGAGTATATATGAAAGCGCAGTGAAAAAACCGATTATGACGTCGCTATGCTTTTTAGCGGTTGCCCTATTTGGTTTATTTTCACTATCAAAGCTCCCTATCGACCTATACCCCGATATTGAGACAAACACCCTGATGGTGTTCACATACTACACAGGAGCAAGTGCCGAGGATATAGAGAACAACGTTACACGCCCATTGGAGAACACCCTAAACTCCGTGGAGCACCTGAAACACATCACCTCAAAGTCGCGCGAAAATGTATCGGTGATAACCTTGGAATTTGAGTACGGATACGACATTGACGACCTCACCAACGATGTACGCGACAAGCTGGATATGGTCTCTTCGTCACTCCCCGATGATGCCAACACCCCCATCATCTTCAAATTCTCCACAGATATGATTCCCATCATCATTATGTCGGTGAAGGCCGAAGAGAGCCAGAGTGCATTGTACAAAATTCTCGACGACAATGTAGCCAACCCTCTTGCCCGCATCGACGGAGTGGGTTCTGTATCAATTGCCGGTGCTCCCAGACGCGAGATTAACATCTATATGGACCCTGTGAAGATGGAGGCATACAACATACCCATTGAAACTGTGAGTGCAATAATAGGAGCCGAGAATAGAAATATCCCCGGTGGTAATTTCGATATTGGTAACAACACCTACGCACTGCGCGTCGAGGGTGAATTCAGCGAGCCTTCGCAGATGCTCGACCTTGTTGTGGGCAGCCACAATGGTGCCAATGTCTATTTAAGAGATATTGCCCGCATAGTCGACAATGTGCAGGAGCGTTCGCAGCGCACATTCATCGAGGGCCAGCAGGGTGCTATGATTATTGTACAGAAGCAGAGCGGTGGAAACTCGGTGGCAATCTCACAAGCCGTGAAGGACGAACTCCCCAACTTGCGTAAACGCCTCCCCTCGGATGTTAAACTCAACATTATGATTGACACCTCCGAGAATATAGTAAACACGGTAAATACCCTCTCCGACACAATACGCGATGCTATGATATTCGTGGTACTTGTGGTATTCATCTTCTTGGGCCGATGGAGAGCAACGGTTATCATTGCTATCACCATCCCCTTCTCGCTTGTAGCATCGTTCATCTATCTGTTTGCAACGGGAGGCTCCATAAATATTATCTCACTCTCTTGTTTGAGTATAGCCATCGGTTCTGTGGTGGACGACGCCATTGTGGTGCTCGAAAATGTCACCACGCACATTGAACGTGGCTCCGACCCCAACAACGCCGCGGTTCACGGAACCAACGAGGTTGCCGTGTCGGTTGTGGCATCAACCCTCACAATGTGGGCAGTATTCTTCCCGCTCACTATGGTTACAGGAATGAGTGGAGTGCTCTTCAAACAGCTTGGTTGGATGATGTGTATCATTATGCTCATCTCAACAGCGGCAGCCCTCTCGCTCACTCCTATGATGTGTGCCAAGATGCTTAAACTGCAAAAGAAACAGAGCCGTTTCTTCATAATGTTCTACAAGCCCATACAAAAGGTGCTCGACCAAATAGATATAAAGTATGCCGCAATCGTTAACTGGGCTATGCGCCACCGCGGTACCACATTGGCATTATGCTTTGGTCTGTTTATTTTGAGTTTGCTATGTTTCAAGGGTATAAAGAGTGAATTCTTCCCTGCCAACGACAACGGTCGTGTGGGAATCACAGCCGAGATGCCCGTGGGTACCCGTGTGGAACGTTCACAGGAGGTGGGGTTGCGTCTCACAAACCTGTGGCAGGAGCGTTACGGCGACGACCTTACCGCTTGCGGATTCACCGTCGGACAAGCCGATGAGAACAATACCTTTGCATCGCTCAGCGACAATGGAACACACATTATCACATTCAACATACAGCTTGTACCATCGAACAAACGCGAAAAGGACCTTGCCACCATCTGTGACGAAATGCGTGCCGACCTTAAAAAGTTCCCCGAACTTGCAAAGACCAATGTAATGCTCGGCGGTAGCCAGGGCGGAGGTATGGGTGGACAGAATATGGCTTCGTTCGAGATTTATGGCTATGACTTCGAAGAGACCGACCGCCTTTCGAAAGAACTCGCAGCGTCGCTGCGCGAGTGGGAGAAGGTTACACAGGTGAATATAAGCCGCAGCGACTACCAGCCCCAATATGTTGTGGAGTTCGACCGCGAGAAACTCGCTATGCACGGGCTCAACCTGTCGACAGCAGCCAACTATATGCGCAACCGCTACAATGGTGCCCTTGCAACATATTACCGCGAGGATGGTGACGAATACGATGTAAAGGTACGTTACGAGCCCTCGGCACGACAGAGCATCAGCGATATTGAGAATATTGTAATATACAGCGGCAGCGGACAGCCTGTGCGCATTAAGGAGCTTGGCAAGGTGGTGCTGAACGAAATGCCGCCCACCATTGAGCGCAAAGACCGTGAACGTATCGTTACCGTAAACGCCGTGCTTGCCGCCGGAACAGCGTTGAGCGATGGTGTAAACTACGGACAAGCCATTATCGACAAGATGACCATCCCTTCGGGCATAGCCATTCAAGTAGCCGGTTCCTACGAGGACCAGCAGGAGTCGAACCGCGACCTCGGACAGCTGGGCCTTATCATCCTCATACTCGTGTTCATTGTAATGGCATCGCAGTTCGAGTCACTCACCTACCCCTTCATCCTCATGATTTCGGTGTTGTTCGCATTGAGCGGTGTGCTTTTGGGCCTCTTCATAAGCGGCACCACACTTAACGTGATGTCAATGCTTGGTGGAATTATGCTCATCGGTATGGTTGTAAAGAACGGTATTGTGCTCATCGACTACACAATGCTGTTGCGTGAGAGAGGCTTGGGCGTAATAAAAGCCTGTGTCGAGGCCGGAAAGAGCCGTATGCGTCCTGTGCTTATGACCACTCTTACCACTATTTTGGGTATGGTGCCCTTGGCAGTGAGCCAGGGTGTTGGAGCCGAAATGTGGCGTCCCTTGGGTGTAGCGGTAATCGGCGGTCTTACAATCTCTACCATAATGACACTTGTATACGTTCCCGCGATGTACGGTATTTTTGCAGGAATCGGAATACAGAGAAAGCGTAAGGCCACTATGAAACGCCGCGAACTGCAAGCCTATTGGAACGAGAATAAGGACAAAGAGCAGTTGAAAGGAAAAGATAAAAAATAACCACCTCGCGACGGCACCCCTCGCCCATCGGCGAGGGGGAAAGTCGCTGAAAGGAATAAACAAATAGATTTATATGAAAAGCCTGTTTATAACATTCGACGTGTCGCACAAACAAGCGATAATAGATATGCTCACCCACAACAGCTGTCGAGGATACTCATTCTTCGACCAAGTGCAAGGCCGTGGCAGCAAGGACGGCGACCCACATTTGGGTTCACACGCGTGGCCCTCTATGGGAGCAGCCATAATAGCCATTGTGGAGGACAGCAAAGTTCCCACCCTTCTTAAACAGATTGAGGCCATAGACAAAGAGACACCGATGCTGGGCCTGCGAGCCTTTGTGTGGAACATTGAGCAACAATACTAAATAGATGCTCAAAACCTTTTAAATATGCGGGACTCAACTGAGTTTCGCATATTTTTTTTTTGAAAAAAACGTACAAATACAGCCAACCACAAGATTATATGAATAAAAATAACTACCTTTGAACAATCCTACAAAAACCAAACATATAAACGCCTATGAAAAAAATTACTACACTATTCACATTTTTACTTATTCTGGCAACATCCTTGCAGGCACAAACAAAAAACTTCCCCTTCACCCTCACACAAAAAGGAGGAGAGCCCGTGCTCTATTACATATACAGCGGAAGAGACGGCAACGGCGGCAAGAGCGATTATGTATTCAGCAGCCTCACCCCTTGGGGTGCCAGCAAACAAGCAGTGTGCTTGAACAGACAAGACCCCCGCTACCCCTTGTACCAATTCTGGTACTTTATGGAGGCCGAAGATGGCAACATTCTGATAATCTCGGCCGAGGATAACAAGATTATTACCGTGGCAAACACCAAGGATGCAGCCAAATGTACCGAGGTACAAAGCCAAGAGGAGCGCACCAACCAATACTACACCTGGATATTGGACAACACCAACGGCTGCTACGCCTTTAAAACATCAAACGGAGCAACCTTCCTCAGCCACTATGGCAACTGGTCGACAGGTGGCCAAGAAATGGGCCTCTACAATGCTAACGGTTACAAAGACGAGGGTTCAAGGGTATTCTTCGAGCCGGCACCCGAAGGTGTTGTCACAGGCATCACCACCATTGTGCCCGATACAAAAGAGCCCATCCGAGGAATATACACACTCACCGGACAGAAAATAGAACAAATAAGCACACCCGGTATTTATATCATAAATGGCAAAAAAACATTTGTAAAATAATATACCCAAGAATAATGCACAGACGGCAGGTAACACACAAGCGGTTATCTGCCGTCTGTGCATTATCCGGCCAAACGAAAATAGATAGAACCTTGCGGTAAATTCAGTTATTTTTAGTATATTCGCACTCCGATACAAGAATAAATAAAAGAATGACCACCACGCTTAAACACAGCATAATAAAAACCCTGTTGGCATCGTTGCTCGCTATTGTTTCCCTGCAACCTGCCAAAGCCGACAGCACACAATTCAGCCTGCTCACCTGCTCGCCGGGAGAAGAGGTATACGAGCTCTTCGGGCACACGGCATTGCGTTACACAAATAGAGAAAAAGAGCTCGACATTGTCTTTGGATACGGATATTTCAGTTTCAGCACACCCAATTTTGTCGGTCGCTTCATTTTGGGCGAAACAGACTACCTTGTAGGCGTGGTAAATTACAGGGACTTTATTGCCGACTACACTCTTCGCGGCTCGGGGGTCACAGAACAGATAATACAGATGGACTCCCTGCAAAAGCAGGCCCTCTTCGACACACTCGTCGAGAATTGCCGCCCGCAAAACAGAGTCTATCGCTACAACTTCCTTTACAACAACTGCACCACCAAAGTGCGCGACAAAATTCTGGAACAGTTTGCAGGCAACATCACATACACAAACGAGGCGCGAGCCACAACCCTGCGCGAGGCCATTGCCCAATATACAGCATCGCAACCTTGGACCGCATTTGGCATAAACCTCCTGCTTGGAGCTGATGTTGACAAACCTGCCTCGCGCGACACCCTGCAATTCCTTCCCCACAACCTGATGAACGACCTTGCAACAGTACGAGTGTGCGAGCAAAGTATTGTCGGCGAGCCAATTGAATTGCTGCAACCCGTGGCGAAGGAGAGAAGCCTCAACCACTTTACGCCATTCAACAGCGCACTGCTGCTCTTGCTCTTCACAATGATAATAATGCTCTGCGAAGTGCGCAGCCACAAAATCTTTTGGGGCTACGACATACTGCTGATGACACTGCAAGGCACCGCAGGAGCCATACTTCTGTTTATGGCACTCTTCTCGCAGCATCCGGCCGTGGGCAACAACTACCTGTTGATACTGCTGACCCCCCTGCCCTTTATACTGATTCCCCCACTTATCTATTGCGCAATAAAGCATAAAACCCCGCACTTTATGTGGATAGAGGCAGCCCTCCCCATTGCATTCATCGCAAGCGCACCAATAGTGCCGCAAAGCTACCCTGCCCCAATATTCATATTTGCAATAACAATAGCAATACGTTCACTGTTTCACATATACCGACAAAAAATATGCGACTTAAACATATATTAACCCTGCTGTTAGCCCTGCCCGCCACCCTGCTGGTGGCACAGGAGAAGATAACCTTCCCCAAGCTGCTGGTAACAATAACCATAGACCAACTGCGCAGCGACTATATGTACGAATTTGAAGACCTCTACTCCCCCGACGGCTTCAAACGCCTGCTTGCCGGCGGAAAGGTATACTCCAATTCCTACTACGCATTCGAGAATATCGACCGTGCATCGGCAGCAGCCACCCTCGCAACCGGCACCAACCCCTACACCCACGGCATTGTGGGCGAAAGATGGCTCGACCACTCATCGCTGCGCATTGTAAATTGCACCGACGACAGCAAGCAAACAGGAATATACACAAACAATCGTGTATCCCCCGTAAGACTTAAAGCCATCACCCTATCCGACGAAATGAAGCGTGCGACACGCGGCAAATCCCAAATAAGAGTAATTGCACCCTACTGCGACATTGCAGTAATGCAGGGTGGGCACGCCGCCGACGAAGTTCTATGGAAGAACGACGACACAGGCTATTGGTGCTCCTCCTCTTACTACGGACAATTCCCCCAATGGGCCGGCCAGATAAATAAAACCATCGTCGGGCGCAGCAGCAAATGGGAACCAATCTTCCCCACCGAACTTTACAATAATTTCGGCGAGGAAGCTCCCAAAAAATTCAGCTACACATTCAACGGGAAAAGCGATATACGCTCCTATAAGACCAGCGCCTGCATAAACGACGAAATAAACGAGCTTGCCATAGCCTGCCTGCGCAGTGGAGATATGGGAATGGACAACATTACAGATATGCTTGCAATAACCTATTATGCAGGTAATTTCAACAATGTATCAATGGAGGACCGCCCCATCGAGATACAGGACATATACACCCGCCTCGACAAGAACATTACCGACCTTCTTAAAGAGCTCGACCGTCGCATAGGATTGGAGAATATCATAATCTCCCTCTCCTCCACCGGCTATGTGGTAGAGGACGACTCTAACGATGAAAAATACCGCCTCCCCTCGGGCACCATACATATGGACCGCATAAAAGCCCTCCTCAATGTCTATTTGAGTGCCCTGTTCGGTAAAGACGAATACGTCGACGGCTTCTTCAATTCCGAAATATACCTTAACAAGAAGAAAATGGAACAGTTACAGCAGAACAAGACAGACCTTGTTGCACACGCCGTGGAGTTCCTAAAATCGGTCGACGGCATTGAAGATGTATTCACCATATACCGCCTCGGCGGAATGTTAAGCCCCGAACTTCAATATGTAAAAAACGGATACAATGCAAAATGCTCGGGCGATATTTGGCTACGCCTTATGCCCGGTTGGAAAATGGCCAAGGATATAGTGTCGGCAACCAATCTTGTACGCCGCAGTCCTGTAACCTTCCCTATGATTATATACGGGCAAGGCATTGAGCACCAAGTGATAGACGACTTTACTCCGGCCAATATTATGGCCCCCGAATTGGCCAACCTGCTGCACATACGCCGCCCCAACGACAACTGTTTGAGAATTTTCAAATAAGAAAAGAGTGGAAAGTGGAACAAAACTGCAAAAATATGAATAATTTGCAGTAACTTTGCCCAAAATAGCGTTTACCCCCTTGAATCTGATAATAGACATAGGCAACAACAGCACAAAACTCTTCTTGTTCAGCGGCGAACAGATAATATTGCACACCCGCAAGAGAGGCAATCCCGTTGAGCTCATTGCCGAGTGGAGCAAGGCATATAACATAAAAAAGGCCATTGTATCCACCGTCATAAATCTCACCGCCGAACAAAAAAAGGAGATAGAGAGCAACGGTTACCCCATCCTATGGTTCAGCAACGAAACGCCTGTGCCCATAGGCATTAAATACGGCACACCGCACACACTCGGCAGCGACAGAATCGCCGCCGCGGTGGGAGCAGCAAGCGAGGCACCCGGGCGCAACCTGTTGGTGATAGACGCAGGCAGTGCCATAACCATTGACATTGTCGACAAAGAGGGAAACTTCTGCGGTGGCAACATCGCCCCCGGAATTGATATGCGCTTGAAAGCCCTGCACGAATTCACCGGCCGCCTTCCGCTTGTAGACAAAGAGGGCGAGACTCCCGAATATGGGCACGACACAGAAACTGCCATAAGAAGCGGAGTAATAAAAGGCGTATGCCACGAAATTAACGGGTACATTAACGAATATAAAGAAAAATATGGCGAAGTTTTTGTTTTTTTAACGGGAGGAAACGAAAAAACATTGATTAGTAACATAAAAAATCGCATCTTTGCCGATAAATTCCTTGTTGCAAAAGGATTAAACAGAATTTTAACAAATTATGACTATAAATAAGCGACTTTCAGTATTATTCACTTTAATAATAACCGTTGCCATCGCATTTGCCGACAATGGCATAAACTCGCCCTACTCGCGCCACGGCCTCGGCATTCTCTCTCACCAGAACCTTGGCGTTAACCGTCAGATGGGCGGCCTTGGCTACGCACTTCGCAGCCACAGCTACATAAACCTTCTCAACCCCGCCTCATTCTCACAGGCCGACAGCATTACAATGCTATTTGAAGGAGGCTTCTCCTTGCAGAATGGCAATTTCTCCGAGGGCAATGTAAAGAAGAACTTTACAAACGCAAGTTTCGAATATATAGCAATGCAATTCCGCGCATTCAAAGGCGTAGGAATAAGCATCGGCTACCTTCCATATTCCAATGTAGGCTACTCATTCTCGACCAACAGCAACGAAGATGGAATAACAAGCACAAGCAGCTACAATGGCGAGGGCGGCATCTATCAACCCTATATAGGAATCGGCTGGTCGCCCATAAAAAACCTTTCAGTGGGCCTTATGGCATCGTACATCTACGGCAATATCACCCACACAGCCAACATGAACTTCACCGACACAAACATTGACGACTACACCCGCCAAAGCGAAATAGACATAAAAAGCTACAAAATAGACTTTGGTGCGCAATACACATTGCAGATAGCCAAAAAGCACAGCCTCACCGCGGGAGTAACCTACTCCTTCGGGCACGACCTTAATGCCGATGTAAAAGAGACCATAACAATAAAAGAGAGTAACACCGAAAATACAAGCGGCATTTTCAAGCTACCCCACACATTTGGAGTAGGAATACTTTACGACTATAACAACAACTGGAAATTCGGAGTCGACTACACCTACCAAGGCTGGGGCTCCTCCACATTCTTCGAATACGACAAAGGAGTAAACCGCAGCAAAATATCCGTCGGTGCCGAATACTCGCCCAACCAACTCTCGCGCAACATATTCAAGCGAATGAATTATCGTATGGGAGCCTTCTACGCACAGCCCTACAACGAAATAAACGGGAAAGAAGGGTGCGACGAATATGGAGCAAGCGTAGGCTTCTCGGTACCCATAATAAACAGAATAAACAACCGTTCCATACTGCACATATCCGGACAAGTTGTACGAATGAGCCCAAAATCATCGGGAATGATAGCCGAAACATACCTCCGTCTGAACATAGGCATCACATTCAACGAAAGCTGGTTTATGAAACTGAAATTACGATAATAAAAGATAACAAAAAACAATAACAATATGAAAAAGAGCATTCTATTATTTACAGCACTTGCCATAGCGTGCAACATCTGCGCACAGAACGGCATAACCAACGACAACCGTTTCGGAGTGGGAGCAGACAGTATAAAATGTCTTGAAAACATCTTCCTTGTAAACCAAGCACTCAAGCCCAAGACCCCCACCTACGAGGCCTACAACGAAGCCTACCCCCTGTGGAAAGAGCTCTTCACCAACTACCCCGTAGCCCGTGTAGACACATACACCAACGGAGTTAAGCTGCTCAAAGGACTCATAGCCAAAGAGACCGACCAGCAGAAAAAAGCCACATACATCGAAGAACTTATGGCCGTTTACGACCAACAACTCAAATACTTCGATGAGCTTCAAAGCATTACAAAGACTCCTCTTTCCAAAGGTGCCATAATAGGCAAAAAAGCAATAGACTATATGCAGATTGTTCCCAATGCCATTCCCGACACCATCTACGCCCTGCTTGCAAAATCGGTAGAAATGGAAAAAGGACAGTCGGAATACATTGTTACCGAGCAATTTATGAAGCACTCGGCTCTCAAATACAAAAGAGACCCCCAAGGCCACGGCGAACAGATTATCGAGGACTACCTAAATTCATCGGTATATGTAGTTGAGGTACTCGATAAATACCACGAAAGAATAGAGTTCTACAAAAACCGCTACAAAGAATTGCAAGACCCCAAAGACAGCGTACGCGCCGATGGATACGGCAAAATGATTGACTTTGCACGTATATCACGCAACAACATCGACGCCTACTTCATAAACAGCGGTGCTGCATCGTGCGACGACCTTAGCAACATCTACGGCGACAAGATAGAAGCCAATAAAGACAATATCGACTACTTGAACAAGGTAATCTCTGTAATGAGTATGTTGAAGTGCACCAACCAAGACGCCTACCTCCTTGCATCGGAATATGCACTTGCCATAACCCCCACCGCAAAAGCGGCAATGGGTTGCGGTTATCGCTACTTCAAGAGAGGCGACATTGACAAAGCAATGGAACTCTTCGACCAAGCAATCGAGCTCGAAACAAGTGTTACCAACAAAGCAGATATGTGCTACAAAGTGGGAGCCGTACATTACAGCCTTAAAAATTACAGCAAGGCACGCGCCTATGCACTCAAAGCCATAGAGCACAACTCAAAATTCGGCCAACCCTACATTCTCATAGCACAATGCTATGCAGCAACACCCAATTGGAGCAGCGACCCCATTATGAACAAGTGCACATATTTTGCAGCACTCGACAAGCTCTACCGTGCAAAAGCAGTAGACCCCTCTGTAAAAAGAGAAGCCGATAAATTCATCGCCTCATACTCAACCTACACCCCCGAGACAACAGACCTCTTTATGAAGGGCTACAAGACCGGCGATGCCGTAACCATCGGCGGTTGGATAGGTGAACGAACAACAATACGATAATCAATATGCTGCGTCACAACTATAAAAGTACAACAATCGCCTTGACAGCGATTGTTGTACTCTTTTTTCAATTCTCCTGCCAAGAAAGCAAGAAAAAGATAACCTTGCCCTCCGACCCCAACAACGCCCCACCGACAATGAGCACCTACGGCGTGAGCAACCTCATAAGCGATTCGGGGCGCATAAGCTACAAAATAGACGCCGAAGAGTGGCTCATATACGACAAGCGCACTCCCCCCTATTGGGCATTTGAGCAAGGAGCCTATCTCGAAAAATACAACGAGAATATGGAAATAGAGGCTATGATAAAATGCGACACAGCCTACTTCTACACCGACGAGAAGCTATGGAAACTCATCGGCAATGTCGACATTCAAAATATTAAAAAAGAGAAATTCTCCACCCAACTGCTCTATTGGAGCCAAGAAAAGAAAGAGATATACTCCGACGCATACATAAAAATAGAACAAGAAGACCAAATAACCGAAGGATACGGCTTTAATGCCGACCAAAGTTTAGACACTTGGCACATAAGGAACACCAAAGGAATATACCCCATCGAGAACTAAAATATGACAACAACCCTGCTATCGTTACTCATAGTCATACTACTGTCGGCACTATTTTCAGGAATGGAAATAGCCTTTATAGCATCGAACAAACTGCTGATGGAAATAGACCTCAACGAGCGAGGCGCAACCTCCTATGTAATAAACCGTTTCTACTCCAACAGCAACAATTTTATATCGAGCCTTCTGGTAGGCAACAACATAGTCTTGGTCATATACAGTATGCTGATGGCCAATATTCTGAACACCCTCTTCCTTGAAGAACTCACAACATCAACCTCCCTGAAACTGCTATTGGAAACTCTCATTTCCACCATAGTAATAATTTTCACCGGCGAATTTATCCCCAAGGCACTATTTCGCACCAACCCCAACGGAGCACTCAAACGCTTCGCCTTAATAACCTATCTGCTTTACATACTGCTCTACCCCCTATCGCGCTTCACAACGTGGCTCTCATGTATAGTTCTGCGTATTTTCAACATAAAAATAGAGAAAGAGACACGCGACACCACATTCTCCAAGCGAGAACTCAACAACCTCATTCAAGGCTCCATTGAGGCAGCCGAAGAGAAAGAGATAGACAACGATGTTAGAATATTCCAAAATGCACTCGACTTTTCCAACATAAAAGTGCGCGAATGTTTCGTACCCCGCACCGAAATTGAGGCCGTGGAGATAAACACCCCCCTCGAAGAGCTAAAATCTATGTTCATAGAATCGGGGCACTCCAAAATAGTCATATTCAAAGAAAATATCGACAACATCATCGGCTACATACACTCCTCCGAGCTATTCCGCACCCCCGCACGTTGGCAGCAGAAAATATGCAAAATGCCCATAGTTCCCGAAACGCTCTCGGCACCCAAGCTGATGCGCACACTTATGCAACAGAAAAAATCACTCGCAGTGGTTGTTGACGAATTTGGCGGAACATCGGGTATAATCTCCCTCGAAGACCTTGTAGAGCAGATTTTTGGTGAAATTGAAGACGAGCACGACAACACCAACCTCGTAGCCAAGCAACAAGCCAACGGCGAGTACATTCTATCGGGCCGCCTCGACATTGAGCGAGTAAACGAGCAATTTGCCCTCGACCTTCCCGAATCGGAAGAATACCAGACAATCGGAGGCTTCATCCTATCGCACCATCAACGTTTCCCACAACTCAACGAAACAATCAAGATAGGAAAATTCCAAATACAAATAATAAAAAAACGCAGTACAAAAATAGAACTGATAAAACTAAAAATAGTAGAGTAAAAAGACCTCTTTAAAATTCCACAAAGAAAGTTGCGTTTTTTTTGAAATAAAATCAAAAGGAGACGCAACTTTTTTGCATAAAATCATCATATTTTAAAAGCGATTTTGTAACTTTGCGACCAATGCCCGAAAATGGTATAACAGAAGAATAATATAAATTTAAAATAAATTATGGCAACATTACAAAAACTACGTAACATGGGCCCACTCTTGGTTATCTTTGTGGGCTTGGCATTGTTTGCGTTCATCGCGGGCGATGCTTGGAGATTATTCCAATCAAACACAGCCAACCAAGCAGTAGGCAGTGTAAACGGTGAAGAACTATCGGCAATGGAATTCCAGAAATTGTACGAAGAGTACACCAATGTATTCAAATTTGCAAGAGGCGTAAACAGCCCCAGCGAAGATGAATACAATCAAATAAAAGACGAGGTGTGGAACACCTACATCTACAACAAGCTCATCGCAGCAGAAGCCGAGAAAATCGGCCTCACAGCAACAGTAGCAGAATTGCAGGCAGTTATCGAGGCCGGCAACAACCCCATCCTTATGCAGACCCCCTTCCGCAACCAACAAGGACAGTTCGACAAGGACATCCTCAACAACTTCCTTGCACAATACGACCTTAACAAAGACAATATGCAGTTTGTAGAGCAATACAAGCCCGCATACGACTACTGGAAGTTCATCGAAAAGACTTTGATGCAGAACATCTTAATCAACAAGTATCAAGCCCTCATTCAAAATTCATTCATCGGTAACCCCATCGTAGCAAAAAGCAATTTCGAAATAAACAACTCAACATACGACATTGAAGTTGCAGCCTACCCCTATGCAGCCATTAAGGACGAAGATTGCACAGCCACCGAATCGGACATAAAGGAGCTCTACAACCAAAAGAAAGAAATCTACAAGATACCCGCCGAAGAGCGTAACATCAAATACGTTTCTTTCCACATAACCCCCGACAACAAAGACCGCGAAGCCCTAAACGCCGAAATTACCGAGTGGGCCGACTCACTCAAAGCCGGTAACGAGGATTACGCAACCATCGCACGCCTTTCGGGTAGCGAGGTAGCATATTCAGAACTTGCTTGGCAAAAAAGCGCATACCCCGAGGAGGTACAGACACGCATCGAAGGTGAAGCTGTAAACACAGTAGTAGGCCCCTTCTATAACCAGTCGGACGACTCATACACCACGTTTAAGACAATCTCCAAGAGCACCGTAGCCGACTCTATACAATACCGTATACTTGCTGTTGCAAGAGCCACAGCCGAAGAAAGCGCAACCCTCGCCGACAGCATTATGCAGGCATTAAAAGGCGGAGCCAACTACAAAGAAATTGCAAAGAAATATGGCCAAGAGAATAGCGATTCAATATGGCTCACCTCGGCACAATACGAAGGCGCGCCCATCACCGGCAACGACGCAACATTGCTCAACACCATTCTCAACGCCAAGAAAGGCATATACACCCTTGTAAGCCTCAACGACACACCCACCAAATTCATCGTTCAGGTATTGAATAGCAAGAACCCCATAGAGAAATACAACGCAATCGTAATCAAACGTACAGCCGAATTCAGCAGCGAAACATACAACAACGCCTACAACAAATTCAGCCAATATGTAGCAAGTTGCAAAAGCACCGCCGACCTCGAAAAATATGCCGAGGAGTATGGCTACCGCGTAATGACACAGAACCGCATCACAACCGCTACACACAAAGTGGCCAACCTCGCCGGCACACGCGATGCCATCAGATGGATATTCAGTGCCAATGAAGACGAAGTATCCCCCCTCTACGAGTGTGGCGAGAACGACTACTTGTTGGTAGCCGGCCTTTCAAGCATTAACGAAAAAGGCTACACCGATATTGACATCTTGAAACCTATGCTCACACACGAAGCAACAAACGAGAACAAAGCCGAGAAAATCATAAAAGATATCAAAGGCAAAAGTTTCGAAGAGCTTAAAAAAGACGCCAACGTAAAAACCTGCGAAACAAAACGCATCAGTTTCAGCGCACCCTCATACATTAGCGCCACTGCCGCCACCGAACCTGCAATAAACGCAGCTGTAACACAAATGAACATTGGCGATGTAAGCGCACCCATAAAAGGAAACAACGGAGTATATGTTATAAAACTCATTGCGAAGAATGCCAAAGGCGCAGAATTCAACTCCAAGATAGAAGAGGAGAAGATGAAAGCCCAAGGCGAGCGCGAATCGGGCCGTTTCCTTAACACCCTTGTACAGGATGCCGAAATAGAGGACAACAGATACAAGTTCTTCTAAATAAGGTAACTCATATAAAAATCATTAAACCCCGAAGTGTTTGCTTCGGGGTTTAATGATTTTTATATGTCAATATAGGAATTACGGCTCACCTTGCCACAAGTATTCCCTCTTTATCGGGCTCAATAGCAAAAAGGTGTGGACCAATAAATCTTTAATTATTGTGTAGTATATCAGCAGTGGTAATTCTAAAAAATAACCGGCACCGTAAGAGAAAGAATTAAAGGCCGTCGAAGTTAAGGAAACAGGCGAGGAGATAGTGCGGTATGCCGTTAATTTTCATACAACGCAATACCGCACACTTCCGGAGCCCCTTAACTTCGACGAATAGCCTTTAATGCCAAGCGAGGAACGAACGAGGGATATTGCGCAGCAATTCGCGAGCCGAGGCGTGAGCGTCTTGAACGTACTCGTGTGCCGAGCGTTTGGTTCTTTGCGCGACAAAGAACGTAAAAATTTTTGCCGATTGTGAGAATAGCCGAAAATAACACCGAGGATTTTAGAGTAAGTTTTTTATTAGACTGATAATATTTTGCTTAC
>JAZRAC010000011.1:0-37425 GCA_045634365.1 Bacteroidaceae bacterium | reverse complement strand
GAAAAGAGCAGTCGTTGTAGCCTTACATAAACTTGGTATACCATTCGAGACACCGACAAAGGATGCTTTTGATATTAAAAATATAAGATTCAAAGACATTGTAATAGACAAGGATGAAATCAATACGATGATAGTGCAAATCAACAAGGGTAATTGTGATAATCATTTCTTTACAGATATTGAATCATATTTTACTTCAAACTTACGACTTAACGCAGTGAGAAATGTTGGTAAGAAATATGTTGAGGAGGTGCATGCAAAAAGTTATATTGAAAAAGAAAAACCTGATACAATTATTAATCCAATAGACTGGCATAAGCAGTTTACACCTGGGGAGTTTCAGACAATATTGGTACTAAGAACACAATTGGCCAATACCGACTATTTCTCTCAAAATGGACAGGCAGATTCTAAGAAGATTAAAGATTTGATTAGAGAAATAGAAATAGGTTTGTGGGATAATTATCTTTTCTATGACTATGAATCTTTTACAAATATTAGAGCCCAACATAATTTGGCAAATGTGGTGCAAAATATGATTATGATGAATCAGCAGCAAGCTAATACTAATAATGCGAAATCTGCTGAAGATACTAAAGAAGAATAGATTACAATGGCGAATGCAATTTAATGGTAGCCAATGGTAATTGCGAGGCCTATATTACCACTCTAATAGCGAATAATTATTGGCATTAGATTTTAGAAAGGATATGTTGTTAATTATAATGCTTTAGTTCAGAAGGTTTTATATTTGTAAAATTGTGTTTGAATTCTTTATTTCCGATTATGTATACTTGTGTTTTTAGGGAGGAAAGAGTAATTTTATGGCAAAATAAAAAGGTATATTACGTTTAGTAACTGTAGCACATATATAAGACAAGTTTAGAGATGAAAAAATTGACTATTGAAAATATTGGTCCTATTGAACACGTTGATCTAGATCTCAAGCGTGTTAATGTCATTATCGGACCTCAAAGTGCAGGAAAAAGTTGCGTTTTGAAAATTGCTTGTTTTTGTGCATGGGCTGAAAAACGTATCCAACTTGAACAGGGAAAAAATGGTTTCTCTGACTCTAAATATATGGAAGAAAACTTGATAGTTTTTCATAAACTACAAGGTTTCTTTGAAAAAGGCCGTGGCGCAAAGTTTAGGTATGAAACAGATCACCTTTGGTTTCAATATGAATACGATAAAGATGATAACGCGTTTACATGGGGCTGGAATAAATCTGGTCATTGGAAATATAAAAGAACAAGGGTTTCATATATTCCTGCCGAACGCAATGTAATAGCAACTATCCCTAATTGGATGGAAGTCTCAATGAAACATAACAACATTCGTAACTTTATAAGTGATTGGATGTTAACCAGAACATTCTATAACAAAGAGCACAAATTAGAGGTGCTTGGGTTAGGTGTAAAATATTATTTTGATGATAAATCCAACCAAGACTTTATTGAACTTGAGAATGGGAAACTGCTACAATTCACCAATGGCTCTAGTGGTATTCAATCGGCTATCCCTATGTTAGTTTATTTAGGATTCCTATTTGAAAATCAATATTTAGATGGGCAGTATGGGAAAATATCTACTGAAACGGAAAATGAAGAGATATTAAACCATATTTATGATAAAAAGTATAAAATTGGTTTAAAAAAGTTTATAGAAACGAATACTCCGTATATCGGTAAAATAGGGATGGGAAAGAGAGCTTTCAGAACATCTAAAGAGTATAAAGAATGTAAAGAACTTTACGAGTCGTATACCAAGACTTGGCGTTCCGACATATATTTGGAGGAACCTGAACAGAATCTATTTCCTAAAACACAAGTCAAGTTGGTTTATGAACTTTTGATAAATAGTAAAATTCATCAAGACAGTGTATTTATAGCTACACATAGTCCATACATTTTATATGCTATAAATAATGCTATGTTAGCATATTATGTAAAAGATTCTTTAATCGATGAAATAAAAGATGAGATATCATGTCTTGATGCTGCATACAACCCTGAACTAGTTTCAGTATGGCAAATAGAAAATGGCCAACTTATAGGAATAGATGAAGGTAATGTTACCATCCAAGATTCAAAACATTTAATACGTAAAAACTATTTCGATGAGACAATGGGTATCATTATGAAAGATTTCAACGATATGATAAATTTCTATGAATATTAACAATATTACAAATAATTTGCTTGTTGTTGATTTTACTGAATATCACAAAAAGCATCCAGAAGAGTCCCTGCCGTCTAATGGAGTAATGTTTTTAGAAGAACCAGACGACAGATTGGGAGCTTTTTGTATGCTTAATCCTAATCATGTTTCGTATAAGGCTATTAATGTCGAGGAAAACCAAGAACTTGTAACTAATCGTTTTGGGGAACCTGTCAAACAATGTGAGTGTATCTTTAAAGCCAATAGAGAAGAAGGACGTCGTTGGATTATGCTTTTGGAACTAAAATATTGTAAAGAAAATAACATCCCAACAAATATGCAAAATGCGTTATATGAGTTGGAAGAATGTTATGATTTTTTATACAATGAGAAGCATTATTTTGATGATAACCTGTATCGTGTATATTTCTGTGTATCGCATCCGGAGCATGAAACATCTCAGCCATTTGGAAATTTTATTTACAATCAAGATAGATTATTAGGATTGAAGGCCAAAAATATAATTCTATTATACGGTAACGCTGTAAAGATTCATAATATAGAATATCTAAAGGCAGAAAGGGTACCTCATAGATATGAATTTATAAGATAAACAATGGCGACCGCACAAGTAGTCGCCATTGTTGTTTAAAGTTTCATTCCCCTGCTTTTCTTCGGCTGAATAGGCTGACGGATTGATTGTCGGAGTTTGTCGTATTGCTCGCAGAACCATTGGCTGAGGGGTATTCGATTTGCGGTTAAGGTTAGCCGCTTGTCGTTATCTCGCAGAATTTGCAGAGGAGTATTATCCGTAGCAAACCATCGGTTATGCTCCGAGGAGAATAGTCGCCCTGTAAAGCTCACAATCCTACCCTTAAACAGCTCGGCAAATTCCATAGCCGAAAGACCGATTTGCTTGGCGAGGCGTTCCAATCTAAGGAGATTGGCAAAATCGGGATACCAACGATGAGCAGTATTGATTATCGAATTAAGGGTGTTGGTCTCCTCCTTATGCTCTGCCTCTTTTGCTTCAAGAGCCTTGCGATGCTCGTTATCCTTATTCATCATTGCCCTACTATGTTCTACCTGCATTTGCTTGATATTGGATTGCAGTTGCTCGATGGTCTCATCTCGGATTGCTATCTCGTCCCGTAAATCCTCGTTCTTACATTCCAACGATTTCATCTTACCGCTGCCAAAAAGAGAACTGACTCCGCTTGCAAGCGCTGTGGCAGCATCGGTAGCCACGCTTTTGAGTTTGTCGGTGCGGATCTCCGATTTAACCTGTTTGAGTTCTTGCTCAGCAAGATCTATCTGGTGTGCCTTGTGTTGCCGCTCAGCCTCGATGCGTTCAAGCTCTGCACGCTGCTTCTCAATGATAAAGTCGTTTCGTTCCAAATGCTCCTTGCCCGTAACGGTTTTGAATTGTCCTCGCTCCATTGATAGAATCTCGGATGCCAATGTCTGCATCTGCATCATATCGTCATCGTTGAGCTTTCGACTTTTGCCCGTATCGTGGTCCATCCAATCAAATACGATATGTGCGTGGTAGTTGGGTTTAAACCAACGACCATCAATCTGAAAACTCTCCTTATCGTCAGAGGCTGGCTCTCCACCGAGCCAATGCCCTTCGTCTTTATGAAGGAATATCTGCAGCGGTGTGATACCCCAACGCTGTTGGCACTCCTCGCCAAATCTGCGAACATCCACCAATGTAGTGTCGGGCTTGATGAGCATCACGCCCTCACGAATGGGTGAGCATCCTGCCACCTTGATAATCTTCCCACTCTTGGTTTTGCGTTCTCGCTCTTTCTCCTGCATCGCTCGTCCTGTCTTTGCCTTTACCATCTGCTTGATGTTGTCGTAATGCGTCTGTAAGTCATAGTCGCCGAGGCGTGGATTTATCCAATACTCATTGTCGGCAACAAGTTGGGGTATGAGGTAGATTTTCGACTCTCCGATGTTACGCATATATTCGGGAGTTCTGAGGTTATGCGCCTCACTCGATGATATGTTGCAAGGCTTGATATGTATGCTGCTTTTTACTGCCATTGTTATTCTGATTTTATTGGTTGCACTAATGTCTGTTGGTCATTTGGTCACTTGCTTCCGTTGTCGGGGTTCTTAGGGGCGAAGCCCATAAGCGGAGTGCAGAGAGGTCACTCTGCACCCTCGGTAGAGCCCACAACTACTTTAAGCGAAGCGTGTAGTTATAGTGGGCTATAACCTGAAGCCTCTTTTCTTCTTCGGCTGCGGTTGTGGCATCCGTCTTGCGGATTGGACTTGCGACTTTTTCTCTGCTTGTTTTGCTTGGTTTCGATGGCATAGATAGTCGTTCAAATCCTTGTGTCCTGCGTAGTGATGCGACATATCTTGGAGCTTGTTTCCGAACATCTTTTTCAGATTCTCATACGCTCTCTGCCCTGCTTGATCGTTGTCAAGAAAACTACCTATTCGGGAGTATGTGCGTAGCAGTTGCTCCGCTTTTGAGAGGTTGGCAACGGAGTTCAGCACCATATAATCCTGCTCATTGGTGCGTGGCTCTTCGGGATTATTGTTCACTCGGATTGTAAGGAACGAGAGATAATCCATAAAGCCCTCGAAGAGGTAACACACATCTCGCTGCTCGCCCTGCTGTCGGATATGGGTAATATCTTTGGGAGCAAGACAGCCTTTTAAGTAGCGGTTGCGGAGTTCATAGCCACCAGAGATATTCGGAAAGCCGACAACGAAGTAGGTTTTACCCTCATACTCGTATCTCAACTCCATACACTCTCTTTTGGCGAGTTCGATGTTTATGCCTCGCCCTCGTAGATAGTCGATAAGGGCTGGAGAAGATAACTTGCCAACCTTTATGTCCTCGAAACTATGATTAGAGGTTTGTTGCTCGCCAAAAGAAAAGGATGCCGGGCGAATGTAGGGTGTTCGCTCCGCTATGCGTTCCAACAGATAGGCTACATTCTCGCTATGGTAGAGTTCCGCTGCCAATGCGATGATGTTGCCACCCTTGCCGATACCGAAGTCGTACCATTGATTTAACTCGGTGTTTACCTTAAACGAAGCATCGGTTTCGTTTCTCAGCGGTGATTTATACCATAGGCTCCTGCCTTGTTGCTTAACAGGTGTATAACCCAAACTTTGCAGATAGTCTGCCAACTTGATTCTCTTTATTTCGTTGATATTCATATTGTTTCGTTTTTATAAGTTAATTGATTGGTTGATATGCCGATTGAGTGATGGACTGCCGTCACTCAATCGGCTTCAAATTTTACCATTTAGGTTTATTCAGTACGAATCATATACACCCGAACTAAACTAAACCTACATTAGAATACGAAGTAGGGATTGTATCGCCACCCTTTGCCATCTGGGATTATCATCCGTTTATTTTCGAGGAATTTTCTCAAATCCACAAGCTTATTGCGACCTCGTTCATAACCGATACTTGCATAGCCCGTTTTCAGTGCTGCGATGATATTCGGGTAGCCATGTATCACATTGTTACCGAAAGCAGTCTCCAATGCTTGGCGGTGCTCCTGCTCGCTAAGTTCATTCAATGGGAATGTGCGATCTTTGCGTGGCTGGTCAAAGGTGTAATCCCTGACCATTTCGGGCAGTGCATCGTCATTAATACGGAAAGCAAACGGAGAGAAATCCCTATCACGAATGTGCATAGCCTTTACCTCACTGATATTGGCATCCTGCGTACTCTTGGTTACTTGCAGCACCGTTTCTGCCTTATTATTGAGTTCTGTTCCTATATGCCCTCGGGTGTTGTCATCGCCTTTATTCAGGTGTAGCACCGTATGGATATGTAGATTATACTCGCTCGACCAACGCATCAACAGGTTGATAATCTCTGCCGATTCGCTTGGGGAGTTTATATCATACATCAAATCCCTGATGCCGTCAATAATCACAAGGCCGATACCCTTGACTCTTCGCAAGGTTTCGCCAATAATCTCTCTACGTCTTTCGGGAGTATGCTCACGCAGAACAATGAAAAGGAAATCCTTGCTGTTCTGCTCAATGTCGCACCCTGCCAACCGCATTATGCGTTTGAGCACCTTATGGCAATGGTAGAAGCTCTGCTCGGTATCAACATAGAGAATCTTGCGTTTCTCCTGTGGCAGATATGCCGAGTATTGCAACACCTCACTATTTCGTAATGCTGCAGCCACGATAGCCGAGATATTGAAAGTCTTTTTGCTCTTGGCTTTGCCTGTCGATGCACTAAAATTACCCAATGTGCCTATGGTAGAGCCATTCACCCAAAGTATTTCGGGTGGGGTATCGTATGTGTCGGTAACTTTCAGATGAACACTTCGCCAGATAGCAGCAAACTCTTCATCTGCCATCGGAGGTTTTGGCACGGTTGATTTATAGTTCTCCATAGCTCTGCGGTTATCTGCGTCCTCCCGTCTTACGCCCTGCAAGTTCAAGGGCAAGTTCGGCATCGACAATTATTTTACGACCAATCTGTGTGATAGCTTTATCTATCTTACCGCTTTTCTTTATACGGTTGGCAGTAGGCAAGCTGCAACCAAAGAGCCTCGATATACCGAGTATGCCATATACATAGCGTTTCGGTTGATCGGAGGCTGGTTGCTGCTTTACCTCTTCGCCTTGTGATGCGTGGCGATGCAAGTGCAGAAACTCTTCGCCTGTCATCTGCCAAACGGGTTTAAGCAATAATTCGTTGATATTCATTTTTATCTAATTTTGCGTTTAACAATGTAGCCCTGCGCAGAGGCTGTTATCTTGTTCGAACACTGCAAAATTAGGCTTGGCTATGAGTGGTAAGGATGTGGTAAACGAAAATAGAATATCACAATATACCGTTGAAAATCAGCGGGTAATAAAAAACCACCGAAAATTACTTCGGTGGTTAAAGTGGTCGTATCGTGGAATATCAAACGCTATGAGCTTTTATTTGAATATTTCGCCCATTTCTTTGGCAAATCGCTGGTTGCTGTCGCTCGGGAAATCCGATTCTGGCTCCTTGTATTTTGACTTATAATAGGCAGCATCTATACCCAATGTTTCGAGCATAGCACTACGCCAGCTCTCGCGTGTGGTCTTGGGTAGGCGTTCACTCAACAGATAAACAAGGTAGCACACCCTCGCCTTCTCTTTTGGTCGGATTCTCAATCTGTCCGAAGTGGAAAGCAGATTTAGGTTGTTGTAGAACTCCAATTCGGGAATATCCTCAAACTGTTCACCGTTGCATACGCCATATATAGCCGAAACAAGAGCCATATCAAAATAGGGCGTTGCTGCATCATTTGTTGATTGCGGTTGCTCGCCCTCTATGGGCATATACTTCTGAATAATGGAGTGGAATATTTTGCTCAGCTCACAGATTGGTCTGAACATATTCTCCTCATACTCTTTCGCCTCCTCCATTACCGCCTTATGTTTGCGGTACAACTCGTTCAGTTTCTCTATTTCTGTATGATGCTTTTCCAAAAGAGAATCATACTTTTCCCACGCATCGTGGTCTATGCCGTGAAGATTAAAGCAGTTCTCCCATAAAGCAGCAACCTCCAAGAACTCTGCTCCACATTGATTGGTTACTCGCACTTGTGTTTCTATCTCTTCCAGATACTTAACGGCTGCATCGTCATTGACATTCTCCATCTCAATTTCATCGAAGTAGCGTCTGCCTGTTTCGTATATGGTGATATTGCGGTCAATCTCAAACTTGATGCTTGATAGTAGCATCTTCTCCCTACGGCTATCCTTTGAGAAGATAATATCGAAGATCATCTTCTCAAAGAGTTTTACATCCTTATATCGGTTATAGAAGTGGGTAATGTTTTTCTGCTCCTCAAAGCCGAACTTTTCGGATTCAAGAAAACGAGAGAAGATAACATTTACCTCTTGATACTGCGGTATGAAGTCTGTTATTTGGGTCATAGGCTTTCTATTATTGTCTGTTCGGTACAAATATAATTCACAATCGGCTGAAAAATTGCATTCAGGATGAATAAAATGTTTGGCTTACAATTGATTAAATCTACTCATCGCATTAGCCTTAATATCATCGGCTATATCAATGTAAGGTTTCATCGCTTTGTAATCGCTGTGTCCCGTCCATTTCATTACCACCTGTGCAGGAATACCGAGGGCCAAGGCATTACAGATAAATGTGCGTCGCCCTGCGTGTGTGCCAAGTAGTGCATATTTAGGTGTAACCTCATCAATGCGTTGATTACCCTTGTAATAGGTCTCTCTTATTGGCTCATTTATCTCTGCCAACTCGCCCAACTCTTTCAGATAATCGTTCATCTTCTGATTGCTGATAACGGGCAGCACCTTGTTCCCCTCAAAATGTACATCTTTGTACTTTTCGAGGATTGCCTTGCTATGGTTATTCAACTCAATAACCAAGCTATCGGCAGTCTTGACGGTGGTAATCTCTATGTGATCAGCCTTAACATCACTTGTGCGAAGATTATAGACATCGGAATACCTCAATCCAGTAAAGCAACAAAACAGGAATACATCACGAACTCTTTCGAGATACTGCTTGTTCTGTGGAATATCGCAAGCCTTTAACTTATTCAGTTCATCCCAAGTGAGGAAGATTACTTTCTTCGGAGTATTCTTCAATTTGGGTTTGAAAGTGTCGTATGCGATATTCTGATGATAGCCTTTCTTGAAAGCCCAACGGATAAACCATTTGAGAAATCCCAATTGCTTGCCGATGGTGCTATTACGCATATCCTTTGTTTTGCGGAGAAAATCAACATAGTTATTCAACCCCTCTTCATCAAAGCAGGTAAATGTAGGCTCTGCCTTGAACTCCTTGATATGATTCTTAACGGCTGCAAACTTTTCGTATGTTGAATCAGTCCAATTATTCTGCTTGCCACACTCGGAAACAAACTCATTGAATATCTCCCAGAAACCTTTCTGCTCTTCCTGTGCTTCCTCGGTTGGGTTTACTTTGTTGTTAAACGAATCTTTGATTTCTTGCGGAGTAGGCATAATATCCTTTACCTCATACTCCTTGAATACCTCCTGCATTATGGTATAGTAACGAAGCAGGTCGGTATTGATATCCGATGCACTCTGCTTGAGTTTATTTGTGCAGCCGTTCTTCACTCGTTGTTTGTCTGCATCCCATTTAGCAGCATCAATGCGATAGCCTGTCGTAAACTCGATACGATGGCTCGCAAAAATAACTCTCATTCGGATGGGGACGTTCTCAATGACGGGAACACCGTTTTTCTTACGGCTCTCCAAGGCAAAAATGATGTTTCTTTTAATGTTCATAAATTGGATGCGTTAAAAAGTTACACCCAAAATTACACCCAATTTTTCATATATCAAAATGCACTCTATGAACTTCAATGAATTTAACAAATTTATAAACGCTTAATTTACAACGAATTGAAATTTTATGATTTTCTATGATTTCGTAAGTTCTGGAGCCTCCCTCTCCGCAAGAAACAAGAGGACTGAAAAGTTCTCTTGTTTTGTTTTACACCCGATAGGGAGCTTGCTCACAAAGGGGGTGTAAAACAAAACAAGGAAAACGCGAAAGCGTTCTTGTTTCTTGCTCAGGAGTCTTTGAAAGGGATGGACGAAGCAACGCGAAGTCAATCCCGACCAAGTTGATAGGGAGCTTGCTCACAAAGCGGGTGTAAAACAAAACAAGGAAAACGCGAAAGCGTTCTTGTTTCTTGCTCAGGAGTCCTTGAAAGGGATGGACAAGCAATGCGAAGTCAATCCCGACCAAGTCGATAGGGAGCTTGCTCACAAAGCGGGGCTCTTTAAATCTTCGATGGCTAGTGAACTGTTTTTGCAAAAAGGGCAGGGTGGAAAAAAGCAGGATGCAGCCTTTGTATTTAGAGTGACATCATCCTGCTTTTTTTGTCTGCGTATCAAGTTTCTTCTTAACCCATTCTGCCGGTAAGGTAGGCTTTGGTGCGCTCGTCCGATGGGTTGGAGAACATTGTGGCGGTATCGCCATATTCCACCAGTTCGCCCAAGTACATAAACATTGATTTTGATGATATTCGCATTGCTTGTCCCATATTGTGAGTGACGATGAGGATGGTTACCTCTTTTTTCAGTTCCTGCATAAGTTCTTCGATATGGGCTGTTGCTATGGGGTCGAGTGCCGATGTCGGCTCGTCCATGAGCAACACGTCGGGTTTCATTGCCAAGGCACGGGCAATACATAAACGCTGCTGTTGCCCGCCCGACAGGAATGTACCCTTTTTGTTAAGCACGTCCTTTACCTCTTCCCACAGGGCAACGCTCTTTAAACAGCGTTCAACGGTTTCGTCTTTTTCGCTTTTCGATAAGCGGATGCCATTGAGCGCATAGCCCGAAAGCACATTTTCGTAGATGCTCATTGTGGGGAATGGTGCAGGGCGCTGAAAGACCATACCCACGCGGCGGCGCACATCAATGGGTTCCATCGAGAGGATGTTTTCGCCGTTCAACAGAATTTCGCCATCGACACGGATATTGGGATATAGGTTGTGCATTAGGTTTACGGCGCGCAACAGCGTACTTTTGCCGCAACCCGAAGGTCCCATTATGGCGGTTATAGTATTTCTGTCTATGGCTGCCGATACATATTTCACTGCCATTGTCTGCTTGGTGTATGACACGCAAGTCTTGTTAAATTCAAGTATAGGTGTTACTGATTCCATCTCTTTGCAAGATATTTAGCTGTAAGATTCAATGTAAGAACAAATAATAACAAGAAGAGTGATGCGCCCCAAATGAGCTCTTGGAGGTTGGGGTCGTTGAAGAATTCCCATATAAGAAGGGGCACAGCCGATATTGGCTTGTCAATCGCAAAACGGATGAACGAGCAGCCGAGTGCGGTGAACATAAGTGGGGCTGTTTCGCCAATTACACGCGAGATTGCAAGCAGAACGCCGGTGAAAATACCTCCGAAAGCTGCCGGGAGCTGCACTTTCAGCATTACACGTGCACGGTTGCCTCCAAGTGCCAGGCCTGCCTCTTTAAGCGAGGCCGGCAGAATTTTCAAGGTCTCTTCTGTTGAACGTATAATCAACGGCAACATCATAACGAAGAGTGCCACACTGCCGGCAATGGCCGAATAGCCTTTCATTGGAACGACAACCCATATATAGGTTACAATGCCAATTATTACCGATGGTGTTCCTTGCAGCAGGTCGGTAAGGTAACTTACCGTTTGAGCAAATCGGCTTTTGGGGTTCTCTGCCAAAAATGCACCGCACAGGATACCTGTCGGAACAGCTGCAACAATAGCCATACCAAGCATAAGCATTGTTCCCACAATGCCGTTTGCAATACCGCCGGGGATTGGCTCGCCGGCCTCAATTGCTTTCATTGCCTTGTATGCTGTTGGTGTGGGTTCGGTAAAGAACGACCACGAAAGCTGGTCATAGCCACGCAGAAACACCTCGCCCAAAATGGCAAACAGAGGAACTGCCGTGAGGGCTGCCAACAAACATACAGCCCACAGCATCGCTTTGTCTTTTGCCAAACGAATTTTAGTTTTTGATTTATCCATAATTATGATATTCTTGCGCGTTTAATCATTATTTTGCCTATCAGATTGATAAGTGCCGTAATAAGGAACAGTATCAATCCTATGGCTATCAGTGAAGAGAGCCTTAAATCGTCGGCTTCGCCGAACTGGTTGGCTATGATAGATGCCATTGAGTTTCCGGTAGAGGTTATTGAATCGGGAATGTTATTGGTATTGCCAATGAGCATCGTTACTGTCATTGTTTCGCCCAATGCGCGGCCAATAGCCAGAATATATGAGGAGAAGATACCCGAACCGGCAACAGGAAACATCACCTTGCGAATGACCTCGGCGCGAGTCGCTCCCAGGCTATATGCGCTCTCCTTCAAATCGTTGGGTACCATCTTTATGAACTCGGCACTCAGCGAGGCTGCGTATGGAACAATCATAATGGCCAGCACCAGCGAGGCTGTAAGAATGCTTGAACCTTGTGGCGAAAGGTCGAGGGCTATAATCAGCGGGCGCAAAGTGTAGAAACCCCACAAACCATATATGATTGAGGGAATGCCTGCCAAAAGGTCTGTTACGGTACTCAATATTTCGGCAATGCGTGTTCCCTTGAAATACTCTCCCACGAACAGTGCCACAGGCAATGAGAAGGGGATGCAGAAAATAAGAGCCAGCAGTGTTGTCATCAGCGTTCCTGTGATGAATGGCAACGCGCCGTATTGTTCTGCACCCTCGGTATAGCTCCACTCCGAGGAGGTAAGAAACTTAAAGAATCCAAAGTGTTCAAATGCCTCGTATGCGTCAGTAACGAGGGCGTAAACAACGCCCCCGCACACTATCGGCATTATAAATGTTGCAGCGAACAAAAGGATTTTGTATAGTTTATCGTTCATTGCGTTCTATTATTGCAGTATTGGGGCTCCGTTATAAGTGACGGTTTTCAAATTCTTTATACTCTGCTCTTTGGCTTTGCTTGGCAGTGGGGCGTAGTGTACTTCTGTTGTAACGTTTTGCGCCTCATCGGAGAGAATATATTTAATAAGGTCGAGTGTCGCAACAGCCTGCTCTCTTGTACGGCCTGAATAGTTCTGCTCCTTGTAGATAATCATCCAGGTAAATGTTGAGATGGGGTATGCACCGGCAGCATCGGCGTTTGTAATTGAGCAGCGGGTGTCGGCGGGAATTTCGCCCGATGCGGCAGCCGAGATGCTTGTAGATGTAGGCAATACGAACTCTCCTCTAGAATTCTTGATATGCGCATAAGGTATCTTTTGTGCAAATGCGTACTCGGAGCCTATGTAGCCGATGGTGTTCTTTGTCTGCTTAATGACACCTGCTACACCGGGGTTGCCTTTGGCAGCCTGTCCCGAGGGGAAATTAACCGATTTGCCCATACCATATTCCGATGCCCACATAGGGCTTACTTTTGTGAGGTAGTCGGTGAATACGAATGTTGTGCCTGAACCATCGGAGCGGAATACCGGAATAATAGCCTCTGACGGAAGTTCTGCATCGGGGTTCAATTCTGCCAGGCGTTTGTCATTCCACATCTTGATTTTGCCTGCAAAGATATCTGCGATAATCTCACCCGACAGTTTCAGCTCCTTAACCCCGTCGAGGTTATATGCTACAACCACAGCACCCATACAGCTGGGGATATGTACTACGGGAGCCATCTCTGCCATCTCCTTGTCTGAAAGGAAAGCGTCGCTGCCGGCAAAATCGACAATCTTGTCACGCAGGTTGCGTACTCCTCCTCCTGAACCTATGCCGCCGTAGGCAACTTGGTCGCCTTTAACCTGGCCGAACTGCTCGAAGGCTACATTGTAGAATGGCAATGGGAATGTTGCACCTGCACCCGAAAGTTCTTGTGGTTCACGGTCGTTGCTCATTGAATTGCTGCCACACGCCACCATTGCAAAGGCTATGGCCAATGTAATTGCTGAATTAAAAAACTTTTTCATAATATTTATGTATTAAATGTTTGTTATAATCCGAAATAGCAGTTGATATATGCCGAGTAACTATTCTTTGCATCGTCTGCTTTTGGCATAGTCATTCGGAAATTGGGGGCAATCTTCACGTACTTGCCTATTTTGAATTGTGCGCCAAGAATAGCGGCTTGTTCGTCTTTTGCGATGTTCCAGTCGTCCTTGGAATAGAGGTCGTCAAATCGGGCGTAGATGTCGGCGAATTTTGCGACTTTTGCCGATGTGAATATAGAATATCCATATTGGTCGGCACCATCTTTATACGAAGCGTTCCACATGTGGTTGTATTCTGCACCGATGGTGAACTTCTCGTGTTTGTAACCGGCAAAGAAAGCAAAGTTCGTGATATCCTTCTTGTCCTTCTCGTCACCCTCGTTCAAACCTCCGTACATACGAACTTGAAATCCTTTAAAGGGAGTAAGAGTAACACCTAAACCGTAATTCAAACCATCGTTCTTTTGGATTTTCTTATATCCCTCACCATTGACGATAATGGCATCGGCTGAAATCCATTTGGCAAATTTGTAGCTTGCCGAGATACCTAAATCGGCACTGCTACCGAATTTATATTCATCCTGAAACGACTTCATTACGTAACGATAACCCCAGAACTTTTCCTGAAAGTTGAATTGTGTGGTCGAAATCAAACCTCCATTTAATGTAAGATTTCCATTCTTCCACTGCACCATTGCGTTTTTAACGTAAGCAATACGATGGTAGTCATCAACATCGGAAGACTTGCCGACATCCATTACTCCCTTGACAGAAAGTCCTTTGCCGAGGTTGTACTCGTAACCCAGATAGCTTCTCTCCAATTCAAAGCCGCGGTCGTCGTTCTCAGCTCCAAAACCTGTGTGGAAATTCCCGAACACTTGTACAATCGCTTTGCCCTTCGGCTCCGTGTTTTTAACATCCTGCGCCTGTGCGCCGATACCGATGCAGGCTAAAAGACCTGCCAAAATTACTTTTGTTTTCATTCTTTTTTGTTTTTTAAGTTTGACACTGCAAAAGTATCGGGAAAACATTTCAAGATTATTTCAAAAAAGATGGGCTTCGATTAAAAACAGATATGGAATTTGTTACAATTTTATTAAATATTGCAACGGGCGTTACAATGTTCGACAATTCTGTTTATTTTTGCGTAGACCGATATATAAATAAGGTATGACAGAACGTATTTTGATAGTCGATGACGAAGAGACCTTGTGCGAGGTTCTTAAAATAAATCTCGAAAATGAGGGTTACGATGTGGATGTGGCATACAGTGCCGAACAGGCCTTGACATATGACCTGAACAACTATTCGCTCATTCTGCTCGATATTATGATGGGTGAGATAAGCGGTATAAAGATGGCGAAGATGTTGAAGGCCGATGTTAAAACGGCCGGAATACCCATTATCTTCTGCACGGCGCGCGACAGTGAGGATGATATGGTTATGGGGCTTAACATTGGTGCCGATGACTATATTATGAAGCCTTATACAATCCGTAATGTGGTTGCGAGGGTTAAGAGTGTGTTGCGCCGTGCATCCTCACACAAGAGCATTGTGGTTGCGCCGGCCGAAAAGCCGAACCGTTTGGAGGTCGATGGCTTGTGTCTCGACTTGGAGTTCAAGCGTTGCACGGTCGATGGCGAGGAGGTGAAGCTCGCAAGAAAAGAGTTTGAACTGCTGGCCTACCTCATAAAACATCGTGGCAAGATATGCTCGCGCGAGCAGATATTGAGCCGGGTTTGGAGCGATGAGGTTGTGGTGCTCGATCGTACCATCGATGTAAATATCACCCGTCTGCGTTCCAAGATAGGTGTTTATGGTTCATATATAGTTACCCGTTCGGGTTTTGGTTATGGCTTCCGCGATTAAGTTATCCTATCACAGGCGTCTGTTCTTCTTGCTCCTCTTTTTCTCGTGGAGTATTGTAGTCTGTTTTATGGGCTACCAATATATGCGCGAGAAACAGTATAAATCAGACTTCCTGGCGGCCCAGTTGCAGTTGTATAACCGTTCTCTGCTCGAAATAGTGGAGGAGGGTGTCGCATTTAACGATTATATAAACTCGCACAAACAGCCTTTCGACGACTTGCGCATATCTGTAATAACCAATTCGGGCAAAGTAATTTACGACAACCTCTTGCCGTTCGACCTGCTCGACAACCACAGCGACCGTCCCGAAATTGCGTCGGCTATGAAAAGTGGAACGGGCTACACACTGAAACGGCAATCGGCAAGCGACGGGCGGCTCTATCTGTACTCGGCTACAAAGGGCGACAATGTGGTGGTGCGTTGCGCCATCCCCTATTCGGCATCGTTGGAGAATATGCTTGCAGTCGACTGGACCGGCCTGCTTGTGATGCTTGCGGTGAGTGTCGCAATGAGCGTTATGGCCTATCTGGCCACACGAAGGCTTGGAAAGACCATTGAACGCCTTAACCTGTTTGCCGAAAAGGCCGAAAAGGGCGAGTCTTTTGTCGATAGCACTCCCTTCCCCAATGATGAACTCGGTTCGATATCGAACCACATTATACGCATATACTCGCAGTGGCAACGTACTGCCGAGGAGAGGGACAGGGCTCACGAGAATGCTTTGCGTGAAGAGCAGGAAAAGATGCGTATAAAGCGGCAGCTTACCAATAACATAAACCACGAACTGAAAACCCCCGTGGCCTCCATCCAGGTGTGCCTCGAAACCTTGCTTTCGGGCATAAAACTGAGTGACGAGAAGCGTCAGGAACTTATAGAACGCTGTTATGTGAACAACGACCGCCTCCGCCGGCTGCTCAACGAAGTTTCTCTCATTACCCGCATCGAAGGCGGGAGCCAGGTTGTGGGGCGTGAAAAGGTTGTTGTGAACGAGGTGCTCAATGATATAAAGGAGGAACTTGCAATAATGCCGGAGGGCGAGCGTATGCAGCTGCATATCGATTTTCCCAGTATTGTGACCATCGAGGGCAATATGTCGCTAATATGCTCTGTGTTCAGCAATCTCACGGAAAATGCAATGTCCTATTCCGGCGGCAAAAATATCTATATATCGTTGTTGGAAAACAGCGAGAAGCTGTGCCGCATACGTTTCGAAGATGATGGAGTGGGTGTGGAGGAGTCGCAGTTGCCCCGCCTTTTCGAGAGGTTTTACAGGGTGGACAAAGGCCGCTCACGCAAGAAGGGCGGTACAGGTCTTGGGCTTGCAATTGTAAAGCACGTGGTGCAGTTCCACGGCGGTACCATAACTGTGTGCAATCGCCCATCAGGTGGCCTGCGCTTCGATTTTTCACTGCGCAAGAGTGTCAATGCCGAAGTTTAAGGAGAATCTTTGCCCTTATAGGCGTAATTTATTGTTATTTAACTTCCCGTTTGCCGTATTTTCCCCTTGAATTGTCTATCTTGTCGCTCCTAATAGATGAGCGATGTCCGGTATAAGATTTATAACACTGTTCTTGGCCTTTTTCTCCTTTTCGGTGGGGTGGTGTGCCTCCCCGCCATCGGTCATAGCCCACAGGGGAGGTGCTGCGCTTGGCGTGGAGAATACTTTGGGGTGCATAGAGGCGGGTATTATGGCCGGTGCCGATGCGGTGGAGATTGATGTGCGTCTTACAAAAGATGGACAGTTGGTGGTGTGCCACGATGCTACGGTGGATGCTACCACAAACGGCAGTGGGGAGATTGCTGAAATGACTTTGCGGCAGGTGCAGGCTTTGAGGATTGTGGGCCACGATGGTGTTCCTGTTGCCGATTCTGTTCCCACGCTTGCGCAGGTTCTTTCCCTTGTGCGTGGACGTTGCGGCCTTCTTGTGGAGATTAAAAACAGAGGGGGCGTGGGTGTGGAGGAGAAACTCATTGAGGAGATTCTGGCGGCCGATGCTGCCGGATGGGTTGCGGTGCAGTCGTTCAGCGATGCGGTGCTTATGCGCTTGAATGAGCTTGGTGCGCCCTTTCCGTTGGAAAAACTTGTTGTGTTCAAAATTCCGCTACTGCCTATAATATATGATGGCTCGTTGCGATGCTTCTCCCTCGAAAAGTATCATTTTATATCTTCATTTAATTTCAAACACACTTTTTTTCCCTCGCGTTTCGCTCGTAAATTGCGCAGGGCTGGCAAAGGGGTGAAAGTGTGGACTTTGTGTGCTCCTTCGGGCTTTTGTACGGAGGAGGCAGATGCTGTAATCACCGATTGTCCGCATTTGTGGAGAAGGTAATCTTCATTCTGCTGCAAATATCTTTTTGTTAAAGTTTCATTCGATAATCTTTATTGTCGGCTGTGTACCTCTTTAAGCATTATCCTTTTGTAGATATTTTGCATAAAAAGGTTGTAAAGAGTAAAATAATTAAAAATGTTACAATATTGTAATCATTCAAAAATATAGAATATTCGTCTGTTTTTTATGATGTTGAAATAATATTATTCACTATCTTTGCAGTAAATCGCGAACATAAACTGCACTCGCTGTGAAATATTGAAACAAGTTTCATATATCTCGCTCGTTTGTATATACTTTGCGATAATAAAAAGGGCGGTGCCCGCTGTGATATTTAGAGAGAGTTTAACTAAAACAATACTAATATGGAATTGAATAAAATGTTTAAGGAAGGCTTGTGGAACAAGGAAATTAATGTTGCCGACTTTGTACACGAGAATATCACTCCTTACGAAGGTGACGCTTCGTTCCTTGTAGGCCCCACAGAGAGAACCAAGAAAATTTGGGACAAGTGTTTGGAGGCTCTTGCCGAGGAGCGTGCCAACAATGGTGTTCGTTCACTCGATTGCACAACAGTCTCTACAATAACATCGCACAAGGCCGGTTACATAGACCGCGAAAATGAACTTATCGTGGGCTTGCAGACCGATGAACTGCTGAAACGTGCCATCAAGCCTTTTGGTGGAATTAAAGTGGTTGAGAAGGCTTGTCGCGAGAATGGCGCCGAGGTTGACGACCGCGTGAAAGAGATATTTACTCACTATCGTAAGACACACAACGATGGAGTGTTCGACGCATATACCGAGGAGATTCGCACCTACCGTTCATTGGGCTTCCTCACAGGATTGCCCGATAATTATGCCCGTGGCCGTATAATCGGTGACTACCGTCGTTTGGCACTCTATGGCCTCGATCGTTTGATTGAGGCTAAAAAAGAGGACCTCAAAGGCCTGTTAAGCCCTATGACCGATGCTACCATTCGTTTGCGCGAAGAGGTGTCGGAGCAGATTAAGGCACTTAACGAAATGAAGATAATGGGCGAGTACTACGGGCTCGACCTCAGCCGCCCCGCTACCACAGCACAGGAGGCCGTGCAGTGGGTTTATATGGCCTACCTTGCATCGGTCAAGGAACTCGACGGTGCTGCAATGTCGCTTGGTAACGTGTCCACTTTCCTCGATATATACATTCAGTACGACCTCGACCACGGTAATATCGACGAGACATTTGCACAGGAGCTCATCGACCAATTTGTAATTAAATTGCGTATGGTGCGCCACTTGCGTATGCAGTCGTACAACGATATATTTGCAGGCGATCCCACTTGGATTACCGAGGCTATCGGCGGCCGTTTCAACGATGGACGCACAAAGGTAACAAAGACCTCGTTCCGTTTCTTGCAGACACTCTACAACCTCGGTCCCTCGCCCGAGCCCAATATGACGGTGCTGTGGAGCCCCGAACTTCCCGAGGGCTTCAAGGAGTTCTGTGCAAAGGTATCTATCGACACTTCGTCGATTCAGTATGAGAATGATACTTTGATGCGTGAGGTTCGTAACTGCGACGATTATGGTATTGCCTGCTGTGTATCCTACCAAGCTATCGGTAAGCAGATACAGTTCTTCGGCGCACGCTGTAACTTTGCAAAGGCACTGTTGCTTGCTATAAACGGCGGCCGTTGCGAGAATACAGGAACTCTCATCGTAAAGGATATTCCCGTTCTTTCGGGTGAGCTTCTCAACTACGAGGAGGTACTCTCGAACTACAAGAAGGTGCTTATGGAGATTGCACGTGTATACAACGATGCAATGAACATAATCCACTATATGCACGATAAATACTACTACGAGAAGTCGCAGATGGCATTCATCGACACTAATCCCGCGATTAACCTCGCCTATGGTGTTGCCGGCCTCTCAATTGTGCTCGACTCTCTGTCGGCCATCAAGTATGGTAAAGTTACCGTTAAACGCAATGAACTCGGCCTTACCGAGGGCTTTGAGATTGAGAAGGACTTCCCCTGTTTCGGTAACGACGACGACCGTGTGGACCACCTCGGTGTCGACCTCGTTTACTTTTTCAGCGAGGAACTCAAAAAACGCCCCATCTACAAGAATGCGCAGGCTACATTGTCGCTGCTCACAATTACATCGAATGTGATGTATGGTCGCAAGACCGGTGCAACCCCCGACGGTCGTGCCAAGGGCGTTGCTTTTGCCCCCGGTGCCAACCCTATGCACGGTCGCGACAAGAAGGGTGCCGTTGCATCATTAAGCTCGGTTGCAAAATTGCGTTACCGCGACTCGCAGGATGGTATCAGTAACACCTTCTCTATTATTCCAAAATCGTTGGGTGTAGATACAGAAACACGCATCGAGAATCTTGTGACAATGATGGACGGTTACTTCACCAAAGGTGCTCACCACCTGAACGTGAACGTGCTCAACCGCGAAATGTTGCTCGACGCAATGGAACACCCCGAGAAATATCCTCAGCTCACAATCCGTGTATCGGGTTACGCAGTGAACTTCATTAAATTGAGCCGCGAGCATCAGTTGGAGGTAATTTCACGTTCTTTCCACGAGCGTATGTAATTTTACAGATAAATAAACAAAGAGAGGCAGAGGCCGGCTGTAAAGGTCGGCCTCTGTTGGCTTTAAAAGAGAATATAAAGTATGATTAAGGTACATTCCTATGAGTCGATGGGTACATTCGACGGCCCCGGCCTTCGTTTGGTAATCTTTTTGCAAGGCTGTAATTTCCGTTGCAAATATTGCGCCAATCCCGATACAATAGATGCCACAGGCGAGAGCACAGAAACCTCTATCGAGGAGATTATGCGATTGGCAATGAACGAGAAGCCCTTTTTCGGCAAGAAGGGTGGTGTAACGTTCAGCGGTGGAGAGCCCACAGTGCAGGCATCGGCCCTCATTCCTCTTGTGAAACGCCTGAAAGAGCAGGGTATAAGCGTGTGCATCGACACAAACGGCAGCATCTGGAACAAGGATGTTGAGGAACTTTTCGGTCTTGTGGATATTGTACTGCTCGATGTTAAGCAGTTTAACCCCGAAAGGCACCGCACTCTCACGGGGCGTGGCAACGAACAGACTTTGCGCACCGCACGTTGGCTCGAAGAACACAACAAGCCTTTCTGGTTGCGCTATGTGCTTGTGCAGGGGTATAGTGCATTCGAAGAGGATATTCGCGCGCTTGGCGAGGAACTCGGTAAGTATAAAATGATTGAGCGTGTGGAGATTCTTCCTTATCACACTCTCGGCGTGCATAAATATGAGTCTATGGGCTGGAAATATGAACTCGAAGGGGTAAAGGAAAATACTCCCGAACAGCTGAATGCAGCACAGGCTCTTTTCGAGGAGTACTTCCCTTGCGTATATGTAAATTAAGAAAAAGATTTTCGGGCTTCGCAGGCCTAAAAACAACTTTTCTATTCAACCTCCAAATAAATGGCGGTGACCCAAAAGTAAAATGGGTCACCGCCTTGAAAATTAAAAACTTACTTTAATAAAATCAGTTCAATTTGGTCCAATAGATTGTGGTACCGATACCCCAAATGTTGCCGAACAGTTTAAGTTTCTTTGCATTGACAAATTCAGCCTCCACGTTCACGCGGATACCTTTTGAGGGGTCGTAAATTTTTGCACCGTTCCATTCGCCCTCTTCTTTATCGAATTTAAGACCTTTAACAATTACCACTTTGTCAATATCCACATTGCGCAGGCTCTTGTCGGGGTTATTAACATCTTTACGTTTCTTTCCGTTCTTGTCAAGGGGATTTTCTACCCAGAATAGCTGTGCAGTGTATGTGCCATTCTCGGCTTTTGTCACACGCACTTTGCTCTTGCTGCCACCGCGGTCGGTGAGGTATTCGCCAATAATTTCGTCGCCGTTCTTGTTGATGCTCTGTGCAAACGAGGGCATTGTGAAGCATACGGCACAGATAAGTGTAAAGATAACTTTTTTCATTTTGTACACATTTTTAAATTAAATATGTACAAAGGTAGTGCGAATTTTGCACAAATGCCAAATGAATGTGCAGAAATTTGCAAAAAGCTGCACAATTTTAAGTCTTTTGTGCAGCTTTTGTACAAAGTGTGGTAAAAAGCAGCTTGTTTATTCGCTGTCGTTTCTGATAATCATAAGATTGAGTGCCGCTTGTTCGTCGCCCATTGCCGCGGCCTTCTCAAATGCTTTCTCGGCAGCGTGCAGATGGTGCAGGCGATAGTCGATGACTCCCTTTAAGTTTATGGCTCGTGCATCCTCCTTGTATTGTGCAAGCTCGTGCATAATCTGTGCATAGTCGGGCGAGGGGTTATCAATCAATTCGTTCACAATGCTGTTTATGGCAATAGCCGCACTGTCGGGCTTGTTCTCGTAATATATGGCGTTGATGGTTGCTCCCCGATGCTTGGCAAATGAAGCTCTTGCAAGTTCGTTGTACACGGCACCATTATCGTAGGTGCGCAACATAATCTCGCGTTTGGTGGTCGATGGTTCGTTTTTCAGGTTTGTTATAAGGTCGCTGCCTCCGGGTAGGTCGAGTGCTTCAATGTCGCGGTATATGAGTGACCAATTTTTGCCACCATCGGCAACCTCGAATATGGAGTCGGGCAGATTGTGATGCTTGCGTATATGGTCGCGCAGGGCCAATGCTCGCTGGTAACCAAGCTGTGTGCTGTTCTGTTCGGCAGTTTCGGGAGAGGTAAATCCCACAATCTGAACCGACTCCACGGTGGTGCTACTGTCGGCAATTATCCTGTTTATAATATCCATAAGGTCGTTCACCGATTGGGCATTCTGCATATAGCCAACATCGAGCAGGGGGCTGTTGGTGCGGTAGCGCACTATTCTTTTATTGTCGGGCGTAGGTTCCTCTCCCTGTTGCAACGGAGTGTAGTGTCTTATGCTTTTTACATTGGGGTGCTCCTGTGCAATGTGGTCGGCAATGGAGCGTGTGGCATCTACTTTGTGGCAACTGAGCGATGGGCAGTCGGGGAGTATAATTTCGGCAGTATCGAGTGAGTATGTGGTACCGTTCTTGTCGCTGTATTCGCTGTAAGTTACTCCCCACAGTGTGTCGCAGGCGTGCTTCTCGTGCATAGCTATGGTGCATTGGTTATTGCCGTGGCTGTGCAGTTGCGGTTGATAACCGTGTCTTTTAACATACCTCTTGGCATATTTTTTGCCTTGAAAGTGTCGCGCAGCCGAGCTTATGCAGGTGTCGGGGTTGCATAAGTGGGTTATGAGCAACATTCCGTCGTTTGATGGTATTTTGTCTACATCGTAGTCGAGAGTAACGTACCAGCAACTGTCTTTGTGCTCCACCGAGCAATTTTCGGGGCTAATTTGCGCTGTTGCCGCTACGCCTGTGCATAAAGTGGCAAAGCATAATGAGAGTATTCGTTTCATAGGTCTATGGTTTAAATTTACCTATATAAAACGAAGAGAATGGTTTTTAGGTTCGCAACTATGGGATTATTAGTGCTTCTAATTCTTCAATGGAACTTATTATGGCTGTCGGTTCGGCTCCGGATATAATGGGTTCCTCCTCCCAACATATATTTTTCAGCCACACGGCTTTGCAACCGAGTGTGCGTGCGGGATATATATCTTTGCGATAAGAGTCTCCAATTACCACAACATCCTGCGGGTGCAGGCCGAGTGATTCCACTCCTTTGGCAAACAGGGCAGGGTCGGGCTTGCGCAGTCCCACCACAGCCGACTCTATTATCTGCCCGAAGCAGTGGTCGAGCGAGAATTCTTTTAACACCACAGGCATATTGCCATAAAAGTTGGTTACAAGCACGGTGGGGTATTTCTGTGACAATTTTTCTACTATGCTGCGCGAGATTTTCAGCGTGTCGAGGACTCTCTTGTAGCACCCCTCGGCAATCTCCTTTGCTTTTGCAGAGTCGATGGGGGTGCCGGCCTCTTCAAGGTACTGTGCTTGCAGTGCTGTTTTTTTGTGCAGCAGGGTGTTGAATGTGTCGTCGGGGGTAATGATTGGGGCTTTTGCCAATGCTCGCTCGGCGTAAACGTATGCCTCGCGGAAGAGTTTTTTCTCGATGCTTACTCCGGCTTTCCGATATTCCTCACCTATTAACTCCCCCCAATGAATGCCATTTGTGTCGATGGTTCCGCCGTAGTCGAATATTATTCCTTTTATATCCATTATGCTCCTTGTTCTATTTTTTCTGTCAGTCGGCGGCACAATCCTTCGTGCTTGTGCTGCATATAGAGGAAGAGTGCCATTAAAATAACAAGTTCAAAGAATAGGTAGAGCCATAATTCCCCTATGAGCATTGCGAGGCAGAGCATTATGGCGCGTGAATTAAAGGTGAGAATGTTGGTATATTTCATAAGCGGGAGGCTCCCTTTGCGAAACTCCTCGCGCAACCACACAGGGATGTTGGTGCCATAGTGTTTGCGCACGGTGGCGATGAATTTCTGGAAACGGGGTGTCATTCTCTCTTGGTTGTCAACGTATGCAACGTAGGCGTTGAGAAATATTTTCCAAAAGAGGTTGCCTCGCCACGGTGTTGCGTCATACTCCTTACGCTGTGCCTTGGAGTCGTGAAACTCGTTGCCATTCTCTTCCTTTATAAAATATAGGTGAATGTTGCGGTAGTAATCGGCAAGCTGGCATTGCGAGCCGTGGACCCAAAAGCCACAAAAACCGCAGAGTATCCATATCCACACTCCCCATTGTTGCTCGGGAAAGAGGGGAACAGGGTTGAATGTCTCTCGTGCGGCTATGGCAAAATATATGCAGAAGAACCAACAGTCGCCGGCAAATCCGTCGAGAATGCGCCCCCAACGGGTCTTCTGGCCGGTGATGCGTGCAAGCTGTCCGTCGGTGCTGTCGTATAGATTGGCCCACATAAGCAAGAGGGAACCAAGAATGTTCCAACGCAGGCACGGTTGGTAGAAACAAACTCCGGCGGCAATGCCCAAGAATATGGATATTATGGTTATGGTGTTGGGGTGAATGCCGCGGTTGCGGAAAAATAGTGCGCAGCGGAATCCCAATGGGCGATAGAACCAAAGGTCGAGGAACTCCTCGGTGTCTTGCGACTTTATGGATGCGTTATATATTTTTCTCTCTTGTTCGTTCATACTCTCGTGTTGCTCTTTTTAATTATCAACTGTGCTATTGCTTTTGCCGCCTCGTTGCGCACCGCTGCAAAGCTCGGAAAGTCGTTAAGGTCTATTATGTATATTTCCCCCTTCTCGGTGATTATTGCATCACCCCCGAAGATGGACAGCCCCACAGCCTCGGCAGCTGCAAATGCCGTTTTTTGCAGAATTGCTCCATTGAACGGATATTTTCGGGGCGTGCCGTTTATCTTTTCGAGCCCGAATTTGGTATTCTCCGTGTCGGGGTAGTGGTAGCGGAAAAATCCCCCCTCCACTCCATAGAATTTTACAATGTCGCCGGTAATGTGGTTGCATAGGATGGCGGTGGGGCAGCCGGTGGCAATAATTGTGCCAAACGCCTCTTCGGCCTCTTGCGGGGTGGTTACATAGGCAACATCCTCTTTGCGGGAGGTCCACCCCTCGGCACGTTTAATCCACGCAGGGTAGGTGGCTCCTTGCAATTGCGCAATGCTCTCAATCACACTATATTGCGGCTGTGGAATGTTCCGCTCCTCCAAAAGGGAGATAAATTTTATGCGCGAGCAGTTGTTCACGGCTTTCGGGCTGTTTACTACCAAACGCCCCTCCTCCTCGTAACTGCATAGACGTTGCAGCGTGAGGGGGGTGCGCGACATTTGCACTATGGTACTGTATTTCTCCTCAATTTCCTCCTTTTCATCGAACCTCTTTACGTTTGCACCCATAGCCGACAGTTCCTTCTCGATGGCAACGAGAATGGCAGCATCGTTTCCCTGCATCTGCGGGGAATTAAGCGGGTTACGGGCTATGGTTGCAATGTTCATTCTTGTGAGAGGAATTTTTCGGCTTTTGCAATGTCGCAAGCGTGGTCAATATCTATTATCTTCCCGAAAGGAAAGGCTTTTAGTTGCAGCCCTTCGGCTATGAGCGCACGTTGGAAATTCCGCATACGCGCCACCCCCTCGTCGATGCAACGTTGCAATGTGAGGAGGGCTTTTGGAGTGAGCCCGTAAATGCCACCCGAAATATAGCGGCACTGTTTGCTTGCCGTGTCGCTGAATGCGGTAATATTCCCCTCCTCGTCGCTCTCAACGTAAAGAGGCTTTTCGTCGTCTATATAATCGGTAACAGCCATAAGCCCGTCGACGCTGCTCTCCTCGAATGCTTTTATGTAGCGGGTAAACTCCTCTTCGCGAAAGAGAGTATCCACTGTGGTGAGGCAGAATTTCTCGTCGCCTTGCAGATGGGGCATCAGCGCGTGCATACTGTGCATGGAACTTGGCGTATCCTTAACCACAATATTCAGTGGCAGACGCTCTTGCAACCTTTTCAGCAGGGCGAGCGTTTGCGGCTGTTGCTCATTTATTATTATGCTTATGGAGCTTGCATTGTTGCGCAAGAATATATTTACAAGGCGTTCTATGATGGGAACACCTTGTAGCTCCACAAGCGGCTTGGGGCTTTTAACCCCCTCCTGTGCAAGGCGCGAGCCCTCGCCGGCTGCTATTATTGCGAATTTCATTATCCTTTATAAATTGTCGCTCTGTTGCAGGTTCAGGCGGTTGCTGTCGTCGCGTTTCTCGTGATAAAGTTTGCGCAAAGGGTTGCGACGGGCCTCGTTGTACATAGTGCGGTTGCGATAGATGTCTATTGCCGCATATATAGCCTGACGGAAGGAATTTTCATCGGCAACGCCTTTTCCGGCAATGTCGTAGGCAACGCCGTGAGCGGGCGAGGTGCGTATGATGGATAGTCCGGCGGTAAAGTTTATGCCGTCGCTCATTCCCAGAGCTTTGAGCGGTGCAAGCCCTTGGTCGTGATACATTGCGAGTATCGCATCGAAGCTGTTGTATTTACCACTGCCCATAAAGCCATCTACCGCGAAGGGACCGTAACAGAATATGCCATTGTCGTTCATTTTCCTCACGGTGGGCGAAATTATCTCATTCTCCTCGCTGCCGAGCAGTCCATTGTCGCCGGCGTGCGGATTGAGCGAGAGTACGGCAATCTTGGGAGCATCTATATTAAAATCCTCTATAAGAGCCTTGTTGAGGATGGTGAGTTTCTCCTCCAAAAGCTCAGGGGTGATTGCTGCCGGAACATCGCGCAGTGCAAGGTGTGAGGTTGCCACGGCCACTCTTAAATCTCCGTTGCAGAGCAGCATCAGCGATTTTTCCTCGCCGCCGCAACGCTCTTGCAGATATTCTGTATGCCCGGGGAAGTCGAATGCATCATTCTGTATTGTACTTTTGTTTATGGGGGCTGTCACAAGAACATCTATTTTCCCATCTTTGTAGTCCTGCACAGCCTTTTCGAGTGCCTCGAAGGCCGCTTGTCCAGCCTCCCGAGTGTTGTTCCCAAGCTCTATGCGCACTTCGTCGCTGTTGCAGTTGACTATGTTGAGTTTGTTCTCCTGTATCTCGTCGAATTTCTCTATTGCATTGTAGGGCACCTCCAATTCGAGGGCTTTACGGTGGTAGGCGGCCGATTTTGGCGAGCCGTACACTATGGGAGTGCAAATGTCGAACATTTCGGCTGTGGCAAATGTCTTGAAGATAACCTCGTATCCTATTCCGTTTATATCACCCTGTGTGATACCTACTCTTATTTTTTGTTTTTCGCTCATTTATGTTTTTTTGAAATGTTTAATATTCCGAATTATAATTATCTGTGTGAGAAGCTCTATTCGGCACTCTCCTCCTGTTCGTCGTTCTCTATCACAACCTCGGGGATTATGGTGCTGTTCTCAATATCCTTGTCGGCAGGCAGTTTAAGCGAGAAGAGAGCAGCTTCGAGCTTGCGTATGAGGTCGCCTTTCTTTTTGTTGGGGGCATAGAGGAAAGTCTCAACCACAATTACGCGGCCATTCTTTTCGTCGACCATCTGGTGCGACACAAACGGCCCGCCCATCATATCATTCTCCATCTGCCACAGACCCTTTGCCACCTGCATATAGCGTTGGCGGAACTCCGTGTCGTAAACATCGACAAACATTGTGTCGGTTGCCATATAGCGGTCGGGGCGGTTACCGGGAATGTTTATTTTTAAAATAGAGTCGCGCTTCTGCAAGAAATTCTCGCGCGAGAAATTCTTGGTGCTTGTGTAGGGGTAGCTGTAAACTACATAGTTCTGTATGCTGCTGTTGTTGTTCGAAATATCCGACGCCCACAAAAAGTCCTTTCCACTCTTTATGCTGCGTATGTTTTTGGTGATGAGCATTTCGCAACCGAATTTCTTTCTGATGGAGTCGAGGAAATTGGTATTGTGGTTCTTCTCTTTTCTTAAATCGCGCAGTTCGCGGTTCATTTCTGCCGATGTGAAAAAGTCTATTATTACCTGCGAATTCTTTGTCACATAGTCGAGGAACTCCTCTCTCGATGGTGATTGTATGGTTAAAATCATCTGCGGAGCGGCATATTTATCCTCGGTGTATTTGAATTTTGTCTGTGTGAATTGTGTTTTATCGATTTTTACCTCAATTATATTGCGGAACGACTTTAACAGGCGTGTAAAGCCCGCAGGCTCGGTGAACGAAACGCGGAACGAGCGCTCCGATTGGGGGATTGCGGGAACATCGCTGTCGAGTACACCGAAGAGCGCACGGCCCGAGGGTGCTTCCCACGTGTCTTTGTCGCACACTACCAATACTTCGTAGGGCAGGCCGCTCGATGGGGGAGTGAGAAGAGAGTTTTTGCTTCCTTCGCCACACGCGGCAAAAATAATTGTTACAAGCAGTAGAATGAGTGATTTTTTCATAATTGTATCTTTTTATTTTTATCTGTTTTTTTCGTTTTTCAGCGTCGACAACATTCCGCAGGCGGCAAAAATATCTTCGCCGCGTGAGGCTCTTATGGTGGTGAACAGCCCGTTCTTGGTGAGGTAGTCGCGCAATTGCAACATCTCCTCTTCGCCCACTCCTTCGAGTGCTATTCCCGGGATTGCGTGGTAGCGTATGAGGTTTATGCGACAGTCGAGCCCGTCGAGTAGTTGCAACAGCTTGCGGGCGTGGAAAAGGGAGTCGTTAACCCCTTTGAATACAATATATTCGAAGGTGAGCCTGCGCTGGTGGCTAAAATCGTACTTTTTCAGCAGCTCCACAATTTCTGTGATGGAGTATCCTCGCTCGGCAGGCATAATCTCGCTGCGCTTCTCGGGAATGGGGTGGTGCAGGCTTATTGCAATGTGGTAATCGCCTGCGTCGAGCAGTTGTTTAAGCCCTTTGCGTATGCCGGCCGATGAAACGGTGAGGCGGTGAGGGCTCCATCCGAGAGCATAGTCGGCTGTGAGAATTTCTATGGTTTTTAAAATATTGTCGAGATTGTCGCAGGGCTCGCCCATTCCCATAAAAACTATGTTTGTGAGTTTGTCGTGCTCGGGCAGGGCAAAAATCTGGTTCAGAATTTCGTTGGCGGTGAGGTTGGCGGTGTACTTCTGCTTGCCTGTCATGCAGAAGAGGCAGTTCATCTTGCAGCCCACCTGACACGACACGCACAGGGTGGCACGCTCGCCGTCGGGAATATATACAGCCTCCACAAAATGGCCGTTGTCCACGGCGTAGAGGTATTTTACGGTACCGTCGCAGGAGCGTGCAGCGTCGGCCGGTGCAGAGTATCCAACCTCGAAGAGTTGCGACAGCCTTTCGCGGTTCTTCAAGGATATATTGGACATCTCCTCTATGCTGCGCACGCGTTTCTTGTACACCCAGTCGGCAATCTGCTTGGCTGTGAATGCGGGCATTCCTGCCTCTTGTACAGCCTCTTTAAGCTCTACAAGTGTCATTCCCAACAAATATCTCTTTTCGCTCATTGCAATCTTATTTTTAAAATTCTCTCTTGTGGCAAAGGTCGCCTTTTGGTCACAATAATGCAAAATTAGGCATTATTTTTCAATTAAATTAAGAAGTTGTTTGAATTTCTAAAAAATAGTTTTCTTATAAAAGCCGTATGTTTCGCCGTTTTTTATATTCAAAAATGTCTGTTTCTTTCTTTTTTGCGGTTACATAGCCCGCTATGCGCCCTTAAAAAACAAATAAACTTCCTATTTTTGCTTTATAAAAATTTGGCGATATAAATTCAAACAACTTCTAATATTTATATTATTATTTGCAGCCTGATGTTTTTTGTTGCCATAGTTTTGTGTATTATCGCCTCTTTTTTATTATATTCGCAAATGTGTTTTAAAATTGGAAATATACTATGAATGGTAGCAGTATAGAACTGTTTATTCCCCAATGTACCGAGGGTTTTTCGGTAGAGGGGTTGCAGGAATTTTTCGAGTTTGACAGCGTTAAGAATATCTATCTTATGTGCAACGCTGCTCCCCCGTCGGGCCTCCCCGAGAAAGTGAGCATCATACGTGTGGAAACATTCCTTTCCACCGCAGTTTTTAAGCAGATGGCGGCTGTCGCATCGGCCGAATATGCTCTCTTTTTCTCCAAAGGATTGCCTCTTGTGACAGCTCCCGATATTGAAAAATTCTGCGCCTCGGTGCCCGCCTCGGCCTCTATGGCTTATGCCGATTATTACAAGATTGTCAATGGCGAGAAACAACAGGCTCCTGCGATTGATTATCAAGAGGGCAGTTTGCGCAACGATTTTGATTTTGGCTCGGTGCTGCTTTTTCGCACTGCGGCGTTGAAGAGCTATCTTGCCGAACAGCCCGAAGAGTACAAATATGCGGGTCTTTATCAGCTGCGCCTTGCGTTGAGTCGTGTGGGTGAACTTTATCACTATAAAGAATTCCTTTACGCCGAGCCTGAGGCGGATACCCGCAAAAGCGGCGAAAAACAGTTCGATTATGTGAACCCTGCACAGCGCGATGTTCAGGTGGAAATGGAGAAAGTGTGTACGCACCACCTTAAAGCAATCGGGGCTCTTCTGCCGGCTTGTAAATATGATAGTATAAATCTCTCGCGGGGCACTTACCTCGTGGAGGCCTCTGTGATAATTCCCGTTCTTAACCGCGCTTCCACCATAGCCGATGCAATAGCCTCGGTGCTTGAACAGCAGACAACCTTCCCTTTCAATGTGATTGTGGTGGACAACCACTCGACCGATGGAACTGCCGAAATTATCGATGGATTCGACGATTATAGGGTGGTGCACATGGTTCCCGAACGTCGCGACCTTGGCATTGGCGGTTGCTGGAACGAGGCTGTGAATAGTCCTTTTTGCGGCCGTTTCGCTGTGCAGCTCGACAGTGACGACCTTTACAGCTCCCCCTCGACATTGCAACGTATTGTGGATGAATTCTATAACCAACAGTGTGCGATGCTTGTGGGTACCTATCGCATTTGCGATTTTGAGCTTAATACTTTGCCACCGGGGATTATCGACCACAGGGAGTGGACCGAAGAGAATGGTCGCAACAACGCACTGCGCATAAACGGCCTTGGCGCTCCGCGTGCCTTCTACACTCCTGTGATACAGGAGGTGGGCTTTCCCAATGTGAGCTACGGCGAGGATTATGCCGTGGCCCTGCAAATTTCGCGCCGTTACCGCATAGGGCGCATATATGATGTACTCTATTTGTGCCGTCGCTGGGGCGGAAATTCCGATGCTGCGCTCTCGCACACAAAGTTGAATGCACATAATTATTATAAGGATAGTTTGCGCACAGCCGAGGTTCTTGCCCGCAAACAGCTTGTTGCGCAATTGGAAACATCGTCGAAAGAGGCTCTCGATATTTTTTTCAATGAGCAACTTGATGCTTGGAGCGAGGCTGCCGAGCGATACGCGGCGTTGAAAAATGTAGAGCTACGGGAGCTTGGCAACGGAGTAACCCTGCAATTTAACCCTGCCCGTGCCGTGTCGACGGGTGCAAAGGTGGATGCTGCCGCTGTTGCGTCGCGCCCCTGTTTCTTGTGTGCAACTAATCGCCCGGGTGAGCAATATTCACTCTCGGCTATGGGTACGTTGGAAGTGCTTGTAAACCCCTTCCCCATATTGCCTTTCCATTTGACAATCCCTGCAAAAGAGCATAAACCGCAACTTATTAAGAATTTGCTTGCCGATTCGTTGCATCTTGCAAAGGCTTGGTCGGGTGTTGCTCTTTTCTATAATGGAGCAAAATGCGGAGCTTCGGCTCCCGACCACGCTCATTTGCAGGCGGCTCGTGCGGGTGATATTCCTCTTCTTTGCGAGCCGTGGAACGAGGCGGTTGAGAGTAGCTTGCAGCCACTCTTTGTACTGCCCGAGGGTGTTATTTACAGAGTGAATGATTATTTGGTGCCACTCTTTAAAGTAGTTGCCGGGAGTGTGAGTGTGGCCGTGGGGCTGCTGGAAAGGCTTTTCGATGCGCTGCCGAAGGTGGAGGGCGAAGAGGAGCCGCGTATGAATGTCGTGTCACACTATTTGCAGGGCGAGGGATTTGTTACATACGTTATTCCGCGTGGAGAGCACAGGCCTTCGTGCTACGGCACCGGTGAGGGGGAGCATCTTGTGAGCCCCGGCACGCTGGATATGTGCGGGTTGGTTATTACTCCTCGCGAATGTGATTTTAGGGAGATAACCGCCGAGGAGGCTCTCGGAATTATTAAGGAGGTGGGCTTGTGCGGCTTGGCTTTCGATGCTGTGTGCGAAAAAATATCCTTCGACCTATGAGAACCATTGATGTGGGCATTCTGCTTGCTCCCTGCATAAAGTTCGATTTAATGGGGGATTTTTGCTGTAACGGCTCGCTTGTGACAGGCTCTCAAACTGTTTCGTTCAGTGAGGGCGGGCTCTCTTTTTGCGGCCGCTCTTGCGAGTGCCTCTCTTTTGTGCCTGTGAACGACGATTGTCGCTTCCTGTTGCACGATGTTGTCATAGGGGTTAATTTCCATTGGCAACGCACCGAGAATCAATTGTTTAAGGGTGAGCTTCTTTTCCTTGTCGAGGATGGCGGGGTGAGGGCCGTGAACCGTCTGCCGGTGGAGGATTATTTGCAGAGTGTAATATCGTCGGAAATGTCGGCGACAAGCTCTCTCGAATTGTTGAAGGCTCACGCTGTAATCTCGCGCAGTTGGCTCTATGCTCAATTGTTGCGCAGAGAGAAGGTGCAGAATGGTGCGATGGGGTGGGAAACTCCCGATGAAACGGTGCGTTGGTACGCTCGTGAAGACCACACACTCTTCGACCTTTGCGCCGACGATCATTGTCAGCGCTACCAAGGGCTCACCCGCGCCCTTAATCCCAATGTGGAGGCTGCCGTGCGCGATACGGAAAATCTTGTGCTTAAATACGATGGCGAAGTGTGCGATGCGCGTTTCAGCAAATGTTGTGGTGGTGCAACGGAGCGCTTCTCGGCCTGTTGGGAAGATGAGGATTATCCCTATCTTGCCGCTTTTCGCGACGCTGCCGGCAAGCCCGAACTTCCGTCTCTTACCACCGAGGAGGGTGCACGCGCTTGGATAGAGGCTGTGCCCGAGGCTTTCTGCTCTTCGCCCTCGGCCGAGGTTCTCTCGCAGGTTCTCAATAATTACGACCGCGAGACGGCCGATTTTTATCGTTGGCAGGTGCGCTACACGCAAGATGAATTGTCCTCGTTGGTGAAAGAACGCTCGGGAATTGATTTTGGAGTGGTGCAGGAATTACAACCGGTGGAGCGAGGCGCATCGGGGCGCATAGTGAAGCTGCGCATCGTGGGCAGCAAGCGTACGCGAGTGGTGGGCAAGGAATTGGAGATACGCCGTTGGCTATCCTCTTCGCATCTTTATAGTTCGGCATTTGTGGTCGATAAGTTTGTCGATGCGGTGGCAGGGAACATTGTCTTTTTGCTGAAAGGTGCCGGCTGGGGGCACGGAGTGGGGCTTTGCCAGATTGGTGCGGCGGTTATGGGCGCAAAAGGCTATGATTACAAGGAAATTCTCTCTCATTACTACCCAAGTGCAGTTTTAGAACGCATTTAGAAATTGTTTGTCGCCTCTTTTTTGACAACAATGTAAAGATGTACCAAATTTGTGATTGCAGAGAGAGTTAATTGCTTTCTTTACGCTAATGCGCGAAGATAATCTGCACTCGCTGTAAAAAATATTGAAGCAAGCTTCATATTTCTTGCTCGTTTGTTATTATCTTTGTACGTTTTTTTGTAACATTAAGAAAAATTTAAATAAAAAAACATTTTATACAATAAAATCGATTTTATTGAGTTATTATTTAAAATGCATTTTAAATGGACAAAACAACAGATACTATGGTTATTTGTGACGGAATGAATGTTTTTGAGCGTCTGATAAAAAGAATGTTCGATATTGTGTGTTCTTTTATTGGAATCTTGTTCCTCTCTCCGGTGTACATAATCGTTTATGTGGTTATGCGCTGCAAAGAACGTGGCCCGGTCATTTTCAAGCAGGAGAGAATTGGCTACAAAGGAAAGCCGTTCAAAATTTATAAATATCGCACAATGTGCTTGGAGTCGGAGGAGGATGGTGAGCCGAAACTGGCTCAAAAGGGCGATGAACGCCTTACTCCCGTGGGAAAGTTCTTGCGTGAACATCACCTCGACGAACTGCCGCAATTGTGGAATGTGCTCATTGGTGATATGTCTTTCGTGGGTCCCCGTCCCGAGCGCAAATATTTCATAGACAAAATAATGGAGCATAATCCCAATTATAAATATCTCTATCAGGTGCGTCCCGGAATAACATCCTACGCTACCGTGTACAATGGTTACACCGATACTTTCGAGAAAATGCTCACCCGCCTGGAAATGGACCTGGAATATTTGCAGAAGCGTTCACTCATTCTCGATATAAAAATAATAATCACAACCGTACTTTGTATAATAAAAGGTGAAAAAATATAATTATAATATGCTGAAAAGATTAGTAATCCCTGCTTTGCTCCTGTTTGTGGTGCAAATTATTGTTGCACAGGTGAATATGAGCGAGGACGATGTTGTAAAACAGATACTTGTGGAGCGTGCCAATGGAACCTCCGATCAAGTAATTCTCTCCGGTCTGTTGAGAAAAGGCGTTTCGCAGAATTGTATAAAGAGTGCAGTTAAGGAGATAGATAAACTGAACGATACATACTCGGTTGCCAAAATATCCGATGATGAAGAGAATGGCCTCACTTCGCGTTTGCGTAAGGTTGTGCCGAACGACTCTGTATTGAATGAAGAATCATTGATGGTTAATGAGGCTGACGAAGTGGTTTTTGGTCGCAATATATTCAATAACAAAATGCTGACATTTGCCCCATCGGTAAATGTTCCCACACCCACAAATTATATTCTTGGTGCCGGCGACCAGGTGATTATAGATGTTTGGGGTGCATCGCAAGAGATTATAGACGATTATATCTCTCCCGATGGCTTTTTGGTTGTAGAGGGAGTGGGCCCGTTGAAACTCGCAGGCAAGAGTGTGGCCGAGGCCAATGAATTTGTGAAGAGTCGCCTTGGCGATGTTTACAATAACTCCGAAATTGCTCTCACCGTGGGAACTATGCGCTCGATAAATATTCAGGTGGTGGGCGATGTTGTTGCTCCCGGTACTTATACAGTGAGCGCACTATCCACTGCATTTAATGCCCTATATGCCGCAGGAGGAATAAACAATATAGGTACATTGCGCTCAATCAAAGTATATCGTAACAGCAAGCAGGTTGCCGAAATTGATGTATACGATTATCTGTTTGCCGGTAATAGCAAGGGAAATATCCTTTTGCAGGATAACGATGTGATAAGTGTGGGCTCTTATAAATCCATTGTAAATATACAAGGTAGAGTGAAACGCCCTATGATGTACGAAATGAGCGACGGCGAAACATTCTCCACACTTCTTGACTTTGCCGGTGGCTTCTCCAACGATGCATACTCCAAGAATATTCGCCTTGTGCGCAAAAACGGTAGGGAGTATTCGATACACACATTGTCGAAGGAAAAATTCTCATCCTTTGAATTGAATGATGGCGACTCTATATATGTAGATTCAATATTGCCCCGTTACTCCAATATGGCGGAGATAACAGGTGCGGTATTCTACCCCGGTCTTTATGAGCTTGGAAAAGGTGTTAAAACCTTTAAAGAACTTATTGATGTTGCAGGCGGCCTGCTCGAAGAGGCATTCTTGGAGCGTGCGGTATTGCACCATCGCAACTTCGATGGTACAAGATATGCCGAATCCATTGATGTAAAGGGTATTATTGCCGGAACAGCTCCCGATTTTGAGTTACAGAATAACGACTTAATATTTATTCCCAGTGTCGTTCAAATGCGCGGTAAGCAGTCTATAACCATTAATGGCGAGGTACGTTTCCCGGGTAAATATATTTATGCCGAAAATCTCACTGTGGAAGATGTTATTTTGCAGGCAGGCGGCTTTACATTGTCGGCCTCAATATCCAATATCGATGTTTATCGTCGCTTGTACGATCCATCGGCATTGGAGGCTGTCGATGAAATAACAAAGGTCTATTCGCTTTCTGTAAAGGATGGTTTTATAATAGAAGAGGGGACTGCCTTCAAATTACAGCCCTATGATGAGATTGTTGTTAGAAAAAGTCCTGTATACAACAATAAAGAGACTGTACAGATTAAAGGCTGTGTGAATTTCGCAGGAAACTATGCCATAAAGAATAATAATTATCGTTTGAGCGACCTTGTGAAGGAGGCCAAAGGATTTACAGGAGCCGCCTATCCTGCCGGAACCCGTTTGTATCGCAAGATGACCTCCGAAGAGATGCAGAATTTGCAATTAGTACTTGAACGCGAGAGAGTGCGTGTTATGGAGGAAAATCTTAAAAGCGAAGAGGATAATAGGGCAAAAATGGCCTTGCTCGATTCTATATTGAGTATGAAGCTTGGAACACAGAGCCAATATCTTGTAGCTATCGATATTGAGGAGGCTATTGAAAATCCCGGTAGTGAGGCCGATGTATTGCTTAAAGAGGGAGATTTGGTAGTTGTTCCCGAGTATACAGGTACGGTAAAAGTGTCGGGCGAGGTATTCCATCCGGTTACAATGAGCTATTATAAGGGCGAGAATAAGAAATACTATATAAAGCGTGCCGGCGGATATGCCAACAATGCCAAAAAACGTGGAGCATACGTTGTGTATATGAATGGTGCGGTGAAGAAACTGTCGAGAAGAAGCAGTGATATTCAACCGGGATGCGAGATTATTATTCCTTCGAGAGGTGCAAGCCGATTCACTTTGAGTGATATTACAGGCATTGCATCATCGACCTTATCTATGGCCGCGGTTGTTACAACCCTCATAAATAACCTCAAATAGGTAGTATCGTAGAGCCTTGTTGTATAAGTTTTTTTTGATCAGTATTTCTTGGTTAATGTATGAGAGGTAGAAAAATATTGTTAATGATGTTGCTCCTGCTGTCGGCAGGGGTGTACTCTCAAAATAAATGCTCGGTAAATTATTTTACCGAGCTTAATACCATAATATCAAAAGGGGATTATGCCCCCTTCTGGCTCACTGCCAATCGTCAGGGGCTTTCATCGGTCGATAAATCCAACG
>JAZRAC010000010.1:0-21587 GCA_045634365.1 Bacteroidaceae bacterium | reverse complement strand
GGATATCGACATTATCATTACAATGCCGTCCATAATGGGTAAATTGGGTGCCCTCGGTCGCGTACTCGGTCCTCGTGGATTGATGCCGAACCCAAAGAGCGGTACTGTTACTATGGATATACCTAAGGCTGTTAAAGAGGTAAAACAAGGTAAGATTGACTTTAAGGTAGATAAGGCAGGTATTGTACATGCTTCTATCGGTAAGGCTTCATTTGCTGCTGAGGCTATCATCGCCAACGTTAAGGAGTTTATGGCTACAATCCACAAGTTGAAACCTTCTACAGCAAAGGGTACTTATGTGAAGAGTGTATTCCTATCAACAACTATGAGCAAGGGTCTACGTATCGATCCTAAGTCTATCGATTAATTTGATGTACTATGAAGAAGGAAGATAAAGTAAACGTAATTGCCCAGATAGGCGATGTTATTAAGGAATATGCACACTTCTATTTGGTAGATGTTACAGCTATGAATGCTGCTGCTACCAATGCTATGCGTGCAAAATGTTACAAGCAGGAAGTTAAGATGCTCGTTGTTAAGAATACTCTTCTTAAGAAGGCATTCGACGCTGCTGAGGTTGATTTCTCACCTCTATACCCCTGTTTGAAAGGAACAACAGCTCTATTGCTTTGCAACACAGCTAACGTCCCAGCTAAGCTGATTAAGGATGTAGCAGGTAAGGGAGAGATCCCTGCCCTCAAGGGTGCTTATGCTGAGGAGAGCTTCTACGTTGGTGCTGAGCAGCTTGATGCTCTTATCAACATCAAGAGCAAGAACGAACTTATCGCTGAGGTTGTTGCATTGTTGCAGTCTCCGATCAAGAACGTTGTTTCAGCTCTTCAGTCAGGTGGTGACACCATCCACGGAGTTCTTAAGACACTCGGTGAAAGATAATAAACAAAATTCAATTAGTAAAAACAATTTAAATTTATACGAAAATGGCAGATTTGAAAGCTCTTGCAGAAGAATTGGTTAACCTTACAGTAAAAGACGTTAACGAACTTGCAACAATCCTTAAAGAAGAATATGGTATCGAACCCGCTGCTGCAGCTGTTGCTGTTGCTGCTCCCGCTGCTGGTGCCGCTGGCGCTGCTGCTGAGGAGAAGACTGAGTTCGACGTAGTATTGAAGAGCGTAGGCGCTAACAAGCTTGCAGTTGTTAAGGCTGTTAAAGAGGCTTGTGGCCTTGGCTTGAAAGAGGCTAAAGACCTTGTAGATGCTGCTCCCAGCACATTGAAAGAGGGTATGGCTAAGGCAGAGGCTGAGTCTTTGAAGAAGACTATCGAGGAGTCTGGTGCCGAGATTGAGCTTAAGTAAGAAACCTCAACCCTGCACAAGGGTATAAATGGTTAAGAACCCCAAAATGGGTTCTTAACCTTTTGTGCATAAAATAAAAGTAAGTTCTAAAACATTCTTCCACAATGTCGCTAAAAACTGATAATCAAAGAATTAACTTTGCTTCTATAAAAGATCCGATGCCTTGTCCGGACTTTTTGGAAGTGCAATTGAAATCTTTTGAGGATTTCCTCCAATTGGATACTCCTCCCGAAAAACGTGTGAACGACGGTCTCTACAAAGTATTTGCAGAGAACTTCCCCATCACCGATACGAGGAATAACTTTGTATTGGAGTTTCTTGACTACTATATCGACCCGCCTCGCTATTCGATAGCCGAATGCCTTGAACGTGGTCTGACTTACAGTGTTCCCCTTAAAGCAAAGTTGAAACTCTATTGTACCGATCCTGATCACGAGGATTTTGATACAGTGATTCAGGATGTGTTCTTGGGTCCCATTCCTTATATGACCAAGCAAGGTACATTCATTATCAATGGCGCCGAGCGTGTTGTGGTATCGCAGTTGCATCGTTCACCCGGTGTATTCTTCGGTCAGAGTGTACACGCAAACGGTACACCTCTCTATTCGGCCCGTATTATACCTTTCAAAGGTTCCTGGATTGAGTTTGCTACCGATATTAACAATATCATGTATGCATACATCGATCGTAAGAAAAAGTTGCCCGTAACAACCCTGTTGCGTGCCATCGGCTTTGAATCGGACAAGGATATTCTTGAAATATTCGACCTTGCCGAGGATTTCAAAGTAACAAAGACAAATCTTAAAAAAGCGCTTGGTCGCAAAATGGCCGGTCGTGTGGTGAAGACAAAGCAAGAGGACTTTGTCGACCCCGATACAGGTGAAGTTGTTTCGATTGAGCGTAGCGAAGTTGTTGTTGAGCGTGAGGCAATATTGGATCAGGAGCTCATCGAGCGCATTCTCGATAGCGGTGTAGAGACAATCCTTCTTCACAAAGAGAGCGAGGGCGAGGATGCACTCGATTACTCTCTCATCTTCAACACTCTCGACAAAGATACAAGTAACTCTGAGCGCGAGGCTGTAAACTACATCTTCCGTCAGTTGCGTAACGCCGAGCCTGCCGACGATGCAAGTGCTCGCGAGGTTATCAACAACCTCTTCTTCTCCGAGAAACGTTACGACCTTGGTGATGTTGGTCGTTACCGCATCAACCGCAAGTTGGGCCTTACAACCGATATGTCCGTCAGAGTACTTACAAAGGAGGATATAATTGAAATTATAAAATATCTGATAGGTCTTGTAAACTCAAAGGCTGTTGTCGATGATATTGACCATTTGAGCAACCGTCGTGTGCGCACTGTTGGCGAGCAACTCTCCAACCAATTTGCGATAGGCCTTGCTCGTATGGCCCGCACCATTCGCGAGAGAATGAACGTGCGCGACAACGAAGTGTTTACTCCCACCGACCTTATCAACGCCAAGACTGTATCGGCAGTGATAAATACCTTCTTCGGTACCAACGCTCTGTCGCAGTTTATGGACCAGACAAACCCCTTGGCCGAGATTACCCACAAGCGTCGTCTTTCGGCACTTGGCCCCGGTGGTCTTTCGCGTGAGCGTGCCGGCTTTGAGGTTCGTGACGTACACTACACACACTATGGCCGTCTTTGCCCCATCGAAACACCCGAGGGTCCCAATATCGGTCTTATTTCGTCACTTTGTATATACGCGAAGATAAACGAGTTAGGCTTCATTGTAACTCCTTATCGTACAGCCGCAGATTGCAAGGTTGATATTAACAATGATAATGTAACATACTACACAGCCGAGGAAGAAGAGGGCAAGATTATTGCACAGGGTAATGCTCCCCTTGACGAGAATGGAAACTTCATACTGAAAAGAGTTAAGACCCGTCAGGATGCCGACTACCCCGTGGTTGCTCCCGAAAAGGTAGAGCTTATGGACGTTTCTCCCCAGCAGATTGCCTCTATTGCAGCATCGCTCATTCCCTTCCTTGAACACGACGACGCCAACCGTGCGTTGATGGGTTCGAACATGATGCGTCAGGCTGTGCCCCTTCTCACCACCGAAGCCCCCATCGTAGGTACCGGCATTGAGAAGAAACTCGTGGAGGATTCACGCACACAGATTGTTGCCGAAGGCGATGGTGTAGTAGAGTTCGTCGATGCTTCACGTATAGTAATTAAGTACGACCGCACCGAGGAGGAAGAGTTCGTAAGCTTCGAACCCGCTTCCAAGGAGTATATAATCCCCAAATTCCGTCGTACCAACCAGAATATGACAATCGACCTTCGCCCCATCTGCGACAAAGGACAGAAGGTGAAGGCCGGAGATATCCTCACCGAGGGATACTCTACACAAGCCGGTGAGCTTGCACTTGGTAAGAACCTCTTGGTAGCTTATATGCCGTGGAAGGGTTATAACTACGAGGATGCCATCGTGCTCAACGAGCGTGTAGTTCGTGAGGATGTTCTAACATCGGTTCACGTAGACGAACTCTCTCTCGAAGTACGTGAGACCAAGCGTGGAATGGAGGAGTTTACATACGATATTCCCAACGTGAGCGAGGATGCAACCAAAGACCTCGACAAGAACGGTATTATCCGCATTGGTGCTTATGTAAACCCCGGTGATATAATAATAGGTAAGATTACCCCCAAAGGCGAGTCCGACCCAACCCCCGAGGAGAAACTGCTTCGCGCCATCTTCGGCGACAAAGCCGGCGATGTTAAAGATGCATCGCTCAAAGCCTCTCCCTCACTGCAAGGTGTTGTAATAGACCGTCGTCTCTTCCAGAAGGCCGAAAAAACACGTTCGGCAAAATTGGCCGACAAAGCCAAGCTTCCCAAAATCGACGACGAGTTTATGCAGAAGGTTGGAGCACTCAAAGAGATACTCGTAGACAAGTTGCTTGTACTCATCAACGGTCGCGTATCGCAAGGCGTTAAGGACTTTATGGGTACCGAAGTGATAGCCAAGGGTGCCAAGTTCGTGAAGAGCGAGCTCGAAGCATTGGATTACGATTCGGTACAGTTGAGCAAATGGACAGCCGATGCTCACACCAACGACCTTATCCGCGCCCTTGTAATCAACTACCTGCACAAATATAAAGAACTCGACGCCGAGGTTAAGCGTGCCAAATTTGCCCTTACCATTGGTGACGAGCTTCCCTCGGGTACAATGAAGATGGCAAAGGTTTACATTGCCAAGAAACGTAAGATTGGTGTTGGTGATAAGATGGCTGGTCGCCACGGTAACAAGGGTATTGTATCGCGCGTGGTACGTCAGGAGGATATGCCCTTCTTGGCCGACGGAACCCCCGTAGATATAATTCTTAACCCTCTGGGTGTGCCTTCACGTATGAACATCGGTCAGATTTTCGAGACAGTGCTCGGCCGTGCAGGAAAAGAACTCGGTGTTAAGTTTGCAACCCCCATCTTCGATGGTGCAAAGCTCGAAGACCTTTGCGAGTGGACCGACAAAGCCGGTCTTCCCCGTTACGGAAAGACCTACCTTTACGATGGCGGTACCGGTGAGCAATTCGACCACCCCGCAACCGTAGGTGTCAGCTATATGCTCAAACTCGGTCACATGGTCGAGGACAAGATGCACGCCCGTTCAATCGGTCCCTACTCACTCATCACTCAGCAGCCTCTTGGTGGTAAAGCCCAGTTCGGAGGTCAGCGTTTCGGAGAGATGGAGGTTTGGGCACTCGAAGCCTTCGGTGCAGCCCACATCTTGCAAGAGATTCTTACAATCAAGTCCGACGATGTTGCAGGCCGTTCAAAAGCATACGAGGCAATTGTCAAGGGCGACGCGATGCCTACTCCTTCGCTCCCCGAGTCACTCAACGTATTGCTCCATGAGCTGCGCGGCTTAGGTTTGAGTATATCATTCGAATAATTAATTCCATCACGTTTGTCAATATACAACTATGGCTTTTAGAAAAGAATCAAAGACAAAAACAAATTTTACGAAGATTACCATCGGTCTTGCTTCACCGCAGGAGATTTTGGGTAACTCGTGTGGCGAGGTGTTGAAACCCGAAACAATCAACTACCGTACATATAAGCCCGAGCGTGACGGATTATTCTGTGAACGCATCTTCGGTCCCGTAAAGGATTACGAGTGCCACTGCGGAAAGTATAAACGCATCAGATATAAAGGTATTGTCTGCGACCGTTGCGGTGTAATGGTTACAGAAAAGAAGGTACGTCGTGAGCGTATGGGACACATCCAATTGGTTGTGCCCGTAGCCCACATTTGGTACTTCCGTTCCTTGCCCAACAAGATAGGTTATCTGCTTGGTCTTCCCACCAAGATGCTCGACGCTGTAATCTACTACGAGAAATATATCGTTATACAGCCCGGAGTTATGGCCCGCAAGGCCGACGAAAACCGTCTGGATATTCCCGGCAAAGAGAATATTCTCGATGGTGTTGACGCCTATCAACTGCTCTCCGAGGAGGAATATTTGAGCATAATGGATAATCTTCCCGAGGGAAATGAGTACCTCGACGAGAGCGACCCCAACAAATTTATCGCAAAGATGGGTGCTGAGGCTATACAGGACCTCTTGGCACGCATCGACCTCGACAGCCTCTCTTACGAATTGCGTAACCGCGCCAACACAGATATGTCGCAGCAGCGCAAGAACGAGGCTTTGAAGCGCTTGCAGGTAGTGGAGTCGTTCCGCTCGTCAATGGCAGCATCAAACGGCAACAACCGTCCCGAGTGGATGATAATGAACGTAATTCCCGTTATTCCCCCCGAATTGCGTCCTTTGGTACCCCTCGATGGTGGCCGTTTCGCAACATCCGACCTCAACGACCTCTATCGTCGTGTGATTATCCGTAACAACCGCCTCAAAAAACTTATCGAAATAAAGGCTCCCGAAGTTATCTTGCGTAACGAGAAACGTATGTTGCAGGAGGCAGTCGATTCATTGTTCGACAACTCACGCAAGGCCAGCGCCTTGAAGTCCGACGCCAACCGTCCTTTGAAGTCCCTATCGGACAGCCTTAAAGGAAAGCAGGGACGCTTCCGTCAGAACCTTCTTGGTAAGCGTGTCGACTACTCGGCACGTTCGGTAATTGTCGTAGGCCCCGAATTGAAGATGGGCGAGTGCGGTTTGCCCAAATTGATGGCAGCCGAGCTCTACAAGCCGTTCATCATCCGCAAACTCATTGAGCGCGGTATTGTGAAGACTGTAAAATCGGCCAAGAAAATTGTTGACCGTCGCGACCCCAAAATATGGGATATCCTCGAACACGTAATGAAGGGACACCCCGTTCTTCTCAACCGTGCGCCGACACTTCACCGTTTGGGTATTCAGGCCTTCCAGCCCAAAATGATTGAGGGCAAGGCTATACAGTTGCACCCGCTTGCCTGTACCGCCTTCAACGCCGACTTTGACGGTGACCAGATGGCCGTACACTTGCCTTTGAGCAACGAGGCAGTGCTTGAAGCACAGATGCTTATGCTTCAATCGCACAACATCCTCAACCCATCGAATGGTGCGCCTATCACCGTGCCTTCGCAGGATATGGTTCTCGGTCTTTACTACATTACCAAAATGCGTCCCGGCGCAAAGGGTAGCGGAATGAAATTCTATGGCCCCGAGGAGGCACTCATTGCCTACAATCAGGGCCGTGTGGCAATCCACGCTCCCGTAAATGTAATTGTTGAGGACCGTGACGAGAATGGCGAGTACATTCAGGTAATGCGTGAAACATCGGTTGGCCGTATCATCGCCAATCAGGTGGTACCCCGCGAAATGGGTTATATAAACACCATTATCTCTAAAAAATCACTCCGTGATATTATCACCGAGGTAATTAAACGCGTAGGAGTTGCCCGCTCGGCAGAATTCCTCGATGGTCTTAAAAACCTCGGATACTATATGGCGTTCAAGGGAGGATTGTCGTTCAATCTCGACGATGTAATCATTCCCGAAGAGAAGGCCGAACTTGTGCGCAAAGGTCACGAGAAGGTTGATGAAATTCTCGCCGAGTATAACCTCGGTCTTATCACCGACAAGGAGCGTTACAATAAGGTTATCGATGTATGGACACACGCCAGTGAGGAGCTTGCTGAAATATTGATAAATACCATCAAATATGACGACCAAGGCTTTAACTCCGTATATATGATGCTCGATTCGGGTGCCCGTGGTTCAAAAGACCAGATTCGTCAGCTCTCGGGTATGCGTGGTCTTATGACCAAGCCCCAGAAGGCTGGTTCAGAAGGTCCTCAGACTATTGAGAACCCTATTCTCTCGAACTTTAAAGAGGGATTGTCGGTGCTCGAATACTTTATCTCTTCTCACGGTGCCCGTAAGAGTCTTGCCGATACTGCTCTTAAAACAGCCGATGCCGGTTACCTTACACGTCGTCTCGTCGATGTATCTCACGATGTTATCATCAACGAGGAGGACTGCGGCACATTGCGCGGATTGGTATGCACAGCTATAAAGAAGGGCGACAAGATTGAGTCTAAATTGGGCGACCGCATCCTTGGCCGTGTATCGGTACACGATGTTATAGACCCCACAACAGGAAAAGTAATCGTTGCATCGGGCGAGCTTATCACCGAGGCTATTGCCGAGGAGATTGAGAACTCACCCATCGAGAGCGTTGAAATTCGCTCGGTACTCACCTGTGAGTCTAAACACGGCGTTTGTGCAAAATGTTACGGTCGCAACCTTGCAACCGGCCGTATGGTCGAGAAGGGCGAGGCTGTCGGCGTAATTGCTGCACAGTCTATCGGTGAGCCCGGTACCCAGCTTACACTTCGTACTTTCCACGCCGGTGGTGTTGCAAGCAGTATTGCTCACGAGGCATCTATCAAGGCAAAGCACGCATCGCGTCTCAGTTTCGAGGAGTTGCGTACTGTGGATGCAGTAGAGGCCGATGGCTCACCTATCAAGATTGTTGTAAGCCGTTTGAGCGAGGTCCGCTTTATCGATGTAAATACAGGCATTGTTCTTTCTACCCACAATATACCTTATGGCTCTAAACTCTATGCAGCCGATGGTGATATGGTAGAACCCAACAAGCTCATCGCAACTTGGGATCCCTTCAACGCCATCATCGTTACCGAGTTTGCAGGACGCGTGGAATTCGAGTCGGTTATCGATGGTGTTACCTACAAAGTGGAGACCGACGAGGGTACAGGCTTGCACGAGATTGTAATCATCGAGTCGAAAGACAAGACAAAGATACCTACCATCCGTATTATGGACGAGAACAACAATGTACTCCACAGCTACAACCTCCCCGTAGGCGGTCGTGTTATTGTGGACGACAAACAGGTTCTCAAAGCCGGTGATACAATGGTTAAGATACCTCGCGTATTTGGCGGTACCGGTGACATCACCGGTGGTCTGCCCCGTGTAACAGAACTCTTTGAGGCTCGTAACCCCTCTAACCCCGCAGTCGTATCGGAAATTGATGGTGAGGTTACAATGGGTAAAGTTAAACGTGGTAACCGCGAAATTATCGTAACCTCAAAGGTGGGCGATGTTAAGAAATACCTCGTTGCACTCTCCAAGCAGATACTTGTTCAGGATGGCGACTATGTTCGTGCCGGAACTCCTCTGTCCGACGGTGCCGTAACCCCCTCCGATATTCTTGCAATTATGGGTTCAACCGCGGTGCAGGAGTATATTGTGAACGAAGCACAGGATGTTTATCGTTTGCAGGGTGTAATAATTAACGACAAGCACTTCGAGATTATCGTACGCCAGATGATGCGCAAGGTTCAGATTAACGACCCGGGCGATACACGCTTCCTCGAACAGCAGATTGTGGACAAACTCCAATTCCAAGAGGAGAACGACCGCATCTGGGGCAAGAAGGTAGTGGTAGACGCCGGCGACTCGGAGAACCTCAAACCTGGTCAGATAATCACAGCCCGCAAGTTGCGTGACGAGAACAGTACACTCAAACGCCGCGACCTTAAACCCATTGTATCGCGCGATGCACAGCCTGCAACATCAACACAGATACTTCAAGGTATCACCCGTGCGGCATTGCAGACACAGAGCTTTATGTCGGCAGCATCGTTCCAGGAGACCACAAAGGTATTGAACGAGGCAGCGATAAATATGAAGAGCGACTACCTGTTGGGTATGAAGGAGAATGTAATCTGCGGTCACCTCATTCCCGCCGGTACAGGACAGCGCGAATTCAATCGCATAATCGTTGGTTCGAAAGAGGACTACGAGCGCATACAGGCCAATAAAAAGGCACTGCTCGACTTCTCCGACGACGAAGAATAATCGGTAGATGGAACTACATAGACAAATGGCACGCATTGCGTGCCATTTGTTGTTTTAATAGCGCTGACAAATATTTTGATTTATAAAAAATATAATTTAAATTTGCAATACTTTAAGAAATTGTTTAAATAGGAATAAAAGACAATGAGTGAAGTCCTGAAAATAGATGTAGAGAAAATTCTTGCGGCAAAAGCGGGTAAGAAGGCACGATATATACCACGCTTCTTAATCTCCTATCTTAAAAAGATAATCCATCAGGACGAAGTTAACGAGTTTATGCTTCTGTGCAAGGATAAATACGGTCTTGAATTTGTTGCCGAATTTATGCGTTACTTCAATAACTCATTCGATGTTAAAGGGCTTGAAAATCTCCCAGCCGACGGTCGCTTCACATTCGTGAGCAATCATCCGTTGGGGGCACAAGATGGCCTTGGGTTGGCATATATTCTGGGGCAGAAGTACAAAGGCAAAATAAAACTTCTTGTCAACGACCTGCTTATGAATATTCCCCAGCTATCGACATTCTGGGTACCCATCAATAAAACCGGCAAGCAGGCCCGTAACTTTCCCCAGCAGGTGAACGCTGCTTTTGAGAGTGACAACAATATAGTGATGTTTCCCGCCGGAATATGCTCGCGCAAGCGTGGCGGAGTGATACGCGACCTTGAATGGAAAAAGACCTTTATAACCAAAAGCGTGCAGACACAACGCGATATTATCCCCATTCATTTTGAAGGTCGCAACTCCGACTTTTTCTATCGTTTGGCAAACATAAACAAGATGTTGGGGATAAAATTCAATATAGCAATGCTCTATTTGAGCGACGAAATGTATAAAAACAGAAATAAAACATTTAAGGTAACAATTGGCAAGCCAATTCCTTGGCAGACATTCGACTCCTCGAAAAGGCCGTCCGAATGGGCACAATATGTAAAGGAATTGGTTTATAAATTGTAGCCTGCGACATAAAAATTATGGAAGAGATAATAGCTCCGGTTCCAAAGGAACTGTTAAAGGCCGAACTGACCGAAGAGAAGCGTTTGCGCTTCACCCACCGCAGTAACAACGAAATTTATATTGTTACAGCCCACGATTCCCCCAATGTGATGCGCGAGATTGGCCGTTTGCGCGAAATTGCATTCCGTGCGGCAGGTGGCGGCACAGGAAAGGCCGTGGATATTGACGAGTTTGATACAATGGAGAGCCCATATAAGCAGTTGCTTGTGTGGAATCCCGAGTGTGACGATATTATAGGCGGTTACAGATATATATATGGCCGCGATGTGCAGATGGACGAGAAAGGCGAGCCTATGATTGCCACCGCTCACGGAATGTTCACCTTCTCCGAGAAATTTATGAAGGAGTTCCTTCCCTATACAGTGGAACTTGGCAGGGCATTCGTGGCATTGGAGTATCAATCGTCGAAAATGGGCTCGAAAAGTATATTTGCGCTCGACAATCTATGGGACGGATTGGGAGCACTCACCGTTGTAATTCCCGAAGTAAAATATCTCTTCGGTAAGGTTACAATGTACCCCTCCTATCTTACAAAGGCCCGAGATATGATTCTCTACTTCTTGAAGAAACACTTTGTCGACCCCGATCGTCTGGTGGTGCCCACAACCCCTCTCCTCATAGAGACCCCCGAAGAGGAACTTGCGGCAATTTTCAACAAAGAGAACTTCAAGGAGGATTACAGAACCCTCAAACAGGAGGTTCACAAGTTCGGCCTCGCAATTCCACCTATGGTAAATGCCTATATGGGCCTTTCTCCCACTATGCGCATATTCGGAACCGCCGTGAACCGCAGCTTTGGCAATGTGGAAGAGACAGGCCTTTTGATAGCCGTTGATGAGTTGCAGGACGACAAGCGAATGAGATACATTGAATCGTTTGCCAAGGAAAATCCCGATGCAATAAAACTTACATCAGGAGCAAACAAGGTATTTTATCCGATAAACAAGAATAACTGATTAAAAATATACGAAAGGCTCCGAGAACAAAAAACATTGCTCGGAGTTTTTCATTTAAGGCAATCGAATATGAAAGTACAGATTATAAACAGGTCGAAACACCAGCTTCCCGCTTATGCAACCAGCCTCTCTGCCGGAATGGATTTGAGAGCCAATATTGACGAGCCCATAGAATTGCAACCCTTGCAGCGTGCATTGGTCCCCACAGGACTTTTTATGGCCCTTCCCGCCGGATACGAGGCGCAAGTGCGTCCGCGCAGCGGATTGGCAATAAAAAAGGGAATTTCCGTGCTTAATTCGCCCGGAACCATTGATGCCGATTATCGCGGCGAGGTGTGTGTAATTCTTGTAAATCTCTCATCGGAGCCATTTATCATAACCGATGGCGAGCGCATTGCCCAGATGGTGATAGCCCGTCACGAACAGGTAGAGTGGAGCGAGGTTGAAGTGCTCGACGACACCGAGCGTGGTGCCGGTGGCTTTGGTCACACAGGAGTGTAATATTTTATGAAAGAGAGATTCTCGCATATAGTAATATTCTTGCTGCTGCTCTTCTCGCAAGCGCTGCCGGCAATCGCGCGTCACGCTCCCGACTCTGTTGCTTGTGAGCGTGCGGTCGATTACTATTATCTGCAAGCACTCTCTTTTATGGGGCAGGAAAAATACGATGCAGCGTTTGAACTGCTTGAACATTGCCGTGCCCTCTCCCCTTCCTCCTCTCCGGTTCTCTACGAACTTGTAAATATGTATCAATTCCTCGGTCGCAAGGACCTTGCCTTGGAGATACTCAAAAAAATAGTGCGCGAGGAGCCGCAGAACTACAATTTCTGGCTCTCGCTTGTGGAATTCTACGATAATGACTCACAGGGCGACGAGGCGTTGAAGGTGTGGGAGAAGATGGCTGTGGTGTTCCCCGACCGAAGCGATGTTTTTCTCTATCTTGCAGCCCGTTACGCCGACAGAGCAAGATACGCCGAGTCCATCGCCGCCCTCGAAAAATATGAGAGCATCGAAGGTCGCTCCGAGCTTGTCACGATGCAGAAGTATCGTATATATGTAATTCTGCAACAACGCGATAAAGCCCTTGCCGAGATTAAATCCCTCGCTTGCGAATATCCCGACGACCTGCGTATGCGTGCCATAGAGGCCGAAACATATTATCTGTTCGACGAAAAGGAGAAAGCCCTCGATATTTATCACGACATTCTGGAACAAGCCCCCGACAATGTAACTGCACAGCAACTGCTTGCCAAGCACTATAAAGAGGAGGGTAACGACTCGCTCTATGTTCGCCACGTGGAGCAACTGCTGAAAAACGAAAAATTCAGTGGCAGCGACCGCCTGAAAGAGCTGTCGGCATATATATCATACAGGGAAAATATCGACTCGGCCGGTTGTTACGCATACGTTACAAAGTTCCTCGATGAACTTATGGCCCTTCCCCACGGAGTCCTTGAAACAGCCACCATCTACAACCTCTACCTCTCTTACAACGAAAAGGGCGAGGAAGAGCAACTGCCCATTCTCAATAAAATTCTCTCCATTGAGCCCGACAATCGTGTCGCCCGCGTTCAGAAACTGCATTATGCAATAGAGCGCAACGACTATGAGGCGATAATAGCCGAGTGCGACACCGCCATAATGTATTATCCCGAAACGCTGGACTTCTACCATTATCGCGGCCTTGCCTGCTATTTTACAGGGAATAAGGAGGAGGCGATAGAGAACTATAAGAGAGGGCTCGAAAAGTGCTCCCCCGAGACTAACACCGATTTTATTTCGAGTGTATATGCCCAGTTGGGCGATACTTACCACGAAACAGGAATGATAGAGGAGTCTATGCAAGCCTATGAATCCTCACTAGCCTACAATAGCACCAATATAGTGGTGCTCAATAACTACGCCTACTATTTAGCCCTCGAAAATCGCAACCTCGACCGTGCGCTCGAAATGAGCTACCACACAATAAAAGCCGAGCCCGACGAGCCTATTTACATTGATACATACGCTTGGATACTCTTCCTGCTCCAACGTTACGACGAGGCAAAAGAGTATGCCGACCGTTTAATGTCGGCCGAAGGGGAAAAAAGTGCCGTGGAACTTCACCACTGCGGCGACATATACTCCAAGAGCGGAGAGATTGAAAAGGCACTCGACTGCTGGATTAAGGCGCAAGAAATGGGCGACGACTCAAAAATACTCAAACGCAAGATAAAGAAAAGAAAATATATTCCCAATGGCAAGAAAAAATAACACAATACTGCTCCTGATACTCCTCTCGGCAATTCTGCTCGTGGGGTGTAAGTCCACAAAAACCGCACAGACGGCCGAGGCACTGCCCACCATCCCCCTTGCCGAAATAAAGGCAATGCAAGCTGTTCAGGGGGCATCGGCAGGCTATTCCACCAAAATGAAACTGACGCTCGATGCTCCGGGCAAAGATCTCTCCCTGCAAGGAACCCTGCATCTGAAAGAGGGCGAGGGGGCGCAGTTGAGTATAACCGCTCTCGGGCTCTTCGAGGTTGCCCGTGTGGAATTCTCGCCACTCTATCTGCTCATTATGAACCGCCTCAAAAAGGAGTACTCTATGGTGCATTATAGCAATGTGTCGCTCTTGCAACAATTGGGGCTCAACTACAATACCCTCGAATCGGTGTTGCAGAATAGGGTGAATCTCTCGGCGTTCCAGTCGGTAGACGATGCGCTGCGCAGTATGAAAATATCTCTCACAGGCGACACGCTGCGCCTCTCTCACAAGGCCGAGGGAATAACCTACGACTACTATATATTGAAAAGCAACGGCCTGCTTGTGAAGAGCGTGGGAACGTACGGCAACGGTGCTGCCGTAACCTGTGTGTACGAAGGCTTCCGTCCCGTGGGAGAAAAACAGTTCCCCCACAGTATCACCCTTATGCTGAGCGGCTCGTCGGCCCCTGTGAAATTATCGCTTCTGCTTAATAAAGTAACCGAAACGCTCGAATATAGCGCAACCGCCCCATCCTCTTCCTATAAGAAAGTATCGGCAACCGACCTTCTCGAAGGATTGGGCGGCAAATAAAATTCACCCTCCCTCCCACAAAAAACAAAATAAAATGCGGCACATACAAAATACCCTTCTCCTCCTTCTGCTTCTTTTCCCCTTCTCACTCTCAGTGACAGCACAAACAACCGAGATTAAGAAGATGCGCACCAAAGTGGGCACACTGCAAAAGGAGATTGCGCAAAAGGAGAATATCCTCCTTTCGTCGCAAAAAGATATAAAAAGCAAATTGCACAATCTCGATCTTCTCACTGCGCAGATAAAAGAGCGTAAGGAGCTAATAAACCTGCTTATGAGCGAGGTTGATGCGCTCAACGGCGAGATTGACAAATTGAATAAAGAGGTTGCCGAGAATGAAAAACGCGTGGAAAAATCCAAAGACGAATACGCCTCGGCACTCAAACGCACGCGTCGCTACGGTAGCTTTCAAGATAAACTGCTCTTTGTAATTTCGGCCGACGACTTTAACTCAATGATACGCCGCTACCGCTACGCCCGCCAATATATGCAGGCCCACAAGCGCAAGGGCGAGGAGCTGAAAGAGGCAATAGCAGCATTGCAACTGAAAAAGAGTGAACTCGACAGCACGCTAGCCACAAAAAAAATATCGCTCGACGAGCAGACGCACCAGCGCAAAGCCCTCCAACAGCTCGAAGGGAAACAACGCTCCCTTGTGTCGGAACTAAAAAAAGAGTCGCGCAAGGTGGAGAAGGAGCTTGCCGCCCGTCGCAAGCAACTGAAAAAACTGAATGCCGAAATTGAACGTGCCATCGACCGCGAGATTGCAGCACAAAAGGCTCGCGAGGCAGCAGCCCGCAAAGCCGCGGCAAAAAAAACGTCCGACTCAAAGAAAAAAGGCGGAAAGAGCGAAACATCGAAGCCCGCCCTCATAGACGATGCAGGGGTAAAGGAGATGAGCGGCTCCTTTGCACAGAACAAGGGCAAGCTGCCCGTTCCCATCACCGGCCCCTATCACATTGTAAGCAGTTTCGGCCCTCAAAAGGGGGTAGTGGGCAAGGGTAACGTGCAGATAGACTATGGCGGCATCACCCTCGGCGGTGAGCGCGGAGCAAAGGCCCGTTGCGTCTTTGCCGGCAAGGTAACCTCGGTAATTCGTCAGGGCGACTTTGCTTTTGTGCTTGTGCGTCACGGCAAATACATCACCGTCTATTGTCGTTTGGACGACATTGTGGTTAAAGAGGGCGACAAACTCTCGGCCGGCGACATCATCGGCACCGTTTCCACCGATGCGTCGGGGCACACACGTCTCCTCTTTCAGTTGCGCAATGAAAAAACCAAGCTCAACCCTATGCAGTGGTTGAAGGTGAGATAAACAAGAAGAGTAGCCAATAAATACAAAAACTATGAAAAAGAAACGTATTTACAATTTATTGTCAATGTTTTTTGTGGCAATGTTTACAATTTCGGTAACATCGTGTGGTGGTGATGGCGATGACACCGATTATGCTGCTCTTGCGGCAATGCAATGTGACAGCCGCGCCGTGGATCTTGGTCTCTCGGTTAAATGGGCAGCATATAATGTTGGTGCCACCGCCCCCGAGGAGTATGGCGGCTACTATGCTTGGGGAGAAACAGAGGAGAAGAGCAACTACTCTTGGGAAACCTATAAATATTATAACGGCAGTTACACGACAATGACCAAATACTGCACAAGCAGCAGTTACGGTACCGTAGACAACAGAACCACCCTTGAAGCAAGCGACGATGTTGCCACCGTTAAATGGGGCGGCGCGTGGCGTATGCCCACCACAGAAGAACAACAAGAGCTAAAAGACAACTGCAATTGGCAGTGGACCACCCTTAACGGCGTTAACGGCTACCGCGTAACCGGTCCCAACGGCAACAGCATCTTCCTGCCCGCTGCGGGCTACTGCGACGGTACGGTAGTCAACTATCAGGGGTCCTACGGCAGCTTTTGGTCGAGCTCGTTGGGTAGCAGTAGCAGCAGCTACGCCTGCAACCTGGGCTTCAACAGCAGCTACTACGACTGGGACGACTACTACCGTTACTACGGCCACTCGGTGCGCCCTGTGTGCCCATAATAAACAACAAATAAATCTCGTGTAATCCCGAGATTTATTTGTATAATGCCCCATTGGGCCTTGCCGTAGGGGTGTACCGGCGTGTGCACCCTTTTATTTGCGATTTTTCTTGGGACTGGCCCAAAATAATATATACAAAGTAAACACCCTCGCCAAAGTATATTCTAGCGAGGGTGTAATGTCTTAAAAAGGGACTTTTGAGTCATCCTCGTTGCTTGTTCTTTTCTCTTTAAAAGAAAATTTACCCAAGCACTCTCTTGAATCGCTCGATAAAATCGGCCGCCTGTTCCATTGTGAGTGTGAGCGGTGGTAACAAGCGTATAACGTTGGTGCCGCTCACGCCTGTGAATACGTGCTCCTCGAAGAGCAGGCGACGGCGAATATCCTTTATCGGTTCGTCGAATTCCATTCCAATCATAAGTCCGCGGCCGCGCACCTCCTTAATCTGCTGAATTTTCTTTAACTCCTCCATAAGGTAGTTGCCCACGGCGTTCACATTGTCCAAGAGGCTCTCCTCCTCCATTACATCGAGCACCGCCTGTGCAGCAGCGCAAGCAAGATGGTTACCGCCGAAAGTGGTGCCAAGCTCGCCGTAAACTGCTTGGAATTTAGGACTTATGAGCACGCAGCCCATAGGAAAGCCGTTGCCTATGCCCTTTGCTTGGGTGATAATGTCGGGGCGTATGCCGGCCCATTGGTGGGCGAAGAATTTTCCGCTGCGGCCGCAACCACTCTGTATTTCGTCGAGAATGAGGGTAGTGTCGGTGCTGTTGCACAGTTCCTGTAACTGCTGCAAGAAGGTAGCATCGGGAATTCTTATTCCTCCCACGCCCTGTATACCCTCGATAATAATGGCTGTTACATCGCCTTTGGCAATTTCGGCACGCACCGCCTCAATATCACCCAAAGGCAGATAGGTTGTGTGCCCGCAGTTGTTTATGGGAGCTATTATTTTGGGATTGTCGGTAACCTCCACAGCCAGCGATGTACGCCCGTGGAATGCCTTTTGGAAGGAGATTACACGGGTGCGCCCGTTCTTGAACGATGATAGTTTAAGCGCATTCTCGTTGGCCTCGGCACCGGAATTTATGAAGAAAAGATTATAATCCTCGTAGCCGCTTATTCTGCCCAATGTCTCGGCAACATCCTGTTGCAGGGTGTTTATCACCGAATTTGAGTAGAAGCCCAGCGTTGCCACCTGTCGGCTTATTTTTTCGACATATTTCGGGTGAGCGTGTCCTATGGATATTACAGCGTGTCCGCCATAAAGGTCGAGGTATTCTGTTCCTTTGTCGTCCCACACGCGGCACCCCTCGCCCTTAACGATGTTTACGTCGAACAGTGGGTATACATCATACAGTTTCATATTCTTCCTTTTTTAGAATGCCGAAGGTTTAAGTCTCAATCCCACTGTCTCTTCGAGCCCGAAGAGCAGGTTCATATTATGCACCGCCTGTCCGCTTGCACCCTTCAACAGGTTGTCTATGATGGAGGTGATGAGCAATTTGCCGCCGTGTTTCTCTATGTGTATGAGGCACTTATTGGTGTTTACCACCTGTTTAAGGTCGAGCGGCTTGTTTATTATGTGTGTGAACGAGTCGCGCTCATAATAGCTCTCGTAGAGCTTGTACACTGTCTCAATATCGAGGTCGCACTTTAATACTATTGTGGTGAATATTCCACGGGGAAAGTCGCCACGATAGGGGATAAAGTCAATCTCGCCGTCAAAATCGGGCTGCAACTGCTTCACGCTCTGCAAAATCTCGGGCAGATGCTGGTGAGTGAACGGCTTATAGATGCTTATGTTGTTGTTGCGCCAGCTGTAATGTGTTGTTGCCGAGGGCTTTACACCTGCGCCGGTGCTGCCGGTTATTGCGTTCACCGAAATATCTCCTTTGAGCAGGTGCTCCTTTGCAAGGGGCAACAATCCAAGCTCTATGCAGGTGGCGAAGCAGCCGGGGTTGGCAACGTAGCGGCTTTTGCAGGTTGCGCGACGGTTAAGCTCGGGCAGGCCATATATAAAGTCGTGCTCGTTGCTCTTTATGCGGTAGTCCATAGAGAGGTCTATCACCTTCAATTCATCGGGCAGTTGTGTGCATTCGAGGAATTTGCGTGTGTCGCCGTGTGCGGTGCAGAAGTAGAGAAGGTCTATCTCTTCAAAGGGCATTTCGCTTGTGAATACAAGGTCGGTCTCTCCCAAAAGGCCTGCGTGAACATCGGTAATGCGGTTGCCGGCATTGCTGCTGCTGTGAACAAATTTTATTTCAACCTCGGGGTGCCCTATGAGCAGGCGAAGAAGCTCGCCCGCCGTGTATCCGGCACCGCCTATAATTCCAACTTTAATCATTATATCTGTATCGAATGGTTATTAAATCTTTTCGTCGGGGTGGCTGGCGTAGTAGGCACGCAAGGGGGTAGAGGTTACCTTAATAAAGCCCTTTGCCTCGTCGGCTGTCCAGCCCTTCTGTGTTTCGCCATATTCGCCCAATTTGTTCTTCACAAGGTCGTTGGGTGAATCCACTCCCACTGTCTCAAAATGTTTGGGCATAAGTTTCAGTATGGCGGTGCCGGTTACGTTGCGCTGCGAGCTTTCGAGCATTGCCTCAATGTCGCGCATCACAGGCTCCAAATATTGGCTCTCGTGCAGGAACATTCCGTACCAGTTGGCCACTTGGTCTTTCCAATATTGCTGCCATTTGCTCAATGTATATTTTTCGAGGAATTTGTGTGCTGCTATTATGAGCATAGGTGCGGCAGCCTCGAAGCCCACGCGCCCTTTTATGCCTATAATAGTGTCGCCCACGTGCATATCACGGCCAATTCCGTATGCAGCACCAATCTCCTCCACCTTTTGAATGGCTTTTATGGGATCGCAGAATTTCTCTCCGTTTACGGCCGTCAATTGTCCCTCTTCGAATGTGAGGTGCAGCTCCTCTTCGCCACTCTTTTCAACCTGTTTCAGATAGGCAGTCTCGGGGAGGCCCTGTTTAGAGTCGAGAATTTCGCCACCGCAGATGCTGGTACCCCAAATACCCACGTTGTATGAGTATTTGAGCTTTGTAAAGTCGGCAAAGAAGCCGTGCTCGTTAAGGTAGTTTATCTCATACTCGCGTGTGAGCGTCATATCGCGTGTGAGTGTTATTATCTCAACGCCGGGAGCACACACAAGGAATGTCATATCGAAACGTATCTGGTCGTTGCCTGCACCGGTGGAGCCGTGTGCAATAGCCTCGGCACCAATTTCGTTGGCATAGCGTGCGATGGCAAGTGCTTGGAATATGCGCTCCGATGATACGGAGATTGGGTAGGTGCCGTTGCGCAATACGTTGCCGTATATCATATATTTCAGGCTCTTTTCGTAGTACTCCTGTGTAACATCGAGTGTGACATATTCTTTTGCGCCCAATTTATAGGCGTTCTCTTCATTCTGTTTCAGTTGCTCGGGGCTGAATCCGCCGGTGTTGGCACAAGCCGCGTAAACCTCGTATCCTTTCTCTTTTGCAAGGTACATAACGGTGAACGAGGTGTCGAGGCCTCCGCTGAATGCAACTACAACTTTTTTCTTTTCCATATTATTATAATGTATTTTGTTTATTCTTCAATCTTCTTTTTGCTGTGTTTGGCTGGGTCGTAAAGCATTGCCGTGCATATGCAGTAGCGGCGGTCGGTACGTTCGAGCACATCGTGGTTTATGCAGCCCTGGCAACCCTTCCAGAATGCCTCGTCGTCGGTGAGTTCCGAGAAGGGCACGGGCACGTAGCCGAGTTCTGTGTTTATCTTCATCACTGCGCCACCGCTTGTGAGGCCGAACAGCTTTGCTTCGGGCCACAGTTTGCGCGACAGGTTGAAGGCTGTCTTCTTGATGCGTTTTGCAAGGCCGTGGCCGCGGAATTTCTCCACGACAATGAGGCCCGAATTGGCAACATACTGTTTGTTTCCCCAGCTCTCTATGTAGCAGAAGCCTGCAAACTCTTCACCGCAAAGCGCAATAATGGCTTTGCCCTCTTTCATTTTCTGTGCAACATATTCGTGTGTACGCTTGGCAATACCTGTGCCACGTACTTTGGCTGCTGCGCTTATGGTTTCGAGAATTTCATCGACATACTTCTCGTGCGATGCGTTTGCAATGATAACCTCAATGCCATCATTGTATTCTTTATTTTCCATTCTCTTTCTATCTGTATTAAATATTGGGTATAATGGTTCTTAAAGCTTTTAAAACTGCTCCTCGGCTGGCATCCTCGGCAATAATCATCATCACTGTGTCGTCGCCGGCGAGTGTGCCTATTATTTCGGGAAACTCGTAGTTGTCAATGTGGTAGGCGAGTGTACTTGCATAGCTGGGCTTTGTGTGTATTACGGCTATGTTGCCCGAAAATTTTATGGAGAGGAAGCCGTTGGCCTCTTGTGTGGGGCTTATGGGGCGCATCTCTCCTTCGGTGCCCTCGTGGCGGTATTGGTGAGGGCGTGTGAGAACGTATCGGTAGCGGCCCTGTACGCCAACGGTCTTTACGACACGTAGCTGGTGCAGGTCGCGCGAAAGCGTTGCCTGTGTCAGTTTGAATCCCTCTTTTGCAAGTTCGTTCAGCAGTTCTTCCTGGCTGCCTATTTCCTGGGTGGAGAGGATGAGGCGAATTGCATCGAGGCGTGAGTTTTTTATCTTCATATAATTGTATATTTATTCTTGCGGGCTGCAAAAATAGGTATATTTATGTAATTATGCATAAATTTTTACTCTTTTTTTGCAAGATGATGCAAAAAAAGAGTAAAAATAGTGGTTTTTAAGTTTAGAGAATATGAAATTTCTCTTAATCGAGCTCTTGGTCGGCCTCGTAGCCTGCAAACTCGCGAATTTTGTTTTTAAGCATAGCAAATTGCTTGAAAAGGTCGTGAA
>JAZRAC010000009.1:0-5715 GCA_045634365.1 Bacteroidaceae bacterium | reverse complement strand
ATTGTGAGTATCTTGCCCATTGCATTTTCGCCAATCAAGGTGTAATTGCATTGGGCAAGTATTGTTTGTTCACATATATCTACAACCTTTTCCATCGATTGTATTTGTGCTTTGAGTTTATCATCAAAAGACTTCTGTTTAGAGGCACTACGAGGTTTCTTTAGCGAAGCTGTCTTTTTCAGTGCCTCCTGCTCAAATGAACGAAGAAAACACCCTGTTGAGGTTCTTACTGCCCTTATAAGGTCTTTTTTCTGCAAGTCTTGACAACCCCAACGAAGAACACTATTGGTTGAGTTTTGCATGGTAGTATCTTCTACAATGATTTTTCCTTTTGTCTTTGCAAGCAACTTTTGGAAACCCTTATTTTGAGCATACTTCAAGTTTACAATATATTTCATTACCTCTACATCAAAATGGTTGTCATGCCAATTAGGGTGATGGAATTTCTTGTATTTTTCACCATTGACAAATATTTTCTTGCAATACATAGAATTGGGATATTCCATAATCTCACGCTGTAAATCGGGATAACCCGAAAATCGTAAAGCAATAAAAAGGTGTTCGCTTGTCTTGAATTTATACCCACAACATTCAACTGGATATTCTGTACTCATATTGCTTAAAGCACCATACTTTCCATTTAATTTACCAAAGGTTACAATATCATTGGGTTTGTAGTGTTCTGTTCTGCCAAAAACAATTTCATAAGGATTGTATATTGGTTCTACCTCATTGGGTTGTGTATATAAATCCCTAATTGGAAGATTAAGAGCACGCCCCATAGTTTCTACAATCTTTTGACTTGCGTGTTCTCCTTTTAATAACGAATAACAATATTCACGAGTAACACCTATCATTTGAGCAAACTCACGAACAGATATACCCCTTTGGTTTATTATCTCTTTTACTCTTAATTCTGCCATAGCAAATTGAATTTTACAAATGTAATATTATTTATTACACATTGCTTATTTTATCAACATAATATTTTAAGTTATACCGATACAAAAGGAATGTATCAAGGTAGTCTATTTATTGATTGCTTTGATACATTTTAATTTGGAGCAGTATTAAAGTTTATCCAATCTTTAAACATATTCACAATTTGTGGGAAGGTGGAGTTTTTTCACCTTTTGCTTTGCATTTACGGTAGCGATGCACTATCTTTGGCATTATTGGAAATAATTTTTTGCTATGCTCAAAAAAATAACATCGCCCACGGCTGTTTCGGCATTATTGCTGCTTGCCGGTACCACGGCTATTCCCGCAGGCTTTGCCGGTAACGCCGATATTTTGCAAATGGGTATCGGGGTATTCTCGCTTGGTGTCGTATCGGCACTGTTCCAATTTTTCTTCAAGGTGTGGCGGTGGGAGCATTTCCTGCGCATACGAGCTATGGGGCGCGGATGGCTCTTCCTGCTTATGAACGCAGCAACGGTGGCACTTTTCCCTGCGGCGGTTCTCTATCTGCGCATAATAGGAGTTTTGTACCCCGAGAGGTATGGGCACAGCGATGCGTTGGGAATGGCACTTATGGGAGCTTGGGCTTTAAGCCTGTTAACGCTCATTGTCACTAATGTACTATTCATAATTGCCCAGCCCCACACTACCCTGCCGGCTCGTATGGCTATGCGTTGTGCGCGACGCTCAAAGGAGTTGAACGCTTGGAGAGTGGTTTTTGCCCTGCTGCTTTTGGCCGACATTATATTTCTTGCCATAAGCATAAATGTGGGTGCAGTGATGGGCGTTGTTGCAGCCGCGGTATATATGTATGTGATTTTCTCGCTGCACGCAGGGAAAATTGCGTGGAAAGAGGGTATAAGAAAGTAAAAATCGCAGTTGTTATGAAAAAAATCGCATTTGCCGTTGCTTTTGTTTTTGCCACGTTGCCTGTTTTTTCGCAAGATGAAAAGGCGGTGCAAGCCTTCTTGGAGAGCCTCTACAACAAGGTGGCAAGCATTAGCAACAACGACAATGGCGATTATGAAGCAGTTGTGGAAAAGCATTGCTCACGCAAGTTCCGCCTATATTATGGCGAGGCACGCCGATGGGAGAAGAAAGCGGGCGAATGTATGCTGCACCGGAATGGTGGGGCTTATGACCTCTTCATTGGGTGCCAGGACTATTTCGATGGCATAAAATTCAGCATAAGCAATGTGAAAAGAACTGCCGACGACAACCTGTACACAGCCACCGTGGCGGCACATTTCCATTGCGAGGCCTACAAGGAGAAAGAGTGGGAAACACAACGTACCGTTTATGTGACAAACGAAGATGGCGAGTGGCGCATTGCCGATTTTCAGTCGCCGGGCGAAGCGAGCGACCTTAATTTTATGATAAAGGAACTGCCACGTTTCATCGAGGCTCAAATTGCAAGCGACAGCGCAATCATTGCTGCCCGCCTGGAAATAATTTACAATGAGGTTGCCCGCATAGCGCATAGCAGCAGCCCAAACACCGCTTCATTGGACAACAGATACCTGTCGCAGCAATTCAAGAAACTGAACAGCGAAATAGATTATTGGGAAACGAAACTGGGCGAAATGATTATCGACAAAAACCGCTGGATTCGCATGCAGGAGTGGGACAGAATAGAGTACAGCATTTCCGACATAAAGATTACAAGCCCATCGAAGGCCACAGCCGATGTAACCGCAACATACATAATGAACCTATCGGCCGGTGAGAAACGTTTCATTGGCAAGACACGGCTGGACCTTATCCTTGAAAACAACAATTGGTTTATTGATGATTTCACCGATTACCGTGACGATGGCAGGCTATACAAATGGAGCGACAGCGAAGAATACAAACAAGGAATATTGGAAACCACAAAGCACCTGGAAGGAAGTATAGACTATTTGACAGGAAACAAACAATAAACAGAATAACAATTATGTACGACTTGGCAATTATCGGCGGAGGACCCGCCGGATATGTAGCGGCAGAGAATGCCGGAGCAAAGGGATTGAGAACCATCCTATTCGAGAAACGCGAATTGGGCGGAGTATGCCTCAACGAGGGGTGTATACCCACAAAAACCCTGCTTTACAGCGCAAAAATGTATGAGCACGCGCAGGGTGGCAAAAAGTATGGCGTAACAGCCGAAAATGTGCTCTTCGACTACAAGAAGATTGCCGACCGCAAGACCAAGGTTGTGCGCAAATTGGTAGCGGGCATAAAAATGAAGATGGAGAACCACAATGTGGAGGTGGTACGCGGCGACGCTTTTATTGAGGGAGGCGACACAAGTTGCATAAAAATCTCCTGCGGCGAGCAGAAATACGAAGCGGAACGCCTGCTCATCTGCACAGGCAGCGAGGCTTTCGTGCCCCCAATCCCCGGCATTGAAGGGAACGAGGCTGTGCTCACCAACCGCGAAATTCTTGCGCTCACAGCCGCACCCGCAAGCCTTGTTGTCATTGGCGGCGGAGTAATAGGTATGGAGTTTGCAAGTTTCTACAACAGTCTGGGCATTCCCGTGACTGTAATTGAGATGTTGCCCGAAATTCTTGGCGGAATGGACAAGGAAGTTGCCGAAATGGTCCGCGGCATATATGCAAAGAGAGGGGTGAAATTCTGTCTCGGATGCAAGGTTACAGCCATAGAGGGCACCACCGTGCACTACACCGACGGCGATGGCAACGCACTCACCGCCGAGGGCGATAAAATTCTTATGAGCGTGGGCCGTCGCCCCGTGCTTGGAGGGTTCGGGCTCGAAAATATAGCCGTAGAGGCCGAGCGCGGCATAAAAGTAAACGAATATATGCAGACAACAATGCCCAACGTATATGCCGCCGGCGATGTTACAGGATTCTCGTTGCTGGCACACACAGCAAGCCGCGAGGGAGAGGTTGCCGTCAACCACATTCTGGGCAAAGAGGAGAGAATGGAATATAACGCAATCCCGGGCATAGTATACACCAACCCCGAGGTTAGCAGCGTGGGGCTCACCGAGGAACAGGCCGCGGCACAAGGCATAGAATACAAGGTGAGCAAGCTGCCAATGACCTATTCGGGCCGCTTTGTAGCCGAAAATGAGGGGCAGATGGGCCTTTGCAAAATAATAGCCTCGCCACAAGGCCACATACTCGGCGTACACCTTGTGGGTAACCCGTCGGGAGAATTCATTTGCGCCGCCTGTATGGCAATAACACACAAAATAACCATCGAGGAGTGGAAGCGCACCATATTCCCCCACCCCACGGTGAGCGAAATACTCAAAGAGGGGCTTTTTGAGCTGTAATAGTGAACAATTTTGAATAAATTTTGTAAAAAAGGTGTAACATTTGCTCAAATATTAGGTTAGTTCAATAAAAAGCCGTTCCTTTGCTTAATATTTCAGAAACAGATAAACGATGAAAGAGATGAGGGTAAAACCCGCAAGCGGGAAATTAGGTGTTATGTGCGTAGGCCTTGGAGCCGTAACCACCACCACCATTATAGGCACGCTTATGGCCCGCAAAGGGCTGTCGCGCCCCACAGGATCATTTGCCTGCGAGGGAATTATGCGCTTGGGTCGCGGAAAAGAGAAAATATACAAAGAGGTTAAGGATATTATACCCGTTGCCTCGCTCGACGATATTGTATTCGGTGCTTGGGACCTTTACGAGGATGACGCATACGATGCTGCGATAAAAGCAGGCGTGCTCAAACAGCAGGATATTGAACCTGTGAAGGAGGAGTTGAGAGCAATAAAGCCCTATCGTGCACTGTTTGACAAGAACTACGCCACCAACATCGACGGCCCTAATGTGAAGGCAGGCGGCACACGCTGGGAACTGACCAACCAGCTACGCGAGGATATACGCAACTTCAAACAAGAGAATAATTGCGACCGTGTGGTGGTAATATGGATTGCAAGCACCGAGAAATATATACCCCGTGACGAAGAGGTACACGGCAGCCTTGCAGCCTTTGAGGCAGCGATGAAGGCCGACGACACAGCCCGCATAGCACCAAGTATGTGTTACGCCTACGCGGCTATGCGCGAAGGATGCCCCTACGTAATGGGCGCGCCCAACTTGTGCATCGACATTCCTGCAATGTGGGAGCTTGCCGACGAGGAGAAAGTACCCGTTACCGGCAAAGACTTCAAGAGCGGGCAGACAATGATGAAGACCGTGCTTGCACCCGCCTTCTTCACCCGCCAATTGGGTGTCACAGGCTGGTTCTCCACAAACATTCTTGGCAACCGCGACGGAGTGGTGCTCGACAACCCCGAGAATTTTGAGACCAAGCGTCGCAGCAAGACCTCGGCCCTCGACAATATTCTCGACAGCGATGTTTACCCCGACCTATACTCCGACATTTACCACAAGGTGAGAATAAACTACTACCCCCCGCGTGGCGACGAAAAAGAGAGCTGGGACAATATAGATATATTCGGTTGGATGGGCTACCCTATGACCATAAAGGTAAACTTCCTGTGCCGCGACTCAATTTTGGCAGCCCCCCTTGTGCTCGACCTCATTCTGTTCAGCGACATTGCACAGCGTGCCGGCGAATATGGCATACAGGAGTTTATGTCGTTCTACTGCAAGGCACCTATGCACAAGGATGGCGAGAAGCCCGTTCACGACCTTTTCAAGCAATTTGCTATGCTTAAAAACAAAATTCGCGAGTTTGCAGGCTACGAGGCCGACCAAGAGCTCGATTAAGAGAAATTTCATATTCTCTAAACTTAAAAACCACTATTTTTACTCTTTTTTTGCA
>JAZRAC010000008.1:0-12431 GCA_045634365.1 Bacteroidaceae bacterium | reverse complement strand
ACGTTTACCTCTGCTGTGAGGGGTGATACATAAGTTTTCTTCATATCTTTTATAGTTTTAAATTATCGGTTTAGTAATCTTTTAATGTTCCCCATTCGCAGGGGAACATTAAAAGTGTGGTGTTTATTACTTTACAAAAGTCTTCTTTCCGTTGATGATGTAGATGCCGGGAACGGTGATAGCCTTAATCTGGCGACCTGTAATGTCGTAGATAGCCTCTGTTGCGTTCTCCTCGGTTGCACCCTCAATCTCCTCGATGCCTGTTGTGCCGTTCCAGTCGAAGTTGAAGCTATAAGAAGCGATATTTTCTTTAACCTCGGGAACCAAGAATGCCTTGAATGCGTTGTTCTTGAAAGCTGTGTTCTCTGCCTGGTTCTTTGCAGCAAGGTATAAACCTACCTCATCGTTGGCAATGCCAAGAACGTATGCATCTTCTGTTCTGTTCTCGTCAAGGAGTGTTCCTTCGAGAATGCTTGTGCCTTCGCCTGCGTTGTTAGAGTAGTTGAATGCGAATGTACCGGCGGTTTCAAGAATAACACCTGTTTTAGCAGGGATGGTTCCGGTGATTTCCTCCATCATAGCCTTGCCATTGGTTGCCTCTGTAACGCCATAAACTTTAACACCTTCGGGGATTGTAACAGCATAGTTGAGGTAGAGTGTTGCGTAACCTGCATCACTCACTGTTACATCGTGAGAGAGTGCGGTGATGTCTGTAACCTCGCTGATTACCCAAGCAGAACCATTGTCGTATGCTTCATTGTTCCAAGCTTTAATTTGACTTGTTGCTGCCTCTGCGTGAAGCATAGCACCACCTTCGGGTACAATTCCAACGATATTCTCAGAACCAAGGTTATAAATTATTACCTTAACTGCATCATCGGTTGTTGTTGCCAATGTAGTGGGCTGGCCTCCATTGTGTCCTTTTGCTGTGTTCAAATAGGTGCCGCGCTCAACGTTGAAGAGGTAGAACTTGTTCTCGCCGGCAGCAACAAACTGGAATACTTCACCCATTGTGGTTGCATCCTGGAACATCATACCACCGGTGTTGTTAACATAAATCTTCTTGCCCAAACGCCCATCATTACTTGCGCTCGCAATGTGGTAGAATTTGCCTTCTTCGGGTTGTACAGTTTCAAGAGCAGCAATAGCTGCGTTCAACTCAATAGTAGAATAGTTCCCATTATTCAAATTCTCTTTGGCATCAGTTATGGCTGCATTCAGAGCTGTAACATCTTTGTAATAACCTACGGTAGTTCCTTCAAAGTTTGTCAACTCAGTAGCTTTGTCAATAAGATCTTGTAATGTCTCTGACGGGGTAGCGAAGTACATTGCGGTACCTGTATCAGCACTCGGAGCCGCAGTCCACATACCCATCTTATTGCCTGTACCACCGTTGTTACTCAAATAGTTTGCTTTGTTGTATGTCTGCAAGCCGTAAGGCGCAGCATCATTGGTTGATGCCAACAACCAAAGGTTTGTCCAGCCCTCTGTACCTGGAGTTTGAGCCACAATTTTTGCGGTACCACTATTTGTGTTCTCATAACTCATAGCCTTGGTCTTGTCGGCATAAGGATAGAGTTGGAGTGCACACTTGTAATCATCTGTTGCAGTTTCTTTGAAGAACCAGAGTTGTGTATCGGCTCCTGTATACTGAGAAAGAGAAATCTTGCCGTCGCTGCTATCGTATGTATACCAATAAGCATCGCCACGTCCGCTCTTGATTGCATAGAGAATAGGATTCTCGTCATCTGTTGTTATTGTAAAAGGATATTCCTTGTTGAGCTCGGCCATATACATTTCAATATTGGCTTTTGCCTCATCAAGGGTTGCAATCTGGTTGCTTTCCTTAACAGTTTCTGCCTGTGCAACAGCCAAGTTCAAGCCATAAAGTATCTTAACTTTGTTTTCAAACTCGGCCTTTACATTTGTTGTCAAAGGTGTTGACAAACCAAATTCTGCCATATGGAAGTATATGCGGTTATTGCCTGTGGTCACAATAAAACGCAGGTAGATGTATGAAGGGTCGCAATCTATAAGGTCGGATTTGTAAGTTTGACCGCTAGATTGAGGCAGCCCATCAATAACTGCAATTTCAGTGTATTCGTTGCCATCGGTGCTACCCATAATCTGAATAGATTTGGGGAAGTCGGATTGGGCACTGCTACGTGTTACTTCATTGATATAGAACTCTTCAACGCCTTTGCCTTCGCCGAGGTAAACGGTGAGGTAATCGTTGCTTGATGATGCACTATGCCAGTTTGTGTGGATGTATGTATCATTTTTTCCATCGATCAGCCAAGCCATGTTGTTACCCTCTGCTGGGTCAATGTTACTGCATGAAACATAACCTGCTGCATTGGGGTCTGTTACTTGCAATGCAATTTCGCCACCTGTAGAAGAGAATTCAGCATTTGTCAGCAGTTCCTTGGCAGATGTAATAGTCGCATTCAATGCATTTTGTTTCTCAGTAATAACGCCGTCGTTCAACTCTTTTGCTTCATAAAAAGCAAATGCTGTACACCAGTTAACACCGGCAGAAAGATTGCCGATATAACGCCAGCCATTTCTGTTCTCTGAGTTTGTGTAATCGGCATTCTTCTGAACAGTTACAATCGGGGTTTCTGCAGTGATGGCATTATAAGCGATCTGGTTCCCATTTTCGTCACATGCCTGCACATCGTCACCACAGCAAACAGCTTTTCCTACGAAGTAAGGAATCACATATACACCTGTCTTTGTTTCTGTTGAAGCAAGGTCATCTGCCTGGATATATTTGCCATCACTGTTTTTTATGTATGCCAAATAACCGTCGCCTGTTTCTTCGACAGTAAACAGATAAGCAGCGTTGTCGGTTGATGCATTGGGAAGCAAATCCGATTTTGCCAATGTCCCGCCATTGTTGTACAACAAATTAGTGCATGCACTGCCATAATAAGTTGCTACAGAAATAAAATACTGTTTCCCTGCCTCCAATGTAGTAGTACGGCTGCCAGGGTAGTAGGTCTGTGCCATTGCAGTTGTGGCCATCATAGCCAACAATGCAAGAAAAAAAGTAAATTTTTTCATAAAAGTTAATATTAAGTTAATAGTTAAATAGTCGTTTTTTTTGCTCTTTTGGAGCATTTTACAAAATTGCTCTTTTATGTCAATTTTGTAAAATATGGGGTACATGGTGCTGTGGCGCATACTTTGCGCACACGTTACCATATTTGGGACAAAATTACAAAAAAGTTTTAAAAATGAGTGCATTACCTTTTGTTTTTTTGTAAAAAAGCGCAATTTTTCATTGAACGGGAGTTTGCAGGGGGTGAATCTTGGTGGTTGCGGGTGTGTGTGCTCTTGCTCGCAAAAAACATCATCCGCACACCATACAAGGTGCGCGGATGATGTAATAGGGGAGTGTGTGATTATTGTTTCGCGGGGAGGGTTACTCCTTGGAAATTGCTTATCTCACTCTCGGTGTGCTCTTGGTGTATGATGTCGATCATCTTCTTTACAACATCGGGGTATTGCGATGCTATGTTGTTGTCTTCGTGAGCATCGCAGGCGAGGTCGTAAAGACGGCAGTTACCATTCTGCACAACCATCTTCCAGTTGCCCATACGCAGTGCCATCATATTTGTTTCGCGGAACTCCCAGTAGAGGAATTCGTGCTCGTCCTGTCCCTCTTCGCCAAGCAGGGTTTTTGCGAATGAGATACCGTCGAAGTAGTCGTTCTTCAATTCTTTGTTGCCGTATTTGTCCACATAGTCCTCGATGCCTATAATTTCGCAAAGTGTGGGCATTACATCGTAGAAGGCAAGTTGGTGATCGTTGGTGCTGCCTGCTGCTATCTTGCCGGGCCAGCGCACGATGTAGGGCACGCGAATACCGCCCTCGTGTGTGGAGCGTTTGGTGCCGCGGAGCTTGCCGTCGCGGTTGAAGAATGCGGGGTCGGCGCCGCCTTCCTCGTGGGGGCCGTTGTCGCTTGTGAAGAATACGATGGTATTCTCGTCGAAGCCTTTTTCTTTGAGCAGGGCGAAGATTTCACCAACGTATGCGTCGAGGCGGGTAATCATTCCTGCAAATTGTGCGTGTGCGCAGTCGGTGGGGTTGTAGCGCGAGCCTGCATCGCCGCCGTAGGTCTTTTCCACGCAGAAACTGTTGCGATAGGCTTGCAGAATGGAGTCGTTTGGCTGGGCAAGCTCGGCGTGGGGAAGGGTGTAGGTGAAGATGCCGAAGAAGGGTGTCTCTTCTGTCTGCTTGTCTATCCACTCCATTGCCTTGCGGTGTATTATGTCGGCTGAGTAGTCGCGGCGGTTCTTGTATTCGTCGCCGTGCATTGCGTAGTCGATGTTGTTCTCTAAGATTTCGCGTGTTACCTCGGTGTCCCCGTCGGCTTTGCTGTATTTGTTGAGGAAGTTGGGGTAGTAGAGGTGGGCTTGGAATTGGCACATAAAGCCGTAGTATTCGTCGACGCCACGCTTGTCGGGGGTGCTTATGGAGCCTTCGTAGCCACCGGCCCATTTGCCGAACATTCCGGTGTTGTAGCCGTTGTCCTTCATTATTTCGGGCAGGATAATGTGGTTGGGGTCGTATGGCTCTTGGCCTGTTTGTGTGGGGTCGGTGGTTTTGCCGTATGTGATGCTGCCGATGCGGTACTCTTTGTTGCCGCGCACCTTGGTGTGCCCTGTGTGCTGGCCTGTCATAAACGATGCGCGTGAGGGTGCACTCACGGGACTGCCTGCGTAGGCGTCGGTGAAGAGCATTCCTTCGCTCGCCATTTTGTCGAGGTTGGGGGTGCTTATATATTTTTGTCCGTAGCAGCCGAGGTCGCCGTAGCCCATATCATCGCACATTATGTATATGATGTTTGGCTTTTTTGCTTCTTGTGCCTGCGTTGTGGCTGCTGTGAGCAGTCCGCAACCGAGCAATATAAATTTTTCCTTGTTCATATTGTTGTTCTTTTTATTATTATCAGTATTGGTTTTGGAGATTCCTCACGCAAGGTTCGGAATGACAAGCTAAAATTGCTGCAATATTTTCTATTCTCTGTTATTTGTTGAGGAACTTGAAGTTCTTTTCGCCGTCACGCGCGCGTACCTTTATTATATATATGCCGTTGCCGAGCTTGTCGGTGCAAATTTGGTTGCCCTGGGCTCTTGCTACAAGTGCGGCGTTGCAGTTGTAGATGGTGATGCTTGCAATGGGGCTTGATGCGTTGGCTGTGATGGTGTTGCCCTCTTTGGTTATGGTAATGTCGGTGCCGATGGCCTGCTCCACAGTCTGTATGCCGGTGGTAATATCGTCGCTGCCGCTTGTGTCGGGGGTGAAATAGGCGGTGAGGGCGATGTTGTGGTCTACGGTGAAGGTGTACTCGGCATCTGTCGATACGATAGTGTTGCCCTCCTTCCAGCAGACGAATGTGTTGTTGCCGGCGGGTGTCGCGGTTGCGGTGAGGGTGGTGCCGGGGGTGTATTCGTCGGCTATCTCCGAGAGGGTGGCGGTGCCGCGTCCCTTGGCGTTGATGCCTGCGGTTACGGTGCGGTAGTCCATCGCGGGCGATACGGTGATGATGAAGTCGTAAACTACGCCTTCTACATCATCTTCGGCAAGGTTAAGGTCGTTCTCGTTTACTCTTATGCGCATACGGCTTTGGCCTTTATTGGCCTCGGCGGGCACGGTGAAGGTGCCTGTAACGGTATTGCCGTTTATCTGCATTGGCTGTGCGTCTTCGAATACTCCGTCGGTGTTCCAATCGAAATAGGCGTATACGTCGAGATATTCGTTGGCTGCTTGGGCGAGTGTTATGTCAATGTCGAAGCTGCCGCCCTCGGCAATTTCGCCGCGGCTCAATGTGTAGAGCACGTGCCAGTTTGAGGGGCGTGAGGTTGCTTCGTAGGTGATGGTTTTAAGTACATCGTTGCCGGTGAGGGTGGCTTGTGTGATGTAGTTGTTCGAGAGGTAGCCGCAGGGGTTGTTGTAGATTTGTGTGCTGCGGGCGTATGAATTGCGCAGTTTGCCGAAGGTGAAGAGGCTGTCGCCGTCGATTATCAGTGTTTGGCCTGTGGCTGCGCTCTTGAAGTAGTAGGCCGATGCGTCGGCTGTTGCATATACCTTCCAACGGGTGTCGGCAGCGGTGTTTGTGGTGATTGTGCCGTTGGCAATGCCGATGGTTGTGGTGGGTGATGCCGACGATGCTATAATGTAGCCCTCGCGGTTGGTGGTGCCCACAAAGTACCAGCCTTGTTTGTCGTTGGCGGGGTCTTTGGTGGTGAGTGATACGCCTGTGTCGGTGAGGGTGATGCTCTTGCTTGCGGTGTTAACGGTGTAGGATACTTCTATGTTCCCTATGGCACTGCCGGGCTCGAAGGGGCGTATTTCGTAGAGGTCCTCTGTCTCGATCAGTTTCCAGTATGAACCTACGCGGCTTGTGCCTGCTTGCCACGTGATAACATAATTGGATGCTCCGTCCTTGTTGAGGGCGCGGGGGCCGTTTGCTTCGGTTGAATAGTCGCTGCAATCGGTCGACGACAGATAGTGGCAACCGGCAATTTCGCCGCTTGTGGTGCTTGTGTGGGCTACGTAGTACTCCACGGGGGTGGTTGTGGTGGTTATGCGTGACGCCGATGAGGGAGTTTTGTTACAACTGCCTATGTAGCGGCCTGTGGCGGTATTCTGTATGTAGTAGCAATTTTCGTTTCCTGTGGGGATGAATTTCCAGAATTGACGCTCGGTGACGCTGTAAGATGCAACGTACATCGATTGGTCGTTGCCTTCGGTGATGTAGTTGCCACCGGTGGTTTTCCAGCTGATGTTGTAGATTTTTGCATTGCTGTCGTCGGGGTCGGTGCCTTCACCCTCGCCTTCACCTTCTCCCTCGGAACCGCTGTCGTTGGTGTTGATGAGTGCAAGCTCCGACAGGCCGAAGAAGCATCCTGAATTTGTGGTGCCGGCAGTGATTGTGAGCTCAATTTCTATTGTTTCGCCTGCTGCAACCTCGCTGCCTTCGATGTTCCACACTTGGTTGGCGCCGGTAATGCCTGCTGCAATGTCGATGTTGTTGAGCGAGCCGAATGTGGCAAGGGTGCTGCCGGTTGCTCCCTGCTTTGCTTCAACGTTCCATTGGCGCACTACGCCGTCGCCTGTCTCTTGGTAGTTGCTGCCGCTGTTGAGCGCGTGAATGTGTGCGCCGATATTGTTGAATTTAAAGCCCTGCGGTACTCCTGTGATTGAGAATGTGAGCTTTATCGTGGGGCTTGTGTTTCCGTTTACGTTGGGACAGATGATGCTCTCGGTAACGGCGTTGCCCGTGCCTTTGAATGCGTGCGAGGAGGTGAGCGATGCTGTTGCACCCTCGATGGTTGTGCCATTCTCGTCGGTTACGCTGATGGTTACGCTCGATGCGTCGGTGCCGGTTCTTGTGAACCCGAGCTTTATTCCTTCAACTGCAACAGCTTGTATTGTGGCGAGAAGGAACAGTGTTACGATTGTTGTGTAAATTCTTCTCATATTGTGTATTTTAAGTTATTTGTTGCTATAATCCACTTTTGCAAATATATTATAATTTCGTGAAAAAGTACATTCTTGCCACACCTTTTTATATATAGAGGGAGATGTTGTTTGTTTTGTGTTAAAGTAGCTTAAAATAGATTAAAATATATGTATTTTGGCATCTGTTTCGTGAAAAATACAAGAAACTCCTTTTTTATTAGAAAAATAATATCTATCTTTGCAAGCCAAAATGAACGACTGCGTTCAATTGTGAAGTATATATTTAAAACACAATATAATAATTAAAATTTAATCAAAATGCCTACAATTCAGCAATTAGTAAGAAAAGGCAGAGAGGTTATCGTAGAGAAGAGTAAATCGCCTGCACTCGACAGCTGTCCCCAGCGTCGTGGCGTTTGCGTGCGTGTTTACACTACTACTCCCAAGAAACCTAACTCTGCGATGAGAAAGGTTGCTCGTGTTCGCTTGACTAACCAGAAGGAGGTAAACTCTTACATCCCCGGTGAAGGTCACAACTTGCAGGAGCACTCAATCGTGTTGGTTCGCGGTGGTCGTGTTAAGGACCTCCCCGGTGTACGTTACCACATTGTTCGCGGTACTTTGGATACTGCCGGTGTTGCCAATCGTACACAGCGTCGTTCAAAATACGGTGCAAAGCGTCCCAAGGCTAAAAAGTAATTGAGAACAAAGCCTTCGAGCGGTAGTGAGGCGGTTGCGGCTCGTTAAAAGCGCAACAAGGCTTTAAAAACATATTATTTAACCGTTTTTGGTTTGTTGGATAGGTTATAAAAGGTTGAGTAAATGCCTCGGTGGAGGCGTTGAAGAATTTGCAATAACGCAGCCCAAACAAAAACATAAATTTTCGTAAGAGAAAATGAGAAAAGCAAAACCAAAAAAACGCGTGGTCCTTCCGGATCCCGTATTTAACGATCAGATGGTATCTAAATTCGTTAACCATTTGATGTATGACGGAAAGAAAAACGTTTCGTACACAATTTTCTATGGCGCACTCGATATTCTTGGCGCAAAAATGAAGAACGAGGAGAAGACTCCCCTTGAAATCTGGAAACAGGCTTTGGAGAATATCACTCCCAAAGTAGAGGTTAAATCTCGTCGTATCGGTGGTGCAACATTCCAGGTTCCCACAGAAATCCGTGCCGACCGTAAAGAGTCAATCTCAATGAAGAATATGATTTTGTTCGCTCGCAAACGTGGCGGCAAATCTATGGCCGAGAAACTCTGCAACGAGATTATGGATGCTTATAACAACCAAGGTGGTGCCTTCAAACGTAAGGAGGATATGCACCGTATGGCCGAGGCTAACCGTGCTTTCGCACATTTCCGTTTCTAATTAAGAAAATTATACGAAGATGGCAAACGACTTGAAATTTACCCGTAATATCGGTATTAGTGCTCACATCGATGCAGGTAAAACTACCACATCGGAGCGTATATTGTTCTACACCGGTCTTTCTCACAAAATTGGTGAGGTACACGACGGTGCTGCTACAATGGACTGGATGGAGCAGGAGCAGGAGCGTGGTATTACCATTACTTCGGCTGCTACCACTACATTCTGGAACTGGAACGGTGCACAATATAAGTTCAACTTGATTGACACTCCGGGACACGTTGACTTTACCGCCGAGGTAGAGCGTTCACTTCGCGTGCTCGACGGTGCTATCGCTGCATTCTGTGCAGTAGGTGGTGTTGAGCCCCAGTCTGAGACTGTATGGCGTCAGGCTGACAAATACAACGTTCCCCGTATTGCTTACGTTAACAAGATGGACCGCTCGGGTGCCGACTACTTCTCGGTAATGCGTCAGATGAAGGAGATTCTCGGTGCTAATCCCTGCCCTGTAACAATTCCCATCGGTGCCGAGGAGAAATTTGCCGGCGTAATCAACCTCATCACAATGAAGGCTCTCGTTTACAAAGATGGTAGCCTCGATTACACAGTTGAGGAGATTCCCGCAGAGCTCGTTGATGAGGCTAACCAGTGGCGTGAGCACCTTCTCGAGAAGGCTGCCGACTACGATGAGGAGTTGATGATGAAGGTTCTCGAAGATCCCGACAGCATCACAGAAGAGGAGATTATTGCAGCTATCCGCAAGGGTACTCTTGCAATGGAGATTACTCCTATGACCTGCGGTTCTTCGTTCAAGAACAAGGGTGTTCAGCCCCTTCTCGACTTTGTGTGCGCATTCCTTCCCTCGCCCCTCGATACAGCGGCTGTGGAGGGTATGAACCCTAAAACCGACGAGACAGAGGCTCGTAAGCCCAGCGAGGACGACAAAACTTCGGCCCTCGTATTTAAGATTGCTACAAACCCCTTCGTAGGTCGCTTGATCTATGTTCGCGTTTACTCCGGTAAACTCGAATCGGGTTCATATATCTTCGACACTCGCTCGGGTCGCAAGGAGCGTATCTCACGTATGTTCCAGATGCACTCGAACAAGCAGAACCCCGTAGAGGTTCTTGGCGCCGGTGATATTGGTGCGGTAATCGGTCTTAAAGATGTTCGCACCGGTGACACACTTTGCGCAGAGGATGCTCCTATCGTTCTCGAATCAATGTCGTTCCCCGATCCTGTGATCTCTATTGCAGTAGAGCCCAAGACTCAGAAAGACTTGGATAAGCTCGCCAACGGTCTTGCCAAGCTTGCCGAGGAGGATCCTACATTTACTGTGAAGACAGACGAGCAGTCGGGCCAGACAATTATCTCGGGTATGGGTGAGCTTCACTTGGAGATTATCATCGACCGCTTGAAGCGTGAGTTTAACGTAGAGTGTAACCAAGGTCGTCCTCAGGTTAGCTACAAAGAGGCTATCACACAGACTGTTCAGGTTGACGAGACCTACAAGAAACAGACCGGTGGTAAGGGTAAATATGCGAAGATTCTTGTCGCTGTCGGTCCTGCCGATGAAGATTTCAAGGAGGGTAACTTGCAGTTCGTGAACGAGGTTAAGGGTGGTAACGTTCCCAAGGAGTTCATCCCCTCGGTTCAGAAAGGTTTCCAGACAGCTATCAAGGCTGGTGTTCTTGCCGGTTATCCTATGGAGTCGCTCAAAGTTACATTGCTCGACGGTGGATTCCACCCCGTTGACTCCGACCAGCTCTCATTCGAGGTTTGTGCTATCCAGGCATACAAGAATGCTTGCTTGAAGGCCAACCCCGTGCTCTTGGAGCCCATTATGAAACTCGAAGTTGTTACTCCCGAGGAGAGTATGGGTGATGTGATTGCCGACCTTAACAAGCGTCGCGGTCAGGTTGAGGGTTTTGAGACAAGCCGCACAGGTGCCCGTATCGTGAAGGCTATGGTTCCCCTGTCTGAAATGTTCGGTTATGTAACATCGTTGCGTACCATCACTTCGGGCCGTGCAACTTCTTCAATGACATACGACCACCACGATCAGGTAAGTGCTTCTTTGACAAAGCAGATACTTGAAGAACTCCAAAAGTAATTGAATAAAAACGCCTGCCGGTTAGCGAATGACTCTTAACCGGCAGGTAATTATAAACTTTATAAAACATTTAAAGACGATGAGTCAGAAAATTAGAATCAAACTTAAATCCTACGACCACAACTTGGTAGACAAGTCGGCCGAGAAGATTGTAAAGACAGTGAAGGCAACAGGCGCTATCGTTAGCGGTCCTATACCCTTGCCCACACACAAACGTATTTTTACAGTGAACCGTTCAACCTTCGTTAACAAGAAGTCGCGTGAGCAGTTCCAGCTCTCTTCTTACAAGAGATTGATCGACATTTACAGCTCTACCGCTAAGACTGTTGATGCTCTTATGAAGCTCGAACTTCCCTCGGGAGTTGAGGTTGAGATTAAAGTGTAGTATTTTAATAAAACAATTAATTAATTTAAATTTAAACTGAAATGCCAGGATTATTAGGAAAAAAAATCGGAATGATGTCCGTTTTCAGTGCCGATGGTAAAAATATTCCATGCACTGTTATCGAAGCAGGTCCTTGCGCAGTTACACAGGTGAAGACAATCGAGAAGGATGGCTATGAGGCTGTTCAGATTGGTTTCCAGGACCAGAAAGAGAGCCGCGTAAATGCTCCTCTTATGGGCCACTTCAAGAAAGCCGGTGTAGCTCCCAAGAAACACTTGGCCGAGTTCAAAGGTTTTGAAACAGAGCTCAATTTGGGCGATGTTGTTACAGTGGAGCTTTTTGCCAATACCTCTTACGTTACTGTAACAGGTACTTCAAAGGGTAAAGGTTTCCAGGGTGTTGTTAAGCGCCACAACTTCGGTGGTGTTGGTCAGGCTACTCACGGTCAGCACAACCGCGCACGCAAGCCGGGTTCAATCGGTGCTTGTTCTTACCCCGCAAAGGTATTCAAAGGCCTCCGCATGGGTGGACAGATGGGTAACGCTCGTGTTACTACACACAACCTTCAGGTGTTAAAAGTGATTCCTGAACACAATCTTTTGGTTATCAAGGGTTCGGTTCCGGGTTACAATGGTTCAATCGTAATTGTTGAGAAATAATGGAAGTCAGCGTATTAAATATAAATGGTGAAAACACCGGAAGAAAGGTTACGTTAGACGAATCTATCTTCGGCATTCAGCCTAACGAGCATGTTGTTTACATGGATGTTAGACAATATCTTGCTAATCAGCGTCAGGGAACTCACAAGTCTAAGGAGAGAAGTGAGATTTCGGGTTCAACACGCAAACTCGGTCGCCAGAAAGGTGGCGGTGGTGCACGTCGTGGTGATATCAACTCTCCCCTGCTCGTAGGTGGTGCAAGAGTGTTCGGTCCTCAGCCCCGTGACTATCGTTTCAAGTTGAACAAGAAGGTTAAGCAGTTGGCTCGCCGTTCAGCGCTTTCACAGAAGGCTCTTGAGAACGCTATCGTAGTTGTTGAAGATTTCAACTTCGAGGCACCCAGCACAAAGGCTTATGTTGAGATGTTAA
>JAZRAC010000007.1:0-41990 GCA_045634365.1 Bacteroidaceae bacterium | reverse complement strand
GCTGAGTGAGCGCAAAAGTATGCAAGATAACTTGCATACACTTTGCCGAGCGTAAACAAATTCGCCGAAGGCAAGTTTATTGCAGAGTAATAAACAACGAACCTTATAAATAACGTACCTCGGCTGTGCATTTGCACAGCCGAGGTTGTTTTTTTTGGGGGGTATTTCTTTTGGGCAGACACATCGGTCTACCCCCTACATTGCTGTTGTCTGTTGCTTGTAGGGGCGCCCCGTCGTGTGGGCCCTTTTATTTTTTTGTTCCTTTGTCTTTCCTTTGGGCAGACACATCGGTCTGCCCCTACATTGCTGTTGTCTGTTGCTTGTAGGGGCGCACCGGCGTGTGCGCCCTTTTATTCTTTTGTTCCTTAGTCTTTCCTTTGGGCAGACACATCGGTCTGCCCCTACATTGCTGTTGTTTGTTGCCGTAGGGGCGCGCCGTTGTGTGCGCCCCAATTGTTGCCTATAAAAGCAAAGAGGGTAACCCGTTTACTTTTGGGTCACCCTCTCTTATATTTTTGTGAGAAATCTTCTATTACTCCACAATTGTCATTTCGTCGACAATGCGTTTGCAACCGCCGAACTTCTCGATGATGAAGAGCACGTAACGAATATCCACATTTATGCAACGCTGCAATTTGGTGTTAAAGTTTATATCGCTGCTGAGCGACTCCCAGTTACCGTCGAATGCGAGGCCTATGAGCTCGCCACGGGCGTTCATCACAGGGCTGCCACTGTTGCCGCCGGTAATGTCGTTGGTGGTGAGGAAAGCAACGGGCATATCACCATTGGGCAATGCGTAACGGCCATAATCCTTTGCAAGGTAGAGCTCTTTGAGGCGTGCGGGCACGGTAAACTCACTGCTGGTGTTGTCCTCCTTCTCCATTACTCCGTTCAGAGTAGTGTAGTGGTTGTAGGTAACGCCGTCTTTGGGCTGATAGGCCTTTACACTGCCGTATGTGAGGCGCATTGTGAAGTTCGCGTCGGGAGCCATAGGAGCACCGTCGGCCATCTCCATAAGGCCCTTCAAATAGGTCTTGTGCAAGGGGTTCATAATAGAATCGAACTGCTCTTTTTCGGCTGCAAGTTCGTGGTATTTTTCCCATATAGCTTTGCGCAGATTGCTCGCAAGGTCCTTGTCGAGAGCCTTTTGTGTGGGCTTTTTAAGAAACTTGTTCAGGTTGTTCTCATTCGACATAATGGAGTTGCTGTATACATCGTCGACATATTTTGCAATGTTGCCTTTGTACTTCTTGTTCATTTCGTTCAACAGGGCGGGGCGTTCCTCCTCGGTTGTGAGCGAAATGTAGAGGGGGAGAATCTCTTTGGCAACGCGGCGGTCGACATTGTGGTTGTAGTCGCGGTTGTGTATCCAACTGTATACTCCCTCGGCGTGTTTCTTCGCATTCTCAATGTTGTTGAACATTGTGTCGCTGTTTGCGTGCATATTGCGGTAGATGAATTCCACGTTGCTTATTATCTCCACCACAAGTGTCATAAGGTATTCGCTGCGGCTGCGGCTGTTTATGGCACTATTTATCTTCTCGACAACATTCTCGTACTCCTTGTTGCCCACTTTCTGTGCAAACGCCTTGAATGCATCCTCTTTTTCGAGTTTTGTTTCCACCACCTTGTTGTCTACGATGGCCTTGTTCATTCCTATCGAGTTTTTCCAATAGTTGCTTATGCGTGCCATCTTGCTGGCATACTGTATATTCACAGCTTCGTCCTTCTCCATCTCCTCGCGTATAACCTTCAACGAAGCGTCGCGCATAGCTATGCGAGGCTCATTCTGTGAGTACATACGGTGCTTGACCTCCTCGCCTGTGAGGTAGCGCGATGTGCTGCCGGGGAAGCCCATAATCATTGCAAAATCGTTGTACTCAATGCCTGCAAGCGAAATATTAAGGTGCTTGGGAGTGCTCAACGGAATGTTCTTCTCGCTGTAAGGAGCGGGGTTGCCGAGCGAGTCGCCATACACGCGGAATACCGAAAAGTCGCCTGTGTGGCGGGGCCACATCCAGTTGTCGGTCTCTCCGCCGAATTTTCCTATGGAATTGGGAGGAGTGCCCACAAGGCGTACGTCGGTGTACTTCTTGTAATATACGAGGAAGTATTTGTTACCCTCGAAATAGGGGAGCAGTTGCGGCGAGAGGAATTTCTTGCCCTCGATGCTGTCGGCCTCGAACATTTCGGCTGCAATGCCTGCAAGCACGGTGCCGTCGAAAGATTCCTGCTCGCTAATCACTCCATTGGCAATGCGGTTGTTAATATCCTCGGTAACATCCTTAATCTCGCTCACAAAGGTGAAGTTAATATCCTTGCAGGGGAGCTCCTCTTCGTAACTTTGGCTCCAAAAACCATCGCGCAGATAGTTGTGCTCCACGGCACTCAGTTGCTGTATGTAGCTGTAACCGCAGTGGTGGTTGGTGAGTATAAGGCCGTTGGGCGATACAATCTCTCCTGTGCATCCGCCGCCGAAGATTCCTATGGCGTCTTTTAACGATGGAGTGCCGGGGGCATAAATGTCGTCGGCCGTGAGTTGCAATCCAAGCTCACGCATAGGTTTTTCCAGATTATGGCTGCGCATCAGTTGCAGTAGCCACATTCCCTCGTCGGCAAGCAGTTGTGCCGGCAGAATGGTTGCTGTAACAAGCAGTGTAAAAAAGATTTTTTTCATATTACTAAATTGTTTAATGGATTTATTGCAAATGGTTGATAGTTGGAGCAATATAGCATTTCGCTCCGCGAAGATACATTAAAAAAAGGTATTAACCCCTCTTTGGGGTAGATTTTGTGTCGTAAATATAAATCACGAACATCGGTAAATGCTCGTGATTTAATATATATATATAAGTGTGCGGGTGGATTATTGCCCGAGTGTCTTTGCAATTACAGCGTGCGATGTTTCCATAAGGTATTCCACATTCTCGCTGTCGCGGCTCTTGCTTATTATGGGCTCGTGGAAGGTGAGAATGATGGGCGACCAATGGAGGAAGATGCTGCCGGGAGGCATAATCTTGTAGGAGCCTTGTATGGCTATGGGTACCACAGGCAGTTGCGACATATTTGCCACGACAAATGCTCCCTTCTTGAAGCGGCCCATTCTGCCGTTGCGGCAACGTGTGCCTTCGGGGAAGATGGACATAGATTTTCCGCTTTTAAGAATTTTGAGTGCTTTGCGCAGAATATCTTTCTGCGGTGTCTTGCGGTCTACGAATATATGGTCGGTGTCGGCACAGGCCTTGCCAAGCAAGGGCACTTTGCGCAACGACTCCTTCATCATCCATTTAAAGTTCTTCTTCACATAGCCGTACATTACAAGCACGTCCCAAAAACCTTGGTGGTTGGCTACGAAGATATAATTCTGGTCCTTCTTTACATATTTGTCGCGGTCGACCACTTTTACCGGAATAAGGCATATCCAGCATACTACGCGGAAGAGTATGAGCGCAGGGTAATAGTCGCCGTTTTTTATTTTCAAATATCTGCCACACAGGCTTATGAGAATGCAGGTAATGGCAATTACAAGCAACGCTGCCCACCAAGCGAAGCACACCTGATAAAGCGCGTAAAGGGGGTGAAGAATTTTGCTTAATTTCATAGTCGATGTTTTTTTTGCTATGCGAATATAGTTCAATTTTTTATTCTCGGGAAATTTATTTGTGCAAAAGAGCTATTTTAGTAGGTTTTTGTATAAGAATTTGTGTAAATCTTCACTCGATAATCCTCTTCTTTTGGCGTAGTCGCACAATTGCTCGTTGCCGATTTTTCCTATTGCAAAATATCTGGCGGCGGGGTGCTTTATCATAAGCCCGCACACCGATGCGCTTGGTTGCATTGCTCCGTTGGGGGTGAGGGCTATTCCAATCTCCTGTAAATTCAGCAGGTTGTCGATGATGAATATTATTGATTGGTCGGGGAGGGAGGGGTAACCCACTGCCGGTCGTATGCCTTGGTACTTTTCGGCGTTAAGCTCGGAGGGTGACAGCTGCTCGTCGGGAGAGTAGCCCCACAGCTCCTTTTGGCAGCGTACCTCCTTGTGCAGGAGTGTGGCGGCCGCCTCGGCAAGGCGCGACGCTGTTGTTTGTGCGAGCAATCGGGTGTATGCATCCTGCTCTTCCCCTATTGTGGCGTTTATTTCAGCCGTGGTTGCAAACAGCCCCATTTTATCGCCATACGGCGATAAAAAATCGCTTAAACAGAGGTTGGGCCTGTCGGGGAGGGAGTGCTGCTGTCGCAGGAAAGGGATTGTGGTTCCCTCCACTATAATGTCGTCGCCGTCGGCCTTTGCGTCGCACAGCCCGAAGATGGCTTCTGCAACCACTCGCTCACCGATATTGTGCAACAGTGCTTCTGCGTCGCGCTTCACCTCCTGCGCTTTTTCGGAACCGGTGGCATACGCATCTATGCCCCACGCGTGGAAAAAGTAGCTCCAATCGATGTAGGGGATTAGCTGCTTCGCCGTGTAGCCGAATGTATGTTTTTTCATCGGTTGAATGTGAGCATTTTTCCTTTTACTCTCTCGTTGATGGTTCCCTCGTTGTAGGCACACTCGCCGTTTACCCACGTTTGCGCCACCGCCCAATTGAAGGTGCGGCCCTCGAATGGGCTCCATCCGCATTTGCTTATTATATCCTTTTGCTCTATTGTGTGGGGAGCATTGGGGCGCAACAATACAAAATCGGCAAAATATCCTCGTTTAATATATCCTCGTTTGTTTATCTCAAAAATTCTTGCAGGAGCGTGGCACATCTTCTCCACCATTGTCTCTATCGATAGTGTGCCGCTGTCCACAAGTTCAAGCATTGCGAGGAGCGAGAATTGTATGCTTGGCATTCCCGATGCGGCGGTGAGCGCTCCTCCTTCCTTGTCTTTTAGCAGATGGGGCGCGTGGTCGGTACCCACAAGGTCGATGAGCCCTTTCGACAGGGCTTTGCGAAGAGCGTCGCGGTCCTCCTGGCTCTTTATGGCGGGGTTGCATTTTATTCTTGTGCCTAAATGCTTGTAGTCGTCGCTGCAAAAAGTGAGGTGCGCCGGAGTAACCTCCGATGTTATCTTCTTGTAGCCTATTGTAGCGTGGCTCAATAGCGCAAGCTCCTTCTTGGTGCTTATGTGCATAATGTGCAGCCTTGTGCCATATTTGCGTGCAAGCTCCACGGCGCGTTTGGTGCTATTGTAGCAGGCGTTGCTGTTCCTTATTACAGGGTGGTAGGTTACGTCGGGGTTCTCACCCGCCTCGGCAACCACTTTTTTTATGTTGCGTGCAATTGTGTCGCCATCCTCGCAGTGCACGGCCAAAGGGATATTCACGGTGCTGAAAATATTTTCGAGCTTCTTCTCATCGTCCACAAGCATATTGCCTGTGCTCGCCCCCATAAATAGTTTAATGCCACAGACACGGCGCGGGTTCAGCTTGCTCAAACGGCGGCAGTTGTCGTTTGTGGCTCCAAAATAGAAGGAGTAGTTTATGAGGCTCTCCTCGGCGGCAATGGCAAATTTTTCTTTCAGTGCCTCCACGGTTGTTGTTTGCGGCTTTGTGTTGGGCATATCCATAAACGATGTTACGCCGCCCGCAGCCGCTGCACGGCTCTCGCTGTGTATGGTGGCTTTTTCTGTGAGCCCGGGCTCGCGAAAATGTACGTGGTTGTCTATTACTCCCGGAATGAGGTAGAGCCCGTCGGCCTCTATTATCTGGTCGTATTGCCCTCTTGTCTTTTTCTCGTTGCGCAGAATATGGGTTATTTTCCCTCTGTTTATTATTACCGAGCCGCGGAACACCTCTCCGTCGTTTACTATTATGGGGTTTTTTATGAGTACTTTCATAGTCTTTCTTTACATTCTTGTGCGAAGATAGTGAAAAAACATTCTGCGAGCCTCCTTTTTTTTGCTTAATGTTGCAATTGGTTTTGCTAAATTATGTTAATTGGTCGATGGCAGAGGCAGTATGATGCAAATTCTGTTGCAGTTTCAGCTTGGATAGATATCTCTTTTTGAGAAATTTTTATAATTTCAAACAACTTCTTATATTTGCCAACGGAAAAGAAGATGACTAAAAAGTGTAATTTCTGCGTTATGCTTGCCTTCAAAATCCTCATTTACGCTTAGTAAACTCCGGTTTTTCGGGCTACGCAAGCCTTGAACTACATCTTTTTATTCATCTCCTACACAAAAGAGACCGACTAAAAAATACTTTTTAGTCGGTCTCTTTTTCTATGTTTTTTGCAATCTCGGCAAACTCTTCGGGGGTTAGCGTCAGCTTGGGGTTGGTGAAGAGCATATCCTTTTCGCTCTGCATCGGTACCAAGTGAATGTGGGCGTGAGGAACTTCTAATCCTAATACCGCCTGCCCCACTTTTATGCAGGGGAACGCTTTTTTTATGGCTGTTGCCACTCGCTTGGCAAATACCTGCATTGCTGCAATCTCCTCGTCGGTAAGGTCGAAGAAGTAGTCGACCTCGCGCTTGGGTATCACAAGAGTGTGCCCTTTGGCAAGGGGGTTAATGTCGAGAAAGGCATAGAATTGCTCATTCACGGCTACTTTGTAGCTGGGAATTTCGCCGGCGACTATCTTGCTGAATATTGTTGCCATATTGCTCTCTGTTTTTTAGCAGTCGATACTGGTTATTTCGAAAGACAATTTTCCTTGGGGAACGGTAATTTCGGCAGTGTCGCCCACCTTTTTGCCCAAAAGTCCCTGTGCGATAGGGGTTTTAATTGAGATTTTACCCTCGCGCAAGTTCGCTTCGCTCTCGGGAACGATGGTGTATTGCATTGTCGCTCCGGTCTTGGTGTTTTTCAGGCCCACCTTGGTGAGAACCTGTACGCTGTCGGCGTTCAGCTTGGATTTATCTATGATGCGTGCTTCGGCTATAAGGCGTTTAAGCTCGCTTATCTTCATTTCCAACATACCCTGTGCCTCTTTCGCAGCATCATATTCTGCATTCTCCGATAGGTCGCCTTTGTCGCGAGCTTCCGCAATCTGGCGCACAATTTCGGGACGCTTACCCTCCAATTCTTGTAAATCGGCTAACAGTTTATTGTAGCCCTCTTCGGACATAAAACTCATAATAGTATCTCTTTTTTAAGTTTTTTATAAAATAGTAAAATAAAGGATTCCAACACGAGTGCTGGAACCCAATTTGTGCTTCAATTCTTTGCAAAGATAGCTCTTAAAAACTTAAAAGCAAATTAAAAACGGAAAATTTTAATTTTATGTAAGTTGCTTAACATCTTTTTGGGAATGTTACTCATTTAACAAATCTTGGATGGCTTTTTCTAAATCTACCACCTGATTGTCGCGGTAAACAATCTCGTTCCTCTTGTTTATAAGATAGTAGGTGGGTAACTTGCCGATGTTGTAGAGCAGAAGGTTGTTGGAGGCCTGTCCGTCTGCGTCGCGCACACAAATCCAAGGGAGATTTTCGGCCGAATTGCTCCAAAAACTCTCGTTGCCGTCGAACGACACTTGATAAACTTCGAATCCTTTGTCGTGATACTTGCTGTATATGTCGCGCAGCCCTACATTGCGACTGCTTATTCCTGCGATGCTGTAAACGGTAAAGTCGAGCAATACAACCTTCCCTTTGAGTGAACGCAGGCTTATTGTGTCGCCATCTATATTCGGTAACTCTATGTTGAAAAGCCCAATCTTTTCCACCTCCTCGCTTGCAATGTCTATTGTGTCGCGCGGTGCGGTCGGTCGGGTAGCTGCCATTCCTTTTACGGCGACATTATATAGATGTAACGCGCGCGTCGCGTGCGGGTACGTCCGATGCAACGGTGTTGCCACTGCGGCGAAACAACGGCTGTCGAAGCGGTTGCTTGTGGGCAGGAATATAGGCTCGCCGTTTATGCGCAGGAAGAGCGCATAGTATGCTGCGGCCTTGTGTGGCGCGGTTGCAATATATTGTGTAAATATATTCTTTTTAAACTCGCCGATGAGGTTGTATATTGTCTCTCTTGTTTCGCCAATTGCGGGATTGCCGCTGCCGATGAGGCTGTTCACCTGCTGTTGCAGCGAGCGTTCAAGCTCTATGAGCTCCTTTATGCGCAGGCTCTCGGGTGAGCCCTTGATGCGGCAACTATCGGCAAAATGCCGGGCATTTGTGGTAATTTCTACTGTCTCGGTGGAGTCTACGGCAAGGGTGATGCGCCTTCCTCCATCCTGCAAATGAAGTGCGTAAAAATCGTAGCACTCGGGGCGCGGCTGCTCAAATGAGAAATTCCCGCTCTCTCCCAATTTTACAGAATCTATTTTGCGGCTCTTTTCTATGCCTATGTGCGAGAGGTAGAGCATTTTTCCGCCAGCCTCTTCAATGTTCCCCTTTATGGTAAAAACAGGCTCCTTTGTGCAGGAGAAAAATGAGGCGATAAGCACGATGGCTATTGCCGATTTTATCAATTTTATGCGTAAATGGTTCATAATATTTAAAAAACAAACGCAAAGATAACGAAAATATAGAAAAAATATATATCTTTGCGAGAATTTAGAAGTTGTTTGAATTTATATCGCCAAAATTTTTAGAGTAAGGATAGGATGTTTATTTCTTTTTTAAGGGTGTGTAGCGGGCTACATAACCGCGAAAAAGAAGGAAACAGACATTCTTGAATATAAAAATGGCGAAACATTTGGTTTCTACAAGAAAAATATTTTTTAGAAATTCAAACAATTTTTAAGATGTTTTAAAACGTATTTAACGAATAAAAAGATGAATGTTGTAACAAAAAATGTGGCTTTACCCGATGGCCGCATAATCACAATCGAGACAGGCAAGCTCGCGAAGCAGGCCGATGGTTCGGTGATGTTGCGCTTGGGTAACACAATGCTGTTGGCGACCGTGTGTGCAGCAAAAGATGCTGTTCCCGGCACCGATTTTATGCCTTTGCAGGTTGAGTATAAAGAGAAGTATGCTTCTTTCGGACGTTTCCCCGGTGGCTTCACAAAGCGTGAGGGCAAAGCTTCGGACTATGAAATTCTCACCTGTCGTTTGGTCGACCGCGCTTTGCGCCCCTTGTTCCCCGATAATTACCACGCCGAGGTATATGTGAATATTGTTCTCTTCTCGGCCGATGGCGTTGATATGCCCGATTCTCTTGCCGGTCTTGCCGCATCGGCAGCGCTTGCAGTGTCGGATATACCCTTCGGCGGCCCCATTTCCGAGGTTCGCGTAGCACGCATCAACGGCGAATTTGTGGTTAACCCCACATTCGCACAGCTCGAAACTGCGGATATGGATATTATGGTTGCCGCAACATACGACAACATAATGATGGTTGAGGGTGAAATGAAAGAGGTTTCAGAGGCCGACCTTTTGGAGGCAATGAAGGTAGCTCACGAGGCTATCAAGGTTCATTGCAAGGCCCAGATGGAACTTATGGAAGAGGTTGGCAAGACCGTTAAGCGCGAATATTGCCACGAGGTTAACGACGAGGAGCTCCGTGCACAGGTGCGCGAGGCTTGCTACGACAAGGCTTACGCAGTGGCGGCAAGCGGCAACAACGACAAGCATGGTCGTGCTGCTGCATTCGACGCAATAAAGGATGAGTTCAAGGCTCAATTTACCGAGGAGGAGCTCGAAGAGAAGGGTGCTCTCATCGACCGTTACTATCACGATGTAGAGAAAGAGGCAATGCGCCGTTGCATTCTCGACGAGGGCAAGCGTCTCGATGGTCGTAAGACAACCGAAATTCGCCCCATCTGGTGTGAGGCTGGCTATCTTCCCGGCCCTCACGGTTCGGCAGTCTTCACACGTGGTGAAACACAGTCGCTCACTACCGTGACACTCGGTACAAAGCGTGACGAAAAGATTATCGACGATGTAATGAATCAGGGAACCGAGCGTTTCTTGCTTCACTATAATTTCCCTCCCTTCTCAACAGGTGAGGCACGCCCGCAGCGTGGTGTAGGCCGTCGCGAGATTGGTCACGGTAACCTCGCTTGCCGCGCACTCAAAAATATGATACCCGCCGACTATCCCTACTGCGTGCGCGTAGTATCGGATATTTTGGAGTCTAACGGCTCTTCGTCAATGGCTACCGTTTGTGCAGGAACACTTGCTCTCATGGATGCCGGCGTTAAGATAAAGAAGCCTGTGTCGGGTATTGCAATGGGCCTCATTAAGAATGCAGGCGAAGAAAAGTATGCAGTGCTCAGCGATATTCTTGGTGACGAGGACCATTTGGGAGATATGGACTTCAAGGTGACAGGTACCGTTGATGGTATTACTGCCACACAGATGGATATTAAGGTAGACGGCCTTTCGTATGAGATTCTCGAAAAGGCGTTGAACCAAGCACGCGAAGGCCGTATGCACATTCTTGGTAAAATAACCGAGTGTATTGCCGAGCCCCGCGCCGAGCTTAAACCCCACGCTCCCCGCATCGAAACAATGCGTATTCCCAAGGAATTTATCGGTGCCATCATCGGCCCCGGCGGAAAAATCATTCAGGGTATGCAGGAGGAGACAGGTGCTACAATCTCAATTGAAGAGGTTGATGGCGAGGGCATCGTTGAAATTGCAGCAACCAACGGCCAAGCAATCAACGACGTGCTTGCTAAAATTAAGGCAATCGTGGCAATCCCCGAGGCCGGTGAGGTTTACGAGGGTACTGTTCGCAGCGTGATGCCCTACGGTGCATTTGTTGAATTTATGCCCGGCAAGGATGGTCTTTTGCACATTTCCGAGATTGATTGGAAACGCTTTGAGACAATGGAAGAGACCGGAATTAAGGAGGGTGACAAATTGCAGGTGAAACTTGTGGAGATTGACCCCAAGACCGGCAAGTTCAAACTCTCTCGCCGTGCGTTGATTGAGAAGCCCGAAGGCTACGAAGAGCGTGAGCGTCGTCCCCGTCGCGAGCCTCGCAAGCCCCAAGCATAATAATAAGGAAAGCCGCTGAATTTTATGTTCAGCGGCTTTTTTTGTAGTGTGCAAACAACTTCTGAATTTTTGAATAAAAAATAATGCACAATATATAACGAGAAAATGGAGATTTTTATATCTTCGCACCTATAAATTCAATAAAACGATGAGAAAGATTAGAGCAGCCATCGTAGGTTATGGCAACATAGGAAAATATACATTGCAGGCACTGATGGCAGCCCCCGACTTTGAGGTTGCAGGCGTGGTGCGTCGCTCGGGTGCCGAGAACTGTCCGGCAGAACTCGAAGGATACAATGTGGTTAAAGATATACGCGAGCTTGGCGATGTTGACGTGGCAATTCTCTCCACTCCCACCCGCAGTGTCGAGAAATATGCAAAGGATATTCTTGCGCTCGGAATAAACACCGTGGACAGCTTCGACATTCATTCCAAGATTGTGGAATTGCGTCGCTCGCTCACCGCAAGTGCGCAGGCCGGCAATGCTGTGTCGATAATATCGGCAGGATGGGACCCGGGAAGCGACTCGGTGGTTCGTGCCCTTTTGCAGGCAATAGCTCCCAAGGGAATAACCTATACAAATTTCGGCCCGGGAATGAGTATGGGGCACACGGTGGCCGTTAAAGCGGTAGAGGGTGTTAAGGCGGCTCTCTCAATGACTATCCCCGTGGGTACCGGCATTCATCGTCGTATGGTGTATGTGGAGATTGAGGAGGGCTACGACTTTAATCAGGTGGCCGCAGCAATAAAGGCCGACCCTTATTTTGTGAACGACGAAACTCACGTGATAAATGTTCCCTGTGTCGACGACCTCTTGGATATGGGGCACGGAGTGAACCTCACCCGCAAAGGAGTGTCGGGCACCACACAGAATCAGCTCTTCGAGTTTAATATGAAGATTAACAACCCTGCTCTCACGGCACAGGTGCTTGTGTGCTGTGCGCGTGCCACAATGCGTTTGCAGCCCGGTTGCTATACTATGATAGAGGTTCCGATGATCGACCTCCTCTATGGCGACCGTGAGGATTTAATTGCACACCTTGTTTAATATATGGCGTTTCTGCCGTTTGCAGAAATTACTATAAATAAAAAACCTTCCGATTCGGAAGGTTTTTTATTTATGCTCGATGGCCTCGGCTTATTTCTCTATTTTTGTGAGGCTGTATTTTACGATAGTCTCATCAACGGTTCCACTCTCAAAGAAATTGCGACGCTCCTCGGTTATAGTCATTGTCTTTTTGTCTCTGCTGAATATAACTGTGCACACAATGTGCTCTTTTGAAGTGGTAATTCTTAAATCTCCGGTTGTAGAGTCGTAGATGTATTCGAAAGGAGTTTGGCCTTCGCCGTGGTATACAATACCTTCGCCGTTGTTTCCGTACTCGTAATATATGTCGCTTACGGGGAATTCTCCATCCTCTGTTGTTATGATTTTGTTACCCCAAGTACCTATGATGGGCGACTCTGTTGATGTATTGCTCAAATAAATAAATACTTTGCTTGTCTTTGTTATAAGCTTGCCACCATCGGAAGCCTTCATTCCGCAAATGGTAATGTAGAAGTCTGAATTTGCGGTGTTGGAGAAAGTCACAACAATATTGTAGAAATTAAGTCCGGCAGCAGTGCTTTTCTTAACAGCTGTAACCTCGTAGTAACCATAAGAATTTTGTGTATTGAGGTCTTCGACGCTGATGTAGAATTTGTCAAGTTCAAGGTCTGATGCAACCTCTATGGTTGCAGATTTACCGGCCTCCGAGTTTATGTTGTTGGGGTAAACGTTTGTAAGGGATTTTTCAACGGTGTTACCGGGCAGTACTCCATCTTTATGTACGGCACCGCTGATAGCAAAATAGTCTGTCTCTAATTCGCTAGGAATAGTTACAACATAGTTGGGGGTAAACTCCTCGTCGTCGCCGCCGCAAGAGGTGAAACTGATAGCTGTAAAAGCTACCATAAGCACAGGAAGGAGTGCGTAGATAAAATTCTTTTTCATAGTCTGTTATTTTTTAATAGTATATCTCAAATTTAATTTTGTAAAAATAAGACAAAAGGATGAGAAAATAGATAATGTGGTATTAAAAAATGTTAAATAACGCATCTATTCCCTTTATATAAATGGTTGAAACAGCGCTGTAAATGTTTTAAAATATCTAATTGTCAATATTATAGAGGGATATTCATCTATTTTTATTACTTTCGCAGCCGGAATTTAAAGAATGATATTAGGAATTTAAAAAGCTTCTTATATGAGTGAAAATAATCGTGCCTCGTTTGGTGGAAAATTAAGCGTGGTGTTGGTTGCTGCCGGCAGCGCAATAGGGTTGGGGGCAATATGGCGTTTCCCGTATATTGCAGGCAAGCACGGTGGAGCCGCTTTCTTGTTGGTTTTTCTTTTAAGTGTTTTTGCAGTGGGAATTCCCGCAATGCTTGCCGAGTTTGCCGTGGGGCGAAAGACAAGAAAGAATGCTGTGGGCTCTTATCGCGAATTGTCGAAAAAGTGGAGCTGGTTGGGATATGGCGGAGTGCTTGGTGCGTTGCTTATTTCGGGCTACTATTATATAATTGCCGGCTGGTCGTTGGAATATATGGTAACCTCGGCAACCAATGTGCTTTACTCTTCGCCCCTTTCATTTACCGAGCAGTTTGGTGAGTTTCAAGGTTCGTGGCGGCCGCTTTTCTATGCGGTGGCATTTATTCTTCTCACCCACTTTATTATAGCGCGTGGAGTGGAGAAGGGGATAGAAAAAGCCTCCCGCATAATGATGCCTGCGCTGTTTATTATACTCATAATAATGGCTGTGCGTGTAGCCTTTATGCCGGGAGCGATAGAGGGCTACCGTTTCTTCCTTTCGCCCGATTTTAAGGCGGCGTTTGCTCCCGAAACTATTATGATGGCGATAGGGCAGGCTTTCTTCTCGCTCTCTGTGGGAATGGGTTGTATGGTAACCTATGCTTCTTATTTTAAGAAGGATAATAATCTTGTGCAAACATCGTTCAATGTGGCATTGCTCACACTGCTTGTGTCGGTACTTGCCGGCCTTGTGATATTTCCGGCGGTGTTCAGCGCGGGGCTGCAACCTACCGAGGGTGCGTCGCTTATATTTGTTACCTTGCCCGAAATTTTCAAGGGAGTGCCTTTCGCGGCAGTGTGGTCCACCGTGTTTTTCCTGTTGGTGACACTTGCCTCGCTCACCTCCACAATATCGTTCCACGAGGTGCTCACGGCCTATATTGCCGAGGAATTCAGATTGGCTCGCCGTTGGGCGGCAAGCGTTGTTTCTCTTGTCTCTATCTTGTTGAGCGTGCTCACCTTGTCGGTTGCCACTCTGGTGGATGTGTTCGACTATCTTGCTGCCAATATACTTATGCCGATAGGTGCAATGTTTACCTGTATATTTGTTTCGTGGGTTATGAAGCGTTCCTTTATGAAGGATGAATTGAGCAATTGTGGCACAATAAAAAGTCGCATTGTTCCGGTGATTGTCTTTATGCTGCGCTACGTTACTCCGCTTATTATACTTTATATATTTTTCAGCAATCTTGGAGTATTGTAAATAGAGGAATATTATATTAAAAAGAAGATGACTAAAAAGTGTAATTTCTGCGTTACGCTTGCCTTCAAAATCCTCATTTACGCTTAGTAAACTCCGGTTTTTCAGGCTACGCAAGCCTTGAACTACATCTTTTAATTCATCTCCTACACAAAAGAGGCCGCTAAAAAATACTTTTTAGTCGGCCTCTTTTGTTTGTATTAGTCGGTAAAGTATATTCGCTTTATTCTGTCACTCACGGCGGTGAGCACTTCGTAGGGGATTGTGTCGAGCCAGCAGGCTACCTTCTGCACAGGCAGGCTGTTGCCGAATATCTCCACAGTGTCGCCCTCGCTGCAATCGACATCTGTTACATCCACCATACAGACATCCATACAGATATTGCCAATGTAGGGGGCTTCTTTGCCGTTTATTATGCAGTGCCCGCGGCCGTTTCCCAGTTTGCGGTTAAGGCCGTCGGCGTATCCGATGGGGAGCGCGGCAATGCGCGAGGTGCGAGTGAGTTTCCCGCGACGGCTGTAACCAACTGTTTCTGTTTCGGGAATTTCGTGTATCTGCAAGATTATGGTTTTTAGGGTTGAAATTGGGCGCAACGGGCTCTCTCCTTCTAACGGCGATACTCCGTATAGCCCTATTCCCAAACGCACTGCTTCGTATTGTGCATCGGTGAAACGCTCGGCTCCCGCACTGTTGCATATATGGCGCATGATTTTGTGCTTGAATGCCGCTTGCAGTGTGTCGCTTGCCTGTGCGAACCTCTCTTTCTGTATTTCTGAGAAATTGTCGAAAATGGGGCTGTCGCTCCCTGCAAAATGGGAGAATACCGAGCAGGGTGTAAGCGCATTCTGTCGTTTGAGCTCTTCTATGAGCATTGGCACCTCTTCGGGGAGAAAACCCAATCGGTGCATTCCCGTGTCTATTTTTATGTGTATGGGGTAGTCGGTGATGCCCTCGCGTGTGGCAGCCTGTGCAAGTGAACGCAGCATTGCAAAGCTATAAACCTCGGGCTCCAATTTATTCTCGAAGAGGGTGCGGAAGGAGCTTGGCTCGGGGTTCATTACCATTATGCCTGTGGTTATTCCGGCCTTGCGAAGTTCGGCTCCCTCGTCGGCAAGGGCCACGGCAAGATAGTCTACGTTGCACTCTTGAAGGGTGCGTGCAACCTCTGTTGCGCCGGCACCATAGGCCGATGCTTTAACCATACAGATGCTTTTTGTGTCGGGGCGCAGATTGTTGCGGTAGTAATTAAGATTGTCGCGCAGGGTGCTTAAATTAACTTCGAGTATTGTCTGATGCACCTTCTTTTCAAGTGCTTCGGTAATCTCTTCGAACCGGAAGAGGCGCGAGCCTTTTATGAGTATAATCTCGTTGGCAAGTCCGGCGAATGCGGCCGATTGCATAAACTCCTCGGTGTTGTCGAAAAAATGTGTTTCGAATGGTTGCTTGCTCATTCGGTGCTCCTCGCTCGAAATGTCGCGCCCTATTCCTATAAGTTTTTCTATTTTGTGGTTCACGGCATATTGTGCCACGGTGCGATAGAGCGAGCGAGGGGAGAGCCCGCTCTGTTTAATGTCGGACAATATGAGCGTGCGATGCAGATGGGGCAGGGTGGCGCAACGGCGTTCCATAAAATCGAGCGCAATTTCCAGCGATGCAATGTCGGCATTGTAGCTGTCGTTTATGAGTATGCACCCTCTCTTGCCCTCCTTTACTTCGAGACGCATTGCCACCGGTTCCAACTGTGCCATACGTGCGGCTATCGTGTCGGAGGGTATCATAAGGTAGAGTGCCGCGGCAAGGCAGTTTATGGAGTTCTCTATGGAAGCATCGTCGTGAAAAGGGATGTGGTAGCTGTGCTCAAAAGTGAGGTAGCGGTATTTTACCGTGGTACCCGTTTCGTCCTTCTCTATGGCGCTTATGTAGAGCGGTCGCTCGGGGTCTTTTTGCGACCACGCAATCTCGCGCGAGGGTAACAGCGAGTTTGTTACGCAGTTGTTTATTATGCTGTTGTCTGCGTTGTATATTACAATGTCGCACTTTTTGAACAGTTGCAGTTTTTCGCGGCATTTTTCCTGCAAGGAACTGAAATTCTCTTGATGCGCCCCGCTTATATTGGTTATTATCCCGATTGTGGGGCGTATGATTCCTTGCAGTCTGTCCATTTCTTGCGGTTGCGATATTCCAGCCTCGAAAATGCCCAAAGTGCAGTCGTCGTCGATTTTCCACACTGACAGGGGCACGCCAATCTGCGAATTATAGCTTCGTGGCGAGCGTGTCACATTGTAATTGCCGGCTGTCAGTTGGTAGAGCCACTCTTTTACAATGGTCTTTCCGTCGCTGCCGGTTATTCCAATCACAGGAATGTCGAAACGGGTGCGGTGCTGTGTGGCAAGCTGTTGCAATGCCTTTGTGCAGTTGCCGGTGAATATGAAATTAGAATCGGGATATTCTTGTGCAATCTCTTCCTTCTCAACCACAAAGTTCCGCACGCCGCGGTCGTGCAGTGTGGGAATATATTTGTGGCCGTCGCCGTGCTTGGTTCTTATGGCAAAAAAGAGCGTTTCCTCGGGGAAGGTGAGCGAGCGGCTGTCGGTGAGCAGGCGCGACACAGTGTCGGTGGGCGATGCTGCAATATATTCAGCCTTTAAAATGCCGGCTATCTGTTCAATAGTGTATTGCATAGGTTTATCTCCTTTTCAAAATCAAGATAAGGGTGGCTCTCCTTAATCTTCTCTATCTTTTCTATAACGTTGCTGATGAAATTTTTGTAGGCGTTGCTGCCCGCATCGAAGGGGCGGTGGTTCACCCCTCGCACAATCTCCTCGATGGCTCGGTTGAGGCTTATACTCTCGCTCGTGAGGTGCAGCTCGCAGAATTTCTGCCATATATATTCAACGGCAACGGGCGAAGGGTGCGTCATATCCTCGGCGTAAAAGCGATAATCGCGTAATTCGTCCATCATAATCTCGTAGGCGGGGAAATATATTATATTTTCGGGGAAGAGTGTGCGCAGTTTCTCTACCGCGAGCAATAGCGTGGCCTTGCTCAATTGATTATCGTGCGCTCCGTCGCGCAAGTGCCTTATGGGACTCACCGTGAATAGGAATTTTACATCGGGGCGCAGCTCTTTTATGCAGTGTATCGCCTCGCTCATTTTGTCGACGATCTCCTCTATGCTCAACAGCCTGCGACTGAATGTGCTTGCGGGCAGCTTGTGGCAGTTGCTCACCACAAGGCCGTCGCTCTTGCGCTCGTAGGCGTATGCCGTGCCGAAGGTTATTGCAACAGCGTCTGCTGTTTTTATCATCTTGTGTGCCTGTTGCAACGAATGGTTGATTGTGTCGACAATCTCGCTCTTTGTGCGTCGCGAAAAATCGCCGTGGTGCAGTATGCTGTGCCATTTTTCCCCACACTCCACAAGCTCGGGCGACTGCTCGTGGAACGCCTCGCCGCTAATAATTCTTTTCAGTACCGTGGCAATGGAGAGTGGGTTATATATTATGCCGAATGGGTTACAACAGATGTTGAATTTACAACCGAGAAGCCTTTGCCCTATATTCTGCGCAAAGCAAGAGCCCAAAAGCAAAGTGTTGCTTCTGTGCCCTATGTTCAAGCTCTGCTTCCCTAATTCAACAGGTGTTGTAAACTGCATGGTCCCTTTTGTAATTCCGCAAATTATCGCAAATTTAAACAAACTATCAATTTATATTGTATCTTTGCGAAAGATTTTTTATCCTGTCGCAAAAAATGATTGTTGTCGAGCGGATAAAGGGCGTTCAACGCTTGAAAATAGAGTCGTTGCGAGGGGTAAAAATTACCTCCTTCGGCGTTACGGAAAATTTAAAATGGCTTAAAAGTTGCTATTTATATTTAAAAAGGCTAATATTGCAATAATTTTGGCAAATTGTTGTTGAAAATGGAAACAGACTCTAAATACCCCCTTTTAGGGAAAATAAATACTCCAGCCGATTTACGCGCTTTGCCCGAAAAGCAACTGCCGCAAGTGTGCAAGGAATTAAGGGATTTTATAATAGAATCGTGCTCAACCAATCCCGGGCACTTTGCTTCGAGCCTTGGTTCTGTGGAACTTACAGTGGCTCTGCACTATGTGTACGACACCCCGTCAGACAAACTCGTGTGGGATGTGGGTCATCAGGCCTATGGGCATAAGATACTCACCGGCCGTCGCGATATTTTTCACACGAACCGTAAATTGGGCGGTGTAAAGCCCTTCCCCTCTCCCGACGAGAGTATCTACGACTCCTTTATGGCGGGGCACGCATCAAATTCAATATCGGCAGCCTTGGGACTTGCCGTGTCGGCGGCTTTGCAGGCAAAGGATAATGAACACGTTGTTGCCATAATAGGCGACGGCTCTATGAGCGGTGGTCTTGCCTTCGAGGGGCTTAACAATATGTCGGTGAGCGAGAATAATCTTCTAGTGATACTCAACGACAATAATATGTCCATCGACAAGAGTGTGGGCGGGTTGAGCCAACTGCTCATCACTATGCATTCGTCGCGTTTCTATAATAGATTGCGCAACAGTCTGGCCCGCTGTTTCACCCGCGTGGGCTTGCTCAACAAACGCCGTGCAACAGCCCTCATCCGCTTCAATAACGGCATTAAGGCTCTGTTGTTCCGTCGTCACAATATATTCGAGGCAATGTCGGCACGTTACTTCGGCCCCATAGATGGGCACGATGTTCGCGAGCTTGTGCGTATGCTGCAAATGATAAAGGATATGAAGGGGCCGAAAATGCTTCACATAAACACGGTAAAGGGAAAGGGATACAAGCCTGCCGAACAGACTCCTACACTGTGGCACCAGCCCGGCCTTTTCGATATTGAGACAGGTGAACGTATTGTGAAGAATGGTGGCAGCCCTCGTTTCCAAGATGTATTTGGCGAAACACTTGTGGAGCTTGCGCGTGCCAACGATAAAGTGGTGGGAGTTACCCCCGCAATGCCCACCGGTTGCTCGATGAATCTGCTTATGAACGAAATGCCGCAACGTTTCTTCGACGTTGGCATTGCCGAAGGGCACGCCGTGACATTCTCGGCCGGCCTTGCAAAGGGTGGCTCAATGCCCTTCTGCAATATATACTCTTCGTTTATGCAGCGTGCATACGACAATCTTATACACGACGCGGCGTTGCAGCGTGTGAATATGGTTCTGTGTCTCGACCGTGCAGGAATTGTGGGCGAGGATGGTCCCACTCACCACGGAGCCTTCGACCTTGCCTATTTGCGTCCGATTCCCAATATCACAATAGCCTCGCCCTACGACGAGTGCGAGCTTCGTCGTCTTATGTACACGGCACAGCTGCCCGACAAGGGAACTTTTGTCATACGCTATCCTCGCGGTAAAGGCTCGCTCACCGAGTGGCGTTGCCCGTTGGAGGCTGTGGAGGTGGGCAAAGGCCGCCTCATAAAGGATGGTGCCGATGTTGCACTGCTCACTCTTGGTCCTCTCGGTAAAGTGGCCGAGGAGGCTGTTGCCGCAGCCGAGCAACAGGGCGTGAGCGTGGCACATTATGATATGCGCTTCCTCAAACCCATAGACACGGATATTCTGCACACTGTTGCTGAAAAGTTCAAATATATAGTAACCCTCGAAGATGGAGTGGTGAAAGGTGGCTTTGGCAGTGCCGTGGCCGAATATATGACAGCCAACGGTTATTCGCCGAAGATAAAAACCATCGGTATTCCCGATGCGTTTGTAGAGCACGGAACACCGCAAGAACTTTACACCATCTGCAAGATGGATAATGCGGCAATTCTCGATGCAATTTTGAAATTTAAAGAAGCGTAGTTATGAAAATTGTCATAGCCGGTGCCGGTGCCGTTGGTACCCATTTGGCAAAAATGCTTTCTGTCGGTAACGAGAATGTGGTGCTGATGGACGAGAGTGAAGAGAAACTAGGTAAAATGGAGTCGCTCTTCGACCTTAAAGCACAGGTGGGCGCGCCCACTAAAATATCCGACCTGAAACTCGCCGGTGCCAACGACGCCGACCTATTTGTTGCCGTAACACCCAACGAGAGCGACAATGTAACCGCTTGTATTCTTGCCCATTATCTTGGTGCAAAAAAGACCGTGGCCCGCATCGACAATTACGAGTATCTGCAACAGAAGCACAAGAGCTACTTTGCCTCATTGGGCATCGACTCGCTCATATACCCCGAACAGCTTGCAGCCGAGGAGATTGCCACAAGCATCAAATACAGCTGGATGCGTCAGTTTCTGGAATTTGGCGACGGAGCCTTGGTGATGATAGGTGTAAAGGTGCGTCAGGGGGCACCGCTTCTTGGCAAACTCTTCAAGGACCTTCCGGCCGACTCTCCTTATCATATTGTGGCAATACAGCGTGGCGACGAAACAATAATTCCCCGCGGAAACGACTCCATTGAGCCCGATGACCTTGTCTGCTTTATGACCGTGGAGGAGAAAATTCCGTTCATACGCAGCATCTGTGGAAAATCGGAATTCTCGGAGGTGCGCAGCCTCATAATAATGGGCGGCAGCCGCATCGCAGTGCGCACGGCACGCCTCATTTCCGACAATATAAAGGTTAAGATAATAGAGAGCGACCTTAATCGCTGCCACAAACTCCTTGAACTTGTGAGCGACAAGGTGATGATTATAAACGGCGATGCTCGCGACCCGGAACTGTTGCGCAGCGAAGGCATTGAACACACCGACGCATTTATTGCATTGAGCGATAATTCCGAAACAAATATTCTTGCCTGTCTCTCGGCCAAACGCTCGGGTGTTTACCGAACCGTTGCCGAGGTAGAGAATATCGACTATATATCAATGGCCGAGAATATGGACATTGGCTCTGTTATCAACAAGAAAAAATTGGCCGCAAGCAACATATTCCAAATGATGCTCAACACCGATGTATCGAGCGTGAAGTGTCTCACATTCATAGAGGCCGTTGTTGTGGAGTTCCCAGTGAAAGAGGGTGCGCTCATAACCAAAAAGGTTGTAAAGGATCTTGCTCTCCCGTCCGGAGCCAATATTGGCGGCCTCATACGCAACGGCGAGGGAATGCACGTTACCGGTAATACAATGATTCAGGCCGAGGACCACGTTATAATCTTCTGTTTGGAGCACGTAATAAAGAAACTCGAAAAATTCTTCAATTGATGTTTCACCCAAAAATAATATTAAGGATTATAGGCTTTCTGCTTATGATAGAGGCGGGCTTCTTGTCGAGCAGTCTTGCCGTTTCTCTCTATTATGGAGAGCACATCCTTTGGTCCTATATTTACACTCTTGCGGCAATGCTCGGCTGCGGCACCCTGTTTGCCTATATTGGCAGGGGAAAGGAACGCAACATTTCCCGTAAGGATGGTTACATTGTGGTAACCCTCTGCTGGGTTATATTTTCGCTTTTTGGAGCATTGCCTTTTTATATAAGCGGCAGTATCCCATCGGTAACCAATGCCTTCTTTGAAACAATGTCGGGCTTTACCACCACCGGCGCAACAATTCTCAACGATATTGAGGCGCTGCCTCACAGCTTGCTTTTTTGGCGTGCAATGACTCATTGGGTGGGAGGCTTGGGAATAGTCTTCTTTACGGTGGCGGTGTTCCCTGTCTTTGGCCTTGGCGATATAAATCTCTTTGCTGCCGAGTCGGTGGGGCCTATGCAGCCCAAATTGCATCCGCGTATTTCGGTTGCTGCCCGCTGGATTTTGAGTATATATGTAGGGCTTACACTCATAGCAACAGTCTCGTTCTATTTTGCAGGAATGGGCAAGTTCGACGCTGTGTGCCACGCAATGTCGACGGTGGCCACAGGAGGCTTCTCCACCAAGCAGGCGAGCATAGCTGCTTTTAATTCTCCGCTCATAGATTATGTGGTTACGTTGTTTATGTTCTTGGGCGGTGTAAACTTCTCTTTGCTCTATCTGTTCCTTTTTAAATTCCGTTTCGCCTCACTGTTGCGTGACAGTGAATTTCGCGTATATGTGAGTGCAATAACTCTCTTCACGGCGCTGATAACCATAGGACTCTTCTTCTCTACTCCTATGGGCGTGGAGGAGTCGTTCCGTACCTCCCTTTTTCAGGTAGTCTCTATGCAGACAACCACCGGCTTTGCCACCTCCAACTATGTTCTTTGGTTGCCTGTCCTGTGGCTCACGTTGAGTGCCATTATGTTCTTGGGTGCTTGCTCGGGCTCCACAAGCGGTGCTATGAAGTGTGCCCGAATATCAATCCTCGGCAGGGTGATGTTTAATGAGTTTAAGCGTATTGTGCACCCGAATGCGGTTATTCCTGTTCGTATGAGCGGCAAGATTGTTCCCTCTACGGTGCAGTCGGCAATACTTGCCTATACGGTACTTTATGTGGGAATTATTATTATTGGTATTTTTGTAAATATGACCTTCGGGCTCGATTTTCTCGATGCTTATGGCCTTTCGGCAAGTTGTGTGAGCAATGTGGGGCCGGCGCTTGGGCACTATGGCCCGATGGACTCTTTTGCCTCGTTGCCGGCTCTGGTCCGATGGTTCTGCTCCTTCCAGATGCTGGTGGGCCGTCTCGAATTCTTTGCCGTGCTTCTCCTTCTCCTGCCCTCTTTTTGGAAACGCAATTGAGAGTTATTCCAAAGAGTTTAATAAAGCCTCAATGTCGCCCTGCAAACGCTTGTAGGGTGCAGCGTCGGTGTATGCAGTGTTTTTGTTTAGCATAAGAGAAACATCGCATTGGCTGTGGCGATAGGAGGATAGCTCGTTGGAGTATTGTTGCCTGTGATAGGCATATTTTTCTATTTCGCGCTCGCGCCTCCCACGCAAATGTCGGCACACGGGTACCAGAATGCGCATTACCACGCTGTCCATAATGTGGTGCCCCTGTATGTAAAAATAGCACTCCTCGGGGAGTATTCCCAGCGAATTAAGCTCCTCTTTTAGAGTATTGCACTCATCGACAAGGTGCGGGTGGTGCTTCTCCAATAATTCCAGATTGTGGTTCACCCGTGTTTCGAGCTGTTTTAATGAGAGGGCGGGATTTTCTATGTTGAAGGATGTGAGGCGCACAATTTCGCAAAATCGTTGCATACTCATTGTTTTTAGGTCGTGCCGGCGGTAGAGCAGTATGTTCCACGCGAAAAGAGGGTAGCATATTTGCGAGTAGAGCCTCATAAATGCCGGAATGTCGAGCACATTAGTGTCGTTGAGCGTGCTTTGCACGCACACCTGTTTGAGACTCTCGGCGTAACATTTGAGGTTCTCTATTGCGTAGGCGTATGTGTGTAGTATATAAGGATTCTCTATAATTTGTCGCGAGGTTGCTGTGGTGCCTTGCAGCAGATAGTCGTAGTCGGCATCCACGCAGGCTATCATATTGCGTCCCACAGCCTCACCCAGCATATTCATCATTGCCTGCTTTTTGCCTTTGGTGAGCTTGCCGCGTGCCGGCAGCATCACTTCGAAATGGTATTTTTCATTTTCGTATCGGTTGAATACGCCTCGCCAGAATGAAATGTCGTCGTAGCTCTCCACATAGGCAATTATGCGGTGCTTGGCTTTCTTGGGGCGCAGTTTGTTGGCTGCTTCTATGAAAGCGGAATTCAGATATTGGGTGAGTCTTTTCATATTCCGCGTGTTTGTGCCGTGTGGTTAACGTGTGGTAATCTCCACCATTTCTGTCACAGCATCGGCCCATCCGTTCATTATTATCGCTGGCGAGTGTGTGCAGAGGATTATTTGTGCGTTGGGGTTCAGTGTGCGTATGAGGGTTATGAGCCTCTCCTGCCACTCTATGTGCAAGGATATTTCGGGCTCGTCCATAAGCATTACGCAGTGGTGGTTTTCTTGCACAAGTGCTGTGAGCAGAATTACGAGCATCTGCTTTTCGCCCGACGATAGCATATAGGGCGAAATTGTTTCGCCATACTGCTCGAAGAATATTTCGTTGTTGGTGCGGTTTATTTTTTTTGCCGTGGGGGCGAAAAGTTCGTCAATCAGGTCCTGAAAAATCTTTTTGGGCTTTGTAAGCTCGGCGGCGGCTTGCTGCTCTTCGGGCTTGCCCGATGTTAGGAGTTCTATTATCCTGTTGCCTATGTTCACTTGGTAGTTAAGGTAACGGCGTTGCAGATTATACAGCTGCCAATCGAGCTCTGTGCGTATGTCGGCGCCGGGGATTTTGTCGAGCATATCTCCGTTCAGTATGGGGCGGTCGATGCTGCTTATTACGTCGAATTGTATGCTTGTGGCATCCTCGGGGTAGAATTTAATGTGTACTCCGCTCTCGGGGTTGGTGGTGAGTTTTCCTTCGCGCATTATGTTCAGGTGACGTGCCGACCGGTTGATGACCGTGCTTTTGCCCACTCCGTTGCTTCCGCTCAAAATATTAACCTCGGGGTTCAGTTCCCAATAGATGTGTTTGCGATTTGCCCACAGGGAATCAATCTCGATACTTTTTATATATTGGCCCGGCTTTTCCATAATTCTACCTCCTTCTTTCGGTGGCGCGTTGTTGCGTCCTTATGCAAAAATAGTACAATGTTTCTTCGATGCAAACAACAATGTGCAAATAAATTTTAAAATTGTAAAAAATGTTGTCCCGCAGGTTGTATCGTAACAAATTCTGTTTAACTTCGCATCGTAGCTGTTCACTCATAAAAACAGAAAGATTATGGTAAAAATATTTTGTGTAAATAACGGCGAGACAAAAAGTTTCCAATCGGGCACGGCGTTGCATCAAATATGCAAGGAGTTTACTCTCAATCTCTCTTACGAGGCTGTGGCCGCGCGAGTGAACAACGAAGTGGAGGGGCTCAACTTTAAGGTGTACAATCACAAGGATGTTGAGTTTATAGATATAACATCCGACGATGGAATGCGTATGTATGTGCGCTCGCTCACTTTTGTGATGATGAAGGCACTGAACGACCTTTTCCCCGGCAGGGTGGTGCGCTTCGAAAATCCAATCTCCAAGGGATACTATTGCCGTGTGGAGGGTGGCGCGCTCGACGAGGCGCAGGTGGCGCAGGTGCGCGAGCGTATGCACGAGATTATCGCCGAGAATATCCCTTTTCATCGTGTGGATTGCCGCACCGCCGAGGCTATCGAGGTTTTTGAAAAGCTCGGCCGCGTAGATAGGGTGCGCCTTCTTAAAACCTATAAATATCTTTATACAAGCTACTATATGTTGGGCGATTATATTGACCACTACTACGAGGGCCTGTTGCCAAGCACCGGTTATATAAAATTATTCGAGATAGAGAAATTTGCCGATGGAGTGCTGTTGCGTGTCCCCGACCAGGATTGCCCCACCACACTCGAAGATAAAGTGCCGCAAGAGAAACTGCAAGAGCGTTTCGAAGAGCGTTTGCGTTGGCATCAGATTATGGGCGTTGAGACGATAGGCGACTTTAATATAGCTATGAATATGGGCTACGAGGTAGACCTTGTGAACATTGCCGAGGCTTTGCAGGAGAAACGCTTTTCGGTAATGGCCGACAGTATAAAGGAGCGCGGAGCGCGTGTGGTGCTCATTGCCGGCCCGTCGTCGTCGGGAAAAACCACGTCGAGCAAGCGGTTGAGTGTTCATCTGCTTGCCTGCGGGTTAAAGCCTGTGGCCGTGTCGCTCGACGACTTTTTTGTCGATAGAGAGAAGAGCCCGCGTAAGCCCAATGGTGATTATGACTTTGAGTCCATCCATTCGATAGACCTCCCCTATTTCAACGAAACACTTACGAAAATTCTTGCCGGCGAGGAGGTGGAGTTGCCATATTACAATTTTGTAACCGGTCGTCGCGAATATCACGGCAAGAAGATAAAGCTCACTCCGCAGATGGTGCTGGTGATAGAGGGAACGCACGGCCTTAACCCTATGCTCACCGAGCAGGTACCCGAGAGTGAGAAATTCCGCATCTATGTGTCGGCACTCACCTCAATGAAGCTCGACTATCACAATTATATATCCACCTCCGATACACGCCTGTTGCGTCGTATGGTGCGCGACGCGAAATATCGTGGCTTTTCGGCAGTGGAGACAATAAGCCGCTGGCCCTCGGTGCGCGAGGGCGAGGAGGAGTGGATATTCCCCTATCAGGAGAATGCCGATGTGATGTTCAACTCCTCGCTCTTCTACGAACTTGCCGCATTTAAGTCGCAGGCCGAGCCTATGTTACGCGCCGTTCCGCAGACCTGTCGCGAATATTCTGTTGCCCGCAGACTATTGCGTTTCTTGGATTATATTGTACCTTTGCAGGAGAATATACTTCCGCCCACTTCTGTTATTCGTGAATTCTTGGGCGGTAGCACATTTACCTATTGATTATGACAAAAACACACTTCGCGCAAACACAGACACAGCAACAGATTCAGACACAGACACTATCGCCGCAGCAGGTGCTGGTGGCGCGTCTGCTGGAACTCACAACCATCGAGGTTGAGGAGCGTGTGCGTGGCGAGGTGATGGAAAATCCGGCTCTTGAAACGGTGGAGCCCGACTATTCTCCCGCCGACGAAGCGCAGATGGGTGGTGATGGCGATTTTCCCGCCTCCTATGACTCGGCCGACGATTACAGCTCCCCCGACGATGTTCCCGAATATAACGGTTGGGACTATCGTGGCGGCGGCGAGCGTGCCGATATTCCGATAAGCGATGCACAATCGTTTGGCGATACTCTTGTCGAGCAGTTGGGCGAGCTTTCTCTCACCCCGCAACAGCAGGTGATTGGCGAATATCTTATAGGCTCGCTCGACGACGATGGATTGCTGCATAAACCCCTTGTCGAGATTGAAGATGAACTGTTGCTCTATGCCTCAATCGCCCCCTCGCAACAGGAGATTGAGGAGGTGCTGAAAATGATACAGGGCTTCGAGCCGGCAGGCATTGCGGCCCGTTCTTTGCAGGAGTGTCTGTTACTGCAACTCTCCCGCAACGGCGAAGAGCGCGACCTTTCGTTGCACAAGCGCATTGTCACCGATTATTACGACGATTTTACAAAAAAGCGTTGGGACGCGCTCCCTGCGAAATTAGGCGTTGGCGAGGAGGAGTTTCGCGAGGCAATTGCCGACATTGTGCGCCTCAATCCCCGCCCCGGAGCCTCGCTTGTGGAGAGTGTGGGAATAAACCACCAGCAGATTGTTCCCGATTTTAATATAGATGTTCAGGGCGACTATGTAACCGTTGCCCTCAATAACTATTATGTGCCATCGTTGCGGGTGAGTGGCGAATATGAGAGTATGCTTGCCGAGCAGGCTCGCAGCGACAATCCCGAACATCGTGCGGCAGCGCAGTTTCTTAAACAAAAGATAGAGTCGGCCAAGGGCTTTATCAGTGCCATAAAGCAGCGCGAGGAGACACTCTTGCGCACGATGCAGGCAATAGTGGAGGCACAAAAGCCTTTCTTTACGGGCGGTGGCGATGAGTCGCTGCTCACTCCTATGATACTCGAAGATATTGCCAAGCGTGTGGGGTACGACATCTCCACAATATCGCGCGTGAGCAACAGTAAATATGCTCAATTGCCGTGGGGCATCTATCCGCTGAAATACTTTTTCAGCGACGGTGTTGCCACTGCCGATGGCGGTGAACGCTCGGTGCGAGAACTCTACCGCATAATTCAAGAACTTGTCGATGGCGAGGATAAACGCAAGCCTCTCACCGACGAGGAACTTATGGCTCTTCTGCATGAGCAGGGCTTCACCCTTGCCCGCCGCACGGTTGCAAAGTATCGCGAACATCTGCACATTCCCGTAGCCCGTTTGCGCAGGGAGTGACGGCGGTGCTCCTCCCTCCCCTCTTAATAAATGTTTCAATAGAACTCTTTGCAGATATATTTTCAATATATCTTTTGTCTTTTCGGAAATTAGCTATAAATTTGCAATAATACCGTTGCCGAGCCTGCTCGGCAGTGTAAACAATAAAAAGCAAGAGATTATGGCACAGAAACAGATTACGATAGAGGATGTAAAAGAGGATATACGCTATTTGCGTCTGCTGGCACGCGATTTTCCCACAATATCGAGTGTTACCACCGAAATTATAAATCTCGAAGCTATATTGCAGCTTCCCAAGCCCACCGAGCACTTTTTGGCCGACCTTCACGGCGAGAATGAGGCCTTTGAGCACGTGCTGCGCAATGCGTCGGGTAATATAAAGCGCAAGGTGAACGACCTTTTTGGCGACTCTCTCTCCGAGAAGGCCAAGAAAGAGCTCTGCACACTCATCTACTACCCCGAGAAGAAATTGAAACTCGTGAAGCAGGAGTGTGAGAATATGGAAGAGTATTACACGGTGATGCTCAATCGTCTCATAACCGTGTGCCGCAGTATTTCGTCGAAATACACCCGCTCCAAGGTGCGTAAGAGCCTCCCCGAAGAGTATGCCTATATAATAGAAGAGCTGTTGCACGAGGCCAACGATGACCGCAACAAACAGGCCTACTTCTCGGCAATTGTAAATACCATAATCCACACTCGCCGTGCCGACCACTTTATAATAGCCCTATGCTCACTGATACAGCGCCTGGCTATCGACCGCCTGCACATTCTGGGCGATATTTTCGACCGTGGCCCCGGTGCTCACTTGATAATGGATACTCTGTGCAATTACCATCATCTTGATATTACGTGGGGCAACCACGATGTTCTGTGGATGGGTGCCGCGGCTGGTAACCTGTGCTGTATAGCCAGCGTGCTTCGCCTCTCGTTGCGCGACGCCAATACTCGCACGCTCGAAGATGGATACGCCATAAATATGGTGCCTCTGGCAACCTTTGCAATGGAGCAATATGCCGACGACCCCTGCGAAATTTACTATCCCCGTGTGGATGAGGAGCGCACCAATCACACAGAAAAGGATATACGCCTCATTGCGCAGATGCACAAGGCCGTGTCGGTGATTGAATTTAAATTGTCGGGGGCAATAGCAATGAAGTACCCCGATTGGGAAATGAGTGACCGTTGCCTTATGGAGCACATAAACAAAGAGCGCGGCACAATAACCATCGACGGCAAGGAGTATCCTATGCTCGACACATTGTGGCCCACGCTCGATCCCTCGAACCCCTACGCACTTACCCCCGAGGAGGCCGACCTTATGGAGCGTCTGCGCTACTCATTCACCCGTAGCGAGCGTTTGCAGAATCACGTCAACTGCCTGCTTATGCGCGGCGGAATGTATGTTATTTATAACTCCAACCTTATGTTCCACGCATCGGTGCCCTTGAACGAGGATGGCACAATGCGCGAAGTATCCATAAACGGCACGGTGGTAAAGGGCAAGGAACTTATGAAAAGAGTGGAGCGCATAGCCCGCTCGGCATTCGACAATGATGTAAACAGTGTCGAGCGCGAAAAGGCTGCCGACTTTTTCTGGTACCTGTGGTGCGGCCCCCAATCGCCCCTCTTCGGAAAATCGAAGATGGCAACCTTTGAACGCTATCTGCTCACCGATAAAGAGGTTCAGAAAGAGCCCAAAGGATGGTACTATATATTGCGCGACCAAGCGGAGGTGTGCGACTATATTCTCGATGAATTTGGCGTACAGGGCAACCACCGCCACATAATCAACGGTCACGTTCCCGTGCGTGTATTCAAGGGAGAGAATCCCATAAAAGCCGATGGTCGCTTGATGGTTATCGACGGCGGCTTCTCGCGCGTCTACCACAACCGCACCGGAATTGCCGGCTACACGCTTGTGTATCACAGCCGCGGCTTCCAGCTTGTGCAGCACGAACCATTTACATCCACCGAGGAGGCTGTGCTCAACGGAACCGACATTCACAGCACCACGCAGATTGTGGAGATGATGGGCCGTCGCGAAAATGTTGCCGACACAGATATTGGCCGCGGAATAAAGCTCAAAATAAACGACCTTGAAAGGCTGCACACAGCCTATCGTAAGGGTGTGATAAAAGAACGACCATAATAATTGAAAATAATAAAAAACAAATATATGAAAGCTATTGTAAGTGTTATAATGGGAAGCACCTCCGACCTTCCCGTAATGAAAAAAGCCACCGATTTTCTCAACGAAATGCAGGTACCTTTCGAGGTAAATGCTCTTTCGGCCCATCGCACTCCCGAGGCTGTCGAACAGTTTGCCAAGGGTGCAAAAGAACGTGGCGTTAAAATAATTATAGCCGCCGCAGGAATGGCTGCGCACCTCCCCGGCGTTATTGCGGCAAGCACCACGCTGCCTGTTATCGGAGTGCCCATAAACAGCACACTCGACGGAATGGATGCTCTGCTCGCAATAGTGCAGATGCCTCCCGGAATTCCCGTGGCCACAGTGGGCGTGAACGCATCGCTCAACGCTGCAATCCTTGCGGTGGAGATGCTCTCGCTTGCCGACACGGAACTTGCCACACGCCTTGCGTCGTACAAAGAGAATCTTAAAAAGAAGATTGAAAAAGCCAACGAAGAGCTCAAAGAACTTAAATATGACTACAAAACAAACTGAAATAAACCTCTTTAACTACCGCCGTCGCGCCACGGTAGAGGTTAACGTGGGAGGAGTGAAAATAGGTTGCGAGAACCCTGTGAGGGTGCAATCTATGACCAATACCTCCACAATGGACACCGAGGGTAGCGTGGAGCAGGTGTTACGCATTGTGGACAAGGGTGGCGAGCTTGTCCGCCTCACCACACAGGGCAACCGCGAGGCTGTAAATCTTGGTAATATAAAGGAGCAGTTGCGTGTCCGTGGCTGCAATGTGCCCCTTGTGGCCGATGTCCATTTTAACGCATCGGTAGCCGACACTGCCGCGCAGTATGCCGACAAAGTGCGCGTGAACCCGGGAAATTATGTCGATACAGCCCGCGTCTTTAAACACATCGATTATACCGATGCTGAATATGCCGAAGAATTGAAACGCTTGCGCGAGCGTTTCGTGGCTTTTCTCAATCTGTGCAAGGCCAACGGAAAGGCTATTCGCGTGGGCGTGAACCACGGCTCACTCTCCGACCGCATAATGAGCCGTTACGGCGACACACCTTCGGGCGTGGTTGAGTCGTGTATGGAGTTTCTGCGTGTTTGTCGCGACGAGAATTTCTCCAATGTGGTAGTCTCCATAAAGACCAGCAACACATCAATGATGGTAACCACCGTGCGCCGTCTGGTGGCGGTGATGGTTGCCGAGGGAATATCCTTCCCCCTCCATCTGGGCGTTACCGAGGCCGGTGATGCCGAGGATGGCCGCATAAAGAGTGCAGTGGGCATTGGAGCCTTGCTTGCCGACGGAATAGGCGACACGGTGCGCGTCTCCCTTGCCGAGGCTCCCGAGAATGAAATTCCTGTGGCCAAAGAGCTTGTCGATTATATCTCTGTGCGCAACGGGCACCAACCTGTTGCGGGTGCTCCTTACGAAGGCTTCTGTTACGAAGAGCCCGTACGTCGTGCAACAGCCATCGTTGGTAATGTGGGCGGTTCACAAGTGCCTGTGGTGGTGGGCGAGGCAGTCTCCTCTCCCGATATTACCCCCGATTATATAGGCTCGCAATTCCCCACGGTGGGCATTGATGAGGCTGCCGACGGCAAGGCAATCTCCCTCTGCATCCGTTGCCTCACCCCCGAAAATGTTGCGAAACTAAAATCGTTGAAGGATATTATAATCGTTGCCAACAGCGTTCACGCCAACCCTGTGGGCGAGCTTCGTGCGGTGGTGCATAAATTGGCTGTCGAGGGGGTAGCGGCACCGGTAATAGTGCATCGTTGCTACAAGGAACAGGCTGTTGAGAGCCTGCGCATAAAAGCCGCTGCCGACCTTGGCGTATTACTCATCGATGGCCTTGTCGATGGCGTCTGGATAGAGAACCCCGGAATCTCGGCCGAGGAGATTAACTCCATTGCCTTTGGAATATTGCAGGCTACCCGCGCCCGTATAAGCAAAACCGAATATATTGCCTGCCCCGGTTGTGGCCGCACAATGTACGACCTTCAAGGTACGCTTGCCAAGATAAAAGCCGCCACCGCCCATCTTAAAGGGCTCAAAATAGGAGTGATGGGATGCATTGTGAACGGCCCCGGCGAAATGGCCGATGCCGATTATGGCTATGTGGGTGCTGCTCGCGGCAAGGTGAGCCTCTATCGTCAAAAAGAGTGTGTGGAGAAAAATATCCCCGAGGAAGAGGCTATCGAGCATCTTTTGCAGTTGATAGAGAGTGACAGGAATAAACAGTAAACAAACTGTAATTGTTATAGGCGGGACGGGAAGAAGAACCTGTCCCGCTTTTTTCTTCTTTGTTGCTTGAAAGGTTGCTCCTCTCGAACAAAATGCAGGGCTCTTCTGTTACATAAGATGTATTATACTAAATATAAAATATTGTAACAGTGGATGCTGCAAAATTTAGGAAGGAGTTGCTGGAAGTTCAGTCGGAATTGCAACGTTTCGCATATAAACTGACAGCAGATAAAGAGGAGGCGAACGATTTATTGCAGGAAACATCGTTGAAGGCATTGGATAATATGGATAAGTATATGCCCGACACAAATTTTAAAGGGTGGGTGTATACCATTATGCGCAATATATTCATAAATAATTATCGCAAGGTGGTGCGCGACCAAACATTTGTCGACCACACGGATAATCTTTTTCATATGAACCAGTCGCAGGAATTCGACGACTATATAACCGAGAATAACTACGACAGTAAGGAAATATTCAGAGTGGTGCACAGCCTTGCACGCGAATATCGCATCCCCTTTCTTATGCATCTGTCGGGGTTCAAGTACCGCGAAATAGCCGAAAGGCTCGCCCTGCCGCTCGGCACTGTAAAGAGCCGCATATTCTTCACGCGTCAGCATCTGCAACGGGTATTGAAGGATTACAGATGAAGGCTCTCGGCTTTTTTGCCGCATATTTCTCCCTCTTCGTGCTTTTATAGTTTCATTATCTTGTTTTTTCTTTGTATCTTCGCATCCGAGATGCGAAACAGATAACAATAATAAAACAACAGATATATGGAAAATAAATTTATGATATACAATACGCTCTCTCGCAAGAAAGAGCTGTTCGAGCCGTTGCACGCGCCCAACGTGGGGCTGTATGTGTGCGGCCCCACTGTGTATGGCCCTGCTCATTTGGGCCACGCACGCCCCGCAATCACTTTTGACGTGCTGTTCCGTTATTTGCAGAATTTGGGCTACAAGGTGCGCTACGTGCGCAACATCACCGACGTTGGTCACTTGGAGCACGATGCCGACGAAGGCGAGGATAAAATCTCGAAAAAGGCTCGTTTGGAGCAGTTGGAGCCAATGGAGGTGGTGCAGCAGTATACGCTCCACTATCACAAGGTGATGGAGGCGTTGAACGTGCTTCCCCCCAGTATTGAACCGCACGCGTCGGGGCATATTATAGAGCAAATTCAGCTTGTGAAGGAGATTTTGGACAATGGCTACGCCTATGAGAGCCAAGGCTCGGTCTATTTCGATGTTGCAAAGTACGACAAGGTACATAATTATGGTATTCTCTCGGGCCGCAATCTCGACGAGGTGCTCAACACCACACGCGAACTTGATGGGCAGAGCGAGAAACGCAACCCCGCCGATTTTGCTTTGTGGAAGTGCGCACAGCCCGAACATATTATGCGTTGGCCCTCGCCGTGGAGCGACGGCTTCCCCGGCTGGCACTGCGAGTGTACGGCTATGGGGCGTAAGTATCTGGGCGAGCAGTTCGACATTCACGGCGGAGGAATGGACCTTGTCTTCCCTCACCACGAGTGCGAAATTGCACAGGGGGTGGCAGCAATGGGCAAGCCTGTTGTGAAATATTGGATGCACAACAATATGATTACCATAAATGGCACCAAGATGGGTAAGTCGCTCGGCAACTTCATCACCCTCGACGAGTTCTTCACAGGCTCGCACAAACTGCTTGCACAGCCCTATTCGGCAATGACAATACGTTTCTTTATATTGCAGGCACACTACCGCAGCACAGTAGATTTCAGCAACGATGCACTGCAAGCGGCCGAGAAGGGAATGCAACGCCTTATGGATGCTTACAAGACTCTTTGCGGCCTCACCGCAACCGCTACCACAAGCGTGGATGTTGCAGGCCTGCGCGGCAAGTGCTACGATGCAATGAACGATGATATGAACACCGCGCAGGTTATTTCGCATCTGTTCGACGCGTCGCGTGCCATCAATCAGATTGCCGACAAAAAGGCTACCATCAGCGAGAGTGACCTTGCCGAGCTTAAAGCGACCTTCTCGCTCTTTATGTTCGATATTCTGGGCCTCAAAGAGGAACGCGGTTCCGACAGCGCACGCGAGGAGGCATTCGGCAAGGTGGTGGATATGTTGCTCGAACAGCGTCAGGCGGCAAAGGCTGCCAAAGATTGGGCAACCAGCGACCGCATACGCAACGAACTTGCCGCCCTCGGCTTTGAGATTAAAGACTCGAAGGATGGTGCAACGTGGAAATTGAACAAATGATGAAAAAACTCTTCATCCTCCTTACAGTAACACTGTTGCTTGCAGCCTGTGGCGGTTCGCCCAAAAAAAATGAACCGGCAGTGGTGGAGGCGGCAACAATCGTGCCCATTTTCGACGCCGACAGTGCCTACTCGTTTGTGGCACGCCAAGTGGCATTCGGGCCGCGTGTGCCCAACAGCGAGGCTCACATTGCCTGTGGCGATTATCTCGAAAATAAACTGCGTGCCTATGGTGCCGAGGTTGTCACACAGAATGTAACCCTCACAGCCTATAATGGCGACAAACTGCAAGCCCGTAACATTGTGGCGCAGTTTCAGCCGCAAAATAGGAAGCGTGTGATGCTCTGCGCCCATTGGGACAGCCGTCCGTGGGCCGACAGCGATCCCGATAAAGCCAACCACTACAAGCCCATTCTCGGTGCCAACGATGGTGCCAGCGGAGTGGGAGTGCTGTTGGAGATTGCCCGCCATCTGTCGAGTGTGCCCGCAAACATCGGGGTTGATATAATCCTCTTCGATGCAGAGGACTACGGCCGTCACGATAATGACCCCTACACAGGCGTGGGAATGGACCACTCTTGGGCATTGGGCTCGCAATATTGGGCCCGTTTCCCTCACAAGGAGAATTACAACGCCCGCTACGGCATTCTGCTCGATATTGTGGGAGCACCCTCGTCAACCTTCTATCGCGAAGGTATTTCCGATTATTACGCATCGGGCATAGTGGACAAAGTGTGGGCGCAAGCGACAAAAGAGGGCTATGGCAACTATTTTATAAACAAAGAGGGAGGAATGGTTACCGACGACCACCTGTATGTGAACGACTTTCTGGGACTCCCTTGCATCGACATTATAAACTGCGACCGCAACAGCCCCAACGGGTTCGGCCCTTATCACCACACAGTGAAAGACAATATGGAGTGGATAGATGCGGCCACGCTGAAAGCTGTGGGGCAGACGGTGATGGCTGTGGTGTATAATGAGAAATAATTTTTTTGAAACAATGGCTACAATAAACGAAAAACAGGACGATATAATTGAAGAATTCGGTGCCTTTGACGATTGGCTCGACCGCTACCAACTGCTCATAGACCTTGGCAGCGAGCAACCCCCGCTCGACGAGCAATATAAAACTGACAATAATCAGATAGAGGGCTGCCAGAGCCGTGTGTGGTTGCAGGCCGATTTTGTCGATGGCAAAATATTTTTCCAAGCAGAGAGCGACGCCCTCATTGTAAAGGGCATTGTGGCACTGCTCATAAAGGTATATTCGGGCCACACTCCCGACGAAATTCTCTCCTCCGACCTCTATTTCGTGGAGGCAATAGGCCTTAAAGAGCATCTGTCGCCCACGCGCAGCAACGGCCTCCTCTCGATGATTAAGCAGATGCGGCTCTATGCTCTTGCCTTCAAGGCGAAGCAAGGGTAAGGCTGTGTCGCTAAAATGCTAATATTCAAGGTTGCAAAAATGATATTTGCAACCTTGTTTTTTTATTGTGGCATTACATTTGTGGCGGTTAATATTTGAAAAGTGTTTTTATGTTTAATGAGGATAAAATATACGAGGAGTATTCTTCCGATAGTATAGAAGATATTGTGCGCGAAAGGAATAAAAATAGAGCATTGCGTAAAATATTTCCTTTGACATTTGATAATGGCAAGGATAATACTCGCTATTATCTTATGAACAACTATGATGATGGCAGTTCCAATAAAGAATTGCTCACTGATGACTTTTTCAAAAATCTTGAAAAGAAATATTCCGGTAGCACGTTACCGGAAAGTAATAATGTGAATGGGCAAACACCAACAGAGAATGGTTTTGTGGATAAAATTAAGACAGCGGCTCGCAGTGTTGTGGAGTCGGAAAGTGATAAATCTTGGCACCCAAAAGATATAAAAGCCGCGTCTCGCAGTGCAAAGAATGTGCCCTTTGGAATTGATGCTAATGAAAAAGGAAACGATGTTTCATTGAACTATATGAGAGAGAATTTGCGTTCGGTTAATGATGATGAAGATTATTACAATCGCAACACTCCTGATGCAAAAACATTGGATTGGGCAACTAGGAATTGGACAAATGCTAAAATTGCATACGATGTTGGTTTTATTCATCCTAAACTTAAAAATATTTCGAGTGGTGCACAGCGGTTTGCAAAGATGGGAGGAATATTACCATTGCAACGCTTAGATTCTAATCATGTAATAGATCCTGGCAGTAGGCGAGGTGCTTTTAGGCATTCTTTGTGGCAGGCAACAATAGCTGCTAAACATGGTGTCCAAAAAGCAGAGGAAATAGGTGCTGTTCATGAAGAAACAATAGATGTGGATCTAAACAAAAGAATTTTTAAAGATGTAAATGATGCAGACCTAGTCGTAGATCTACTAAATAATAAAATTGGTCGTGAAATAGGTGATAAAAATAAGGGACAAAAACTTAAATCACTAGCATTTCATTTACTTGACAGATATTATATAAATGGTCTGTATAGTGCAGAGAAAGATGAAAATGGATATTGGCATATTTACCAAAGGAGAATAGATGATAAAACTTATATGGAATTAAATGATTTGTTTGAAAAGGCAGATGAGAATGGTTTTTTACCAACGGATGATAAAAGTATAAATCTTTTGGATGTGATTGATTTTCTAAAAGTGAATACCACCAAATAAGCAGAGAATTAAGCTCGATAAATACATTCTCTTAAAAGAGAAAAAGTTTGTATAAAATAAAAAAGAATAAAATATTTTATATAATTTTACATCCATATAAAATAATAGAACCAATGATAACTCTTCTGAAAAAGGCACTGAAAATAGTGTTTAAAATTTTCAAGTGGATTTTAATAATTATTTTGTCGCTGTTCCTCCTTTTAATAATGCTTGTGGCTATAAAGATTTATTGCGATTATAAGGGTAACGACAATACAATGTCGCGCTATCTATATAAGGAGTGGCGCAATAATAACAAAGCCGATACTTTTTTTGTCGACCTCGCCAAAATGGATTGTGAGTGGGATACTTTGTATCATTATCGTTCCTACCCACCAAGTGATATTGACGAAGTAAATGAAGCACACTTCCTCGGCTTGCATAAAGGTTGTAATCTGGTTTTTAAGCAAGATGGGGAGATTGTTTGCGAGGATGAGTACTATTGTCCTTGTTGCGAGGTTGAGGGAACTGTGATGATTTCTCCCTATGCAAAGGATTGGAAAATCGACCGCTCGTCGGCAAAGTTTGTAGTGTATAAAACAGAGGGGTTGTTTTATCTGCAAAGAGTCGATAGCTTGTCAGCGCAATGATGTTTACCTGTTAAAAGTTAGTTCGCTCCCATTTTCGCCAACCGAGAGGGTAACCTCGCAACCTTCGATAAGGGGAAAATTATCCTCGCAGTGTCCCACGGGGAAATTGAAACAGACGGGAATATCGTAATCTTTGATAATATTATGTATAAGCTCCTGTGTGGTGCCACCAAAGCCCGTGTGCTCCTTCACTCCGTTGAACTGCCCCACTATAAGCCCTTTAATATTCTGCAATGCTCCCGATAGTTTCAGCTGGTACATAAGCCTCTCCACTCGGTAGGGGAGTTCCCCTGTATCCTCGATGAATATAATCCTATCTTTCTTGAAAATGTCGTAGCGCGAGCCTGCCAACGCCGCTGTTACCGATAGGTTGCCGCCGGCGAGCGTGCCGTGTGCAGTGCCCTTTATGTTCAGCGTGTGCGGTGCTGTTTGGTAGCGTGGCTTGTTGCCGGCAAGAATATCGAACAATGCGTCGGTAGCGGGGTGGTGGGGGTGCCGGGCAATGTGCCGGCATTGTGGCGCGTGCAACGATTGTATGCCACAGGCTATGCACGCAGCGTGCAGAGCCGAACAATCGCTCATTCCAATAAGCCATTTTGGGTGGCGGGCGATGAGTGGCGATAATTCCTCCAACAGGTGAACGCAACCGTAACCGCCGTAACTGCAAAGGATTGCCTTTATATTATCGTCGGCAAGTAGGGTGGCAAAATCACTCGCACGCTCCTCGCGTGTGCCGCTGTAATAGCCGTTGCGCGTGAGGCTGTGTGGCGCAACAGCCACGTTGTAACCCCGTGAGCGCAGAATGTCGGCAGCTTGCTCCACTATAAGTGGCTCGCGTATGGCTCCTGCCGGCGAGGCTATGGCAATGGTGTCGCCTTTTTTCAGTGGTGCGGGGGTGGTCATTTTGTTTTTGCTGTTATTTTCTCTCACTCGCAACCCTTTGTGCTCACAATCTTGTAGAGCTTGTCGGCAGGGCGCACCTTGCCGGGCACTTTGAACGAAACGTAAACCCCTTTGGGAACGGTACTCACAGGCCCTAAGTCCACACGAGCCTCTTCAAGGTCCACATACATTGCGCCGGTGGTAGGGCCGGTAACAAGCAGCTTGTCGCCCACATTCAGCTCGCTCGCCTCAATGTAGAACTCTCCCACGCCCAACTTCGAGAAATATTTTACTCCGCGGCCCACATAAACCTTCTTTTCCGTCGCCTGCGAACCATATATATTGCTCCACTCGCCAATCTTCTGCCCCAGATAATAACCGTCCCAAAATCCGCGGTTGAACACCGTGGCGAGCCGCTTGTCCCACTCGTCCTTCTTCTCCTCGGTGAGTGTGCCGGCCAGATAGGCGTCGATAGCCTCGCTGTAACAGCCGGCAACCGTCTGCACATATTCGGGGCCGCGTGCGCGTCCCTCAATCTTGAACACCCTCACGCCCGCGTCGGCCATCTTGTCGATGAAACGAATGGTTTTAAGGTCTTTGGGCGACATAATATATTTGTTGTCAACCTCCAATTCAATATCACTCTCACGGTCCTTCACTATGTAGCCTCGGCGACACACCTGCATACACTCGCCACGATTGGCACTGCGCCCCAGCTGGTGGAGCGACAGGTAACATTTGCCCGAAATTGCCATACACAATGCACCGTGGCAGAACATCTCAATGCGTATAAGTTCGCCACGCGGCCCGCAAATATTCTCCTCGATAATCACCTTATGGATGGCCGCCACCTGCTCCATATTAAGCTCGCGGGCAAGCACCACCACGTCGGCAAACTGCGCGTAGAACTTCAACGCCTCGCTGTTGCTTATGTTTAACTGCGTGGATAGGTGCACCTCCATCCCCACACGGTTGCAATACTGCATCACCGCAACATCGGCCGCAATAACCGCCGAAATTCCACTCTCCACCGCCGCATCCACAATGCGGTGCATCATCTCAATATCATTCTCGTATATAATGGTGTTAATCGTGAGGTAGCTCTTTATGCCCTGCTTGTCGCAAATTTCGGCAATTTCGCGCAGGTCGTTAATGGTGAACGCACTTGCCGAGTGGGCACGCATATTAAGGTGCTCAATGCCAAAGTAAATGGAATTTGCACCCGCCTGAATGGCTGCCATAAGGCTCTCGCGCGACCCCGCAGGGGCCATAATCTCAAAATCGCTTCTTTTCATAGCTCTGTATCGTTTGCTGCGAAGTTACTCAAAAAAAACGATACAACGGCTATATGTGTGGTAAATATAGCCATTGTATCGTGTGGGGCTTTGGGGGTTAATATTTTATGTGAAAATAATCGAGCAATGCTTTGTAGTTATCTTGTGCTGTGAGGCAGGTGTCGAGCAAATAACCGCGAATATTGTCCCATTCGCGTAAACCACGGTAATAGAACATTTTTAACTCGTCTGTAATAATAAACGGAATAAAACCATTGGCAAGGCACTCTTTGAACATTACAAGGCGGCCAACACGCCCGTTGCCATCTTGGAACGGGTGTATTGCCTCAAAGCGTTGGTGCAGGTCAATAATATCCTCAAATGTTTTTTGTTTTATTGCATTATACTCTTTAAGCAGAATTTTCATATCTCGACGCACATCAGCAGGGGCTGTTGTTTCGTAGCCGCCAACCTCATTGGGTAAGCGTTTATATTCGCCAACAGCGAACCAATCCTTGCTACTATCGGTGGTACCCTGCTTTAATATTGCGTGCAACTCCTTTATGAGCCCTTCGGTAAGTTTTTCTTCTGCTCTGTCAATAACAAGGTCAATACAACGAAAGTGGTTGGTAGTTTCGATAATATCATCGACACGAAGGCTCTCTTCTTCAATCCCTATGGTATTCGTTTCAAAAATGAAACGCGTCTGTTCGTGAGTGAGGCGGCTGCCCTCAATGTGGTTGGAGTTATAAGTGAGGTCAACTTGTGTGCGATGGTATATACCGCCTTTCAGCCGCGACTCCTTTTCCCGTCGAAGAACCTGCAACAATGGCATAATCTTGCGTTGCCTGTTATTGCGTGCAGGTAGTTCTGCATCACAAGGCACACTCCACGTTTTACCAATAAGTGTTGCACCCTTAATCTTGCCCACTGCACAATAATTGCGTACTGTTCTTTCCTTTACACCATATTTTTTTGCAAATTCTGCAACCGAAATAAACTTCATAATTCATTTTGTTTATCGGCAAGTTATACTCGCTATTTTTGTTGCAAATATAGTATTTCTTGCCGATAACGGCAAAATGCTATGTAAAAAGATTAGTTGTTTCGTGTTTTTCAGTTTTTACAAACATAAAAAACTGCGTTAAAATGAAATACTACATAAAGGTGTGTACACTCATGGAAAAGAAAGACAAAGGAACAGAAGAATAAAAGGGCGCACACGCCGGTGCGCCCCTACAAGCAACAGACAACAGCAACGTAGGGGTAGACCGATGTGTCTGCCCAAAAGAAATACCCCCCAAAAAACAACCTCGGCTGTGCAAATGCACAGCCGAGGTACGTTATTTATAAGGTTCGTTGTTTATTACTCTGCAATAAACTTTTTACCATCCTTAATGTAGATACCACCCTTAACGGTCTCTGTTACCTTGCGGCCTTGGAGGTCGTAGATTGTAGCGTCGGTAGTTTTTTCATCGGCTGTGATAGAGTCGATGCCTGTTACGCCACCTGTTACGGTGATCCAGCCTGTGTAGTCGGCAAGTTTCTCTTTTGAGCCGGGAGCCGAGATTACCACGTTCTTGATGGTGAACTGATACTCGCCGTCGGCTGCGCCGTTTACTTTGAGGGCTGCTGTTGCAACGTCACCTTCGGTGCCGCTGTAAAGAGCGTTGCTCATTGAAACGATTACCAC
>JAZRAC010000006.1:0-11571 GCA_045634365.1 Bacteroidaceae bacterium | reverse complement strand
TATCAAACTAAAAAAGGAGAAAACGACAATGACATTACCTAACGGCTACGAGATGCAAACAACTTTTTGGGAAGACTTTACGATTGCAGATTGCTTCGGCGAGGCTGCGATTAAAGATACCTTTAAGAGAGCCTTCAATGAGTGGAAAGATGATTACATTTATCTTACCGAACTTGTAATCGTTCTCAACCATAAGCTTTGGCAGCATTACAAATTAGCAAACGATAATTACGCCCGACTCTACAATGACCTGTGGGAGAAAGCAGACGCATACGCCTGTACACATCTCAAAGGCGAAGAACTGTCCCACTTCTATAGAGTTACAGATTGAGGTGACTATATGATTTGGGACGAGATAAAAGATTGGCCCGGTGCTGTCGAGATTGATGGCACCGTGTACCCCTCCGTGGAGATTGCACGAAAAACGCTCTCTGCTGATACTATTAATATTAGTAGTATAAAACTATGCAACAAGCAAAAACGCACGCCGGAGAGCATGCCGGAGAGCGTGGCGCACGAAGGAGCGACAGTCTACAAGATAACAGTAAGACAGTATATGACTAAACCTTCTAACCCGTCATTCGACTTTATGGCTAAATGGAATGATGACAAGCCTATGCCTATGAGAACGATGGTCGGCATAGTCGAGAAAGAAACCTCTGGTATGGTGTATATGCACCTTCACGGAGATATTACAGCCACTACTACACAGTATTGTATGAGATGTGGCAAGCCTATTACAAATTCCGTAAGTCAGTTCTTCGGTATGGGGCCCGAGTGTGGTGGTCATAATTATACCAATCCTTTCGAGAGTGAGGAAGAATTGAAAACCGCGGTAGAGAATTACCGCACGAACTATTTACAGAAAATCACCTGGTCTGGGTGGATAATAAAATCAGCAATAATTGAAAGAGAGGAAGTACAATGAGTACCATTTCGATTGCACAGGTTAGAATATTAGATAGTGACCGCTATAATAACAAGTACGCACTAATGCACGGCACAGTAGAGCGTGAGAGCGGCACATCTCTCGGTATACGAATACCCGATTACGAAAACCCGAGGTCATCTTATGGTCTGTGGTGGTTTGACACAGACCAGGTTGAATTTATTGAAAATGATAAAAGTGAGGAGATTATTATGATGAACCAGAACGAGAATTTTATGGTAGCAGGTGTTAAGTTTATCGACGGAACTAACACAAATAAGGAATACTTCTACGCCCTCTTTGATGAGTATTATGTAGGTGACCTCGTAGTCGTGCAGACAGGACATCACGGACTCTCTTTGGCTGAAATCACCTCGATTGACTGCTCTGGCAAGGATAGAGTTAAGTGCAGTCGTGAGATTGTAACCCGTGTAGATATGTCCAGCTTCTACGATAGACAGGAAAAGCGTAAAGCCCTTGCACAGTTGAAGAAGGATATGGATAAGAAGGTTAAGGAACTCCAGGAGACCGCTCTCTATGAGTTGCTTGCCGAGAAAGACCCCTCGCTTGCGGCTATGCTTGAACAGTATAAGAGCCTTACGGGCACAAACTAAAGGAGCTCCAAAATGATCACAAAAGTTGAAAAAGTAATGGTAGAAAAGACCGTATATGTTGCCTCCGATGGTACGGAATTCGATTATGAGGATTCTTGCGAGTCCTATGAAATGAAGTTACTCCTCAATGAGTTTACTATGCTGGATGTGTTTCTGCATACTACTAATGATTTGGGACACGCCCTCTATGTAAAGTTGGACACAGAAGAACACGTCCATAAGTTTATTGCCCTGTGTGATTATTACGAGGTCACAACTTGCGGACTTAACGCGGATATGCCCGGTATATACTACTATAGTGGGATAGGTTACGAAGATGAGTGGGTTAACTTGGATAAAGTTCTGGCTGCATTCGGTAAGTACACATTGAATATGGGGGAACTTGCAAGTGAGTAAGCGTAAGTATAAGAAATCCCACAAGTGCGTGATGGCACATAAGAATTGCTTCAACTGCGGGCATTTCATTTATGTAGGCGAAGGCGACTATATATGTGGTATGTCCAACTATCTGGTCGTAGAAGAATTTGCTATGCCTACCAAAGAATTTTATAGATGCAAGGGAAAGGACTATCAGGAAATATGAAAATACCTAATAGTGTAAGAATAGCCGGAGTAGAGTATGAGGTAAAATATGTGCGTTATCTCAACGACGGCATTAATTTCGCCTACGGTCATATAGACTATGACAACTCCGTAATTGAACTCTCCGACACTATATGCGCAGGACATCAGCATAGATGTATAACATTGTTGCACGAAATTCTGCACGGCATAAGAGAGAACAACGGTATGGAAATCGAAAACGAGGAAGCCATCGTTGATATGTTTGCCAAAGGAATATATCAAGTTCTTCAGGACAACGGTGCAAGATTGTTTGACCTGCAAAATACTACGGAGGAAATTACTGATAAAAATGGATAAGAGTAATAACTTTGAGTTTATGAGTAATATCCCAGAGAATGTTCTGGAACTGACTAAAGAAATTTGCCGTATGAAGTCCATCTGCAACGATGTTTGTAACCCCACGCCCGATTGTAGAGCGTTGATATATGCCAAGCGTGTGATTGATGCGGGGTATGTCAAGCAGAACGAGGGTGAGTGGATAGACCTTCCCGACTACGGAAACGGGTGGTTTCAAAATGGACAAAGAATATTTCCCAAAAGTTGTTCTGTGTGCGGAGGCTGCATTTCTTACGGTCCGTATAAATTCTGCCCCAACTGCGGAGCGAAGATGAAAGGCGGTACAGAATGACAACAGGATGGGATACCCGTAGAAGTTGGATATTGTGGAAACCTCGCCGTATGAACCGAAACGCTACCTACAAATGTCCATGGTGCGGAAAGTTATGCAGTAGTTATTACAACGATGTGGGCGAATGGAAATGCTGTCCTCATTGTAAAGGGCTCACGAAAGGAAGTAAATGATATGGACGAATATATCAAGAAAGAAGAGGCACTCGATGCGGTGTTGTTTGCTTTGGTTGGCACAGGATATCAAAGCCGAGCACTCGATGCCGTAAGATGTGTACCCACCGCCGATGTCGCGCCGAGGGCAGAGGTTGCCAATAAAATCTGTTGCGAGATCGAGGAAGAAATCGTTGCCGCTCTTGAGAGCAATTATCGAGCGTTGAAAGAGTGGGACGATGGGCGTTGCAACGACTATATCCTTGAAATGGTAAACAGAATCAAAGGCAAGATTGATGCCTTGCGAGGTATGGAAGCATTCGTTGAAGAACTCAAAAAGAAATACACGGAGGGGCGCGATGGATAAACAGACCGAGAATATGGTTCGAGAAATACTTGAAGCCATACAAATAGGAACTAAAGAAGCTGACAGCAACCTTGTGAATCGCGGTTTAAATTTAGACTTCTGCAAGGCACTACAAGGTGCGGGTGAACTGTATGCAGGGTGTATCGGAATGGCTATATGCCAAGTTATTAAGAAATACACGGAGAAACAGAAATGAGAGATAGGATGATAGAGTTGCTTGACAGCATAATCGTTAATTTTAGATTTACCGCTTGGGAAAATACCGATAAAATCGCCGACCACCTTCTCGCAAACGGCGTTATAGTGCCGCCTTGTAAGATTGGCACAAGAGTATATAGGCTTATTCCAGACCTTTCTGTTATTTGGCCCGACCCAACAGAATATAAAATAATTTGGGACACTTTCAAATTAGACGATATCTATACATTCGGCAAAACCGTATTCCTCACCAAAGAGGAAGCCGAGAAAGCACTTATGGAAAGGAAAGATTGATGATAATGGCGCTGACTGACCTTGAAAAAGAGATTCTATTGGTATATGCAGATTGCGATATGAACGCAGCCGAAACTGCACGGCGTACATTTTACCATAGAAACTCAATCCAATATTTTCTTGACAGAATATATGCCAAGCACGGACTAAATCCACTAAAGTTTTATGACCTGTGTAAGTTGCTTGACATTATCAAAAATGAAACTGTGGAGGTAAGCTGATGGCCGAAGATTCACCTTGCCACTATTGTACTAAAAAACCGTGTTTTATACACGATACTTGCCCAGACTATCAAGGATGGCGGGCAGGACGTAAGCAAGAAAACGCAAAACGAACAGAGGATAGTCTTATGATAGATTATATCTGTGCCTCGGTTGCAAGAACAACCCGAAAGAAGCAAAGGAGTAACCGCCGATGAATTTTCTGGAAGAACTTATGCGAATTACCCGCAAGAGAGCCCTGCACTTTGAGCGGGAGGCTAAACGTGCCTTAACCGACGAACTTGAAACCATATATAGGGCTAAGGCTGATGAAGCATATTCCATTTATGTGATTGTGCTTGATATGAGAAGAAAAATCCTTAGAGAGAGGGCTAAAGATGGACGTGAGAATACCTAAATCATATAATAACTTACCTCTGCGAGAAAAGCAACTCATCGCCAAGATGATGGACGAAGAGTGCGAGGCTCGCATTAACGAGCAGGAAGTACACCTGTTCGTACAGTATATGAAAAGTGCCTGCATCGTACTGCACGAATATAAAGGCTTTACTGTAGATGAGCTGATGATATTTATAGGTAGTTTTACCAATATACGACGAAAGTTCCGCAAGCTCACTTCCATTGCAGAGTTAGAAGCGACCCTCGATAAAGAGATGGACAGAATATTCGACGGTAAGTTTCCCACTGATTTTGTCGAGCGACTCCAGCGAGGACAATTATGAAACATCTGTATGTAATATTTAAAGGCGAAGAATTGCCCATTGCCTATAAAATTCAGCAACGCCGTTACCAACTGCTTGTACATTCGTACATATATTATGAGCTTAACAGCAATATTGTGTCCGATAGTAAGTGGTCAAAGTGGGCTATGGAATTAGTAGAGTTGCAGACTAAATATCCCCAAATCGCAGAGCAGGTCATCTTTGCAGAGGACTTCGCTGATTGGGACGGTAGTTCTGGAGCATTTTTCACCTATACAGATAAGCCTAATATAGTAAAGACCGCAAACTGGCTGCTGGACAGCAAGGGCTGTGCCCCGCCTACTGTATTATTTGCACCTGCCAAGCCAAAAAATCACCAATTATTCGCACCTACGCAGAGCCGGCCCAGCACAAATAAGCCAAGCACTGCCAAGAAAAAACTTTTTTGAAAAATTTGTATTTGCCCGTTGCAAAATTGCTATTCGTGTAGTATAATATTAATGTAGTAAAAACTACGAACTAAATACACCTCACAAAGGAGAAAAACTATGGAAACAGAAAGAGTAAAACACCACCTTACAGACAAAGACCGAGACGATGTGTTGAAATTGCTTACTTGCGGATTAAGTACCCAAGAAGTTGCCGAAATTATGCACATTTCAAAATCCACAGTAGGTTACATTCGTCAGGCCCATACTGCGTGTATCAATAAGGACTGGAGTACCCTGCAGAGATTGTCAACTTCTATCCCGACTGTCACAGACTGGGCTATGAAAGGTACAGGTCTTGACAAAGAGTTTCTGGAAACATTCCCCAAAGAGCCCGAAGCGCAGCCCGTACCCGAGAGCGCACCTGCACCTGTCGTTGCTGAACCGATTATTACCCGCGAAGATTTTATGACCTTAAGTAATACTTTGCAGGATATCTGTTGTCTGCTGACAGAAATCCGCGATATGTTAAAGTAATGCCGAGGCCCACCAGATTTTATAGTGCGGCCCAAGAGAAGAGAGTGGCAAAAGCAGTTGGTGGTAAAAAGACTGCCAACTCTGGCGCCACGATGTTCAGTAAAATTTTGTAAAACCTATTGACTTTCTTCCTAATAGAGTGTAAAATATAGATACAACATCATTCGGAGGAATTTATATGCAAGGCGTTTATCAAATTAAAAATCTTGTTGATGGTAAAGTTTATGTGGGCAGTTCTATTGACCTGCAACGCAGATTTAAGGAACATCGTGATGGCCTATTAAGAGGAATACATCCAAATACTCACTTGCAAAATGCTTGGAATATGTATGGTGAAACCTTTTTTGAGTTCTCTGTGTTAGAGGAAGTATATGACCAGGATATTTTACGAAGCCGAGAAAAGCATTACATTGATTTGTTAGATTGTACCAATCGAAACAAAGGATATAATTTTCTCGATAACCCAAATATAGGATTTGGAGTATCTGCTTCTGCGGAGGTTCGTAAAAAGATAAGTGTCGCCTGTTCAGGAGAAAAGAATGGCAACTTCGGAAGAAAACATACTGAGGAAGAACTTCAACGAATAAGAGATAATCGTTGGGGAGTTGGTTATGTGCGTAAAGCAGATAGGCCCAAGGAGAGAAAACCTCGGGTGATGTCTCCCGAAGCCCGTAAGAAGTTGGCTGATATTATGCACAACCGCGTTATTACTGACGAAACCCGTGAGAAATTACGAACTGCGGCTAAAAATCGTAAAATTAGTGATGATGCAAGAGCCAAAATGAGTAAATCTCGGTCAGGCTTAGGTAATCCTCGTAGTAAACTTACAGAAGAACAGGTTTATGAGATTTACCATAAGATGCACAGCGGAGTTAATTATAAAGTCGTGTGTGAGGAATATGGCATAGGTCAATGTCAAGCATACAAGATAAAACGAAAGGAGCATTGGGTATTCAATGACGAGAAATAGAAGAAGTACAAGGTATTACAGTAACTTGCAGGAGAGACGAGTAGCCAAGGCAATAGGGGGTAGACAGACCTCTAATTCAGGAGCACCTCGCTTTACCGCGGGCGATGTCACTACCAAGAATTGGCTCATCGAGTGTAAGACCTGCACAGAGCCCAGAAAATCATTCACTCTACAAAAAGAGTGGTTCGATAAAAACGAGGAAGAGGCGTTCGCTATGCATAAAGACTATTCTGCCGTCGTGTTTGACTTCGGCGATGGCGTAGATAGATACATTATAGACCAACGACTCTTCCAGAAACTACAAGAATATTTAGAACAGGAGAACGAAAATGGCTGAATTTAAGACCGCAGAACAGTATGTAGTGGCCAGATGTGAAGAACTGGAACGTAAACTTGAGGTAGTTGAGGCTAACCACGAGCAGGAGCTTAGGAAACTCTGTGAAGAGTACGACCGCATTAAGGCAGAACTCTGTGATGCCTATGACCTTCTCAATATGTTTAGGGACAACATTCGTGTTCGCTCGACTTGTTATGGACGTGCTATTTGCGTGGACAGTATTTACGAGACCGAAAATTATGAAGTTATTGATGCTCTTATGGAATACTTTGATTTGAGACTTGAGGAGGATAATGAAGATGCGTAAAGTACCTACACAGGCTGAAAGAGTTATCCGTTACATTGTAGAAAACGGCAGTATTACAAGAGCGGAAGCCCTTATGCATCTTGGCATAGCAAATCTACCCGCAGTAATTGATGACCTTAGACACAAGAAGGACTATCCTGTAATTACAGATGAAGTTAAGGGTAAGAATAGGTACGAGCAACCGATTACCTATGCTCGTTATTATATTGATTGGGAAGCGAGGACACGATAAGTGGCAATTAAATCATTAGCAGTAAAGTACCGCCCGACTACCTTTGATGAGGTAGTCGAGCAGGGTGCTATTAAATTAATTCTCCGTCAGCAGTTGGAGAGCGAAGAAGTAAAGAACGCTTACCTCTTCTGCGGAGGCGCAGGAACTGGTAAGACAACCTGTGCGAGAATATTCGCCAACGAGATTAATGGGTTCAAGGGTAACCCCATCGAGATGGACGCGGCCAGCAATAGTGGTGTAGAAGATGTCCGTGCTATCATTCAGCAGGCTAAAACAAAGAGCTTGGATAGTGAGTACAAAATCTTCATCATTGACGAGTGCCATTCCATCAGTAATACAGGATGGCAGGCATTCCTCAAGTTGATTGAAGAACCGCCCGCAAAGTCCATTTTCATATTCTGCACCACTGACCCGCAGAAGATACCGAAGACTATCTTGTCCCGTGTGCAGAGATATGACTTCCAGAGAATTAGTCACGAAGCGGTAGTAAGCAGGCTTGACTATATCTGCCAGAGTGAGGATGTTGAATTTTACGAGCGTGAGGCTCTTGAATATATCGCAAAACTTGCCGATGGCGGTATGAGAGATGCAATAACATTGATGGATAAATGCCTCTCATATAATAGAGACCTTACCATAAAGAATGTTGTAGACGCCCTCGGTATTACCGACTATGATACAATGTTCTTCCTAACTGATAGCATCATTACCAACGATGTTGATTGTGTTATCAAGACCGTTGAGGAAGTACACCGCTCGGGTAAAGACTTGAAACAGTTCATCAAGACCTACACTAACTTCGTACTCGACCTGTGCAAGTACGGGTGTTTAGGTACATTTGAGTTTATCGAGATACCGAGTATTCATAAAGAACGAATGGATAAGTATAATGACCACGCTTATGACGATTTTACCATACTTCTCAATACGCTGGTCAAACTCAATGCAGACATCAAGTGGGAAACTGCTCCCAAGTCTGTCATAGAAGCCGTACTTGTCCTTCGTACAAAGGAGATTGATAATAGATGATAGGACAATATCACCTGCGAAAGCAAATTGATACCCTTATTGAAAATGAAACTTTCCCCCGGTTCAGCATCCTTGTTGGGCCGGAGGGAAGTGGTAAGAAGTTGATGAGTAAGCACATAGCTACCAAGCTCGGCGCATTCCATACTTTGCGTGGGGTCGGGGTAGATGATGTGCGAACTCTCATCCAAGAAGCCTACAAAGTATCTGCACCCATTGTGTATGTAGTTGCGGATGCTGATAAGATGTCACCTGCGGCTAAAAATGCTCTGCTGAAAGTGACAGAGGAACCCCCTAAAAGTGCCTATATCATACTGACACTTACTGACCTAAATAATACCATCAATACAGTTCGTAGTAGAGGACAAGTGTTCTATATGGACTCGTATACTGTGGATAACATTGATGAGTATTACAAGAACAATTACCCATCATATACCGAGGAGAGACAGATTGTAGATGACCTTTGCGTAACTCCGGGCGAAGTTGACCTGCTTATGGAAATGGGCCCTACGGAATTCTATGAGTATGTAGAAAAGGTCGTAGATAATATTGCCGTAGTATCTGGTGCCAACTCATTCAAGATTGCCCAGAAGATTAAGTTTAAGGAAACCGACGAAAACAAGTATGACCTTAGGTTGTTCTGGAAAGCATTTATGACCATCTGCTCTGCCCGTTTGAGAGAAGACCCACATAGATATGCTGACGGCATCAAGATTACCTCTCAATATCTCCAAGAGTTGAGAATAACGGGCATCAATAAAGCATCCACATTCGATATGTGGCTTCTCGACATAAGAAAGGAATGGATGTAGTATGGCGCACCCGAATGGACGAAATCCGAGATTATTCTTTGATGCCTACGATGCAGAAAAACTGGTCGAGGCTCTCAACATCCTTAGACGGGTGTATGATTACAATTACGACAGTTCCAGAAAAGTAAAATTGCTTGGTACGGTCATAAACAAACTGATGCAGTTAATTGGTGAATGTTGTATGAAGGAGGACTTGCCTAATGGATTTACAGACTCTCAAGGCCCACATAAAAACCCGAGAATTTGAGCCCGTGTATATCTTTACCGGGCCCGAAGTAGGAGTTATGGACATCTACATCAAGCAGATGGCGAAAGCACAAGATGCAGTAGTTACCAGATTAGATGGAATTGACGATTTGGCAAAGAAAATGCACAAAGGAGCTATGCTCAAAAATCGCTCTGTTTACATTTTACGAGATTGTAAAGAGTTTATACAAGACAGTGATTTTGCGCTCAAAATAACGCAGAAAAACACGCTCTCCGGCGCTTCTCTCATACTGATATATACAAGCATCGACAAGCGTTCCAAGGTATACAAGACATACCAAGACTCCATCGTAGAATTTCAGCCTATTAAACCCGAAATTCTGGTGAAGTATATCCAGAAAGACGTAATCCTTCACAACGAGTCATACGCTAAACTGATGGAAGTTTGCGAGTACGATTATAGCCGAATAATGCTCGAGGTCGACAAGATAAAGAGATATGCAGTAACCGTAGGCGCATCTCACGAAGTGGCATTCCGTGCGCTTATGAGTGCGGGAGCAATCTTTCAGCCACCTAAGGATGCAGTATTCGACTTTGTAGATGCTGTCTTGAAGGGAAAGAAAGCACTTGCCTTCGAATTGCTTAGGTCAAGTTATGAGTTTGGCGAAGCAACGATGGTTCTATTGTCAAACCTCTACAACAGTACCAAACAGTTATTGCAGGTGCAGTCATTCAAGGGCGACGGCAAGATTACAGAAGCAACCGGGCTTACCCCATTTCAAGTGAAGCTGGCAAGTGAGAGGAAAGGTAAGAACTCAATCGGTGACTTAATCTACCTTATGCGACTTGTAAGAGATACCGAAAAGGGCATCAAGACGGGTGCCATAGAAGAATCGATGGCAATGCCATACATTTTAGCAAACTATTGGGGATAATATTATGGAAAAGAAAGTATATCCAGTCTGCAAGAGATGCGGACGAAAGTTAACCACAGATTACGCCAGAGAGCGGGGCTTCGGCCCCGTCTGCTGGCATAAGATGCAGACCGAGAAAAGAAATCCTTTATTTGGAGGTGGGAAAAGTGGAGAATACCAAGATACTGACCGAGGCTCAAATTGAAGCCATAGAACAACTTGCTGAGGTTATTACCAGAGTTTTCAATGCTATTTGGGAAATGGTCAAGACTGTCGCACGGTCTATAACAAAGTTATGGAGAGCTGTGCTGGAGAACTATACCAATAAAAGGGTAGTACACCTCGCTCTGCATCATAAGAGCCTGAGGATAAGAAAGAAGAACATCGCAAGGATAATGAGATGGCTTCGGAGGTATATTAGATGCAAAGAGTAGTACATCTTTACAGAAACCAGAACAGGATATTTAATATGCTCGAAGGCTTATACGCCTATGTGTCCGATACTGACTATATGTTCGATGATATCCTGTGGCTCGATGAATCTTTCCGTGACCTCTGCGATATACTACAATCCAGGCTGATGATATTTAGACTGCCCGAGATAAAAGATATGAATTTGCCCAAAATCGAGATAGCCGGTAGTGGGGAATCCAGCCCCTGCCGGCTCGATAATAAAGAGGTGACTGTCTTATTGTCTGGAGGCAAAGACAGCGCGGCCGTAGCGTTCCTGTACGCGAGGATGGGGTATAAAGTGCATCTTTATCACGCGGCTGGCGTAAACAAGGCGTACGGCGATGAAAAGAGAGCGGCACAGAGAATAGCAGACTATTTAGGATGTGACCTGTATATAGACAATGTACAGTTGTACGGAACTCACCGCTTCATAGAACATCCTCTTAAAAACTATGTAATCGCAAACGGTGCCCTGCATTACTGCCTTGCTAAAGGCTATGCTCCCGTACTTGCAACAGGTAATTTCAATAAGTCAGCACTTGACCTTAACGAGTTTGAGGTGTGCGGCGGGGACTGCATAGAGATGTGGGACGCCTATACGAAGATTGTCCAGAGTGT
>JAZRAC010000005.1:0-21732 GCA_045634365.1 Bacteroidaceae bacterium | reverse complement strand
AATGCGGCGTTGCTGTGTGTGTGAAGAGCGAGTTGCCCCATTCCCGAATTTACCGCGTAAAGACAACAACGGCGAGAATAAAGCGACCGAGTTATGTTGCAATAGCAACTCACGAGCAAAGCTTTATTCGAATCGTGAGGTCTGTGCCGGGCGTTTGGTTCTTTGCGCGACAAAGAACGTAAAAAATTTTGCCGATTGTGAGAATAGCCGAAAATAACACCGAGGATTTTAGAGCAAATACATCTTTGGACTGATAATATTTTGCTTACTCCCCCCCAACTTTTGCAGGTGATTTACATCAGCCAAAATCGCTCATATCCACCAACTTGTTCATTATTGCATAGACTGTGAGGCCGGGGATACTGTTAATACCGAGTTTTTGGGAGATGTTGCGGCGGTGGGATATTACAGTGTAGATGGATATATTGAATTCGTCGGCAATTTCTTTGTTGGTTTTTCCCTTGGCAACGGCACGCAGTATGTCGCGCTCGCGTGTGGACAGTTCGTTAATGTCGCTCTTGGGGGCTTGTGTCGCCTCTTCCATTGCAGTTTTTATTTTCTGTATCACGCGTTGTGCGCTGTCGTATATGCCTATGCAACCATCGTATTGGCGCAGCACGTTCTCTTCGTAGTTACTGTGGGTGAGGGCTACAATGGTAACGTTCTCTCTGCCGAAGTAACTGCGTATGTCGAGCCTTTCGTTGTAGTCTATTACAGCGGGGTTTATTATGATAATATCAATATCGCTGCTTTGCGGGTTGTAAAGACCAGGGTTGCTCAATGTTTGCGCAATTGCAAATTCGGGGCTGCGGGCAATGAGTGCAGATATTCCGGCAGCCACAATTTCCGATGGCTCTATGAGGAGTATTTTGTATTTTGCTGTTCTATTCATTGCCTTTTTCCATTATTTCCACAAGGGGGATGAGCAGTTTGTTTTCTATTAGCGAGTGTTTGCGAAGGTCGCTCTCCACGGCGTATATGTAGTTGAGAATGTCGAAACGCAGGGCCGAGGAGTGCTCCTCGGGCAGGTATTTTATGATAATGTTTTTAAGGTCGTTGAGCTTTTCGCTTATGTTGCTGTGGTTCTCTTCGAATTTGCTTATGCTGTATTGGTTGTTGTAGAGCTCTTTTTTCCCCTCTTGTATGGCCTCAATGTAGGGGAATACGATCTCCTCTTCGTAGCGGAAGTGGTTGTTTACCTCGCTGTCGTAGTCGTCGTAGAATTTGTCGATTAGGCGACGGTTTATTTCATCGAGCTCCTTTACGAGCTTGTGGATGCCTTCGTGTATTGCGGGGAAGCACACTTCGCAGTAGTATTTGTGTGAGGCACGCAGATAGGCTGTGATGCTTTTTATATCTCTCTTTTCAAGAGTTTCTATTTGTGGTGTGTAGTGGCGGAAGGAGTATATGTTGCATATTTCCAAAAAAAGTTCTGTGGAAATGTTGTAGCGGGTGCATATATCCTGTATGGTTGCTTCGCCGAATCCCAAGCGTATGTCGAGGCGACGGAGTATCGACAGCAGGGTGTTGTCGGCTGCAATGAGGCTGGCAACCTTCATATTTCTGTTGTATGTAGCTTCTATTGTCATATATTTCTGTTGCTTTAAAATATTCCGCCTATTATATAGGTTACGTATCCGGCTATCCACGCTACGGCGGTGTTGTAGGCTATGGAGAAGAGTGCCCACCTGCGGCTGCCTGTTTCGGTGGCGATGGTGGCGATGGTGGCGATGCAGGGGAAGAAGAGGAGGATGAACACCAAGAAGGCTGCTGCCGAGCGTGGTGTAAAGTCGCCCGATTTTTTAAGGTCTTCCTTAATTCCCTCTTCTGTGTCGCTGCTGTATAGCACTCCGAATGTGCTGACCACAAGCTCTTTTGCGGGTATGCTGGTGAGTATTGCCACGCTTGAACGCCAATTCTGTCCCAGCGGTGCCATTATCGGTTCGATGGTTCGTCCCATCATTCCAATGTAGGATGTTGAGTAGTCGTCGTTGCCGGATGTAGCAGCTTCGGTGGGGCGTGGGAAGTAGCTGAGGAACCATATTATTATGGTTGCCACGAGGATGGTTGTCCCTATTTTTCTTATATATTGTTCGCATTTGTCCCACATATGGCGCAGGGTGGCACTCAGGGTGGGGAGACGGTAGGGAGGAAGCTCCATCACAAATGGCGTTTCGTCCTTTTTGAATCGTGTGCTGCGCAACAGGCGTGCGGTGAGCACCGCCACGGCAATTCCCAATATATAAAGCCCGATGAGCACCATCGGGGCGTGCGTGGGGAAGAATGCTCCGGCAAACAGTACCAGCACCGGCAGGCGTGCGCTACACGACATAAAGGGTGTTACCAATATTGTTATTATGCGGCTGCTACGGCTCTCTATGGTGCGTGTAGCCATAATGGCGGGTACGTTGCAACCGAATCCCATAAGCATAGGGATAAAGGATTTTCCGTGCAACCCCATCTTGTGCATCAGACGGTCCATAATGAATGCTGCGCGTGCCATATAGCCCGAATCTTCCATAAGGGAGATAAAAAGGTATAAAATGAGAATTTGCGGAATGAATACCGCCACGCTGCCCACGCCTCCTATTATGCCGTTTACCACAAGGTCGCGCACTATGCCCTGCGGCAGTAAATTTGCTGCTTGCTCGCCGATGATGGTGAAAAGGCTCTCGATCCACTCTTGCGGATAGGTGCCCAGCTGGAACACTGTGGTAAACATCACCCACATAACAAAAATGAAAATGGGGAAGCCCAGCCAGCGGTTGGCTACAAGGCGGTCTATGCGGCGTGTCTGCTTGTTGGTGTCCTTGTTGCCGGCAGTGTAGGTCTCTTGCAAGGCTCCGTTTATAAATCCATATTTCGCATCGCTTATTGCTGTTTCAATATCGATGTTAAGGTGTGCTTGAATTTTTCTGGCAGCTTTTGTTGCTTTTGCTTGCCATTGTGGCAGTGCCGTGCAGTGTTGCAGTTGATTGGCAACCTCCCTGTCCTGTTCCAAAAGTTTCAGTGCCCAATAGCGCACAGGGAACTGATAGGGGAGGTCGTTGGCCTTGTGAAGCTCCTCGGAGAGGGGGGCAAGCTCACCCTCTATGGTGTTGCCATAGTTTATGTGTATATGTCGTATGGTGCTGTTGCGCCCCTCGAAAAGTTCTATCACAATGTCGAGCAGTTTGTCGAGCCCTTTGCCGGTTTTTGCAATTACCGGTACTACGGGTATTCCTATCATTGCTCCCAAATGTTCGTAATTTATTTGCGCTCCGCTTGCAAGCAGTTCGTCGTACATATTGAGTGCCACCACTGTGCGCAAGTTCATATCTATAAGCTCGGTGGTGAGGTAGAGATTGCGCTCTATGTTCGATGCAACCACGGAGTTTATTATAATGTCGGGCATTTTGTCGAACAGGTGACGGCGCACATATATCTCCTCGGGCGAGTAGGCGGCGATGGAGTAGGTGCCGGGCAGGTCGGTAATGTTTATGCGGTAGCCCTTGTAGTTGAAACTGCCGGTTTTTGCATCCACTGTTACACCGCTGTAATTGCCCACGTGCTCATTCTCGCCGGCAACAGCGTTGAAAATGGAGGTTTTTCCGCTGTTGGGGTTGCCCACGAGTGCCACGTTTATTACATTGTTCTTCTTTGTCGATACTTTGCGCTGTGTGCAGTTGCGACAGACGCATCCGTTGCACTCCTCGCATAGAGAATGGCAACTGAACGATGGCGCGGGTCCAAGCTCTTTCTTTGCCTCTTCCTCGGGCAGAACCTCTATCATATCCGCTTCGGCACGGCGCAACGATACATCGTACCCCATTATGTGGTATTTAACAGGGTCGTGCATAGGGGAGTCGAGCACCGATTTTACCTTTTCGCCACGAATGAATCCCATTTCCATTATTCTTTTGCGGAATCCTCCGTGTCCCGAAAGGCGCACAATGACAGCCGTTTCACCGTTTTTCAGTTCCGATAGTTTCATTTTTATCTCTGTTTCTGTTTTTTTTGCTTCGCAAAAATAGTTTACTTTTTAAATTCACGCAATAGTTATTTGTTGCAAAAGTTCCTCGTTGTTAGTTATAAATAACTAATGTGCCGTTTTTGGGGGTGAAAATAGATAGATGTTGTTACCTTGTTGCTATAAAATCATTTTTTTAGTGATTGTGAACTTTTTTGTATGTATTTATTTTTGCATCGAAAATAAACCATAGAAAATAAATTGTATTATCCTATCTTTTCTGCTTTTGTGTGACGGTGACGTTACCATAGTGCAAAAGAGGAGCAGCCCTTGCGGCTGCTCCTCTAATTGTAGATTTTGTCCACCTTGCCCACTATTTCCTCCGACAAAAAAAGGCGCGAGACTTATTGCCTTGGCTACTTTGTCTCGCCTTCGCTTTTCGCCCTCCACGCGGCATAAACAAAGGGCGGACACGCCGGTCCGCCCCTACGGTAACAACTACCAATATTGGTGGTTATTGTATTTTTAATTATACAATACCTTGCGCCATCATTGCCTTGGCTACTTTGAGGAAGCCGGCTACGTTGGCACCCTTTACATAGTCGATGTAGCCATCCTCGCAGGTACCATATTTAACGCAGGCCTCGTGGATGTTGTGCATAATCTCGTGCAACATTTCGTCCACTTTTGCGCTGCTCCAATTGATTTTGCCGGAGTTCTGGCTCATTTCGAGGCCCGATACTGATACACCGCCGGCGTTAGATGCTTTACCGGGGGCGTAAAGGATTTTTGCCTGCTGGAATGTTTGGATGGCTGCGGGGGTAGAGGGCATATTGGCTCCCTCCGATACTGCAATTACGCCGTTGGCAACGAGTGTCTTTGCGTGCTCGCCGTTAATCTCATTTTGTGTTGCCGAGGGGAGTGCAATGTCGCCTTTCTCGCCCCAAGGCTTTGCGTCGGCAACGTATTTGCAACCGTATTTGTCGGCATACTCCTTGATGCGGCCGCGACGCACGTTCTTCAACTCCATAATATAGTCGAGTTTCTCGCGTGTGATGCCATCGGGGTCGTATATATAACCATTTGAGTCGCTCATTGTAACAACTTTACCGCCAAGCTCTATTACCTTCTCCACGGTGTATTGTGCTACGTTGCCCGAGCCTGATACGAGGCATACTTTGCCTTTAATGTCGAGGCCGCGTGTCTTTAACATCTCTTGCAGGAAGTAGATGTTGCCGTAACCTGTTGCTTCGGGGCGTATGAGTGAACCGCCAAACTCCAAACCTTTGCCGGTGAATACTCCGTTGAACTGGCGTGTGAGCTTTTTGTAGAATCCGAACATATAGCCAACCTCGCGTGCGCCTACGCCAATGTCGCCGGCGGGAACATCCATATCCGGGCCGATGTTACGCCACAATTCGGTGATGAAGGCTTGGCAGAAACGCATTACCTCGGCGTCGCTCTTGCCTTTGGGGTCAAAGTCGGAACCGCCTTTTGCACCACCCATAGGGAGTGTGGTGAGCGAGTTTTTGAATGTCTGCTCGAATGCGAGGTATTTGAGAATACCTACGTTAACCGAGGGGTGGAAACGAATACCGCCTTTGTAGGGACCGATGGCGTTGTTGTGCTGAACGCGGTAGCCGGTGTTTGTGTGTACGTTGCCTTTGTCGTCGGCCCAAGTTACGCGGAATGTGAACACGCGGTCGGGGATACAGAGGCGCTCTATGAGGTTGTTGGCCTCAAATTCGGGGTGCTTGTTGTACTCCTCTTCAATTGAGCGCAGCACCTCTTCTACTGCCTGAAAATACTCGGGCTCGTTGGGAAACTTCTTCTTTAAACTTTCGAGTGTTGTTTCTACTTTCATATTTTTGAATTTTTAAATGTTGTTTTTAATCTGTTTAATACGTTTTTGTTTCTAAAAATGGATATTTATACGCTTTTTTATTATAAATTCTCATTTTTAGGATTTTGTTGCGCAAAGTTAATGCTTGAATTTGAAAAAATGAAGAAATGCAAGTGTTTTTTTGAAAAAACAAGAAAAAAGTTTATTTTGTTGCTCTATTTTGCGTTTATTTTTCAATAAAATGATGTTAAACGGAGATTTTTGTTTCAAAAGTGAGTGTTTGTGTGGTTTTTTATTCTCAATTTGTCAGTGTGGGGCGGGGTGCCTGCCTGTTTTTAATTAGGAATATGATGATTTTTCTTGTGTCAAATGTGTTTTTTATTTTTATTTTGACAAACTTGATGTATCTTCGCCAAAAATGATATTGTATATTTAATATTTTTAGGATATTCCCAATGGTAAAGGTGCTGGAAATGTTGTTTGAGAGGGTTGCGGGTGCGGCTCCCGAGAGTGTGGTGAAATTGTCGGGCGATGGGTCGAACCGTTCCTATTATAGAATGCGCGCGGGCGATACGTCGCTCATAGGTGCGGTGGGTACTTGCGTGGAGGAGAATCGTGCGTTTGTTGCTATGAGCAAGAGTTTTATCTCTTGCGGAATAAGGGCACCGCGTGTGTTTGCTGTGAGCGACGATGAGCTGTGCTATGTGCAGGAGGACTTAGGCGATATTTCTCTTTTTACTTTTATGAAGGGGTCGCGTGATGCGGGTGTCTTTGAGCCGAAGGATGTGAATATGCTCTGCCGTATAATGTCGGAACTGCCCGATATTCAGTATCGTGTGGCTCGTGACTTTGATTTTTCGCTCTGCTACCCGGTGGATGCGTTTGACCGTCGCACGGTTATGTGGGACCTGAACTATTTTAAATATTGTTTCCTGAAAGGGGTGGGCGTGGAGTTTGATGAGGGGCTTTTGGAGGAGGAGTTTGAGAGGCTCGCGCAGATGCTCTTGCGAGAGGATTGCAGTATGTTTATGTACAGGGATTTTCAGTCGCGCAACATCCTTATTTGCAATGGAGAGCCTTGTTATATAGATTTTCAGGGTGGTCGCCGCGGCCCTATATATTATGATGTTGCGTCGTTTGTGGGGCAGGCGAGGGCTTGTTACACGCCCGAGGTTGTCGACAGGATGATTGATGCTTATCTTGCGGCGTTGGAAAAGTACAAGAGGGTGGAGCGTGAGGAGTTTGTGCGCACTTTGTCGCTCTTCCGTGTGTTTCGTCTGTTGCAGAATTTGGGCACATACGGCTTTCGCGGGCTCTATGAACATAAAAAGGCTTTTGTGGAGACTATCCCCGGGGCGCTTACGCAGCTTGCTGAGCTGATTGCCGAGTTTGAGGGTGTGTTCCCTCTTTTGGCAAGCCTTGTGAATGAGATTAAGGCTTTGCCTATGTTTGTAAAGTACGATTCGAAGGAATTGGTGGTGGATGTGATGAGTTTCTCCTATCGCCGTGGTATTCCCGAGGATTATTCGGGCAACGGTGGTGGCTTTGTGTTCGATTGTCGTGCTATTCATAATCCCGGCCGCTACGAGCCTTATAAAAAACTTTGCGGAATGGATGAGCCGGTGATAAAATTCTTGGAGGAGAAGAGCGATATTGTTGCTTTCTTGGAGAATGCCTATTCGATGGTCGATTATATGGTCGATACTTATAAAAGGCGCGGCTTTACCCACATACAGGTGTGCTGCGGTTGCACCGGCGGGCAGCATCGCTCGGTTTACAGTGCCGAACATATTGCGCACCACGTTGCCGAAAAATTTGGGGTTAAAGTGGTGGTTACACACACGATGCTTAATAGAAAATATGTGTTAAATGATATAAAATAAATATTTGATTATGAAAGGATTGCTTAATATGCTCGATGCGTCGCCCGTGAATTTTCTGGCGGTGAAGTATGCCGAGGATTTTCTCTCGGCCGAAGGCTTTGAGAAGGTGGAAATGGGTGCAATGCTCAAACTTGTGCCCGGCAAGGGGTATTATATTACAAAAAACGGTTCGGCGTTGTTTGCTTTCCGTGTGGGAAGCGGCGCGGCCACCGATGGCTTTAAACTTATATGTGCACACACCGATTCGCCCTGCTTCCGTGTGAAGCCTGCTCCCGAAATGTGGTCGGAGGGGGGAATGGTGCGCCTGAATACCGAGGTTTACGGTGGCCCCATCCTCTACACTTGGTTCGACCGCCCATTGTCGCTTGCCGGCCGTGTTATTTTGCGCGGGGAGTCGCCTTTGCGCCCTGTTGTGCGCTTGTTGCACATTAAGCGTCCGTTGCTCATAATACCGCATCTTGCGATACATTTTAACCGCGAGGTTAACGAGGGTAACAAGATTAACAGGCAGAAGGATATGATGCCTGTTCTTGGGTATGTGAAGGGTGCTCTTGAAAAGGAAAATTTTTTACTTCGTGTGGTTGCCGAAGAGCTTGGTGTTGCCGTGGGTGACATTCTCGATTTTGACCTCTCGCTCTACGAGGCGACGCCCGCTTGCCTGTGTGGCGTGAATAACGAATTTGTGTCGTGTGGCAGGCAGGATGACCTGCTTATGTGCTATGCGGGGTTGAAGGCGATGGTTGCATCTGCTCCCTCGAAAATGACACAGGTGCTTGCTCTCTTCGATAATGAGGAGACGGGTAATATGACCAAGCAGGGTTCTGCTTCGCCGGTACTGCGTAACTTGTTGGATGCTATTGTGATGAACCTTGGCGGCGACGCGGGCGACCTCTATGCGGCGGTGGAAAATTCGTTTATGGTGTCGGCGGATATGGCGCACGCTCTTCATCCGAATTACAGCGACAAACACGACCCGACCAATCATCCGGTGATGGGTGGCGGTCCTGTGATAAAGTATAATGCCAATCAGAAATATGTTACCGATGCGGAGTCGGCTGCGGTGTTTGCCGAGGTGTGTCGTGCGGCCGGTGTTCCGTTCCAATATTTTGTTAATCGCAGCGATATTGCGGGTGGCTCCACATTGGGAAATACTTTGACAACGCAACTGCCTATGAGGGGCGTGGATATGGGTAATCCTATGTGGGGTATGCACTCGGCGCGTGAGACTTCGGCGGCCGAGGATACTTTGTATGCAATAAAGGCGTTTACTGCTTTTTACGACGCGGATTAAACGGGTGTTGCCTGTGTTGTTGCGGAGGGTGTGTCTCGATTGTGGCGCACCCTCTTCTTTCTTTTCACTATTTTGATGCGCTTTATTATTTATAATAAATGGGGTGAAAAAGTTTCCTTTTTTCGGATTTTTTAGGTAACTTTGCGCAACTTTATAGTTTTATGTCAAAAATGAAAAAGAAATTTCCTGTATATAATCAGTTGAACCTCCCTTTGGTGAACAAAGAGGTTTTGAAAGAGTGGGACGAGAATGACTTGTTCTCAAAGAGTATGACAGAGCGTGAGGGTGCACCCTCATTTGTCTTTTTTGAAGGGCCTCCCTCGGCAAACGGTATGCCGGGTATTCACCACGTAATGGCGCGAAGCATAAAGGATACTTTCTGCCGCTTTAAGACAATGAAGGGCTTTCAGGTGAAGCGTAAGGCCGGCTGGGACACTCACGGCTTGCCTGTGGAGCTTGGTGTGGAGAAGAAACTGAATATTACCAAGGAGGATATTGGCAAGAAAATTTCGGTGGACGACTATAACCGCAACTGCCGCGAGGAGGTGATGAAGTACACAAAGGAGTGGACCGAGCTTACTCGCGAAATGGGTTATTGGGTGGACTTGGATAATCCCTATATTACATACGAGAATAGCTATATTGAGTCGCTCTGGTGGCTTTTGAAGCAGTTGTATAATAAGGGGCTTTTGTACAAGGGTTACACTATACAGCCCTATTCGCCTGCGGCCGGAACGGGATTGAGTTCGCACGAACTTAATCAGCCGGGTTGCTATCGCGATGTTAAGGATACAACAGCCGTGGCGCAGTTCTGTATGCTCGACCCCAAGCCCGAAATGCAGGGGTGGGGTACTCCCTTCTTCCTTGCTTGGACAACAACTCCGTGGACACTCCCTTCGAATACCGCGTTGTGTGTGGGTCCCAAGATAGATTATGTTGCGGTGCGCTCGTATAACAGCTATTCGGGCGAGCCTGTTACCGTGGTTCTTGCCAAGGCTTTGCTTAATGCTCATTTTAACCCCGCAGGTGCCGAGCTTCCTCTCGACAGCTACAAGCAGGGCGATAAGGTGGTGCCCTATGAGGTGATTGCCGAGTATAAGGGCAGCGACCTTGTGGGTATGCGTTACGAGCAGCTCTTCCCGTGGGTGAAGCCCGTGGTTAAGGAGGGCGACGAGATTAAGACCTCGGATGCGGGCTTCCGTGTAATCCCCGGCGATTATGTTACCACCGAGGATGGTACGGGTATTGTGCACATTGCTCCCACATTCGGTGCCGACGATGCTTTTGTGGCAAAGGCGGCCGGTGTTCCCTCGCTCTTTATGGTCAACAAAAAAGGCGAAACTCGTCCGATGGTGGATTTTACAGGAAAATTTTGGGCAATAGACGAGCTTGACGAGGAGTTTGTGAAAAATTGCGTGAATGTGGAGGAGTACTCTAAATATGCAGGGGCTTATGTGAAGAATGCATACGACCCGCAATATACAATAGATGGCCGTTACGACGAGAAGGCTGCCGCAAAGGCCGAAACGCTGGATGTGGTGCTGTGTATGGCTATGAAGCAGCAGGGCAAGGTGTTCAAGATTGAGAAACACATACACAACTACCCCCACTGCTGGCGCACCGACAAGCCTGTGCTCTACTATCCGCTCGACAGCTGGTTCGTGCGTGCTTCGCAGATGAAGGAGCGTATGAGCGAGCTTAACAAGACCATCACTTGGAAACCCGAGTCGACAGGAACAGGTCGTTTCGGCAAGTGGTTGGAGAATTTGAACGATTGGAATTTGAGCCGCAGCCGTTACTGGGGTACTCCGCTCCCCATCTGGACAAGCGAGGATGGCGAGGCAAAATGTATAGGCTCTATTGCGGAACTTTACGACGAGATTGAGAAGGCTGTTGCTGCCGGTATTATGGCGAGCAACCCCTACAAGGATAAAGGCTTTATCCCCGGTGATTACAGCCGCGAGAATTACGACAAAATTGACCTGCACCGCCCCTATGTGGATGATATTAAACTTGTGTCGGAGAGTGGCAAGGTGATGACTCGCGAGCTCGACCTTATAGACGTGTGGTTCGATTCGGGTGCAATGCCATACGCACAGATACACTATCCTTTTGAGAATAAAGAGGCACTCGACAGCCGCACAATATATCCTGCCGACTTTATTGCCGAGGGTGTCGACCAGACACGCGGTTGGTTCTACACACTGCACGCGATTGGTACAATGGTGTTCGACAGCGTAGCCTACAAGACTGTAATTTCCAATGGTCTTGTGCTCGACAAGAATGGCGACAAAATGTCGAAGCGTCTGGGCAATGCGGTAGACCCCTTCGAAACGATAGAAAAGTATGGCAGCGATGCTCTTCGTTGGTATATGATTACAAACTCGGCACCGTGGGATAACCTGCGTTTCAACGAGGAGGGTGTTAAGGAGGTTACCCGTTCTTTCTTCGGAAAATTGTATCAGACATATAGTTTCTTCACAATGTATGCCAATGTAGACGGCTTTACATTCGAGGAGGCAGAAATTCCTGTGAACGAGCGCCCCGAACTTGACCGTTGGATAATTTCGGAGCTTAACACTCTTGTGAAGAATGTGAATGCCTGCCTCAACGATTATGAGCCTACAAAGGCCGGTCGTCTTATTCAGGAATTTGTGATAGACAATGTGAGCAACTGGTTCGTGCGCCTGAGCCGCAAGCGTTTCTGGGGCTCGGAAATGAGTAGCGATAAGCTGTCGGCCTATCAGACACTGTACACCTGCTTGGAAACTGTGGCACGCCTTATGGCTCCCATCGCTCCCTTCTACGCCGACCGTTTGTACAAGGATTTAACATCGGTAACAGGTCGTGGCGATGCACAATCGGTGCATCTTGCAACCTTCCCCGAGTGCTGCGAGGCTTGCGTGGACAAGGAACTTGAATATCGTATGGAGCTTGCACAGAAAATTTCGTCGATGGTGCTTGCGCTGCGCAAGAAGGAGCAGTTGATTGTGCGTCAGCCATTGCAGAAGATTGCCATCCCCACAACCGATGAGGTGATGAAGGCGCGCATAGAGGCCGTGAAGGCTCTGATATTGAGTGAGGTGAACGTGAAGGAGGTTGAATTTGTTGAGGGCGACGGAATTTTGGTTAAGAAGATTAAGTGTAACTTCCGCACGCTGGGCAAGAAGTTCGGCAAACTGATGAAGAGTGTTAATGCAGCAGTAACAGAAATGTCGCAAGAGCAGATTGCTTCGCTCGAAAAGAACGGCTCCATCACTTTGCAGGTGGAGGGCGTGGATGCGCTTATAGAACTTGCCGATGTTGAGATTTTTAGCGAGGATGTTCCTGGCTGGACCGTGGCCAACGAGGGAGCACTAACCGTTGCGCTCGATGTTGAGGTTACCGATGAATTGCGTCGCGAGGGTATTGCCCGCGAGGTTATAAAGAAGATACAGGCAATGCGCAAAGAGAGCGGCTTTGAGATTACCGACAGAATTGCGGTTGCAATCTCCAAGAACGATGGCAGCGATGAGGCTGTGAACGAGTTTAAGGAGTATATTGCCAATCAGGTGCTTGCCGGCTCCATTGAGCTGTGCGATAATGTTGAAGGTGAAGCTCTTGAACTTGACGGCTATTCGCTGAATATTGCGATAAAGAAACTATAACCCCAAATAAAAAACTATTACTAACTATAATACAAAACTATTATGTCAGAAGTGAGATTACGTTATTCGGACGAGGAATTGGAGGAATTCCGTGTGATAATAAATGAGAAGCTCGAACTTGCGAAGAAGGATTACGAGAAGATAATGAAGGCCATTCGTAACGAGGATGAGAATGGTGTTATTGATGCCGAATCTACTTACAAAGGTCTTGAAGATTGCAGTGCAGCCGCTTCGCTCGAAGAGCAGATGCGACTGGCTCAGCGGCAGGCAAAGTTCATACAGGGTTTGCAGTATGCACTCGTACGCATTGAAAATAAGACCTATGGCATTTGTCGCGAGACCGGCAAACTTATTTCAAAGGCTCGTCTGATGGCTGTTCCTCACGCTACATTGAGCATAGAGGCAAAGAAAAACCGTTAATGGATGAAAAGTTGGATTAAAAAGCGTTCTCTGGCAGCTGCCTTGGTGGTTGCCGGAGCAATACTTGCCGACCAAGCAATTAAGGTTGCGGTAAAATTGAATATGTATCTGCACGAAAGTTTCTCGGTGTGCGGCGATTGGTTCTATATTTATTTTACCGAGAATAGAGGAATGGCCTTCGGAATGGAAATAGTGGGCAAACTCTTCCTCACTAGTTTCCGTTTGGTAGCAGTAACGCTGTTGGGTTATTACCTATATAAAATTATACGCAACAAGGCCTTTCCCACAGGTTATGTTGTTTCGGTGGCTCTTGTGCTTGCCGGTGCAGCGGGTAATATTATAGATTCGCTCTTTTATGGGGAGATTTTTACTCATAGCAGGGGGCGCGTGGCTTCTCTTGTTCCGTTTGGTGAGGGGTATGGCGATTTTATGTATGGCAATGTGGTGGATATGTTCTATTTTCCGCTATTTTCGTTTGATTGGCCTGCGTGGGTACCTTTTGTGGGTGGTGAACATTTTATATTTTTCAGCCCTATATTCAATTTTGCCGATGCTTGCATTAGTTGCAGCATAATTGTTATTTTGTTGTTTTATAGAAAGTATATCAATCAGAGTTATAAGTGATTATATATGAAAACTCCTTTTGTTAAAATTCTGTTTGTCTTCTTTGCGGTGGTACTGTCTGCCTGTCAGATTAAAACTCCCGATTGGGTTATTCCATCGGATAAAATGGCCGACATTTTATACGACTATCATTTGGCACAGGCCGTTACAACCGATGAAGGGCCTTTGAGCTACAAGAAGAAACTGCATATAAATTATGTGTTCGATAAGCACGGATATACAAAGGAGATGTTCGACTCTTCGCTTGTGTGGTACACCCGCTATCCCAAACAATTGGTGAAGATTTATTCCGGTCTTGAAAATAAATTGCTTGTAGAGATGGAGAAGATGGGTGTTGGCTCTGTTGCCGATGATTCTTTCAATACATTGATGGCTACTGCCGATACTGTAAATTTGTGGCGGGACGCGAGGGTGAAATTGCTCTCTTCCACGGCTATGACAAACAGAATGGTCTTTGAATATAAGGCCGATTCAACTTATGTTAAGGGCGATAGTATAACTTTCTCTTTTACGGCAAGGCATCTGTCGGCAGGGAAAGATTCGGTTGACTATAACGCGCAGGCAGCCTTGTTGGTGGAGTATGGCGATGCAACATCGTCTGTTGCCGGAGTGAGAGTTACTGCCGATGGTAGCTATGCTGTGTCGGTGGAGCGTAATTTTAATAGTGATATTAAGTCTTTCAGCGGCTTTTTGTACTATTCCGACAATGATTCGCTGGCTGCTCCCAAATTGCTTGTGGGGGATATTGCCGTGAAACGTATTCACCCGTTACCCGAAGAATAATGCTCTATCTTGTCAGGAAATTGCATACTGCTTGCGGTGAGGTGCAGCGTATGCAGGTTGTGGAGGTTGTCGATGGGGTGGTGCGTGGCTTTTCGCCTTTTGATGTTGAACGTCAATCGATGCTGTGGGTAGAAGATGCTTTTCTCTCTCCCTCCTCTTGTGCCAATGTGCTGGGGGATTTACAGCAGATTGCTTGCGATGCTACTGTTGCCGGGCCTCTTTTTCTTTATTCTTGCGATTGTGCCGATGAGCAGGTGTTGTGCCCTTTGTTGTTCGTAACGAGGCTGTAAAAAACTCTTTTAAAATTTCCTTAATTATTGTCGGCGGCGAAATTCGCAGCAAATGATGGCTGTGGCCGTGGATACATTGAGCGATTCCGATGTTTTGCGGCCGGCAGGGTAGTTGGGGATGAAGAGCTTTTCTGTTATTTGCTCCCTACATTCGGGGCTTATGCCGTTTCCTTCGTTGCCCATAATTATGAGTCCGTTGCCCGACAGTGTGTGTTTGTATATATTGTCGCCATCGAGGAAGGTGCCATACACGGGGGCTTTGCCGTGTAGCGAGGCGATGAATTGTGGCAGATTGGTGTAGTGTATTTTCACGCGGCCTATTGCGCCCATTGTGGCCTGTATGGTCTTGGGGTTATAGGCGTCGGCTGTGCCGTGGGAACAGTATATGTGTTCAATGCCGAACCAGTCGGCTATGCGTATTATGGTACCAAGATTGCCGGGGTCCTGTACGTTGTCGAGTGCGAGGCATAGTTCTGTGCAGGGGTATTCCAATGCGGGATCCTCGGCCGGTTGTGAGAAGAGCCCCATAATGCCTTGCGGGGTACGTAGGAAACTTGCTTTTTTCAGTTCCTCTTCGCTTACTTCGGTTATTGTCACAGGGTAATCTGCGGGGTGCGCCTCTATCCATTCTTTGGTTGCTATGAGTAGTTTGCAATCTACTCCGCAGGCTATAATGTCGCATACGGTTTTTCCACCTTCGGCAACGAATAGTCCGCTCTCTTTTCTGTATTTTTTGTGTTCGAGCGATTTTATTAGTTTGAGCTGTGACTTTGTTAGCATATTTTAATTATTTGCTGTGCGTTAAAGTTGTACAAAACTACCTTAAATCTTTTAAGTTTTTGCTATATTTGCAGGAATTTTTTATAATTTGAGTGGAATATTGTCTATGAGAAACATTTTACTATTGATAATCGTTGCAGCGACGGCATTTTCGTGCTCGGTGACAAAGTTTGTCCCCGAGGGTGAATCGTTGCTTCGCGATGTGAGGATTGTTTCTCATATTGACAAACAGAATGAGGCCGATGCGCAGTTGTATTTGAAGCAGACTCCCAATTCCAAATGGTTCAGTCTGTTCAGGGTGCCTTTGCGCATATATTCGGCCTCGGGATACGATACTGCAAAATGGGTCAATCGTGCTCTGCGCAAGATGGGTGAGCCACCTGTTGTGTATAGCGAAAAGAGGAGTGAACAAGGAAGGCTGGATATTGTCCAATTGTTGCGCGATAAAGGATATTTGCACGCTACCGTGGATTATGAGCACAGGGAGGTGAGGAATAAACAGACGGAACTTGTTTATTATCTGCACGAGCGTGAATTGTACCATATACGCTCGGTTAAGATTGAGTCGGAAGATGAGGAACTTGTTTCTATCTTGCGTGCCGACTCAGCTTCGCTCTTGCGAATGGGTATGCCTTTCAGCGTGGAGAGGCTCGAAAGTGAGCGTCGCCGAATTTCGGAGATGTTACGTAATAGGGGATATTATCGTTTCCACAAGGATTATATAACATTTGTGGCCGACACTGCGCATTACTCTACCGATGTTGATCTTACAATGAATATTTCTCTCTTCCTGCCGGCCGATGGCGAGGAGCCTATCCCTCACAAGGTGTATCGTTTTAATGATGTTTGCTTTGTATCTGGTGCGGGTTTGAGATTGAATGAGAATAATCTTTCGCTGTGCGATTCTGCAATGTTCGAACAATATAAATTCCGCTATAAGGATAATACGGTGGTGCGTCCGCGCACGTTGGCGCATAAGACTTTTATTGTGCCGGGCGAGGTTTATGCGGCAAAGGCTGTCGACCGCACATATAGTTCGCTGGTGCAGTTGACGGCGTTGCGCTATCCCACAATTCGTATGATTGAGCGTCCCGACACGGCTCTGCTCGATTGTTACATTATGTATGAGCGTAACAAGCGTCGCTCGGTTATGTTTGAGCTTGAAGGTACGAATACTGCCGGAGATTTGGGGGCTGCTTCCTCAATTACCTTCTCCGACCGTAATCTTTTTGGTAATTCGGAGCTTTTGTCGTTGAGGCTCTATGCTGCATACGAGGCAATTTCGGAATTGAGCGGTTACACGGGTAATTCTTACTTTGAGTATGGTGCCGAGCTTTCGTTGCGCTTGGTGGGTGGGTATGCTTCTAAATTTATTCCGGCAAAGGAGAGAATGTTAAAGTCGCAAACTCTTCTTACTTTGAAATTTAACTCACAGGAGAGGCCCGAATTTGACCGCCGATTGCTTGCTGCCTCGTGGAGCTATCAGTGGAGCAAGAATGTGAAGTCCCTGCATAAGCTGGATATTTTGGATGTTAACTATATTTATGTTCCTTGGATTTCCGATACTTTCAAGCACGAGTATCTCGATAGCTTGTCGAACAGAAACTCAATCCTTAAATACAACTATGAGAATTTGTTGATTACCAGGCTCGGATATACTTATAATTATAACTCTACCTATGGTAGTATGGGGCTTTTCTCGGATATTGCATATTCGTTGCGTGCCGGTGCGGAGTCGTCGGGAAATGTGTTGCACTTAGGCAGCAAACTGCTTGGTGCCACTAAAAACGAGGATGGGCAGTATACATTCTTGAATATTGCATACGCGCAGTATGTGAAGGGTGATTTTGATTTTGTTGCCCGTGCAAGGCTCGACAAGAGAAACTCGCTTGTGATGCATTTGGGCTTTGGTATTGCCTATCCTTATGGTAACTCTCGCATTCTGCCTTTTGAGAAGCGTTATTTTGCCGGCGGTGCCAATGGCTTGCGTGGTTGGAATGTGAGAAGTGTGGGGCCCGGACGTTACAGGAGCAAGGATGAAAATATTGATTTTATCAACCAACTGGGTGATATGAAACTCGATTTTAGTGTGGAACTACGCTCGCATCTGTTCTGGAAAATTCATTCAGCGGTCTTTTTGGATGCCGGCAATGTGTGGACTTTGCGTTGGTATAGGGAGCAACCGGATGGGCAGTTTGATTTGAGGACTTTTTGGAGGGACTTGGCATTTTCCTATGGCGTGGGACTGCGTTTCGAGTTTGATTTGTTTGTGTTTCGCCTCGATGGGGGTATGAAGGCTGTTAATCCGGCTTATCACGGGAAGGAGAAATTGGCTTTCCTGCACCCCGATTTTGGGCGTGATTTTGCTTTGCACTTTGCGATTGGTTATCCTTTCTAGGAGTGGTGGCGTTTTTGTGGAGAAAATTAAAATTTAATATATATGGAGATTCGTTTTATGAGTATCGGTAGCGGAAGCAGCGGCAACTGCTACTATTTGGGGGTGGGCGATTATGGCATCCTCATTGATGCGGGAATTCCCTCGAAGACCATCAGAATGGCGTTGAAGAAGGAGGGAATTGCGTTTGAGAGCGTTTGCGCAATTTTTGTCACTCACGACCACGCCGACCATATTAAGTCGTTGGGTGTTATTTCGTCGAAGGCTAATATTCCGGTCTATGCTACGCGTGATGTACATAAGGGTATAAATAACAATTATTGTACCACTATGCCCATAGATGGGCAGTATGTACGTTATGTGGAGAAGGGCGAGAAGACTCTCTTCCGCGATTTTGAGATTACTCCATTTGAGGTGCCGCACGATGGTACCGACAATGTGGGTTATTTTATAGAGGTTGGCGGAAAGGCTTTCTGTATTGCTACCGACCTTGGGCATATTACCGACACTGTCTCCTATTATGTGGACCAAGCTAATTATCTTGTGATTGAGGCTAATTACGAGGAACAGATGCTTGCAATGGGGCGTTACCCCGAATTTTTGAAGGTGCGCGTGAGTGGCCCGCGGGGGCATTTGAGTAATCAGGTTACGGCAAAGTATCTGGCGTCGCACTTTAACGAGAATCTTAAAAATATATGGTTGTGCCACCTGAGCGAGGAGAATAACCACCCCGAGCTTGCTTATAAGAGTGTGGTTATGGAGATGCGCGACTATGGTATTATTGCCGGCAAGGATGTGCAACTGGTGGTGCTTAAACGTACGACTCCGTCGGAATTGTATCGATTGGGGTAATTAAAAAGGTGGTTTTTCTTTGTATTGAGGCTGCCTTTCTTTACTTTTGTGAAACGAATGAGAAAATAAATTAAAATATACAGATATGAATTTTGTACAGGAACTTAAATGGCGTGGTATGATTCAGGATATGACGCCGGGAACAGAGGAGCAGCTGCAAAAGGAGCTGACAAGTGCTTATTTGGGTATCGACCCCACTGCCGACTCTTTGCACATTGGTCACTTGGTGGGAGTGATGATGTTGCGCCACTTCCAACAGTGTGGTCACAAGCCTATTGCGCTCATTGGTGGTGCAACGGGTATGATTGGCGACCCTTCGGGAAAGTCGAAGGAGCGTGTGCTCATCGACGAGGAGCGTTTGCGCCATAATCAGGAGGCTATAAAGAACCAGCTTGCACGCTTCCTCGATTTTGACAGCGATGCGCCCAATGCTGCCATTCTTGTGAATAACTACGATTGGATGAAGGAGTTTTCTTTCCTCGATTTTATTCGTAACGTGGGTAAGATGATTACCGTGAACTATATGATGTCGAAGGATTCGGTTAAGCGTCGTCTTTCGGGCGAGGCGGGTACCGATGGAATGTCGTTCACCGAGTTTACCTATCAGTTGTTGCAGGGTTACGATTTTGTGCATCTGAACGAAACTCACGGCTGTAAATTGCAGCTTGGCGGTGCCGACCAGTGGGGTAACATTACCACCGGTACCGAAATGATACGTAAAATGTCGGGTAACGAGGCTTATGCACTTACCTGCCCTCTTATAACCAAGGCCGATGGTAAGAAGTTCGGTAAGACCGAGCAGGGTAACATCTGGCTCGACAAGCGCTATACCTCGCCTTACCGCTTCTATCAATTCTGGCTCAATGTGAGCGACGACGATGCGGTTAAGTACATTAAGATTTTTACATCAATCTGCCGTGAGGAGGTTGAGTCGCTTGTGGCACAGCACGCCGAGGCTCCTCACTTGCGCATTTTGCAGAAGCGTTTGGCGCAGGAGGTTACCACGCTTGTTCACGGCGAGGAGGAGTACAACAAGGCTGTTGAGGCTTCGGGTATTCTCTTTGGCAACGCCACAAGCGAGGCTTTACGCTCGCTCGACGAGGATACTTTGCTTGCGGTGTTCGATGGTGTTCCCACTTTCGAGGTTGCTCGTTCTCTTGTGGAGGAGGGTGTTAAGGCGGTGGACCTCACTACCGATGCTGCTGCAATTTTTGCTTCGAAGGGCGAAATGCGCAAACTGGTGCAGGGTGGCGGCGTTTCGGTTAACAAGGAGAAACTTGCCTCTTTCGACCAAGTAATTACAAAGGAACAGTTGCTCAACGACAAGTATATTCTTGTGCAGAAAGGCAAGAAGAATTATTACCTTATTATAGTGAAATAAGGTGGTTTTTGCAGTGAGCAGTTTTAAAAGAGCGTAACCCCTTCTTTTTTCGCAACTTTTTTATGAAGGGGTAGAGGTTGAAAGGGTGTAAGGCTATTTTAATGAGGGCAACCAAAATTACTTTTCAGTTGCCCTCATTAAACCTCGAACATAGATTGCACTCGCTGTAAGATAGACCAAGGGAACTTTGTGTATCTTGTTCGTCTTTTTTTGAAGATTATACAATTTATATAATATATAATGAGAGTACTCATAGTATCGTTTTATTATGAACCCGAGCTTGGGGCTGCTCCCAGCCGTATAACAAACCTTGCCAAGGGGTTGAAAAGCAGTGGTGTAGAGGTGGATGTGCTCACCTGTATGCCCAATTATCCCAAAGGTAAAATATTCAAGGGGTATAAAGGTCGTTTCTCAAAGAAAGAGGTTATCGACGGTATAAATGTGTATCGCTATTGGACATACGCCACAGTGTCGAAAAATCCCTTTAAGCGTGTGCTGGCAATGACTTCCTATGCGGGTACTATGTGGGCGTTTGCCCTTAAACGCAGGCTTGTAAAGAGTTACGACCGTGTGATAATACAGTCGCCTCCCATTCTTGTGGCGGCATCAGCTATAAGGCTTTTTGGAAAAATGTTTGGCAAGCAGACGATACTCAATGTCTCCGATTTATGGCCAATGTCGGCCGTGGAGCTTGGCTTTGTGCGTGAGGGTAGCCGCTCGCACAAGGTGTTGTCGCGTCTCGAACGTTATATATACGAGAATGCTTCGGCAGTGATGGGGCAGTCGCAGGAGATTGTCGACCACGTGCTTGCAATGTTCCCCGGCAAGAGAACCTTCCTCTATCGTAATCTTCAACCCGAGCACTCTCACGAAATTATTATCAAGAAACGTAATACTCCGCTTAAAATAGTGTATGCAGGCCTCTTTGGTGTGGCGCAGGATATATACGCACTGTTGCGCTCCATCGATTTTAAGGCGATGGGTGTGGAAATGCACCTTTATGGCGGCGGTAATCAGGCAAAAGATATTCAGGAGTATATAGAGGATGGCGACAAGAATATTTGGTACCACGGCTATCTGCCCAAGCAGGAGATGAGCAGCGAATTGAGAAAATATGACCTCTCTATAATACCGCTTGCTGCTCGCATTTATGGGGCGGTGCCCTCAAAGATATTCGACCTCCTGCCCGAAGGAATTCCCATTTTGTTCAGTGGTGAGGGCGAGGGTGCGCGCTTGGTAGAGGAGTGTGGCTTTGGCCTTGTGTCGAAGCACGGCGATTATGTGGCCTTGGCACGTAATATTGAAACTTTTGCAAAAATGAGTGAGTCCGATTATTTGAAGTATGTCGATAATTGTCTCGCTGCGTCGCGCACCACCTTCTCGTTTACGAACCAGATGGAACGGTTCTGCGAATTTATAGGTGAGTAAAATCTTCTCACGAGCAAAGCTTTATTCGAATCGTGAGGTCTGTGCCGGGCGTTTGGTTCTTTGCGCGACAAAGAACGTAAAAATTTTTGCCGATTGTGAGAATAGCCGAAAATAACACCGAGGATTTTAGAGCAAATACATCTTTGGACTGATAATATTTTGCTTA
>JAZRAC010000004.1:0-60119 GCA_045634365.1 Bacteroidaceae bacterium | reverse complement strand
GCTGCTACAAAACTCATCAACAAAGAGGAGGGTGCTTACTACATCCTTGGCAAGAACAGCGAAGGCACAGTAGGTCTTTACAACCCCGTAAACGGTGAAACTACCAATGCATTCTACAACGCCGGCCACAAGGCTTATATGTTGATTCCTGCTGCTGCGCAGACTGTTGGTTACAGCTTCGGCTTCGACTGGGGTGGCACAACAGGCATCGAGGAGATTGAGGGTGCAACCGAGGAGAACGCAACAAAGGCTATCTACGACATTACAGGTCGCCAGATTAAGGCTATCACCGTTCCCGGCATCTACATCATCAACGGAAAGAAGACTTTTGTAAAGTAATTTTCAAATAGCATTGTTTATTGGGTGGGCGACAGTTTGTCGCCCACCTTTTTTTGTATTTTTTCGTAGGGACGCACCGATTACCTTATATATTATTATAAAATAATAGCAAAAACATTCGGTTATTTGTCAAAAAAGCAGTATCTTTGCGCCCGAATTCTATCAACATAATGTCTAACTCATTAAAGTAAACTAAATTATGAGCACAGAAAATCTTACAGGTACACCCGATTTTAATTGGGAATCGTACGCAAAAGGAGAGAACATTTCAGGTCTCTCACACGAGCAGTTGGAGCAGGCTTACAACAGCACTCTCAACAAAGTATCGAGCCGCGAGGTTGTTAACGGTAAAGTTATCGCTATCAACAAGCGCGAAGTAATTGTAGACATCAACTACAAGCAGGACGCAATCCTCCCCATCAGCGAGTTCCGCTACAACCCCGACCTCAAAGTAGGTGACGAAGTAGAGGTTTACATCGAGAATTTGGAGGACAAGAAAGGACAGTTGAACCTTTCGCACAAGAAAGCCCGCGCAAGCCGTTCTTGGGAGCTTGTTAACAAAGCTATGGAAGAGCAGGCAGTTGTTAAGGGTTACATCAAATGCCGCACTAAGGGCGGTATGATTGTTGACGTATTCGGCATCGAGGCATTCTTGCCCGGTTCACAGATTGACGTTAAGCCCATCCGTGATTACGATGCATACGTTGGCCAGACAGAAGACTTCAAGATTGTTAAGATTAACCAAGAATTCAAGAACGTTGTTGTTTCTCACAAAGCTCTCATCGAGGCTGAGCTCGAAGAGCAGAAGAAGAAAATCATCAGCACACTCGAAAAAGGTCAAGTACTCGAAGGTACTGTTAAGAACATCACCTCTTACGGTGTATTCATCGACCTTGGTGGCGTTGACGGTCTTATCCACATTACCGACCTCTCTTGGGGCCGCGTTAACGAGCCTACCGATATTGTATCGCTCGACCAGAAAATCAACGTTGTTATCCTCGACTTTGACGATGAGAAGAAGCGTATCGCTCTCGGCTTGAAACAGCTTACTCCCCATCCTTGGGACGCTATCGACACCGACCTTAAAGAGGGCGATGTTGTTAAGGGTAAGGTTGTTGTTATGGCCGACTATGGCGCATTCATCGAGATTGCTCCCGGCGTTGAGGGCTTGATTCACGTATCGGAAATGTCTTGGAACCAGCACTTGCGTTCGGCACAAGACTTTATGAAGGTGGGCGACGAGGTAGAGGCAGTTATCCTCACACTCGACCGCAACGAGCGCAAAATGTCACTCGGCATCAAACAGCTTAAAGAGGATCCTTGGGCTAACATCGAGGAGAAATACCCCGTTGGTTCGAAGCACACTGCAAAGGTGCGTAACTTCACAAACTTCGGTATCTTCGTTGAGATTGAGGAGGGCGTAGACGGCCTTATCCACATCAGCGACCTCTCTTGGACAAAGAAAGTTAAGCATCCTTCTGAATTCACACAGATTGGCGAGGCTATCGATGTTCAGGTACTCGAAATAGACAAAGAGAACCGTCGTTTGAGCCTTGGTCACAAACAGCTCGAAGAGAACCCCTGGGATGTATTCGAGACAGTGTTCACAGTAGGTTCAATCCACGAGGGTGTTATCACAGAGCTCATTGACAAGGGTGCAGTTGTATCACTCCCCTACGGCGTTGAGGGCTTCGCTACTCCCAAACACCTTGTAAAAGAGGACGGCTCACAGGCTGCTGCCGATGAGAAACTCTCGTTCAAGGTTATCGAGTTCAACAAGGAGGCAAAGAGAATTATCCTCTCACACAGCCGCATCTTCGAGGATGCTGCAAAGGCCGAGGAGAAACAAGAGAAGAAAGCCGCTGCTGCTGCTGCACGCAAGAGCAAGAAAGCCGAGGAGGCTGCTCCTGCTATTCAGAACCAAGCTGCTTCTACAACTCTTGGCGACATTGACGCTCTCGCAGCTTTGAAGAGCAAGCTCGAAGGCAACGAGGAATAATTAGACGATTATTCAAACATTCGATAGGAAGAGGCCGACTAAAAAGTATTTTTTAGCGGTCTCTTTTGTGTAGGAGATGAATAAAAAGATGTAGTTCAAGGCTTGCGTAGCCTAAAAAACCGAAGTTTACTAAACGTAAATGAGGATTTTGAAGGCAAGCGTAACGCAGAAATTACACTTTTTATTCATCTTCTTCTCTTTTTGTAGCAAAATTACTGCCAACTTCTGTCGGAACAACGGGCAGACACGCCGGTCTGCCCCTACGGCAAACGGCAACAAGGCAATGCAAAATGTAGGAGCGCACCGATGTGTGCGACCAAAAAGAAAAAATAAAAAGACTGTCCCTCTGTTTATAGAGGAACGAGAAATTTACTCGTAAATTTCGGAGGGAGTTTATTACAAGACACACACATTTTAAAACTATTTTTGTACCTTCGCACAAAGAGAGCACAGGAACAATGGAAATTTTCGAGGTACACATATTGGGTTGCGGGTCGGCACTGCCAACAACGCGACATAATGCAAGCTCGCAAGTGGTGAGGATAGGCAACAAGCAGTTTATGATAGACTGTGGCGAGGGCACGCAACTGCAACTGCGACGCTCACACATTCACTTTTCGTTCATAAACCACATATTCATTTCGCATCTGCACGGCGACCACTGCTTCGGGCTCATAGGCCTAATTTCCACATTCGGGCTGCTCGGGCGCACCGCCCCGCTCCACATTTACGCCGACAAAATGTTGCGCAAACTGATGAAAGAGCAGCTCGACTTTTTCTGCAAAGAACTGAAATACAAGGTAATATTTCACGACATTGATGCAACGAAATATGAGCTGATATACGAAGACAACAGCATCACCGTGCACACACTGCCACTGAGCCACCGTATACCCTGCTGCGGATTTATCTTCAAAGAGAAGCCCAAGAAAAGGCACATAAGGCGTGATATGATAGATGCCTACGAAATACCCGAATACAAGCGAAGAGGCATAAAGGATGGGGAGGATTTTATTACTCCCGACGGCGAGATTATACCCAACGAAAGGCTCACCACCGACGCCGACCCTTCGCGCAGTTACGCCTACTGCTCCGACACCCTGCCCTGCCCCGACATTTGTACCCACATTGCCGGTGCCGACCTTCTCTACCACGAAGCTACCTTTGCCACAAGCGAAGCGGCACGCGCACAGGCAACCTTCCACTCAACCGCGACACAAGCAGCGCAAATAGCTGCACAGGCCGGGGTTAAAAAACTTATCATAGGGCACTTCTCGTCGCGTTACGACGACGAGCAGTTGCTCCTTGCCGAGGCACAGGATATTTTCCCCGACAGCCACCTTGCCGCCGAAGGAAAGATTTTTAAACTTTGAAAAAAGCAACGAATAGCGGGCAGACACGCCGGCCTGCCAAAAAAAAAGAAAAAATAAAAAACTGTCACTCTGTTTATAGAGGGACGAGAAATTTACTCGTAAATTTCGGAGGGAGTTGTTTAAAACAAAAGAACAAAAAGAGAAATACTACCCCACTTGTTTGTAATCAAGGGGGGCTCTCCGCAGGGGTGAGGGGATGAAAAGAGGTGGCAGATAACAACAGGCAACGAAATGCAGAGGCGTACCGATGTATGCGCAAAAAAGGAAAAATAAAAAAACTGTCCCTCTGTTTATAGAGGGACGAGAAATTTACTCGTAAATTTCGAAGGGAGTTGTTTAAAACAAAAGAACAAAAAGAGAAAATGATTATATTCTTCTGTTCTTATGTCAAAAAAAAAGGGCAAGCAACAAGAAAAACTCCTCTACTATTATTTAAAGAGGAGGTAGCACGAAGTGACGGAGGAGTTTAAAAAAGAGGGATAGTTTAAATATCAAAAGCAGCACATTAAACCTTCGGGCAACAAAACCATCAAATATTATAGCAGACACAAAAAAACACTGATGAAAGAGAAAAGCAGCAAATTCGACGAAAAGGCGATAATCGCGCAGCTCGGCAACGAGAGCACGCGCGAGGCTGCATTCTCGGCTATAATAAAGCAGTATGGCGAAAAGCTCTATTGGCACATACGCCAAATGGTATTATCGCACGACGACAGCAACGACATTCTGCAAAATACCTTCATTAAAGCCTGGACCAACATTGATAAATTCCGTGGCGACTCGCAGCTATCCACTTGGCTCTACCGCATTGCCATAAACGAGACGCTCACTTTCATCGGCAAAAAACGCAACGAAATTTCGCTCGACAGCCCCGAAGGAGAGATTGCCTTTCAGTTCGAAGGTGACCCTTACTTCGACGGCGACCACACCGATGCACTGCTGCAAGAAGCCATCGCCCGCCTGCCCGAAAAGCAACGCCTTGTCTTTAATATGAAATACAGCCAAGAGCTCAAATACGAAGAAATATCACAAATACTCGGCACCAGCGTGGGAGCCCTTAAAGCATCGTACCACCTTGCCGTAAAAAAAATAGAAGAATTTTTAGCCGACAAAGATTAAACCTTTCGGCACACAATAAATCAAATAAACAAGAAGCAAATATATGAAATTGGAGAACCATAAAAACAAACGACCCTTCACGGTGCCCGAAGGCTACTTCGACAACCTCGAAGGCAACATAATGAAAATGTTGCCCCGCACCACAGCCACGCCACAAAAGAAGGCACGCATAGTGAACCTTGCAGGCCGTTTGCGACACATAGGCTACGCAGCCACAATAGCCGTAATCTTCTCATTGGGCAGCTATCTGTTTTTGAGAAACAACGGCAGCACAGAAACAGCCGCCACCGACGAATATTACAGCAACGAATATATCGACGAGGTACTCAACAACTACCCCATCGACGACTACACATTCTACTGCTACGTAACCGGCAACAACTAAACATCAAGCACTATGAAGAAGCTATTTATATTACTCATATTTATATCGGCAACCCTTTCGGGCACAATGGCACAGGAGCACAAAGGCCCCAAACGTTTCTCACCCGAACAGTTCCGCCAGAAACAGCGTGAATTCATCACCGAGAAGGCACAACTCACACAAGAGGAGGCCGACGCCTTCTTTCCCATCTTCTTCGAGCTTCAAAAGGAGAAATTCCGCATAGAGCACGAAGCACGAAGCAAAGTGATAAAGGAGCGCGGGCAGCAGCTCACCGACGAAGAGTGCAAGGCACTGCTCCTGCACACAGCCGAGGCTAAAATAAAGACCGTGAAGCTCGAAAAGGAGTATATTGCAAAATACCTTAATTGCGTATCACCCAAAAAGTTATTGGACATTCAACGTGCCGAGCACGCCTTTCAAGGACACATTTTAAAAACTATGGCACGCGACGGAAAAGGCAACGGAAAAGAGTTCCGCAAAAGACACAACAAGGATTAACAGATATTTCACCCATTGGGCGTAAAAACCCAATAAAAGTTTTTCATAGATTTTTAAGGTGGATGAGGGCGCCGCGACGGTAGCCCTCATTTTATTTCTATTTGGCATTTATCCAAGAACTAATAAAAAAATGAAGAGTGTAGAAAATTCGCTTTATGCTACTATCACTACACTCCAAGGAGAATTCATCTCACTTTATTTCTATCTCTTTTTAAGAAACAGAGCGGGCAACAGTCTGTTTAAAACAGAAATCCATCAGCTTTAAACTATGGGAGGCAAACCACGCGAAAACCAATATTGTTGTTACGGTTCGTAGGAGTGTTTGTGGAACCAACTTCCGTTTATCTGCAAGAAGGCTCTGACAAAACCCGAAACGAATAAACGATTACAAGACCCCACACCTGTATATGATATGGGGATTAGTCGCATATCAATACAGATGACGAGTGTCGTCGTTATCCTCATTTCTTTGAAAACTGTCAGATTCTCTTGCAAGGATAAAAGCGAAAACACTTTCATCAAAAAAAAATGTAATGCCGAGGCTCATAGCCACGACATTGCAAATGTTAGAAAAATTTTCGCAAAAGACAACACTCTTTTTAGGGTCTTGCAATATTATTATGTAAAACGTTATTTATTATAGAAGACAATTCAAGATTTTATTATTCTTTTTTGTGCGACAAACCAAGAAACATTTTATCACCGCTATTCCTGAATAAGTTCTTGCAACATAGAACTTGCATCGGAGAATGATATTCCACGATAGCGGATAATGCCGTCACCGCCGACAAGCACAAAATAAGGTGCCTTGTCCACTCCGTAATGTTTCATAAAATCGTTGTCCCACCCTTTAAGGTCGGTTAGTTGCAGGCCACACAATTCCTCTTTTTCAATGGTGGCACGCCACACATTATAACTCTTGTCGATGGAAATTCCGATAAACTGCGCCTGCGTGCCACACTCCTGTTGCAGGATGCCCACGGCACGAGCCTCATCGATGGATTTTGCACTGCCGCTCGTCCACAGATTTATGAGCACAGGAACGCCCTTTCCCGCATAGGCCGACAAGGAGTGTTCCCTGCCTTTGCTGTCGCGCATTTTAAAATCGACAAAGCTGTTTCCCTCGGTACACTGCTGTTGCGCCGTATAGAGTTTGTTTATATAGGAGATTACATTATCCTTGTAATTTACAGGCAATTGCTTTATATATTGCAGTCCCTTTGTGGGCTCTATCACATCTATATTGTTTTTTATAAAATAGGGGGCAAGAATATTGTCGATATTCTTTTCTATGGCATTATAAAGAGCCTTTTTATACTGATAGGAGGCAATGGCTCTTACATCGTCGGCCTCTTTGCGGCCCATAGGCGAGAGGTTGGGCGAGACAGCTATCTTATTCTGGTAGCGTTTATATACTCGCGTTGCAATCTCCAATGAATCGCGCACCGACTGCATTGCATCGTTCAGCGGTGTTCCGGACACGCGATAATATTGGGGAAGAACTCTCATTTGCACACTCCCACCCTCGGCTATAAAGTCCATTTTACGCTCTACGCGACCTTGCTGCGTGAATGTAACAATGTTGCACACGGCCGGCAATTCCATATTGCCCGACAATGTAAAGCTATTGTCGCTCACAATGCTTTTGGAGATTATGGAGGCTCTGTTCTGCCCGTCGACCGACATAAGGAATATGCTGTCGCCATTCTCTATTCCCCCCTCTATGGTTCCTTCGACACGCACGTTGTTGCCACACGATGCAAAAAGAGTGGCGATGATTATATATAATGCCGTTTTTTTCATTCTGTTTATGTTTAGTTGGAACTGCCGGCTACAATATCGAGCAGTTCATTTGTTATTGCCTGCTGACGTCCCTTGTTATACTCGCGCACAAGCTCTTCTATAAGGTCGTCGGCATTGTCGGTGGCTATCTGCATTGCCATCATACGGGCTGCGTGCTCAGCCGCAGCCGAATCGAGCAATGCAGTGAAAAGATGCAGGATTATGGCTCGTGGCAACAGTTCCTGCAATAGTTGTTCCTTGCTCGGCTCCAATATAAATTCTCCGGTGGCAGTGCCCTCACCGGCAAGCGAGACAATATCCACGGGCAAGAAGCACTCCTTTACGGGTTCCTGCTTGGCGGCAGAATGGAAATGGGTGTACACAAGCTCCACGCGGTCAATTTCGCCTGCCACGAAGCGTTCCATAAGATGCGAGGCAACAGTGGCAACATCATTATAGGAGACTGCGGCAGCCTGCTCCATAAGCGAGAGGTTGGGCTCGCGCCCCATCTTGCGCACAGCATCGGACATCTTTTTCCCAACGGGGAGCAGCTCAACGTCCACTCCTTCGGCGGTATATTTTTCAACAGCCTCTTTGGTCTCGCGTATGATATTGGCATTAAAGCCGCCACACAGGCTCGAATTGGAGGAGACGGCGATTATTGCCACCTTCCTAACATCGCGTATGGCTATGTAGGGGGTGTCGACCGAGGGGGTATTTTGCAGAAAAGCAGCAAGAATTTCATCAAGCTTATGCTTATAAGGTAGCATACTCTCTATTGTATTCTGGGCACGACGGAGCTTGGCCGCCGACACGAGTTTCATTGCCGACGTTATCTTCTGCGTGCTCTTTACCGATTGTATTCGCTGCTTTATCTCTTTAAGGTTCATCGCTTGCCTAATTGAGGGTTGATGTTATTTCTGTGGCTACATCTTTTATTATACTCTCTACCTCGTCGTTTATTACACCCGACGAAAGAACATCGAGTACATCGGCACTATGGCGCGTGCGCATAATATCGAGGAAGAGGCTCTCAAATTCTGCAACCTTTTCGCACGGTACATTGCTCAGAAGATTATTAACGCCGCAATATATTATTGCAATCTGCTCGCCAACCGGCATTGGTGAGTATTGCGGCTGCACAAGCAGGGCGTTGTTGCGACGGCCGCGGTCTATCACCATTTTTGTTACCGGATCCATATCACTGCCGAATTTTGCAAACGCTTCGAGCTCGCGGAATTGCGCTTGGTCTATTTTAAGCGTTCCGGCTACCTTTTTCATCGATTTTATCTGCGCATTACCACCCACACGCGACACAGAAATTCCCACATTCACCGCCGGACGGAAGCCCTGATTGAAAAGGTCACTTTCGAGATATATCTGGCCATCGGTAATTGAGATTACGTTGGTGGGAATATAGGCCGAAACATCGCCGGCCTGTGTCTCTATGATGGGGAGTGCCGTTAACGAGCCTCCGCCCTTCACTTTGCCTTTGAGGCCGGAGGGAAGGTCGTTCATCTGCTCGGCAACCTCCTGCTGGTTTATTATTTTCGCTGCACGTTCAAGCAAGCGCGAGTGCAGATAGAAGACATCGCCCGGATAGGCCTCGCGCCCCGAGGGACGACGAAGGATGAGCGACACCTCACGATAGGCAACAGCCTGTTTCGAGAGGTCGTCGTAAACAACAAGCGCGTGACGGCCCGTGTCGCGAAAATACTCGCCGATGGCAGCTCCTGCCATAGGGGCATAGTATTGCATTGCTGCTGTATCGGATGCTGTTGCCACCACCACTGTTGTGTAGTCGAGTGCCTTATGTTGGCGCAAAGTATTTACTATGGAGGCTACGGTTGAGCCCTTCTGCCCTATCGCCACATATATGCAATAGACGGGATTGCCGGCCTCGTAGTTGGCACGTTGGTTTATTATTGCATCTATGGCTATTGCAGTTTTACCCGTCTGGCGGTCGCCGATTATGAGCTCGCGCTGTCCGCGGCCGATGGGTATCATAGAGTCGATGGATTTTAACCCTGTCTGCAAAGGCTCTGTTACCGGCTGACGGAATATTACTCCGGGAGCCTTGCGGTCGAGGGGCATTTCGTATTTTTCGCCCTCAATTTCTCCCTTACCATCGAGTGGCTCGCCAAGAGGAGTTATAACGCGCCCCAACATTCCATCGCACACGTCGATTGAGGCGATACGATGGGTGCGTTTCACTGTCATTCCCTCTTTTATCTTATCTGTGGGACCAAGAAGAACTGCTCCCACATTATCCTCTTCGAGGTTCATTACAATGGCCTTTATTCCATTGTCGAATTCGAGCAACTCCTCGGCCTCGGCGTTGTTCAGTCCATAGATGCGCACCACTCCGTCGCTCACTTGCAACACTGTGCCAACCTCGTCATATTTGGCATTATTAGCGACTCCTTTAAGTTCTTCAAGGAGTACTGCCGATACTTCGCTGGGTTTTATATTCATTATACTATTTTCCTGTTAGTTCTTACCAATTGTTTTTTAATCTCGGAGAGTTGCTGGCTGACGCTTGCATCGAGCCGGATGCCTTTTGTTTCGATTATAAAACCGCCTATGAGCGAGGAGTCGACAATGTTTCTTATCTCAACATCCACCTCGCTCTGCCTCTCGATGATATTCTCAATTTTATCCTGCAACTCCTTCGATAATGGCTGGGCTGTGGTTATCTTCATTGCCAAAACTTTTTTCTCCTCGCGGTATATATTTATATATGAATATGCCATATAAAGGAGCAGGTCCTCGCGTGCGTTCTTCACCACCAGCGTAGCGAAGCGGGAGAAGGTGGGAGCGGGTGCTTCCACGGCGGAACATATAAGCCGTACTTTCTCTTGAATAGTCATAGAGGGGTTTCTCAATACTATGGGAAACTCCTTTAATTGGCGCAGTGTATTTTTCAGTTGCTGCATATTTTTATATACCGCAACCTCGGCCCGTTCCTCCTTGGCATACTCATAGAGGGCAAGGGCGTAACGCTGTGCAACTATTCCTGTATTCATTTTCTGTTGGTTTTATCTACAATGGCTTCGTCGACGAGTTTCTCAATATAGGCCTGCTGCGAGGCGTCGCTCGATAGTTCGCTACGAAGCACTTTTTCGGCAATTCCGAGAGATAGTTCGGCTATATTGTTGCGTATTTCATTCAATGCAGCCTCTTTCTCCTGCTCTATCACACGACGAGCCTCGGCGATGAGTTTTTCGCCCTCCACATTGGCCTTTTCGCGAGCTTCCTTCATCATTTGCTCGCGTGCCACGGTGGCCTCACGCAATATTCTTGTCTGCTCCTCGCGTGCAGCCTGCAATAGTGCCTCGCCCTCGGCATTTATATCGGCAAGCTTTGCATTGGCATCTTTTGCATTCTGCAAGGCCTCGTCGATGAAGCGTTTGCGTTCGTCGACCAGCGTGGTGATTGCCGGAAAGACAAATTTGGAGAGTATGAAAAATACTATTCCAAAGGCTACAAGCATCCAAAAGAGAAGGCCTGCATCGGGTAATAAAATAGACATCTTCTGCTCCTTTTTATATTACAGCAATATAACAAGAATGGAAACAAGAATGGCAAACATTGCAACACCCTCGATGAGTGCAGCTGCGAGAATCATACTCGATCGAATGTCACCCGCAACCTCGGGCTGACGTGCCATAGATTCCAACGCTGTTGAGGCAATGCGGCTAATGCCGAATGCGGCACCAAGAACCACTATACTTGCGGCAATGGCCGCTGTTGCTTTTGAGAGGCTGACGCTAATAGCTGCTTGTAAAAGAATTGTAAACATAATCGTTATTTTTTAATAATTAGTAATACTCATTTATGATGTTCGGGCTGTGCAAGTCCTATGAAGACTGCCGACAACATTGTAAACACAAATGCCTGAATAAAGGCTACCAATAATTCCAATATATTCATAAACACGGTAAAGAATACCGAAATTACAGTCATTGCTCCACCAAGATATTTATTTACCGACATTGTTATGAATATGAGGCATATAAATACCAATATTGCTGTGTGCCCCGCAAAAATATTGGCAAACAGACGCACTGTGAGTGCAAACGGCTTTACAAACACTCCGCACAGCTCTATAAAGGGCATTAACGGCACCGGTACCTTTAACCACGTTGGAACATCGGGCCAGAAAATCTCTTTAAAATACTCTTTATTGCCAAAAACATTCACCGCCACAAATGTGCAGAGAGAGAGGGCAAGGGTAACCGCTATATTTCCCGTAACATTCGCTCCGCCGGGGAAGATGGGGATGAGCCCCATCAGGTTGCTGAACAATATAAAAAAGAAGATGGTGAGCAGGTAGGGGGTGAAGCGTGCCGCCTTTGCGCCCACGTTGGGCTTAATAACATCGTCGACAACCATTGTGAGCATCATCTCCACTGCTCCCACAAAGCCTCGCGGTGCTTCGTCGTTGCATTTGTGCCGTTTGTACCAGCGAGAGGTAAGAAGCATTATCACGCATAATAATATTCCATTCAGGAATATTGCAAGCACATTTTTGGTTATTGAAATATCGAGCAGAGGGCGCACTTCGTTGCCCTGCGCATCGAGCTCCACAATTTTACCCTCGGCACTGCCCTCGCGAGCCAAATAAAAGCCATTATACTCTTCGGCATCGTGGAATACCGACGAGGAGAATAGTTGCCAGCCTGCACGCTCGCTGTAAAGTATTACAGGCAGGGGAATTGATATATGCTTGTCGCCTATCTTGGTAATGTGCCATTCGTAGGAGTCCTTCAAATGCTCGAATATTACCTTTGGAGCGTCGAACGTGCCCTTCTCGCCCGACGATGTAGCAAATGCTCGCGTGTTTATCACGAGCAGGGGGAGCAGAAGCAAGAGTATGTGACGCAACATCTTCATATTTTCATTTAATATGCTTTTTCATATATATACTATATGCACACTCGGGAATGAGCAACAGCAGATAGTAGATAAAGAAGGTAAACACAAGAGCTACTATATTGTCGCGCATAATAAATGCGGCAATGGCTATAAAGAAGAGCGAAGCAAAGAGTTTCGCCGCTTTTAGGCCCATTATATATTTCATAAAAACAGCCTTTGATATTTTGGTTCCCATAAAAAAGAGGGCTCCCATATAAAATATCCAAAAATAGAGTGCCACCACCCAATGGCCATTGAAAGCATATTGCGTGAGGATGTGTGCCATAATAAGCTCGGCAAGCAACAATAGCAGCAACATTATGCCTGTGAATATGATGGTTGTTTTAAGCAGTTTTTTCATCGTCGTTCATTTTTTTGTTTCCACGCAAGCGGTTACCACATTGTCGCACACTTCGACAAAACCGCCGTCTATTGTAACCTCGCCCTGTGTGTCGGCCTCCCAACGTATGGTTCCCTGCTCCAACACCGATATTATAGGGGCGTGATTATAGAGCACGGTAAAAGGAGCCGTTGCACCGGGGAACAATACTCCGGTTACATTGCCCGAGAAGAGTTCTTTTTCGGGCGAGAGGATTATGAGTCTAAGAGTGCGGGCCGCCATTCTGTTGTGTTATTTAATTTGTTCGAGCATTTTTTTGCCTTTGGCAATTGCCTCCTCTATGGTTCCCACGTTCAGGAATGCCTGCTCGGGGATATTATCGACCTCACCGTCGAGTATCATATTAAATCCTTTTATAGTATCTTCGATTGACACCATCACTCCCTTTACTCCTGTAAATTGCTCGGCAACGGTGAAGGGCTGCGAGAGGAAACGTTGCACACGACGGGCACGATTCACGGTGGTGCGGTCCTCGTCGGATAGTTCTTCCATTCCCAGAATTGATATTATATCCTGCAATTCCTTGTTACGTTGCAGTATCTGCTTCACACGCTGGGCCGTGTCGTAGTGCTCCTTGCCCACGATATTAGCATCGAGAATGCGCGATGTTGAGTCGAGCGGATCTACTGCCGGATATATTCCAAGCTCGGCAATCTTGCGGCTGAGCACAGTGGTTGCGTCAAGATGGGTGAAGGTGGTTGCCGGAGCCGGATCGGTGAGGTCGTCGGCCGGAACATATACTGCCTGCACCGAGGTTATAGAGCCGTGAATGGTGGAGGCTATACGCTCCTGCATTGCTCCCATTTCGCTTGCAAGCGTTGGTTGGTAGCCCACGGAACCGGGCATACGGCCAAGAAGTGCCGACACTTCGGAGCCGGCCTGTGTGAAACGGAAAATATTATCGATAAAAAACAATATATCGTTGGTTTTTCCCTCGGCAGCCCCCGCATCGCGGAAGGACTCGGCAATTGTCAGGCCCGAAAGGGCAACCGATGCACGCGCACCGGGAGGCTCGCTCATCTGGCCATACACAAGCGTTGCCTGCGATTTTTCAACCTCACTGTAATCTACTTTCGAGAGGTCCCACTCGCCCCTCTTCATTCCCTCTTTGAATGCCTCGCCGTAACGCACCACGTTAGACTCTATCATTTCGCGCAACAGGTCGTTACCTTCACGTGTGCGCTCTCCCACACCCGCAAACACCGAATAACCGTCGTGCCCCTTTGCAATGTTGTTTATAAGCTCCATAATGAGCACGGTTTTTCCCACGCCTGCACCGCCGAAAAGGCCGATTTTTCCACCCTTGCAATAGGGCTCCAAAAGGTCTATCACCTTTATTCCCGTGTAGAGTACCTCCTGCACGGTAGAGAGTTCTTCGAATTTTGGAGCTTCGCGGTGAATGGGATAGGCCCCCTCCTTATCGAGAGTGCGCATTCCGTCGATTGAAGCGCCGACGACGTTCATCATACGCCCCTTTATCTGATTGCCAACGGGCATTGTAATTGGAGCACCGGTGGCCACGACCGGCATTTTGCGCACAAGCCCTGCCGTGCGGTCCATTGCCACGGTGCGCACAGTATCGTCGCCTATATGCTGTTGCACTTCGAGTATCAGCTCACGCCCGTCGCTGCACGACACGGTAAGTGCCTCGTGAATAGCCGGCAGAATTACTTTTCCGTCGGCACCTTTATTCTCAAAAGTAACATCAATCACGGCTCCAATAATCTGGGCTATATATCCTCTGTTCTCAGACATTATCAATATCTTTATTTATTATATATAAATAGGTAACGCAAGCACATAATTAACAATTATACATTTTGCAAGGTTCCTGCAATGTACAAACAACATTGCGAATATAGTAAAAATCGGTAAATTTTCATAGCAACAGAGGATATAAATTCATTTAACTACACTGCAAGGGTAATATTATATATACAAGAGGCCGACTAAAAAGTATTTTTTAGCGGCCTCTTTTGTGTAGGAGATGAATAAAAAGATGTAGTTCAAGGCTTGCGTAGCCAAAAACCGGAGTTTACTAAGCGTAAATGAGGATTTTAAAGGCAAGCGTAACGCTGAAATACGCTTTTTAGTCATCTTCTTGTAATAGGATTTTATCTTAAAATTCAAGTTCCACGAATGGGAGGTTCCACGTTTCGGCAACCTTTTTATATACGACATTGCCTTCTGCCACATTCAACCCCTTGCGCAGCTCTTCATTCTCGGCGCAAGCCTTGCGCCACCCTTTGTCGGCAAGTTGCAAAGCATAGGGCAATGTAGCATTTGTAAGTGCCAATGTTGAGGTATAAGGCACTGCCCCCGGAATATTGGCAACACAATAATGCTGTATTCCATCGATATAATAGGTGGGTTCCTCGTGGGTTGTGGGGTGCGAAGTTTCGAAACAGCCGCCTTGGTCTATTGCAACATCTACAAGCACGCTGCCCGGCTCCATAGCTGCAAGCATATCGCGTGTAACTAATTTGGGAGCTTTTGCACCGGGAATAAGTACCGAACCGATGACAAGGTCGGCGGTTTTAAGTTCTTCGCGAATGTTATACTCCGACGACATAAGAGTTTTTACATTGCTGGGCATAACATCGGCAAGATAGGAAAGGCGAGGCAAGGAAATATCGCAGATTGTAACATCGGCACCCATTCCCGCAGCTGTGCGAGCCGCGGTTGTACCAACTACGCCGGCGCCTATCACAAAAACCTTGGCCGGCTTTACACCGGGCACGCCACCCAAAAGTTTACCCTTTCCGCCGCGAGGACGTTCAAGGAAATAGCATCCCTCCTGAATAGACATACGGCCCGCAACCTCGGACATTGGAACAAGCAACGGCAATGAACGGTCTTTGCGTTCCACTGTTTCATAAGCACAGCATATTGCCCCACTCTCTATCATTGCTTTTGTGAGCGGCTCGCTCGACGCAAAGTGGAAATAGGTAAACAGCAACTGCCCTTTGCGCACGAGTTTATACTCGCTCTCTATGGGTTCTTTCACCTTTACAATCATTTCTGCAATGGCATAAACCTCCTCAATGGTGGGCAGGACATTGGCTCCTGCCGCAATATATGCATCATCGGTAAAGCCGCTGTTCAATCCGGCCGAAGCCTGAACATATACTGTATGGCCGTGTTTGGTCATCTCCTTAACACCGGAGGGCGTCATTCCCACGCGGTTCTCGTTATTCTTAATCTCTTTTGGTACACCTATTATCATAATAGTAAATTTTGATTTTTATATTTGAGCAGACGAAAGTATAAAATATTTGCAGAAAAAAGAAAAATTTTCACCCATTTTTTACAATCAGATGAAAAATTGACAGTTTTTCAATGCGTTTCTTAAATTTCATCCTTTTCCCGACAAAGAAGAGGATAAAAATTATGGCAGATGCCCGAAGCGCATCTGCCATAATCAGCACCACTGCGAGAGTGCATCAAAGTCTCTCTATCCTGTTCACTACGTGAAACATTGCACAAATATCGTTCTTCTTTATCTTAAACGACGGATAGTTGGGCGAGACGCACCACATAATACTTTCGTCATTCTCGTCGGAGTGACAACGCTTTATCATACGCGATTCGTTGGTTACAATCATATATATTTTATCGGGGTCAACATCGCGCAACGACTCCACTCTGTTCACTCCGATAATATCGCCCGAATGAATTTCCGGCTCCATTGAAGTACCCGACACGGGAAAATAGAATTGCGCCGTCAATCCGGGCATAGATATAAACCCTGTGGGCTTCTCCCTCGATGGGTCAAATGTCTCCTTTAACCCCGCACTCACAGGCAAATTACTGAAAAAAGGAGCAGAAGATGCTACCGCGGCCATAGCCTCGGAGTCCTGCAACATATCACCCTGCCCCAACAAAAGCCAAGCAGGAGATATATCACCAAACGTATTAAGCAGAGAGTATACAAGGTCCATCCCCACCTTGCCATTCTCGTTCACCTGCCTATTCAACGTGCGTTGCGGTATTCCAAGCAATCGACTGGCACGATTGACATTTATTTTTTTTAACCTGAAAACACTCAATATTCTATCCTTGATTGTCTTATCCATTTTATCACAATTTATTATCCAAATACAAGCTATTTAGACTCATTACAAAATAGCCACATTTTGCTATTTAGGTTAATTTAGCAACCTTTTTTATCAAATATACTCTTATATTTGCAGCCACAAATGGCTATTCAACTATCAAACAAGCATTAAAAAGCATACACAAAAGCAAAAAGAGGCTACAAAAGCCGTTTCGGCGACAAACATACAAAATAATAATAAAACACAAAAGCATTTGAACAAGATTTAATTATGAAAAGTAGAGAAATTGGGAAAAGCAGACACCTGTGTGACTGCATTGCAGAAAAATGCTTGGAGTGGGCAGAATACCTACTATATGCATTTAAAGGGAAAAGGGAGTGGACCAGCCACCTCACAGAAACTTATCAAATTTACGACAAATATAAAGACGAAGAGTTTGTAAAGGACTTCCTTGGCGAGAGAAGCAAAATTCTGAAACTGAACAGATACAAAATGGAGATTAAACGCCTGCCGCACGAAGGGGGCAAGGATGAGATTGGGAAAGTACTGCTTATGCGCAAAGAGAGACTCATCAGCCAAGCAACACTCAAAATAAAAAGCAGCGACAATGGGAGCAACAAACTGATATATTGGTCATTCGAAGATAATTAAACTGTATGAAAGCAAGCACACTCACCACCATTCAGATAGCAAGCCTCGCACTCATCGTCGGGAGTGCCGAAGGGGCTTTTGAAGAGCTTTTACCGGGTATTATATTTATACTTTCGTTTATAACTTTTGCTCTATGCAGCATATATATAGGAAGAAACGAGAAGAAAATAATACACGACACCAATCGGTAATATTCTGCAAATGGAATTGCATAAACACATAAAGAAGGCCGCTATTTTTTTTAGCAGCCTTCTTTATTACTCACGGACAGGCTTCTCACGCAACGAAAGTATATGTATAATGGCCGATGCTGTTTCGGCATTCAATGTCCGATAAAGCATCGCACTGTCACTCTTCACAAAATCGAGCCAGCGTGCAAACAACGAATATTGCAAATACATCTTGCACAGGTTTATCAGATTACCCATCTGCCCCACCTTCCAATTGGCAGGCATTTCGAGCAGGTAGGTAAACACTTCATCGCCATCGTCCAAGGATGCGTAAGGAGTGAGCAGTTTGAGCATTTCAATGGAGGAAGCCTGCAACATCACAGCAATCTTCTCTTCATCATCGGCGGTTGAGGCAACAAGCTCAGGAGCCGACAATTTAACACCCAGATGAGCCGACATTTTATGCAAGCCGCTCATAATTTCATTCTTATCTACAACTATATTCATAAACAATTAACGTAAACGATTTTCCCAAGCAGTGGCAACCGACAACTCCGCACCCACAATGCGACTATCGAGTTTTATTGCCCCCGACAGCGCAATAACATAATATTTATACGCCTGTGTAGGGAAATAAGGAAAAACAATGTCATTAAAATCTTCACCCTTTTCAATGCCGGCAACCAATTTAAAGTGTACACCATCGTTACTGCACAACAGGTAGCAGGCCAGCCCTCCATACTCATAAACCGAGCCGGTTGAGGCTGCCTTAACAGAGGCGTGCAACATAAACTGCAATATTCTTTTGGGCAGTTTCGTACCCCATAGTTGCGGACGAGTAAATAACGTAACAGGAGAATAAGGCTTGGCATTATCCTTGTCTATCGTTGCAATATAGCTCTTGTCGTCTATAATTCGCACACAGGATTGATGAGGAAAGGTATTCACAAAGCTGACAAAGCTCTTTGAAATTTTTGTCCAACTGCCATTATCCAAAGAGTATATATAGGAGTAATTATAGTCGGGGCAGGAAATCCACACCTCATTTTCGGCCTGTATATACCCCACCGTAATTTCGTTCTTTATATACTCCTTAAAACTCTCCCTACTCAACGAATATTGATTACTCACAACCATTGCTATGCGATAGAAAAGGTCGCGCGCCACCACCTGTTGCATAAAATGCGAATCAACATCTACTGCATCCGAAAAACATTTCAACGTATTACCTTTTAGCAGCATAAAACCACGCTTGCTCAAAAAAACAATACCCGCAGGAGTGTAACACACAGTTTCGGCATTTACACAAACCTCATAAGAGAGAGGGAGAGCCGTAACATAAGTAAGAGTACCCGATAAATCACTTTGCATCGCCCAAATACCATCGCGACAAAAAACATAAAGCGGATGCTGCCCAAATTGCCCTTGCGACAAAGTTACCGTGTTACTGCACATTGCTACAATATCCTCGCGCGATGGCATATAGGTATTTTTTGCTGCAAAGTAGAAAGGATTATCCACTGCCGACACCTTCATCACATTGCCACGAACCTCGCAAGCATTCTCCTCGGCAATATCCTCAACCTCCTCCAAGAGTTCCCAAGTATCATCAATGGGAATATTATCGATACCTGTTATTGTTTCGACAGAAGTCCTTTTCTCTATGGTTATCTTAATTGTGTCCCCAGGTTGAGGATTCAGTGTCATTATAATTCTATAATACCTTTCACCATCGGGGCCATTCTTCAACACAAACGGTTGGTCGCCGTAATACCATATTCCACCCGACACATACACAATCTCATAAACTCCGGGAGTATAGGCAAAATAGGCCAGAATATTATTCTCGGAGTAAGAAGAGGGTTTTGTTCCCACAGACAAATTACATTCAAGAGAAACATCATACAAACTGCCACTCCCATTAACATAGTGTGCCAAATTAAGGGATTTATGCTGTTTCAACGAAAAAGATTTTCGATAAATAACACCATTTACCTTAATAATGAATATCGTTTCAAAAGCCCGCGCATCGGGATACATTATATAGGGAGAGAGCGACAGAGTTTCGCCATCGGCACCAAGTGTAAAACTATTTACATACTCTCTCTTTACAAGCGATGTAGCCGACGCAGTTTTAAGGCGGGTGGCCACAATTGCATAATCGGCAACGCAAGAGGCGGTATTTGCCGGCAGATAGGCACAAGGAGTATATCCTTTCATAAATACCTCTTTTATTCCGGCAAGATGCAGACGACCATTAAAAAAGTAGCTATAAGCTGCGCCACGGGTTACCTGCGAGCCCGATTCGTCGGGCAAGGTCTCACACAAAGCCAGGCTCGACAAGGAGACATTCTCTACACGATCAATCTGCACTCCGTATATATTATATTCTGCTATTTTATAAAAGGAAGCGGCATCTTGAACATCGCTCATAATTTCCAATCCGCTTTTCTCCACATAGCGTTCAAAGCCGGAACTATTTGAGATTAAAAGACCGTTACGTGCTGTTAGCTCTTCGGCAGACTTCACAATCTTGTGCCCATATATAGAACCGGAAGTAAAAATATCGACACTCACTATTATATTCTCCCAAGCAGCAAGATTTAAATTTTTCAAATGGTAACTTGGAAGAAAACCCTGAACCTTTGCAACATATTTGCTTTTGAGCGTTCCGGCGGTCAAAGCTCCCGATTGAAAGTTTTTTGAATCGCGTCCAAGATCATCGACTACCGAATTATCGTCGACATAATATATTGGCGAATAACAGATGTAATTACCATCGAAAAGCCTTAAAGCGTATCGAAAGAGAGCACGGTCGACATAATAGCCGCGACTATGCAGCATTGAGAGAGTCTGGTCGAAATAACCTTTGGACACATTACCCCAACGCAACGAGGCATCCTCGTTGCGAAAGGAGAGGCCGGCCTCATACTCATCGTCACTCACCGACTGATAAACAACCGATTCGTAGGAAAAAGCAAGCTCCGGAATTTCGGGAAGCTCGCCCAGCCAACGGTATTTATCTGTATCGTAAATCAAATAGTATGTTGTTTCTTCGGCTATACAACACACAATATTTCCCACAAACTCTATACGATGCACCTGTGTAAGTAACGGGAAGAGTTCCACTTCTCCTGTACTCTCGTTCCTCACCAGCTTTAAATCCTTGTCATATACATTAACCTTACCCTCGTTCTTATACTCTATACACAGGTACATATTGGCAGCAGAGTGCCAATAGACTTTCTCATAGCAAGTTTCAAGTTCAGTTTCATTATATTCCGAAGGAAGAGGCACCAAGCACCCATCTTTCACTCGTAGGTTTATAAGTTCCATACACTCACCATCGGCAACCAACAAATTGTCGCTGTTTCTGGTAAGCCCCTTAAACGAAAAACTCTTTTGCATAATTTAAACGATAAAATATTTCAATAACCCGCGCAACAGCCCCCACAGCAGTTTAAGTATCCCCTTACGCCAAGCTGCATACAAAGCAACAGCCAACAGCAACAACCAAGGAGAGGGATATTTCTTCACAATCTTCTCCACCGTTACAACCTTTTCTTTGCACACAGTGTCGCACATTATAAAGGTGTCCATACGCAGTCTGTCGCGATACACGGTTCTTAACTTTTCGTAAAAAACCGTATCGGCTCGATGAGCCACAAAAATACTATCACGCAAGAATATACTATCGCGCATAAAACGCTCGGCGCTATTTGTGTGACTCTGTTGCAGCAGTTCTCTTTTGCCGCCCGATACACAGGCGACAAAGAGAACCAGCAAACTACACAACCATACTCTTCTTATCCTTCTCATACAACTCCATATAACTTTTCAGACAACCATATTTGCCCACCACTTTAAAACTCAACACATAGTAAAGAAAATCCAGTATCTTGAACAACGTACTATGCTCCTGTGTGAGCATACGCGCATTTCGCAGAATATTTGTGCCATAGAAATATATCGCAACATATATCATAAACGAAACACAATGCACGGCAGCAGCCTCTTCCCCTTTAAGATGCCCAAGAAGATACATCGAGGCAACCATCGCAAAATAGACTGCCGTGTCCCTGAAAAAGCAAAAAGCCTTTTTAAAACTCCAATCACGATGATTGCTTAAATCGGCAAACATCCCAACTATAAAGTTCAACGAGAAAAGCAGCACCAAGCCAAAAATATCGTTCCTGATGGGGAATAAAAGCCCTGCAATATTAGCCAAGAGCGATGCGAATATATATTTCAGGCTATCCATAATACTACTGCTCCATATACTTTATTAGAGTAAACTCACTGCGAGAGCGAAATTTCACGCACTGCCCCTCCATAGGCCCTTCGAGAGTAATTTCACATTTAAGGTCATCGAGCCCAAAATCGTCATATTTTATATACTCCTCCTCCCCATCAATGCTCACAAGCAAATCCACTGGGTAAGGCCCCTTTTTGTGAATTCTCACCCTCACATCGCCACCGGCACATTGCAAGGGAGCACTTTCCCAAAAAGTTCCATTGAGAAAGAAATCTATTCTTTTTACAGCCATAAATTATTCCATTTTATTATTTTTACACCACGACACTGCAAGAGTCATAAAAGCATTGGCAGCATCGCGTTTCTCGAACACATTATACAAGAGAGCCGCACATTGATAAACGACCGCCCACACAAGAGGATTCCCATCGGAGCACTGCAAGCCCGCCTGTGGAACAAAAAGAGCCTCATACACAAAACTCTTAATCACAGGCGCCTTTCCGGCCGGCAACGAATAGCAATTCGCCACCCTATTGCCTTCCCCATCAACACCCTCGACACACACAGGCTTGCAGGAACCGCCCCGCGTATATATATTACTCTGCGCGAGAGCCACAGGTGAGGTTGCCGGTTCCAACTTGGTGCAGGGTCTCTTCCAACCATCCAAGCGCAATTCTATGAGGTTGATAAAATCCTCGGGAAGCGACACAGTTACACTCCCGTCGCCATTGTCGGTGAGAGAACAAGTTGCCGCATCGCACTCTTTCGGATTAAGCACGCCATACTGCTTGTTATTCTGCACAAAGAGAACAGCATCGGGGATCAATTCGCCGATGGTCTCGAACAGCGAGCGTGTATCATCGCTTAAAAGAGTGAGCGAGGCATCGTTTCCCGGCTCGTTTACCAAAAATGCAACCTTCTCTATCAGTTTTTGCGTTGCAATCATAGCCAAGCAGGGAAACTGACACCCTTTTGTTGCGCAACAGCCTTAACCGCACTCTTATTCTGCAACTCCGAGAGATTGCAGTTGTAGGGCTCGGCCATCAGCACCGCACGGGCCTGTTGCATATTTGTAACATCGGCAAACGGAGTGTCCACCGCCTCATTCTCGGCAGCAGGAGCCTTCTCGTCACCCTCCGAACCGAATACTTCCACCTTACCGCGCTTAATTTCACCACTGCGAAAAGCATTGCTATTCTCTATCGCCTGTTGATAGAGAGGATTTTCGGTTACGTACTGCGCCGGATAGGAACCCGTAGAGTTTATCATACCTCCTGTAAATTCAATTCTTATCAATGCCTTTCCCACACGGAAAAAACTGTTTCTTTCCACCTGTCCGTGAATTTCATAAGTAATTCTCTTTCTCATTTTTTTCTTTTTTTTGAGCGGCACACCCCCTCTCACAGAGCGTGCCGCAGAAATTCGCATTTATTAAGCAGCTATAATTTCACCTGTATATTCCACCCAAGTAGAACCATTGAATGTAACCACAGAACCCGAGGCGAACCACAATTTCTGCTCGCCATTCACTTGATGCATAACATCCTCGGTGAGAATAACAACATCATTTGTTTTTGGCGATTCGGGAAGCGACGAAGCACTCACCACGCGAGAAGTTCCGGGAATATCACTCTCGGCAGCCGCACCATTGACCCAAATGTGGCTGTACCCCTTCAAGCACAAGCAATCGATGGTCATTACCACCTGACGGCTCGCCTCTTCGCCATCCACATTCTCGGTCTTTGAGTCCTCGTTTTTCATAAAGTAACGCACAAGACCGTTAGCATCAATCAATCCACCGCAATTAGAGTAGCCAAGCGCATCGAGTGTGGGGTCGTGTATAAGGTCAATATCACCAAACACTGTGTGAATGCGTGAGCACTCAATGCCGTATGTCTTTCCGCTGGCAACACTTATGTTCTTGTGCAGGGTGAGGTCTATTTTCTGAATATCGTTGAGCAACTGCTTGCCAAGCAGCCATATAGCCTTTTTGGTGCAATTAAACCCGGTGAATTTCACCATAGAGAGGTTGATAAGGTCGGCAAAAGTAATCTTCGACGAAAGGTCATACTGACGCTTGAACTGCCAACGAATACCCTTGCTGAAATAGTCCCACTGATAGCCCATCGCAGCATCCATCGCCTGCACCTTGAACTTACCGGGCTGTCCCACCCAAGCTGTGCGGCAACTTTCGAGACGGAACTGACGCAGAATAGCCTCGGCAATTTGCGACTTATTAAACTGTATGCGTTTCTTCTGTGCGGCAAAATAGTCACTCACAATGCTGTTGCACAGTTGTTTCTGCAAATACATACGCTCGGGCACAGGCACGATGGTGCTGGGAGCGATAAACTTTTGTGTCTCATACGCAGCCGATGAAAGGAGAATAACCTCGGTGCCTGCGGGAATTGTGGGCACGGTACAATAGTCGTCGGTAGCATTGTTCTTGGGGCCGTTCACAGCCATTGCAATAGGAGCCTCGGTGGTGCTGTTCTTGCCCACGAAGAATAGCATAAGGTCAACTCCGGGCATTTCAATCTGTCCGGTGGGGTCGTAACCGTTCACACCCTTACATATTGCGGTAAAATACTCCTGAAAGATTTTCCTCTCGCCGGTGGTTGAGAAGGGAATCTCGGCACGTGTGGCACCAATGCCCGAATAAGTTTCGTTGGTGTATGCCTTCGAGCGTTTGTCGTCTATAAGGTAATGGTCAACCTCGAATGATGTTACAGGAACCTGACGACGTATTTTACGCTTGATAGTGTCAATTACACTCTCGTCGCTGGCAATGCCCACAATCTGCTCATCAATATCTGCATCGATAAGGTCGGGGCTCAATTCCGACACATTGGACACTGTGGTTGCATCGCCCAAGCCCTGTGTGGGCAATCCGGCAATACCACGCGAGGCTTTTGTTCCACCGGGGGCAACAACCGCGGCCATTGCCAATGATAAACCGGCCTGCTCATCGGCAAAAAGAGCAAACGCTACACTCACCAACAAAAGGAGAGCAAACAAAGGGTTCTCCTTCAAAAAATCAAATAGTTTTTTCATTTTAAATAAGTTATTAATTAATAAAAAGTTAAGTAACATTTAAATAAGACATTCCCTCTTGGTGGACATCAGGCCTGCAAGGCATCCTCAATCAGGGCGTTTCTGCGACGCTTGGGCGCAGCATCGGGGGCTGCACTACTCATTCCCTTCGGCAGTCCATCGCCAAAATCCTCCTTCATACGCTGTATATTTGTATTACGCCCTTTTATATCACCGGCAGCAAAAGCATTCTCAACATCCTGTTCGTAATTTATTGCGTGTTCAAGAGCCGTGCACACATCATAGGTGTAATTTCCCGAGAGAATGGGCATAATCAGTTTATCCCAAACATCGTTCATAAAAGTAGCAGCATCGTAGCCGCGTTCTTGACAGAACCTTTCAATAACATCGCGACTCATTTTCAGATTATCCTCATAATTACGACGCTCGGCAGCTGTGCGAAGCAGCTCGTTGCGACGCTCTTCATCGGCCTGCATCATCTCCTCAAACTCAGGGCTGTTCTCATCCACACTCATCATCGAGCGCCCGAAGTAACGCGCCATAGCCGAGTGAGCATTGCGTTTGCCGCTAATCATATCCACCAGCATCTGTGCCAAGCGCGGGTCGCGTTCAAGCGCTTCGGCAAGGCGTTCATTCTGCTCGCGATTCATACGCAAATGCTGCAACAGCGCCTCCTGCGAAACACTCTCGTTAATATCAAAATCCTCTCCAAAAATCTCCTTCAACCCATTTTCCAGAGTAAGGAGTGTCGACTGCGGTTCTGCAACCACATCAGCCTGCTGCGCAACAGGCACGCCACCCTGCCCGACATTCTCACCGGCATTGGGCAACTGCGCATCATTCTTTAAAATCTGTTTCATAAAATTATCCGTTTATAGGTGTTAAACTTTTCGACGGCAAAGGAAATATCAAAATGAGTCGAGAAGGTTGCTAAATTGACAATCAAAGGTTGCTATAATGCCAAAAACAGATTAGAAAGCCGCAATCCGATTAGCAACAATTTGCTATAATATAAATTAAGGTAACAGGATAAAAAGCACACACGCAGCACCGTGCAACACCCTTTACAATCTGTTAATCAACCAATTGCGCTCTGTTAATAAATAAAGTGGCAAAAACGCAACCTTTTAGCCTATTTTGGCTATTATTTTTGCACCCACAAAACACAAAAGCACTATGAAGGATACAGAAAAGAAATCAATACGCAATATGCGTAAAAACGATGTCATTACGACATTCTTTGAAACTATGAAGGAAGTGAGAAAAGAGAATCCCTTGGCCACACAAAACCAAGTGATAGAGAAAGCTGTAAAAGGAAAAGCCCCACGCTTTTATGTAACATTTGAAAATGCCCGCCGCTACATCTCTTTAATGATGCGCAAGAAACGCCTTCCACTCGTAAACAAAAACAAAATGGAGATGTACAAAGAGATTTACAACCGCTACATCAAACGCATACGCGAGAGTAGCAGCCACTACCGCTACATCATACTCGAAAAGATAATCGAGGAGCCTGCTCCATCATTTTATCTCGACGAAGAGACCTTCCGAGGCATAATCTACAAAACCCTGCGTGAACGCAACATTGCAGCTATATAATTGCAAAATCGACACAAAAGAGAATCAAAATGTCAGAATAACAACCTTATAGCGCACAGCGATACATACCTTCGCAAAAAACAAACTATGAAAGAGATTAAATTAAAAGTTCTGCACAAGAACATTGAACAAAGAATTCAAATATACACCTACTACACAGGTGAGGCGCGTAAAGAAATTGGAATTCCCGAGCGCCTTGCTGCGCAAATGCAAGTATCGAGCGACGACAGCACCCAATTGAGCGACCATATAGGCAATGCTATCGCCGAACTTGGTAACCTCATTTCGCGATACTTCTCAATATGCAGTATCGAAGAGATGAACGAAGAAACAGCTAACGACAGCAAGCTATATATATTCACACTGCAAATACCGGCAATGTTCCCCGAAACAGCACTCACCCGAATAGAAAAAAGTATGGAAAGTTATGCCGTTAAAAGAGTTCTTCAACAGTGGTTGCTGCAACACCGTCCCGAGGAGGCTGCAATACCGGCTGCCGAAGCACAAGCAATAGCACAACAATTGCGCGAACTATTTGCATTGCGACAGAAACCTGTAATAAAGTTAGAGAACCCACACAACATAATCGACCTATAAAAAAATGACGCATTGTATAATAATAAAGAGAAACGAGCTGCAACAGCAGATTGATTTAATAAACCACTATATGGGAGAAGCTGCCAAACGCAAAGATTTAGATGCAGACACCATACAAAGCAGCACCGACGACACGGAACTATTCGTTATGTTCGCACAAAGAGCATTGAACGAGCTTATATCTGCTGTTGCTCTTCGTTTTTCTCATATAAATTATCGCATAGACAAAAGCTATATAGAAATTACATTCGAAACAAACAATAACCGGCGTTCACACATTTTGCCACTGCTGAAACAATCGATAATCGACTATCTTGTAAACGAAATAATACTGCAATGGCTTTTATTGCGACAACCAATGCTGGCACAACCCAATATGGCTATAAAAGCCAGCCTATACAATAACGTGCAGCAACAACTTGCAAAGCTATACAACAACCCGTGTGTGCGCCGTCGTGCCACCGACCTTGCAGGAATATAAACGTGGAAAAAGAGAAAATAATAAAAGAAAATATAGAACGGCTGGGAGCAATCTTGGCCGTTTATAATCCAATAACAGGCGAAGGCTCAACCTCGGTGGCACGCCAATGGATCGGAATTGATGGGTTCCCACTGGAACGCATGAACCTCCCGCTCTCTATGCTCGCCGACGAAAAAATCAATAAACTGATACAATCAGGAGCACACAAATACATAGAGCAGGTGATTGGCACGCAAGCCACCAACAAGCAACTGTTGAGCCTGTGGTTGGAATTCTGCCTCATACGCATAAAGCACGATTTTGAATATTGGGCAAGAAGTATGACCACAATATCGGACAAAGGAAAGGGACGCGATATTCCGTTTACCCTCAACAGGGCGCAACGGCAATACCTCGCAGCCTTGGAAGCACTGCGCCTTGCCGACAAGCCCATCGATATTATTCTGTGCAAAGCCCGTCAATGGGGTGGTAGCACCCTCACGCAATTATATATGCTGTGGATACAATTGGTGCACAAACGCAACTGGAACAGCGTAATATGTGGCGACATTGAGAAACAATCGTCCATAGTGGCAGGAATGCTTGCAAAGGTAATAAGCCACTACCCTGCGTGGGCCACAGGAGGCAAGAAAATAACCACCGCCCCCTATCAAGGCGCACAAAAAACGCGAGTCATAAGTTGGAGCAACAGCCGCTACTCATTAGGCTCATCGCAAAAGCCCGACTCACTGCGTAGCGAGGATATAAGTATGGCTCACCTCACAGAGGTTGGCCTGTGGAAAGCCACACAAGGACGCAAGCCCGAGGACCTTGTACAATCAATCTTCGGAGCCATAGCCCGCGGCCCCTACACGGTAAAAGTTCTTGAATCGACAGCCAAAGGAGTGGGTAATTTCTTTCACCGCACTTGGATTGATGCAGTTGAGGGAAGAAACAATTTTACCCCTGTCTTTATACCTTGGCACAGCATAGACCTTTACAGCAAGCCCATAGAGTGCAACCACTACGGCAGTTTCATCGACAGCCTCGACGACTACGAAAAGCAACTTTTCTCCCTTGGGGCCACACTCGAAGCAATCGCTTGGTACCGCGACAAACGTAAAGAGATGCCCGACGAGTGGCGACTTTTATCGGAATTTCCCTCCACCGCAGCCGAAGCCTTCCAGAGTACCGGCCGACGAGTATTCCGCCTCTCCTATGTACACAATATAAGGCGCACCTGCGTACCGCCCACATTCAAGGGCGATATTGTACCCGACGGATACACCACCGACGAACAAGGCCGAAAGATTGAGCGCATAAAATTCGCACCCGCCGCACACGGCGAAAATTGCAACGAAAATTCCCTGTGGGTGTGGCTTATGCCCGACAAGGAGCAATCCCTGCGCGACCGATACATTGTGAGCGTGGATGTGGGAGGAGTGAGCGAAAAAGCCGACTACTCCTGCATTCTCGTTGCCGACCGCCTTGCAATGCTCGACGGAGGCGTCCCCGAAATTGTCGCCTGCTGGCACGGGCACATAGAGCACGACCGTCTCGCGTGGAAGGCCGTAGAGATTGCCCGAGCCTACGACAATGCCCTGCTAATCATCGAATCGAACACTCTCGAAACAGATGGCACCGAAGGCAATAATTTCGAATATATACTGAACGAAATTGCCGGCAAATACACCAACCTATACAGCCGCACCTCACAATTGGAGATTAAGCAAGGACGACCGCGACGCTGGGGCTTTCACACCAACAGCTCCACAAAGCCAATGGTAATAAATTTCCTTGTCAAAGCCCTGCGCGACGAATTATATATTGAACGATGCATAGAAACTACATACGAGCTCGACCTCTACGAACTAAAAGAGAACGGCAAAGAGACAGGAGCAATAGAGGGCAACCACGACGACCGGGTAATGGCCACCGCCATTCTTGTGTGGGCCTGTTACAACCACCCTCTCCCTCATCGCACAATCGAGCAGAAAGGCACCAACCGTCGCACACGCATCATAAGCGAGGCAAGCATATAAAGCGTAGGGGCGTACCGGCGTGTGCGCCCTCGGCAAGCATATAATAAAGAAGCAGCCCATTAAACAGGCTGCTTCTTTATTATACCAACAGTTTGTTCGACAATTATTTCTTTGTACCAAACGGCTGAACCTTTATCCAAGTCTCTCCGAACCAAGTATCGTTGTTATTGGCTGTGAGATACTCAATATACATTACATTCTTCGCATCATCCTTAAACTCGTACTTCAGACTCGTAATAGTATTTGTGAGCCCGGGATTAGTATAATGCTCTCCAATATACTCCATATAGGAACCGGGAGAAGAAATTTCAATCTCTCCACTCTGTGTAATATATGTCTCGGTAATCGAATAGGGTTTCTCTTTCTCGGTACCTACAATATCGAGCGTAATGCTCACCATTGCAAAATAGGTATTATCCTGATTTATGCTTTTAAAGATAGGCTTGCCCATATACTGCACCGAACCGTCGGGTGCCACACGTTCCTCGGCATACTGCCACAAGCCATAAATATCCTTATCAACCTTCTGTTGTGCAGAAACATAAGCCGTAGCGACCATAAAAGCGCATAGTACAAGTAGCATCAATCGTTTCATATTGTTATTCATTAAAATGGTTAATAATGTTTTTCTAAGCACTTGCAATGTACGACAAATTTTGAATAAATAAAAAAAAATAACACTTTTTTAGAGCAAAAAAGCACTTTTAGTAATATTTGAGCAATATCTTGGCCCCATTTTTTATATCGTTGCGCCATTTATAGAAATAAAATTCATAACTTCGCGAGCAATTTTAATAATATTGCCCCAATGAAATATCTTCTTATATTTTTAGGAACACTCTCGTTACTGCTTGGAATAATAGGTATCTTTCTCCCCCTCTTGCCCACCACTCCGTTCCTGTTATTATCGGCAGCACTCTATTTTCGCAGTTCCAAAGAGTTGTACGAGAGATTGCTTTCTCACCCCCATTTAGGCTCCTATATTATCAACTTTCGCGAGAAGAGAGCCTTGCCGTTAAGGGTAAAAATAATATCGGTGAGCCTTGTGTGGGCAACCCTACTCTATTGTACTTTCGGCATTGCCGAAGCATTGTGGTTGCGCCTCCTTTTTATTCTCATTGCCACTGCTGTCACCATTCACATTCTGCACTATAAGACATTGAAATAAGCACGCAGATTACTATTGAAGGCAACCCCAAAAAGGTTGCCTTCAATAATTCATATATACTAATACTCCACTTTATCCTCCTTGTCGCGCCACAGATTAAACGGCGCAAGAGCCTCATCGTGCAACATATTTTCCATACTCTTTTTCCTATCGGCAGGTTTAAGTTCCAATTCCCGATAAATAAAAGAATCGTCGAAATTTATTGCAGCCGCATCGTGCTGATTGGCTCCATAATATATTTTATCTAAATGCGCCCAATAAATAGCACCCAGACACATTGGGCAAGGCTCGCACGATGTATAAATTACGCAACCGCTCAGGTCGAATGTACCAAGTTTTGTACAAGCCTCCCTTATGGCCGATACCTCGGCGTGTGCCGTAGGGTCGTTATTGGCAGTAACCCTGTTTACACCCGTGGCAACAATCTCGCCGTTACGCACTATCACAGCACCGAAAGGGCCACCATCGTTCTTCACATTTTCCACCGCAAGCTCTATGGCTCGACGCATAAAATCCTCGTGCTTCATAAGTTCCAATTTATTTCTTATTTTCCAACCGAAAAATTCAACAAAAAATCACTCTTTATGGTTCACCACAATGCGAAGATATAAAAACGAAAAGAAAATATCAACTATTTTTGCCCACAAAGCGACCCTCTATATACTCAAAGAATTTATCCTTGTACATATCTCCAATGGGTACAAAAACATCGCCATTATAAACAATGCGCATTTTCGACACCTCCATAATTTTGTTGAGGTTCACAATATAGGAACGATGCACACGCATAAACAAAGCCGAAGGGAGATACTCCTCTATCTTCTTCATACTGATGAGCGATATTATGGGCTTTGTGTACCCCTCTATATAAATTCTCACATACTCGCTCATACTCTCTATATATTTTATATCGGCAATGGGGATACGCAAAATACGATAGTCCGACTTTACAAACAAGCAATCTTCCTTAACCGAACCCTCTTCGGTGTATCCCTGCTGCACTTTGTGGCGCAACGAATAGAGCTCGTGCATCTTGTTCACAGCCTTCATAAAGCTCTCGAAAGAAAAAGGCTTCAACAGATAATCGACAGCATCGAGCCTGAACCCCTCTATTGCATATTCCGAGTAGGCAGTGGTGAACACAACCATAGGTGGCTGTGGCAAAGAACGCACCAATTGCAGGCCATCAATATCAGGCATATTTATATCCACAAACATCGCATCTACCTCGTTGCTCGACAAAGCCTCAATTGCCTCGGTGGCACAATAGCAAGCCCTCACACACTCCAAAAAAGGCACTCGCTCCACATACTTTTGCAGTTGCACAAGAGCCAAAGGTTCATCGTCAACCAATATACATTTTATCATTTTGCACCGGTATTTTCAAGGTTACACAAAAACTTTTCTTATCCCTTTTTATTTCCAGACTATAATCCTCGCCATATATCAACGAGAGCCTTTTCCTCGCATTTTCTATCCCTATTCCCGAATAGGAAGATTTTTCTTTGCCTTTGGCAGCTTTCACACAACTATTTGCGCAAGAGAACCTTATGAGCCCGTCGTTTACACTTAAATCTATTTTAATGTCCGATTTTCCATTATAGGCCACTCCGTGTTTAAAAGCATTCTCCACAAACGACACAAACAGCAGCGACGGCACAAAATACTCATCGCTATATTGCGGAAAAGAGCACTCCACCTTCAACGCCTTTGTATAGCGCAAACGCATAAGCTCCACATAGCTGTTCAAGAACTCAATCTCTTTGGAGAGACTCATAAACGAGACCGACGCCTCGTAGAGTACGTGCCTCATCATTTTCGACAACTCTATGAGCGACTCTTGCGCCTTCTCCTTGTCAATATCTATGAGCGCGTGAATATTATTCAACGTGTTCATAAAGAAGTGGGGGTTAATTTGATATTTCAGAAAATTAAGTTCGGTGCGCAGTTTCTGCTTTTCGAGCTCCTTCAAATGCTCGTCGCTGCGCAGAGTGAGGAAGAAAAGGCGCACGCAGATATTGAAAATGAGTGTAAAGACAATGAGCAGAATCTGCACACTGTCGGGATGCACAAGCGCATAAGGCAGGCTCTTTTCCCTATCTTTCGGTGGCCTGTTCTTTTTAATCTTGTAGTGGTAATTCTCGGAGAAAAAATCGTGTACGGTAAGCTGCACATTATAATATTTGGCATATACATCCACCGCAGGGCCTTTACGCGGCCTGCCACCTTTGGGGGCATTATGCATCTCCCGCGGATGCGACCGACGGCCCTCACTTTTTATCATCGAGGTAACAAATACCGAGCCGAGATATACCAGTGCTATTGTGCAAATCAGATGCAACAAGTAATGCAGCCCTCCTTTTTTGTAAAGGAGGAACGGCATTAACAAGTTGTTATTTATAAAGAAGAGAATTAAAGCAGGGGAAAGATAGACCCAGAATTTGAATATCCGGTCCCAATCGAGAGTTTCAAGCGGAGTTTTGAGGAGGTTTATACCCCAGAAAGGAGAAAGAAAGAGCGCTCCCCAGAAAAGGAAGTAAATAATATACTCGGTCGTTCTCCTGCTTATTTTCATTGTGTATCTGCTTTTCGACAGCAAGTTACGCAATTTTCCTCACACAAGGAACTATAATCGGCCAACAGTGTCGAAAAATCCACAAAAAGGCTACTTAACCGCTTTAAAGCTCATATCAAGGCCCATCACCGAGTGTGTGAGTGCTCCCACCGAAATATAATCCACTCCGCAAAGAGCATAATCGCGCAGAGTATCGAAGGTAATTCCGCCCGACGACTCCGTTTCAAAGCGTCCGGCAACCATCTCCACAGCCTTGCGTGTCTTTTCAGTGTCAAAATTATCGAACATAATGCGCTGCACGCCACCAAGGTCGAGCACCTCCTGCAATTCGTCGAAATTACGCACCTCAATCTCTATTTTAAGATCCTTGCCATTGGCCTTGCAATACTCCTGCGCACGAGTAATAGCAGCAGTTATTCCACCGGCAAAATCCACGTGATTATCCTTCAACAGAATCATATCGAACAAGCCTATGCGGTGATTCACGCCACCACCAATGCGCACAGCCTCCTTCTCCATAATGCGCATACCCGGAGTTGTTTTTCGAGTATCGAGCACACGGGTGTTTGTACCCTCCAAACGGCGCACATATTTACGAGTCATTGTGGCAATACCACTCATACGCTGCATCACATTGAGCATCAATCGCTCTGTCTGCAACAACGAACGCACACTGCCTGTAACATACATTGCAATATCGCCCTTCTTAACCTCGGCACCATCCTCAATGAGAACCTCCACCTGCAAATTCTTGTCGAAACGGGCAAAAATACGTTTCGCCATTTCCACTCCCGCAAGTACACCATCCTCTTTTATGAGCAACATATTCTTTCCCATAGCATCGGATGGGATTGAAGAGAGTGTAGTGTGGTCACCATCGCCAATATCCTCGGCAAACGACAGGTCGATGAGCCTATCGATAAGTTCGTCTTTAATATCCATAATAAGAAACTGATTAAATTTCTAAAAAGTATTTTCCGCGAAGATAGAGAAAAAATCCCGCAATTACAGCAAATAAAAGAGCCATTTTTGCGATTACACAAAAACTTCCTATCTTCGCAACAGAAATAACAAGAAACAGAATGAAAATAACACTCTTGGTGGTTGGGCGCACCGTCGACACCAACATAATAGCCGGAATAAAAGACTACACAGCACGTGTGAACCACTTTGCGCAATTCGATACAGAAGTTATCCCCGAACTAAAAAACGCCCGCAAACTGAGCGAAGCACAGCAGAAGGAGCAAGAGGGAGAACTCATACTAAAAGCCCTGCAATCGGGCGACCGAGTGGTACTGCTCGACGAGGGGGGCAAGGAGTACCGCTCCACCGAATTTGCCGCGTGGATCGAGCACAAACAGAATATCTCCACCAAGCGATTGGTATTCATTGTGGGCGGACCCTACGGCTTTGCACAAAAGGTGTACGACGCAGCACACGAAAAACTCTCACTCTCAAAAATGACCTTTTCGCACCAAATGATACGTCTTCTCTTCATAGAGCAGCTCTATCGTGCCTACACTATCATAAATCATCTGCCCTATCACCACGAATAGTACATTTTTTAGTATTTTGTGGACAGATTGAGCAAACAGACATAAAAAAGGGGCTGACCCAAAAGTAATATATACAAAGAAACACCCTCGCCAGAGTATATTCTAGCGAGGGTGTAATGTCTTAAAAAGGGACTTTTGAGTCATCCTCTTTTTATTTCTGTTTATCGATTATTTATCGTATTTCTTCACCGCCTTCTTCAACCTGCCGCCAAGTTCATAATAACTCATACCCCAACGTTGCGCTTCGGTCATTGCAGAGACACCTTTTACCTCTTTAAATGTCATCGTGCCCAACAATTCATCATTCGCATTAAACACCTGTAACTCACCCGCAATTTCAGCACCACCCGACTTTGCACCGGCAAAAGGGATGAAAGCTCCACCGCCGAATCCAAGGTCGAGAGAAGTTAATTTCAATACAAACTTATATTGCGGATTTATTGGTCAACCGTAAATTTTTTGTTAGCATAGTGAGGAATCAACGATGCATATTGCATCGATTGAGGCACAACCTCATTATTCCAATCATTAACATATTCTTCATCATGCTCCTTTAAATACTCCTCAACAGTCTTATCACCAATCTTCATATCATTGTAAACAACCCACAGCATATAAGTCCCTTTCTCTTTAAGCATCGCCCAAGAGCCATCCAATTTAATTTCCTGCGCCAATGCAGTTGATGCCATAGCTAAAAATGCTACCAACAGAAACACCATCTTTTTCATAAGTATAAGATTTTAATGAAACAAAAAAAGAGGCTCTATAAATAATCCAATTAAGGTTGCTTATTCTCGCAAAGCAACAAAATATTTTTTGTTACGCTCTTAATAACACAAACACCGGCAAGAAGCAAGAGCCTCATCAAATCCACTGCCGATGCAATTTCCTTTTCACAAAATTAAATATTTTTTTTAAAAACATACTACACAAAATCTATTTTTATGTCAGCAAATGTTATAAGCCACAAAAAAACGCCCTCCTTAATAAAAAGAAAGGCGTCCTATAAGTAAAAAGCATATTTCCACTACTCCGTTGCAGAAGCAACATATTGGTAGCAACCTACATCCACCGAGCCGGGCTCACGAAGCACCCCGTCAATATCGCTTTTCAATATATCATCGGCAATAAAAAGTTCGTTGCCCATAGAACGTGCAGTAGAGAGTTCCGACAGGTGAAAATCGTAATAATAAATATCGTGATTAACCGTTGTAAAATGCGCATTTGCAAAAGGAGGAGTTGCGGCCGCATCCACAAGAACATTCACGAAACGCTCGTCACCCTCGGGCACAACGGTATTCAGGAGAGAATTTTCGAAGCGTATATTCTCGCTGCCGGGCACAGCCTTATCCTCGGGCAGAAAATACCCCATAACCTCATCCTCGCGCGATCCGGTAATTATGCAATTAACAAAATTCGCGCCATAGAGAGGAGCATCCTCCGTGCCATTATGGTTGTAGAGCGAGAGTGCAACGTCGCGCACCTTAAATACAAAGAAATTGGCGATGGTGCAGTGTGCAAAGCTCACCCTGCCACCAACAATCTTCACACAGTTGCCGCCCGCATTTGCAATGAGCGAATTTGTAAAATCGGCCTGTGCATTTACAAGTTCCAAGGCATTGCCATAGAAATTCTGTAAGCGCGAGGCATTCATCGTCAGGCGTTGCACGGAAGCGTCGCCCGGCTCCATTTTAATTCCATAGTTGGCACTATGAATATCGCAATATTCAAAAATATTTCCGTTGCTGGTAGAGGCCAGCACCACTCCGTTCCACTGCCCGGGCAATCGGTCGTAGGGAAGATAGGAGAAGATGCGGTCGGTCCTGTCGCCACGCAGCACAATCGGAGCGTTTCTTGTTCCACGCGCCACAATGGAGCCACGCACCACCATAGGAACATCATCGTGAAAATAGAGGTTCACACCCGGCTCAATGGTGAGCGTCACCTCGGGAGCAACCACAAGGCTGTCGTACACCACATAATGCCCGCGCTTTATTACCGAATCGGAATTAACGGTAACGGCATTCATAAACACCGCATCGCGGCTGTGTGCTTCGAGCACAATCGACTGTTGCACCCCACTTTCGAGGGTAAACACCAATTTATCGGAAAGAAACTGCGGAACATCGGAACCGTTAAGCTCGGGCAGCACATTCACAAAAACATACAAGCTGTCGCCACTGCGCACTTCAAGGTCGCGCATCGCCGCGCCATATTGCCCATCGACCATCACATTAAACGCCGAAGAGCTGCCATCGGCAAGCTCCACCGAGAGAATCCTCAGGTCCTTGTCATTGAAATTATAGACAACTGCACCACTGCGCGACGAGCTCAATGTTGTGAATAAAGTGTCGAAACGAATAGTGTCGGCCGAAAAGAGAAGTTTATGATTAAAGTCGGTTGAAAAATCGGTGTCATCGTTGCACGCAACGATGACAGCCGTCAACATAAATATCGAAAGTATTTTACCTAAAATTTTCATCTATGTTTCATTTGTAACATAGTTAATAACGCACAAATTTGTGTTTTATTATTTTAACGGAGTATTTTCGAGCACCGCCACAAGATGACGCCACCAACGCTCGGTCGAGGGGATGTTCAACCTCTCGTCGGGCGAATGCACGCCACGCATCGTGGGACCGAAAGAAATCATATCGAGCCCGGGAGCCTTTTCAAGGAACAAGCCACACTCCAATCCCGCGTGAATAGCTTTTATATTAGCCTCGCGACCGAAAATTTCCTTATAAATATCGCACGCAACCTTCAAAATTTCCGACTTTACATTGGGCTTCCACCCTGGATAACCGCCGTTACACTCAACCACGGCACCACCAAGTTCAAAGGCTGCACGCACAGTGTCCGACACACAATAACGCGCCGACTCTATGGAACTGCGCTGGCTGGTTACAATGGTTACAATATTATCGGCAGTGCGTTTTATGGAAGCAAGATTGCTCGATGTTTCAACCAACCCCGGCATATCTTGGCTCATTGCAAATACCCCGTTGAAGGCTGCATTCACCGACTTTAACAATTTATTTGCCACAGATGGGTCTATGCAACGGTTCACAGCATCGGTACTCTGCAATAGGAAGCGCACATTAGGCTCGGTAACACTATATTCATCCTGAACCTCGGCTGCAAAGATATTAAAATCTACACGAACCGACTCTTTATCGGCCGACTGCACGGCAAAAACAGCCGATGCGTCGCGCGGAATTGCATTGTGCAAGCTGCCACCAGAAATATCGCACAGATAGAATTCATACTTATCGGCCACACGACACAGGAAACGGCATAGCAGTTTATTGGCATTGGCACGCCCCTTCTCAATATCGTCGCCCGAGTGTCCGCCGGTGAGCCCCGAAATATCCACCTTCATATAGAACATATCCCCTGCTATCGGCTGCAACAGATGCTTGAATGTCGCTGTTGTGCGCATTCCGCCAGCGCAACCAATGAAAATATCACCCTCATCCTCGGAGTCGAGGTTAATGAGAATATCGCCCTGTAAAAATTCGGGAGAGAGTTTCTCGGCACCGGTGAGGCCCGTCTCCTCGTCTATGGTGAAGAGGCAGTTAATGGGGCCGTGTTTCAAGGTATTGTCGGCAAGAACAGCCATTCCCGCAGCAACACCAATTCCATTGTCGGCACCAAGAGTGGTTCCCTTTGCTTTGAGCCACTCCCCATCCACATAAGCCTCTATGGGGTCCTTTTTAAAATCGTGCTCAACATCGGGACGCTTGTCGCACACCATATCCATATGCCCCTGCAATATAATAGTCTTACGATTCTCATACCCCGCCGATGCAGGTTTTTTAATGAGCACATTACCCACAGAATCGGCCATAGTCTCCAATCCCAATCCCTTTCCAAATTCTTGAAGGAATTTGGATATTTGTGTCTCGTTCTTTGAACCGTGAGGAATTTTACACAATTGCAAAAAGTAATCGAACACCATTTTGGGTTCCAAGTTCATATTTTCCATGATGTAAATTGTTTAAACTTGTTAATTTCTAATTTAACTTTGTAAAATAACTTTAATAAATGAAATATTTAAACGCTTTTTGATATTTTTTTACCTACAAAAATGCGTAAAAACCCACAAAAAAACTATCTTCGCAACCGCATACAGCAAAACACCGCCTGACAGTATTCCAAATTCGCAGTTACCGCAAATTTATGGAATTTGGCAATAATATACAAATTTACGACCATTGCGACATTTAAGGTTACACTAATTTAACAAATATGTTACCTACTTTAATGCTCACATTGCCAATAATTGCAATAAGCTTTGCCCTGTTGGCAATAACCATAATAATAAAAAAGAACGGGAAATTTCCCAACATACACATTGGTGGCAACAAGCATATGCGCAAAAGAGGAATAAAATGCGCCCAATCGCAAGACAGGGACGCCCGCCGCAACAACCCACACACAGTGAACGAAAAAAGCAAAAAATAAAACTTTAAACTATGAAGAATCTTAACAAAATCGTAATTTACACAACAGCCATTGCAGCGATACTCCTTTTCGCGCAATGCACAAAAGAGTGCAAACAGGAGGCTCCTGCACAAACAGCGGGCGCAAACACAAACGGAATTAAAATCGCATTTGTAGACATCGATTCCCTGCTCACCAACTACGAACTTTCCATCACCATAAACAAGGAGATGTTGCGCAAGGAAGAGAATATGCGTATGACATTGAGCGAGAAAGCCAAAGACATTCAGGCCGACATTGAGGACTTCCAACGCAAGATTGAGAACAACGTATATGCCACCCAGAAGCGTGCCGAAGAGGAACAGGCCCGCATTCTCAAACGCCGCGAGGATTACGACAAACTATCGGAACGCCTTGCAGGTGAGCTTGCCACCGAGAGCCAGAAGAATAATGTTATTCTGCGCGACTCAATCAACGCCTACCTCAAAGACTACAACAAAGAGCAGGGCTACGACCTCATAATAAGCCGTGTGGGCGACAACCTCCTCTATGCAAACGAAGCACTCGACATTACAGAGGATGTCATCGATGGGCTCAACGAAAGATATAAAGCAAGTAAATAAAATACAAATTCAATTATAATTATAGCAATCAGGCGAGCCTTTAAAGGCTCGCCTGATTGATTTTATATATAACAAGAAGGAACGCAGCCCCTCTTCGAGCGAAAATAATGCAACTACCTTGTTGCGGTGGTAAAGCTTTTTGATGTTCCACCCGACGGAGTACCTCCTATGAGAAATACATCATCGAAATAACTCTCCGAAGGAGAAGAAACAGCCGTTACGCCATACAACATTGTATGTGTTCCCGCCGTAAACTGCGGAGAAGAGACAAGAACCGAGGCACCATTCACACTATTAGGGCATTTGTATGAGAAGAGTATATCTCCCGAACTATTTTTAAATACAAGATATTTACCCTGCGACACAGTAACCGATGAGAGCGTAGAATAATATTGCGACGAAGATGTTGGAGAAGAAGCAGCACCACCCGTTCCCAAAATTACTCCACCCGAAATTGTAAAGGAATTATTATCACAATCGAGGCCGCCCTCGGGCTGTGAAGCACCCGAAGCAAGCACAATGCCGCCATTAACAGCAATAGTACCATTCGAGTCTATTGCATCGTTATTTGTAGCGTGAGCATAAATAGCACCTCCATTGACAACCAATGCCGTAGCAGCATTTATCGCGTCATCATAAGTAGAACACTCAATCGCGCCACCATTGACAGTGAGCGTAGCCTTGCTTTCGAGCCCTTCGCCACCATCGGCAACAGTCGAAGCATAGATATTACCACTATATACAATAATGTCGGCAGCACCTTTTATAGCCTTGGGTGCAGCATTAAAGCCCTCATTGCCACCCATTCCCATTCCGCCGCCCATTGATGAACCGCTTGTTCCGAGTGCCGCTCCCTTGGTTGTTGCAGTTATATAAGGATAACCATCGGCACGCCCATCCTCACCAATCGTCAGCAAGCCATCGGCCACTATACACTTTCCACCATTGGCTGTTGCAGTACAAACAATTGTGCCGCCGGCAAGCAACATCTCTCCATCACTTTTAAGAGCCTTTGTCGAATAGTAATCGGTACCGGTCGATGCTGTATATGCCGAGCCGGCACCTCCTATTGTCGCATCGATACTTCCGCCGGTAACAGCAAGCGCGCCATCGGACGAAATACCCAATCCACCCTGTCCTGTGGCATTTATAGTGAGAATACCATTGCTCATTGTAAAATCGGCATCACATTTTATGGCAGTACAATAAACGGGGTCATAAGCCACAACAGCAGCACTGCCGGTTGTGGTAATATCGAGCTCACCTCCCGAAATAACACAATTATCGCCACTCTTTATCGCCTTCGAAGCAGTGCCCGATGTTGAGAGAGTGTGCACACCCCCCGAGATTGTAATAATAGAATCGCTCTTTATGCACGCAGCCGCAAAAGCCTTCTCCGTGGCACTGCCAGTGGAAGATGATACGCCTGCATAAGAAGATGTAACATCGGTAAGGGAGTATGTTTTTGTTCTTCCCGATGTAGTGCTTGTCGAAGAAATTGTATAATAAACATCGGCAGAAACACCGGTAAAAGAGGTCGACTGTATTGTATAATTGCGTGAATTGTCACTCTTGAAGTAGTATGTATCGGTAACAGCAGCCCCAAAGTCGTAATAATAGAACACCACGCCATTGAGAGTAACACTGTTTGTCAGTGTAGCCACCATATTATTTGAACTATCATAAAGATAAATATTATTCCAAGATGAAGACGAAGCACCCGGACGATTGGAAGCAGAGGACGACGAGGGCTTGCTCACATATACTATATACGAAGCCACCACCTCCTCACCCGCATCATCTTCCACAGCCGAAGGGTCGTAAATCTCATAACCGCCACTGCACTCCACACTGCACGCGCCACCGTTTATATCAACATTACCATCGGCCGAAATTCCGCGAGAGGCAGTTCCGGTAGCCTTAATATCCAATGTTCCGCCACTCATCACAAATACAGAGTCACACTTTATCGCGGTACAATAAGAAGGCTCGCCGGCCTCTAATATAGAATTGCCGTTAACGGTAATGTCAACCATTCCACCCGAAATTGTAATATCGCGCGAGCCTTTCAATCCTTTTGAAATATCGCCCGAGGATATTATCGACAACGCACCATCGAGAATATTTATCTCTCCAAGAGCCTTAATACCCTTTTTGTCTTCACCTGTCAGTTCCACCGAAATATCACCTCCCGACACAGTTACATAACCATCGCAATCGATTCCATCGCCCGATGCCGCAAGCGACAAAGTGCCACCCGACACAATTACCGAATCGTTACAATGCACCGCATCGCTCACTGCCGACAGCACCTCAATGTCACCCCCTCGGAAGGCAATATAATCGTCACTGCATATTGCGTGCTTATAGTTGGCCGACACGGTAAGCCGGCCGTCCCCTTCGAACACAAACTGCCCCTCACTGAACAAGGCAGCCTTCTCGTCCTCCGAAGCCGGCGTTACATACTGCGCCGCATCGCACAGATAATTTACCGTACCCTCTTCGAGTATAATCTTACCACGCTTTTTACATTGGCTGTTTATTGCAGCCCCATCATCATTTGTTAGCGAGAGCCCGGCCAAGCGCAGAGTATATTTCTTTGTACCATATATCTTGAAATTTCCACAATCGCTCTCACCCGACAATATATAATCGACATCACTGTCAATAGTGGAACGCACAACAAGCTTTGCACCTGTAATTTCTACCCCAACCCCATCAAAGGCAAAAGGATTCTCCACTGTTGCGTACTCTCCGCTATAATTGACCATAACAGCAGAGGATAATTTCCCATAGACAATGCTGTCAATATCATTTATCAACAACGAGTCTTTTTTATCGGAAAGTGTCACATAAAGATACTTTTGAACATCGTCGAATGATAAGCTGTCTATGCGCGACAATGCCACAGAGCGAACATCCCCGCTATTCATACAAAACTTTATACCCCTCTCGGCCGACACTGTGTCGGTTGCGGCAGCGCGTGCGGCTGTCGCCTTTGCAAGAACCGCCGACTCGCCCTCTTCGCCACCAAGGATTATCTTGACAACATTTGTTACATCGGCAACATCCACCGCGCCATCAGCGTTAACATCGCCGGCATTTGTAGCAGAAGTTTCATCAAGAATCATTGCAACCAATTTTGTTACATCGGCAACGTCGACAATACCATCACGATTAACATCACCGGCAAGAGCAAAAGAGATTTTATCTATAAAATCTACATTGTCGCTGAAATACGTACCATCCACGCCATTTACCGTCATAACAGCATCAACATATTTAATACCGACAATCTTGCTTAAAGGAATAAAAGATTCCCCTTCCACACTTGCCACCACCAACACTTTGTCACTCTGCGAAAAGAGAGAAACAAAAGAAAATATAAAAAAAGGGAAAAGGATAAATCGTTGTATCATTTTTGTAACATTTTACACAAATGTAATCTTTTCCCAAATATCATATTTGATAAATTTCCACTAATTAACAATCTATTCTATTAACTCCGTTTTTTTTATTACAAAATCAAAAAATGTACAATTACCACATAATCAATCAAGGTGCTGACCCAAAAGTAATATATACAAAGTAAACACCCTCGCCAGAGTATATTCTAGCGAGGGTGTAATTTCTTAAAAAGAGACTTTTGAGTCATCCCCTTGATTGATTTATAATGATTACCACCCCTTTCCGGGCAGATTATTTACATCGTGCAGATGTTCGGGCATTTGCCATAAATTGCCCGCAGGAGGCGCAAACCCGGGGGGAGGCGGTGGAAATGCCCCGTTACCCTGATGAGGCGGCGGAGGAGGGAGCATCCCTCTTTCCGGCTTTGCCGTTGCCGGATTTATGTAACGCACCGAGCCGTCGGCAGCAATAACAGCCAGCAGTTCCTTCTGCTGCCAAGCAATTGACGGAGAAACGGCAAGCGCATTGCCCGAAACATAGAAGCCGCAACCAACATACTCGCTACCCGAAATAGTGTCACTCAAAAAGAGTGCATACTCGCCACCCTTTTCCATTTGAGGAGAGGTAATCACAACCGAAGCATTGTTCAGCGTGCGGGGGAGAGAATAGGAAAGGATGGGCTTGCCATCACTTTGGGCAAGAGTTATATAACTATTCTGCTCGGCCGTAATTCCGTTCCAAGCAACAATCGATGCTGTCGTAGAGGGATTTTCGGGCATACAGGGTGAAGCCCCCATTGCACCACCAATTGTGAGCAGCGTTCCGCCACGTATGGTAAAGTCGACAGGAATATCACAATCTATACCCTGTTCGGGAGTGTGCGAGCCATTGGAAATAACCAGTCCACCGTTAATATCGATAGCCGCGTTACTGTCAATACCATCGTTGGCAACAGAATAGGCAAACACCTTGCCATCGTTTATAAGAATATTACCGGCGGCATTCACAGCATCGTCATAAGCATATATGTATATCTCCGTATCGCTGCCGCCGATAATTATATTTCTCTTCGATTCGAGCCCCTCGCAACGTTCACCCTTGCCAAAAACAAGTATCTCAATATCGCCACCGTTTATAACAATTGTACTATCGCATTTTACACCCTTTGCCGATGCGTGCGCATTAAGGTCCATCGGATGGTTAACATCGTTGCCGGTGGTCATCACAGCAATGTGTCCCCCATCAATCTGCAACAATCCGTCGCAATTTATACCCTTGCCCGCATCGCCATTGCTCACCAGCGACACATTGGCACTGTTTATATATGTATTTTGAGTACTTTTTATGCACGACGAGGAGCTGTAATCACTCTTTTTCTCGGCAAACATAGCACCACCCGAAGTATGCACTTTAAGCTCGCCACCAAGCAGAAATACCGACTCTTTGCTCTTCAATCCCTTAGCAGCCGCACCTTGAACATCGACGGTGAGCACACCATCGTACATATAAATATTGCGTGCGGTTATTGCATCGGCCTTGTCGGCCGCCGCGCCAATCGACATTGTACCACCGAGCATCAAAAAATTACCCTGCTTAACCTTCACCACATCTTTCAGCGCAGTGCCTGTAAACTCACCATTTGCAAGCACCACCCCTTTTGTGGCATTCACGGCACTTGCCGCAGCATAATCGACCGAAATATGTGCCCCGTCAATATAGACGATGCCTGTGGAACGTATCGCGTCGCGACGGGTAGCCTGCACACAAATATCCACTCCGCCACACAGCACAGCATCGCCCATAAGCGACAGCACGGCAGCCTGCTTCTCAACTATTCCGGTAGCAGAAGGCTCGTCGGAGAGGGTTACGACAGAACCGCGAATAAAAATCTTCTCTTTCGACGATACTGCAAGCGCATCGCACCCCATAGAGTGAATATCCAAAGAATCGAGGGTGAGCAGGGGAGAAAACTCGCTCACCAGCAACAAAGAACCATTGTCGGTGACACCGCTCACAATATACTCCACTCCCGGAACGCTTGAACGTATAACCACGTTGGAACCGTTTACACTGGCATTCACGCCATCGGGCAGTTCCGACGCTACCACTCCCTCGGCACCAAAATTCACAGAAACCCTCTGCTGATAAGCCTCGGGAGAGAGCCCAACCTCTTGTGGCAATTGTGGCACGACTATGGGGATATTCTTTATTACATCCACCTTTGGCACAGGCTTATGCTCGTTGCAAGCAAGAAGCAATAGGCAAAAAATTGTAATGAGCAAATTTCTCATAATAGGTAATCACTTAAACACCTACGGCCCGCCTGCAAGCGGGCCGTAGAGAATGAATATAAATTTTCTATTAGTAGCGGCGTTTGGACTTCAACAAATAGGGAGAAATCATCTTTTCGGGACGGAGCAGTTCATCGAGTTCCTCCTTCGAGATTAAATTCTCTTCGAGCACAAGGTCGTAAATACCGCGATTTTCTTTCAAGGCTCGCTTGGCCAAGCGGTCAGTATTCTCGAATCCAATAACAGGGTTAAGCGCAGTGGCAATACCTATGCTGCCAAGTACAAGCTCTTTGCAGTGACCCTCGTTGGCAGTAATTCCATCGACGCAGAGCACACGCAAGCGTGTAAGGCCTTTGAGCATCATACGAATAGAGGAGAGCATAGAGTGAACTATCACAGGCTCCATTGCATTCAGCTGCAACTGGCCCGACTCGGCAGCAAAAGTCACTGTAAGGTCGTTACCAATCACGCTGTAACAAATTTGGTTTACAAGCTCGGGAATAACGGGGTTCACCTTGCCGGGCATAAGGTTGGAACCGGGAACCACGGCAGGCAGATTAATCTCGTTAAGACCGCAACGGGGGCCGCTCGCAAGCAGGCGAAGGTCGTTGCAAATTTTCGACAGTTTCACCGCCAAACGCTTCAATGCCGACGAGTACATTACCGACGAACCTGCATCGGAAGTAGCCTCCACCAAGTTACCGGCAAGCACAAATTTTTTACCCGAAATAACGCGCAATGCATCCACCGCCGTGTGAGAATAACCGGGAACGGTGTTAATACCTGTTCCGATGGCACTTGCTCCCAAGTTCACCTCCAAGAAAAGGCCGGCAACCTCGTTCAAGCGGCTCACCTCCTCGTCGAGAGTAACCGCGAAGGCCTCAAACTCCTGTCCAAGAGTCATTGGCACAGCATCCTGCAACTGTGTGCGTCCCATCTTAATAATGTGATCAAACTCCTTGCCCTTTGCACGGAAAGCGTTGATAAGACGCTGCAATTCGCGCACAAGGTCTTCGTTGTGCAGTATGAAACACAATTTAAACGCTGTGGGATAAGCGTCGTTGGTCGACTGCGAGAGGTCTACGTGCTCTGTGGGGCTGCAATATTGATACTCACCCTTCTTGTGGCCCATAATCTCCAACGCACGGTTGGCAACAACCTCGTTAATATTCATATTGGTTGATGTACCCGCACCACCCTGTATGAGGTCTATGGGAAATTGGTCGCTCAATGCACCCTCCATAATCTCCTCACAAGCCTTCTTGATGGCTGTTCCAATCTCCTCATCGAGCGAACCAAGCGAAACATTGGCGTGCGCCGCAGCCCACTTCACCATTGCCAAGGCCTTAATGTAATAAGGGTGCTCGCCAATGGACAAGCCACTTACATCCTTGAAATTAACTAACGCTCTCAATGTTTGAGCACCATAATACGCATCGGCGGGAACTTGAATTTCGCCCAATGAATCGTGTTCGAGACGTGTCTTCATTTATATCTGTTTTTAATTATTATCAATGTATCAACCGCGAAGATAGTGATTAATTATCATTTTTAAGCAATTCCACCGATTTTTCTTAAAAATACATTTTAAGAAGCTGTTTGAATTTCTAAAAATATTTTCTTATAGAAGCCGAATGTTTCACCATTTTTAATTCTTCTTAGTTCTTTTTTATCCCTTTCACCCCCCCACAAAATCATTTTTTGATATTTTTCACCCCTCTATACATTATTTATAATTAAATTTACACACGAAAAAAAAATAGACGCTGAACAAAGTGATGTTTCAGCTTTGATATATTTTACAAGAAATTTAAACAACCTTTTAATCTATTACGAAAGAATGACAACAAGCGACAGCTACGAGAAACTGCGAGAAAGTTGTGAAAAAGTTGCCGGACGGAAAATGCTGACTCCACGAGATTTCGATTTTCTTGCAATGCGCATCTTCGACAGCACACATCAATATATAGCCTCTATTACTCTTAAACGTTTTTGGGGCTATTTGGGAGAAGCAAGACAGAAGACACCATACAGAAACACACTCAACATTCTTGCACAATATGTCGGATACATAAACTACGAAGAGTTCTGTCAAGGAGAAGAGAAAGAGATTGAGAGCCATTTCCTGCCCAACAATTTTTTGCAGACAAGGGACATACAAAAAGATTGCAGAATTGAGATTAAATGGCGCCCCAACCGTTGCGTGATTGTGCAGTATGAAGGAATGAGTGTATTCAAGGTATTAAAGAGCACAAACAGCAAATTAAGCGAGGGCGACACATTTCTATTGAGCCTGCTTATCGATGGCGAGCCATTAATCTTGAATTGCCTCATACACGAGGGCAAAGCACCCACCAACTATATTTGTGGCAGAATAGGAGGAATAAAATTCAGAATAATCTAAAAAACTGTTTAAATTCAAGCAATCCATCCACGGACAAAACCTATAAAAAGCTATGGAAACATCGGAAATATTCGACGATTATATAAATTTTGAAAAAGCCGAACAGCTTAACAACGCAGGCGGCACATCGTTAACATACAAAGTGCGCATAAACGGCCGTATATATTTTATGAAACGGCTGCGTCCCGAATATATACATGACACACGCCACAAGCAACTGTTTATAAAAGAGTTTGAGGCCGGAAAATCCATAAATCACCCCGGCATTATAAAATACATAAGCATGGGTGAGGACAAAGAGGGCCCATATATATTAATGGAATTTATAAATGGTTGGAATCTTAAAGAGCTACTCGATAAAGAGCCAAAGTTCTTCAACGACTCAAAGATTCTTTATAAATTAATCTCGCAGACTCTTTTAGCCCTGCAAGCCTTGCACAAGAACAACATAATATTTCTTGATTTAAGCCCCAAGAATATTATGCTCACCAAGGCAAGTTCCGAGGTTAAACTCATAGACCTTGGATTCTGCATAAACGACGCCAACGACTATACCGGCGGTTGCACCAAAGGCTTTTCGGCACCTGAAATTAACGAACAAAATCCTGCGAACATAGACATTCGCGCCGACATTTACAGCGTAGGCTGTATTTTACAATATATAGAAGAAAAGAGCAATAAAAAGCTTCCACATAGTTTGCAGCAGATTAAAAAGCGTTGCTTGCAACAGGAGAAAGAGAAACGCTATCCCACCGTCGATAATATTTTGTTCAAAATAAAGAACAGGAAGCGCAATACATTGTTATTGGTTGCAACAGCCATAATTGCAGCATTCTCCTTGTGCGTAGCATTCACAAGAACCACACTATACGAGAATATAACCAACTACATTGGTTGGGAAATGCAAAAATTTCCCGAAAAATTCGAAGAAGGAGACATTTTCTACCGCATAAAAAACCACGACAAGCGCACCGTAGAGGTTACGTACCAGGGAGAAAGACACGACGAGGTTATTGGCGAATATAAAGATATTGTGGTTATTCCGGCAACGGTTAAGCACAAAGGACGCACTTTCAGGGTAACCTCTATCGGTGATGATGCGATAAGAAAGAACTACAACAAACGAATTATAATACCCAACGGAGTCGATTCCATTGGCAATTACGCATTCTCGCAAAGCGCCATCGACAGCACCTTGTTCATTCCCGAAAGTGTAAAATTCATTGGAGTAGGTATTACCGATTGCAATATTTATCTGCAAGGCATTGTGGTAGATAAAAACAACGCACGCTACGACAGTCGCGAGAATTGCAACGCCATAATAGAAAAAGCGACAAACACGCTCGTTGCCGGTTGCAAAAACAGCAAGATTCCTGAGAGTGTTATAAAGATTGGGAATAGTGCCTTTGCGGAGATGATTAATTTGAGAGAAATAGACATTCCGTCAAGTGTGACACATATAGGCGATTATGCTTTTTACCTTTGCCCATTTAACAAAGTTACCTTGCCCGACAGCTTGACACATTTAGGTTCATACGCTTTTCAGTGGTGCGAAAAACTCGCCGAAATTACAATCCCCGACAATGTTGTTTACATAGGCGAGGCTGCACTATCGCACTGTGCTTATAGCACGCTGGTAATCCCCGATAAAGTTAAAACTATCGGCAATTACGCATTCGACAATTGCCACAATCTCACAACGGTGACAATTGGAAAAAGAGTCTCCCATATTGGTGCTTTTGCGTTTGACGGTTGCAACAAACTCACAAAAATAACCTCACACATTCCTGCCGACAGGCTATTTGCGGTAGACAAGAGCACATTCGGCAGCATTGCAGAATATTGCACACTCTATGTACCACGCGGTGCGAAGGATGCTTATCGCAACACCAACGGCTGGAACAGCTTCTCAAAGATTGTAGAGGTAAATATGTGATATTGCGTATCTGTTTCCACAAAAAAACCTTCACCGAGCAGTGAAGGTTTTTTTGTGGAAAATAAATATTTTATTACTTTTTATACCCCTTATACACAAGATAACCCACGATGAACACTCCAAGAGCAATAAAGCAGTAGCCAATCTCGTGGCTGTAAACTGTAACCTTCTCAATAAGTTGTTCCTTTGTTTCAATGCCGGGCACTTTCGACAGGTACCAGCCGAGAGCTGCAAGCACAGCGTTCCATATTCCGGCACCAAGAGCAGTAAAAATGAGGAAAGTACTCACCTTCATTCGGGCAAGGCCGGCGGGAATTGAAATAAGCTGACGCACGGCGGGAATGAGGCGACCGATGAATGTGGAGGCAGCACCGCGCTTGTCGAAATACTCCTCGGCTTTCTTAACAGCAGCCTCATCGATGAGACATATATGCCCCAAGCGGCTGTTGGCAAATTTATATACAATGGGACGTCCCAACCACAAAGCAAGATAGTAGTTTATTATAGCTCCGAGCATTGCGCCCAAAGTCGCAAAAAAGACCACAAGATAAATATTAAGCCCACTTTCGGAGTCGGCAGAAAGCCACGCAGCAGGGGGCACCACCACTTCCGAGGGGAAGGGGATAAAAGAGCTCTCGATGGTCATCAACAGGGTGATTGTCCAATAATTAAGGTGCTCCAAGCACCACTCTATAAAAGCAACTGATTCCATAATATTTTGTCGTTTTTTAGTAATTACTGTTTTAAAGGCTTACGGCCCAACCAACGAAAAATCTTCGCGAAGGCTCTGAAAAGTTCGGGTAGAATAAGCACCAACGAGGTACTCACAATTATCTTCACCCACATTTCTGCACCAAGCGGCACCACGTTGAACATTGTTCCGCCATAAGTGACTATGAGGTACTGCCCTATGAGTATAATCGCAACCACAAGCAAGAAGGTGGCACCATTGAACAGCCCACTGAAAGCCGATTGCCCCGACATATAGGCCTTTGCGTTAAACATATTCCAGAATTGCAGCATAACAAAAGCTGTGAAGAAGGAGGACATTTCATAGGGGGTAATTACCCCATCGGCTTTATAGTAGAACAGTTGTGCCATCTGTACTGCCACAAATACAATGGCGTAGGCAAATATATTAAATGCCATATTGCGGGTTATAATAAAATCGGCATTCTCGCCACTCTTGCGAGGTTTCTCCTTCATAACCGCCCAGCTGGGAGGCAACGAGGCAAGCGCCGCCGCCGCAAATGTATCCATAATGAGATTCACCCACAGCATCTGCGTTATTGTGAGGGGCGACGATGTTCCCACAAGCGAGCCAAGCATCACTATGAAGCAGGCCGCCACGTTTATGGTAAGTTGAAAGAAGAGGAAACGCTGTATATTCTTGTAGAGTGAACGCCCCCACATTACCGCACGGGTGATACTCTCGAATGAATTATCTATTATGGTAATATCGCTTGCCTCCTTCGCCACCGATGTTCCGTCGCCCATAGAGAGACCCACCTGTGCAGCCTTCAACGCCGGAGCATCGTTTGTGCCATCGCCCGTTACCGCAACAACGGCACCCTGCTCCTGCAACAGATGTACAAGGCGCTGTTTATCCATCGGGCGGGCGCGACACATAATTTTAAGCCCCATTACACGCTTCGCAGCCTCTTCGTCGCTCAACGCCTCAAAGTCGGGACCGGTGATAATAGCCTCGGCAGGGGTATCGGCATTGCATATTCCTATCTGGCGACCAATCTCGCGTGCAGTGTTGGGAGTGTCGCCGGTAACAATTTTAACATCTACGCCCGCGCTCAAACAACGCTGCACAGCCTCGGGAACATCGGCACGCACAGGGTCGGAAATTGCCACAAAGCCCAAGAAGGAGAGAGAGAGGCCGGCCGACAAACGACCATCCTCGTAGGGAGCCTCATCGTCGCCCTCATCGAGCACTTTGCAGGCAAACCCCAATGTGCGCATAGCCATACTCTGATATTCTAGCAAACGAGCCTCTATTGCCTTGCGGCTCTCCTCCACGGTGTTGTATTTACCGCCCGTGGTTGCCACACGCTCGCAGAGCGATAGTACAATTTCGGGAGCCCCCTTCACATAGAGAACCTTTTTGCCTATCAACGGAGAATTAACCACCGTTGCCATATATTTGCGCTCGGTGGAGAATGTAAGCTGGCTCACAACCTCGGCCGATGCACGCAACGGAGCATAATCGATGCCCTGCTTGTTGAGCCACAGAAGCAGTGCCGCTTCGGTGGGATTACCAATGGTCTTAACCTCGCCCTCCTCTTTGTTCAGATTGGCTGTGGAGTTAACAGCAATGCCCTCCTCTATCAAACGGCTCGCCTCGTCGTTGCCCAAGGCATTATTCTCCACGGCAAAGAAGTTCGTTTCGTACACCTGCATACGATTCTGCGTGAGTGTTCCGGTCTTGTCGGTACATATAACAGTGGCGGCACCCATTGTTTCGCAAGCGTGCATTTTGCGCACAAGATTATTGGTTTTCAGCATACGGTTCATACTCAGCGCAAGGCTCAAAGTAACGCTCATAGGCAATCCCTCGGGCACCGATACTACAATGAGCGTAACGGCTATCATAAAGCTGTTGAGCAGCGAAGATACAATCTCCATTGTAGAGATTGCTTCACCCGAAAGAAAAACCTTTCCACTCAACAACAGGAATATAATTACCGCCGCCGCATAACCAAATTTGCTTATAACACCGGCAAGGCGTTTCAACTGCAACTGTAAAGGCGTTTCAATATCATTGTCAATGAGGGCCCCTTGGTTCACTTTGCCATACTCGGTAGCGTCGCCCACAAGCTCCACGCGCATAACTCCATAGCCATCTACCACTGTGGTACCGCGCATCACCCTGTTCGAAGGGTATGTTGCTTCACTGTCAAAATCGGCCTCGACGGTGGTTTTTGAGATTACAGGCTCGCCGGTGAGAGTCGACTCGTTCACCTGCAACGATGTACATTCGAGCAGTGTGCCATCGGCCGGAACCTCGTCGCCGGTGTTCAGCAGCACAATATCGCCAACAACAACATCCTTGCGCGACACCTGTTGCACTTTGCCGTCGCGCTCCACAGTTACCATCACTTCGTCGTTCACGGTATTCAGCACCTCAAAGGCGCGAGCCGCCTTAACCTCAAACACAAAGCCGATGGTGCTTGCAAGGAATATTGCAAAAAATATACCGAGAGGCTCCAAGAAGGCCTCAAAGCCCTTCTGTTCGGGTCCCCAGCAGTGTACCGCCGATATTACCATCGACAATACCCACGCGAAAAGAAGTATCTTTATTATGGGGTCCTCGAACTTTTCGAGAAACTTTTTCCACAGCGACTCCTTTTTGGGAGGAGTGAGCACATTGGAACCATACTTTGCGCGGTTCTCCTCAACCTCGGCCTTTGTAAGGCCTTTGTACATTTTCTGTTCGTTCATTCTCTATTCTATCTATCATCAAAAAAGGTTCAAACGATTGGCACGTGCCTCGTCAAGTGAGCGCAACGCTTGCGGCTCTTTTGCCGCAGCCTGCTCACGCAGTGCCTGTTGCTCGGTGACGACATTTTCCACAAACGCCTTGCGAACAGATGCGTCACCCAACAATTTTGCGGCCACAATAACATTCTGCGACACATCCTTAACGTGTATCACCGGCCCGTCGTACGCAGGAGCAATTTTCAGTGCCGTATGCAGGGGGCTGGTGGTGGCTCCGGCAATCATCACGGGGATGTTGCAACCGGCCGCTTTAAGTTCCTTAACCACGGTTATCATCTCTTCGAGCGAGGGAGTGATAAGACCGCTCAATATCACAATGTCGGCACGTTGCTCCAAGGCCGTGGCCACAATCCTCTCGGCAGGAACCATAACACCAAGGTCTGTTATTTCGTAGCCGTTACATCCCATAACCACGCCCGCAATATTCTTGCCAATATCGTGAACATCGCCCTTAACGGTAGCTATCACCACCCTGCCGGCCGATGCTGCATCAGCCTCCTTGTCACTCTCTATCAGCGGTTGCAGAAAGGCTACTGCCTGCTTCATTGTGCGAGCGGTTTTTACCACCTGTGGCAGGAATAACTTTCCCTCGCCAAAGAGCTCGCCCACGTAGTTCATTCCGGCCATCAACGGGCCGCTTATCACAGCAATGGCGGTCTTGTATTTCGCCACCGCCTCGGAAATATCCTCTTCAAGATAATCGCCAACGCCCTTTACAAGTGCCACTTTAAGACGCTCCTCCACAGTTGCGGCACGCCAAGCATCGTCGTTGCCGTTAGCGGTCTTCACCTCCTTGCCTTTCATCTCCTCGGCAATAGTAATGAGCTTTTCGGTAGCACCGGCGGTTCTGTTGAGCACCACATCCTCTATTGCCTCGCGCAAAAGCAAAGGAATATCCTCGTAGAGCACCGTCGCTTGCGGATTTACAATGCCCATATCCATTCCTGCCGCTATTGCGTGATAGAGAAAGACTGCGTGCATAGCTTCGCGCACATAGTTATTGCCACGGAACGAGAACGAGAGGTTGCTCACTCCGCCACTTATGTGTGCACCCGGCAGATTTTCTTTAATCCACGCGCAAGCACGTATAAAATCGATGCCATAGGCCGCGTGTTCCTCGATGCCTGTGGCAACGGCAAGTATATTGGGGTCGAATATTATATCGTGGGGTTCAAAACCAGTCTGTTCCACCAATAGTTTATAGGCACGGGCACAGACTCCTATTTTTCGCTCGAATGTGGTTGCCTGCCCCTCCTCGTCGAATGCCATTACCACGACGGCGGCACCCAAGCGTTTAGCTTCGGTGGCACGGGCCATAAAAAGAGACTCGCCCTCTTTTAGCGAAAGGGAGTTCACAATGGCACGCCCTTGCAGGCATTTGAGACCGGCGGCAATCACCTCCCAATCGGAAGAGTCGACCATCACCGGCAGACGGGCAATTTCGGGCTCACTGACAAGCATATTCAGGAAATTAACCATTTCGGCCTTTGTATCGAGAAGGCCATCGTCGAAGTTAACATCGAGCACCTGCGCTCCATCCTCCACTTGACGACGCGCTATCTTCAACGCCTCGGAGTAGTTCTTTTCGTTTATCAGACGAAGGAATTTGCGTGAGCCGGCCACGTTGCATCGCTCACCTATATTTATAAAATTCATACTGCGGTTCACCACCAATCGGTCGAGCCCCGACAGCCACATTTCCGCAGGATAGGCAATGGGGCGACGCACCCTTTTTCCCTCTACAAGTGTGGTAAACAGGGCTATATATTCATCGGTGGTGCCACAGCAGCCACCAATTATGTTCACAAGCCCCTCGTCTATATATTCGGCAACAAGGGCTGCCATCTGCGCAGGAGTCTGGTCATATTGTCCCAATTCGTTGGGAAGGCCGGCATTTGGATAGGCACTCACATAGCAAGGAGCAATGTCGGCCAAACGCTTGATAAAGGGCTTCATCTGACCGGCACCAAACGAGCAGTTAAGGCCTATCGAAAGTATATTTCGGCTCATTACCGATGCCACGAAGGCCTCTATCGTCTGCCCCGAGAGAATGCGCCCGCTACCATCGGCAATGGTAAAGGAGAGCATAATGGGAAGTTCACGCCCGACAATCTTCATCGCCTCGTCGGCTGCATAAACCGCAGCCTTTGCATTTAGAGTATCGAAGATTGTTTCGCAGAGCAGAGCATCTACCCCACCCTCTATGAGTGCTACCATCTGCTCGGTGTATGCCTCTACAAGCTCATCAAATGTAATATTGCGCGAGGCGGGATTTTCAACATCGGGGCTTATGGAGCAAGTGCGGCTTGTGGGGCCCACGGAGCCCACCACGAAGCGTGGCTTTTCGGGAGTGGAATTTTTGTCGGCTGCGGCACGGGCAATGCAGGCCGCGGTACGGTTAATTTCGGCACACAGGCCATCGCAACCATAGTCGCCTTGCGACACTCTGTTGGCATTGAAAGTACAGGTCTCTATAATATCGGCGCCCGCGAGGAGATATTTTTCGTGAATGGCGGTAATTACATCGGGACGAGTGAGCACAAGTAAATCGTTGTTGCCCTTCAACTGTGTGGAGTGAGCAGCGAAACGCTCGCCACGGAACTCCTCTTCCTGCAAGGCATACTGCTGAATCATAGTACCCATTGCACCGTCGAGCACAAGTATCCTCTCTTTTAAAGCCTCCTTTAAGTTCATATTATATATAAGGTAATTGAGGCTATCCCTGTGGACAGCCCCTTCTCATTTATTAAAAATTACGCTTCATTCTATCCATTTCGCGCTTGTCGTCACGCTCTTTCAGCGTTTCGCGCTTGTCATATTCGTGCTTGCCCCTCGCAAGCCCTATTACCAGCTTGGCAAGCCCCTTTTCATTTATAAACAAACGAATGGGCACTATTGTAAATCCAGGATTCTTTACCGCCTGTTTCAGTTTATTCAGTTCTTTACGTTCAAGCAACAGTTTGCGGTCGCGACGAGCAACGTGATTATTATAGGAACCATAGAAATATTCGGCAATGTGCATATTCTTCACCCACAACTCACCGTTGATGAATGTACAATACGTGTCGACAAGGCTCGCCTTCGACAAACGTATCGACTTTATTTCGGTACCCGTGAGCACAATGCCTGCGGTGTACGTGTCGGTTATTATATAATCGAAAGTAGCCCGTTTGTTCTTTATATTTATATTATTAACCTTCTTATCCATAACTTTTTTTACCCGAAATTAACCGAGAGCATCGACATTACCACACCCACCGCTACCGGCACGAAAATAACCAATAACGACACTAAAATAGAATAGGAGAGACGACGCTCCTCGGGCACACGCATAAGCACGGCAGCACCATCCCACACTATCTTCACCGTATAAAACTGTAATATCCACCCTATTATTCTGAAATTTGGGAAAAGCCCGAGGCAAATTTCCAACAACAATACCACCACCATAGAATAACCGGCAAGGAGGTCGGTTGTCAAACGTTCATAATCGGCCTTCATATAAAAAGAGGTGAACTTCGAAATAAAGAACGCCAACAGATGATAGGAGATAAAAAGAGAGGCAAATAGCACGCCTGTTCTTATGAGAATATAGTATATATTTTCATACTCAAAGCCATACCCCCAAATGCCACCTATAAACGAAGAGAGGCAACAGAGCATTATAAGCGGATAGAGATACTCATTAAGCATAGCAACCCTGTTGTTACTATGCGAAAAGCCCTTCCACGCCATTGCCGGGCGTGTAAGCAATATTGTAACCAAGTGTATCAACTTTTTAAAATCCATTCCGCAAATAAAGCCTTTACCGCTTTTTTATCAGTTACCGGTGTACAAAGGGTTTTTAAATTTATCTATGGTGTAACCGCGATTGGGAATATACATTCCTTTCTCATCGGTCTTGCAACCTTCCACTGCAACCGAAATACAGCTTGTCAATACCTGCTGTGCTGAAATTGCATTCATATCTGCTGTGGAAAGTTCGTTTCTCAACATATCCCAATCCATCTTAAAAGAGAGAATCTTACACACCTGGTCGGGGTCATTCTCAAACGGGAAAGTATTGCTGTCCACACGACCATTGGCCGGTGACAGGTTGGCATAAAGACGAAAGAAGGCAACACTCTCGCGCACACTGTCGAGCGTCATCTTGAACTCTCCCACATAATTCTTGTCATATCTCACAGCCACATTCTGTGTTGCGTCGTCGGCCCAAATATAGGTAGCCGCCTCGCTCGACACCTGCCCGTCTATTGTAAAGAAATAGATAGGGGCAATGCCTGCAAGGGGGGAATTGAAAAGCTTCTTGTCGAAACTACCCTTCTTGCTCATAGAAAGGAAAGGAACCTTTGTGTAACACTCTTCTATATTCATATAGGGGGTGGGCATTGAATATACATCGTAAACATAGCTCACTTTCAAATAGGCACGGTCACCCTCTCTCAACCCCATTTCCGAGAGATTGTTCACAGTATACTCATCATCGGAAAAGGCCGGGCAGATACTACCCATCTTAACATCGAAGACATTCTCAAATACTCCTTGATGAAACATCGACACCTCGGGATCATCGCAACCAGCAATCCCCACTCCAACAGCAAAAAAGAATAATAGATTTAAAAACTTATTCTTCATATTCAAAAAATTTACATAAAAATCATTACTAATCCAAAAAACACAAAGTTCACTTTGGTTACTTTTCAAAGTGAGTGCAGCCTTTATTTTTGCACAATATGCAAAGATATGAACAAAAATTTGGAAAATACGCACGCGCACACAGAATAGAGTATATTTATTATATTTTTTTAGCATAATAAGAATTTTCACAAATATTTCCACAGTCATTCTTTGGCCTATTTATATTTTTCACTATCTTCGCAAATTGAAAGAGGTATAAAACCAACAACCAGTTTCACAATTTAAACATAAAAAATTATGGTTTATTCACACGAAGTAGAAAACATGTGTGTAGTAAAAAAAGGTCCCAACCACGGCCCCGCACCCATTCCCGAAGAGGGCAAATGGATTAAGGCAAAAGAGGTTGCCGACATTTCAGGTTTCACACACGGTATTGGATGGTGCGCTCCCCAGCAGGGTGCTTGCAAACTGTCTTTGAACATTAAGAACGGTATCATTCAGGAGGCTCTTGTAGAGACAATCGGCTGTTCGGGTATGACACACTCTGCTGCTATGGCATCGGAAATTCTCCCCGGCAAGACAATTCTCGAAGCTCTTAACACCGACCTTGTATGCGACGCAATCAACACCGCTATGCGCGAGTTATTCTTGCAGATTGTTTACGGTCGCAGCCAGTCGGCTTTCTCCGAGGGTGGTCTCATCATCGGTGCAGGCTTGGAAGACTTGGGTAAAGGCCTCCGCAGCCAGACAGGTACACTCTATGGCACACTCGCAAAGGGCTCACGCTACTTGGAAATGGCCGAGGGTTACATCACCAAACTCGCTCTCGACAAGAACGACGAGATTTGCGGTTACCAATTCATCAACCTTGGCCAGCTTATGGACGAGATTAAGAAAGGTACCGACGCAAACGAGGCTGTAAAGAGCCTTACAAAGACATACGGCCGCTTCAAAGAAGAGGACGGTGCAGTTAAATACATTGACCCACGTAAAGAATAAGGAGGACAAAGCTATGATAAGACCCGTAAAATTTGAAAGTCAGGATCGTCGTATCAAGCAGATCCTTGCAGTATTGAACGAGAATGGAATCGCCAGCATCGAAGAGGCTAACGAAATTTGCGAGCAGTATGGCATCGACCCTTACAAAACTTGTGAGGAGACACAGCCCATCTGTTTCGAGAATGCAAAATGGGCCTATGTAGTAGGTGCTGCCATCGCATTGAAGAAAGGTTGCTCCAACGCTGCTGATGCAGCCGAGGCAATAGGCTTAGGCTTGCAGGCATTCTGCATCCCCGGTTCGGTAGCCGACGACCGCAAAGTAGGTATCGGCCACGGTAACCTCGCTGCACGTCTGTTGCGCGAAGAGACAAAGTGCTTCGCATTCTTGGCAGGCCACGAGTCGTTCGCAGCAGCCGAAGGTGCTATTAAAATTGCTGCAAAAGCCGACAAAGTGCGTAAAGAGCCACTCCGTTGCATCCTCAACGGCCTTGGCAAAGACGCTGCGCAGATTATCTCTCGCATCAACGGCTTCACATACGTGCAGACACAGTTCGACTACTTCACAGGCGAGCTTAACATCGTGCGTGAAATTGCTTACAGCGACGGCCCCCGTGCAAAAGTACGTTGCTACGGTGCCGACGATGTTCGTGAAGGCGTTGCAATTATGTGGAAAGAGGGCGTAGACGTATCTATCACAGGTAACTCTACCAACCCCACGCGCTTCCAGCACCCCGTTGCAGGTACATATAAGAAGGAGCGCATCCTCGCCGGCAAAAACTACTTCTCGGTAGCTTCTGGTGGTGGTACAGGTCGCACATTGCACCCCGACAATATGGCTGCCGGTCCCGCTTCTTACGGTATGACCGACAC
>JAZRAC010000003.1:0-6228 GCA_045634365.1 Bacteroidaceae bacterium | reverse complement strand
ATGGCAATGTTAAAGCATGAAAAGACGATGATGTTTGCCGTAATGCGTCTATTCAAAGCTTATCAACTTCAATTTTGGTCGTTCTATTGGTCGAGTGTAGCATATAGCGAAAGTTGGACAGAGCACTTCGTAAAACTATATAGCAGATATTTTGAAGATTATCCCGATGTTGTGCGTACAATGGCAATTGCCTTCGATTATTATAATGGCGGTGTCTGTTACCCCGACGAATTTCCTCATTTGCAAGAAAAGAGATATAAGCAAGAGGGTTATAAATACAAATTCGACGATTACCGTTATCGAGTAAGGGACTAATCATTGTGTTAATTCTGCAACCTTAAAATTTATACGGGATATTACTTTTGTCGAAAAAAAGTAATGAGTCCAAAAAGATTATCTATTTTCGACATTGCAACAATGTACGAAGGTGAACAAGATTCTGCAACAGCAGTTCCCGGAGCACGTGTAAAGATATCCACTAACCGCATATACTATGGTAATAAATCCACTCTAAGTGAATTTCTCAAATACGTTTTTGTTTAAACATCAGTCTTATATATCAACATATTATATCATTTTTACTATTCTTCGACGAAGAGGAGTATTGATTCAAAACAAATTAGTAAATCACTGATTTTCAATAGGGAAGCAAGTAAAAATAAACTTGTTTCCCTATTTTATTTGTTAAAGTAAACAAAATAAAAACACATTTACCCCGGCAAACTATTGACAACCGCTTTTTGATGTTGTATATTCGCAATAGACTTGGCATAACAAAGTGGCAAACTAGCAACCTCAATTGGAGTACCATACAATAATTTTGCGGTATTATTAATTTTAAAATTTAATCATATGGCAAATTATTTGAACAACAACCAAAAAGTACCAAGCCTCTTTGAAGAAGCAATGCTGGGAAAAATGTATGATGAGCCGAAAGAGGATGAAAACAACAAACCAAAAACAAATGTTGTAATAAATACCAATAGAGAGTGGTATGGGAAGAATAGCACGGTTAGCACTTTTACAGCAACAGCATACAATGAACAAGGCGAGAAAATAGACTCAATGAAGGGGTATTTTTTAGAGCCACATGTTAATTACGATAGCGCAAAGATAGCAAATAGTGATAAAGCTATTATGTACGGAACATATAATATTATTCCCAAAGCCGAACTTGAAGAGAGGATTAATAAACAACGAAGAGAGAGGGGAGAAGAGGATGTAAATCTTAGATTTGACTGGTATGTAGACAAGGTCCCAGGACGTAGCGGAATTGCTATTCACGGAGGCAGAAATGGAGACGACACCTTGGGTTGTCTATTGCCCGGTGACACTCTTGAATACAAGGAACAAGTTCAAGATTACACAATAAAAAACTCCAAGTCTAAAAAAAATGAACTTTTTGATTTCTTCAAACAATACGGGAAACAAGGAATTAAGATAAATATTGGTTTCAAATAATAAAAATATGAGTAGAACTTTCATTGCCTGCACGCCGCTCTATATCTTTGTTTTTATTTTATTTTCTTGCAGTAACAAGAAGATAGATACAACCTTGGCATGTTCATCAAAAGCTGTCACCTTATACGGAACAAGTTTCCTTAAAGGCAAGGTATCCTCCATTGTTTATGATGATGAACAAGGGTGTGATTCAACCTTGTTTGTCTACAACAGTAAACAACATCTCGTAAAGACTATTTCTTACTCGGACGGAAAGGAAATTAGTTCCTGTAAATACAACTACAACGGCTCCAACAGAATAGACCTGCATTACTACGACAACAGCCAAAAGGAGACATCTTACAGCATCGTTGAATTCGATAATAATAAAAATATAACATTGCGCCGAGATTATGGCTACATATATCCCGACACGACCAATATGGTAATGCAATATATGATGCAGAAATCATACGACAAAGACAACCGTATCACCGATGCATTTGAATACCATTGCGACGGAATACCGCCATACAAATATCGATACACATATAACAGCGATGTCACAGAAACCGTTGAGTGTTTTTTGGCTGTAACCGGTGATATTTACGCAATTACCAAAAGAAAAAGAGATAAGAATGGAAATGTCATAGAAAAAAGCGAGAACCTTCCGTGGGACACTTGCGACTGGACAAATATAAAAATAGAATACAAGTACGACGATAAAAACAATTGGATTGAGCTCAGGACTATGGATGAAAACCCGGAAAGTTTTCGTAACAAATACTCAAAAAGAAGAATACACTATTTGGACGAATAGTCTTTTATTGCCTTTTATAGCCAAGTTTGTATCTCTAAATTGTAAACAATTGAAGCGAACAAGAACTTTTAAATCAAGTAATAAATGCAGCAAATAATGGAACGCTACAAATTAAAAAGTAATCTGATTGTATTTACAGCAATAGTTCTTTCTTTTATTGGTTGTGGGGCAAAGCCAACCGAAAGCCAAATAGAACTTGCGCTTGATAAACAAGTTGTTGAAAAGCCTTTCTCACTAAAAGATTATTCCGAAAAAGATTTTGATAGCATCTTTGTAATCCACCCCTACTTCGATACAAACAGAAAAGTGTTTCTTAATTTAAGAATGTCGAAAAAATTAAAAAGTTTATGTAACGTAAATACAGGCTCTGAATTAATATCCACAATTCTTTTTATAAAAAATAGTAGGGTGGAAGCATATACTATAGTAGAAAGAAAAAATGCAGATTTCGCATCAATAGATTTTGAGAAACAACATTTATTCCCATTCGACCAAAAATTCATAATGGACAAAGAAAGGGATGTACATTTATACAACGAGTAGTTCCTATTTTAAATAACCACCATTATGAAACAAGCATTTTTCACCGCACTACTCTTTACCACGTTACTTACAACAGCCACAGCACAATACTTCCCCGTTGATACAGCAAGGCTGAACAAGGCTTATAGAACTTTGGAAAAAGATCCACAAGCAAAGGAGCTACAGCTAGACTTTTTCAGAGCCTTCCCTAACAATTGGGAAGAATTCAATTCTACATACAAATATTGTAGCAATAAAGGCTACGACTTGTCAATGTATAAAATTGCCTACAAACACATTCAGGCATTGGGCAATTGCACCGCAATAAATGACACTCTTTTCTGCAAGAGGCTCATTGCTCTGTCGGTTGGAGCCACGCTCGACGCCGACGCACCCAACTACCTGCAGGGATTGTTACGCCACACAATGCAGCAAAGAAATGAGGTATTCATGTATTGTTTATTGAAAATAGACAAAGGACACCAAATGCAGTTCTGGCAATTCTATTGGTCGAGTATAGTAGATGGCCAAAGCCAAGAACAAGAGTTTAAGGCCCTTTATAATGCCAACAATGAGAAATACCCTTCTTTAATGAAAACAATGTCCATTGCGTTTGAATACTTTAATAGAGGTATTCTTTTTATAGAGGATTTTAAGCGCGTAATGAATTCGGGTAATTAAATTTCGCGTTACATTCTATCGCCTTATACAACCAAATATGTATCCCTCAAATACGTTTTTGTTCAAACATCAGTCTTATATATCAACATATTATGTCATTTTTACTATTCTTTGACGAGGAGGAGGAGTGCTGGAAATTAAGCACAAACTAAATAACAAAGAAAGAGTGAAAAAAGGAGGGCATAAAAGTTGTTTAAAGATTATTGGAAGTTTTTGTTGAAAAGTACAGAAATTTCATTTGAATATACTATTTCTTTGACAACAAAGCGATAAATGAATATTTTCCACCAAATTAGACACAATTTAGTTTAACATTTATTTAATATTTGTTCGATATTTGTTTATCTTTGCATCGGAGATAAACAAACACACGACACAAAATGTTATTCAATTCGTTAGAGTATCTTATTTTCTTACCGATAGTGTTCATCCTCTATTGGTTCATGTTCAAGAAGAGAGAGTTACAGAACCTTCTTATTGTGGTTGCAAGCTACTATTTTTATGGCTGTTGGAGCTGGAAATTCCTGTTGCTCATAGCATTCACCACATTCAGTAGCTATTTGAGCGGAGTTCTCATCGAAAAATACGAGGGTAAAAGAGTTTACCAGAAAATCGCTTGTGCAACAAACATAATCATAAACATTGGCATTCTTTGTGTATTCAAATACTACAACTTTTTCGCCGAGAACCTTGCCGAATTGTTTGCTGTTGCAGGAATTGAACTTAATTGGGTGACACTCGATGTTATTCTTCCTGTGGGAATAAGTTTCTACACATTCCAAGCACTAAGCTACACTATCGACATTTACCAGCATAAATTCAAAGCCACCAAGCACATTGTATCGTTCTTTGCATACGTCAGTTTCTTCCCGTTGCTTGTTGCCGGCCCCATCGACCGTGCAAGCAACCTCCTGCCGCAGTTTGAAAAGCCCCGAACATTCAGTTACGACAAGGCTGTCGATGGCTTGCGACAAATTTTGTGGGGATTGTTCAAGAAGATGGTGGTTGCCGACAACTGCGCAACTGCGGTAAATGCATTTTTTGGGAACTACGAGGGATTCGACGGGTTCAACCTCTTTTGTGGCGGTGTAATGTTTACCGTGCAGATTTATTGCGACTTCTCGGGATATTCCGATATTGCATTGGGCTCGGCACGCCTGTTCGGCTTTGAGGCTATGCGAAACTTCCGCTACCCCTTCTTTGCCCGCGACATTGCTGAAATGTGGCGCAGATGGCACATTTCGCTCACCACTTGGTTCCGCGACTATATTTATATTCCGCTGGGCGGCAGCCGATGCAGCAAGTGGAAGATTGTGAGAAACACTCTGATTATCTACCTTGTGAGCGGCTTGTGGCACGGTGCCAACTGGACTTTTGTAGCTTGGGGAGCCTTCCACGCAATACTCTTCATTCCCATAATATTAAGTGGCAAGAACCGCAAATATACCGACTCGGTTGCCGAAGGCCGCTACCTGCCCTCATTCAAGGAATTGGGGCAGATGCTTGGCACATTCCTCTTGGTTATGTTCGGCTTTATAATTTTCCGTGCCGACAGCATTGCACAGGCTTGGAACTACATTGCACGAATTTTCACAGAATTCACCTTTTCTTCGCTTGAATATGGCGAAAAAGCGTTGCAATATGCAGCCATAATGTTGGTGGTCGAGTGGATTTATCGCGACCGTGCCCACGGCCTGCAAATAAAAGGCAACGGATTGATGAAATACCGCATTACACGCTGGGCGGCCTATACAGCACTTATCTATATGATTTTTACATTGAGCGGCACACAGGCAACATTTATTTATTTCCAATTCTAAAACCGCTATTTATATACATCTATGAAAAAATTTATACTGAAACTTGCTATTTTTGTGCTGATTCCGGCGGGAATATACATATACTTCCTTTTTGGAATACCGGTACCCGAGAACATCTACTTCAACGCCTACCACAAGAAGTGCGAATTATTGGAAAATACACCAAGCCCTCGTATAATTTTGATAAGTGGCAGCAGTGGAGCTTTTGGCTTTGACAGTAAAAGAATTTCCGATTCTTTAAATCTGCCTGTAATAAACACGAGTATGCACGCAGGCATCGGGCTTAAATTTATGATTGACGATGTTTCCACATATCTTCGCGAAGGAGATATTGTGGTTATCGCTCCCGAATTTGCTCAATTCGACGTTGCCCCTTACGGAGAATCACTAACACTCCCCATTCAGCTTAAAGCATTAAAATACAGGAAGATGCATCTGCTCAACTTTAAGCAATGGAAAATATTTATAAAAGGCATACCAGAATTGCGTAATTACAAAGAGGCTGCCGAAGATGGATGCTACACGGCAAAAGGATTCAACGAATATGGCGACGAGGTGGCACACTTCGCAATGCCCGGCATAAAAATCCCCGACGAAGTTAAGCAAAGCAGGCCCATAGACGAGGAGTTCTGTAACTATTTCGCACATAAGATGAAAGAGTTTGAAGAAAAATGTACCGTTATAATTACTCCGCCGGTGCATTGCGAAAATCTCTATAAAGCCGAAGAAGATAATATAAAACTCATTTGCAAAAAACTCGATGAAATGGGCCATTCATTCAATGTACACCCAAGCAGACACACTCTCCCCGACAGCTGCGCATTCGACACTTGGTACCATATGAACAAACAAGGTGTTGATATATACACGGGAATGATTATTGAGGAACTAAAAGAGATTTTAAACTAACAACCATACACAAACAGCCGAGGCGCGTGCGCCTCG
>JAZRAC010000002.1:0-40011 GCA_045634365.1 Bacteroidaceae bacterium | reverse complement strand
TTGAGTTACAGAACACATCATTATGACAAAGAGAGCGAACTCAACAAACAATCCAACATTCACTTTTTTCTCTTCCATACTCATGCTATTGTAGGCTTTTTTGTTTCACATAATACTTTCCACTTTCCATCTTTCGATTTGATAAGAGCAACAAAATGAGTGCAATCAAGGCAGTTGTCTGTCATTCTCCAATCAAGAAAGCATTTGTCGGTTTTCAGTTCAGAAACCTCTACAAAGTGTGTTTTCATTTCTCCTCCTCCTTTAAATATTCAGTTGCCATATAAATTGCAGTTATCAAGGCATCTTCATAAGTATTGAAAGCACTACCCTCGGCTAATACCTTTCCTTCGGCTTCCTTGACCTCATAGTCATACCACAGATTGCAGTACCAACGAACCTCAATGTGCAACCTCTTCTCTTCCCTCAGCCACTTCTGAGCATCGTAGAGATGAATCCTCTCATCATATTGAGGTACTTCAAAGACAACAAAATAATCGGGAATTAGTCTTTGTGGGGCATTGTATCCAAGTTCTCTTAATGCGACACAAGTATCATTGTCGCAGTAGTCTTTTTCTGTTAGCATATCTTCGGTGTTATTTGAGTTTTTATAAAAATAACCTTGTACTTTAAGTTGTTAAACTGAATCTCACTCAACACAGCATCTGCTACTTCGGTCATAAGTCTTCCAACTTGACAAACCATTATCGGTGCATCCATCGGCATATCCTCGATAGCCTCAAGCAGTTCTTTCTTTGTCATTATGGTTGCCAGTCTATTTCCACATTATACATATTACAGAAGTGTTGCAAATCGTGTATGCACAACCATCGGTCAAATTCAACACCTCCACTAAAATTAACCTCAGTAACACCTTCTGGATTGTGGCATAGGTTAACATACTCCATCTCGTGATACTGATTGTTTTGTCTTATTGAAACTTCTATATTGCCGATAATAAGCCTCCATTTAGGTATGCTGTTTTTCAACTTCTTAAAGTTGTTTCTCAGCAAGAAGGCGTGTGTAATTTCTATCGGCTGAATATCAACTATCTTCTCATCGGCAAAGTCAAGGGAAGTCCATTTCCTAAATTTTTGACCTTCATTTTCATAAGTGACGCACACAAAGTCACCTACCATTAAGTCTTTCTTTGTTAGTGTTGCCATAGTTAAATCATTTCTGGTCTTGGTGCAGGAGGAGTCTCCCAACTATCTTTTTTAATAATTACTTTTTTCTCGCATGCCATACAATACAACTTGTACACAGGACAAGTGTGTTTGTCTTCGCACGAGAAGTTCTTTGCATGACTCTCACACCTATCGCAAGCCTCACGCATATATTTATCTGCTATACTCATTTCTCTATCAATTTAAGTTCAACTTCCATAGGGCTGTTCTCGAAGGTCACTTCGGGGAGGAAATCTTGGTCAACTTCGTAATATTCTCCATCTGAAGACCAAAAGGCATTATCTTCTTTCGCATACTTATTGATGTGTGGCTTTTCCTCGTGAAACCACAGATCACCGTTCTTGTCTCTTGCTATCCACATCTTCATACTATTCCTCCTTAAAAATCTTCAATGTTTGCTATAACCCAAGCTATGGCTATCCAAGATAGAAGGGATACTCCGATAGCATATAATGTATCTATAAAAGGCTTCTGAGATAGCCGTTTTACATTACCTCTTTTCCATTCGGAAATCCAAATAAGAATTACTCCGATGATGTACCAAACTATAAAAAATGTTATCTATTACTTTTCCTCCTTCAGTTTTTCAACGAGTGCGGTGGCACAAGCAGTTGCATCTTCTGCTGATCATTCATCATAGTGCCATCCTCCTGTACTTGTTCATATTGTTTGTCATTGCTTCCATTATTGCTTCGTGGTATTGGCTGTCCTGATTATGCTTCCCACGACATTGCATTATCCGCCATTCCTTCGTATCCACCTCGATCGTCTCTGCCCTCTCACCATTCACTCTCGCTCCGATTATCAGGCATTCGTCCTTTCGGTAATATCCGTTTGTAAACACGCAGTGATGCATAGCTTCTCCCTCTTCGTAGAACTCCTTGATGGTCTGCAATGGTTTCAGCTCGATGTTCCCGACTGTCACTACCACTCCGAGCATCTTTCCAAGCCTTTCACGATAGTCTGCATTCGACTGACCATCTTCATCCAGCAGCTCTGCCTGCTCCCTCCGCTCCTGTTCTTCCCTCTCTGCCTGCTCCTTCTCCCATCTTCTTCTGCGAATCTCCATCCACTTGTCGTGTTCAGCTTTCACATCGTCCGGACATATATAGTGCGGATTGCGGATGTCCTTCCTCTCTGCATTCAGCATCCGCAGAAGGTCAATCCACATTGACACATCCTTGACCTTATACTTGTGTCGCAATGCCACCCGGATGCTCGGCCAATAGTTCATCATCGTGCGTGGGCTGGTGATGAAGTAGTCGTACATTTCCTTTGCTCCGGCCTTCAGAAGAACTTCCGCCTCCCAATCATTGAACACCTTTTCAATCTGCTTCGATGCAGAGCAGTTGTCACTCAGCCTTGTCAGTCCCCGCATCTTCAGCTCCGGCAACAGCTTCGGCCTTGTAGCCACCCACGCACCGATGCAGTGCTGTGCATCTTCCCTGCGGATCTTCCACTCGCTGTTCCACTTCCATAGGTCGCAGTAGTATGATGCGCCCTGCACTCCCAGACCGATGATGACCGGAACGGTGGCCTTGCGGATGAACCTCTGATACACCTCCCTCGCCTCATACTTGACCGACATCGGAAAACGCTTCGATCTCCTTGAGCAGTACCAGGTCCGAACCACCTGCCATCCTTCTATCGCGGTCACTTCCTGGAAGTAGTAGGTATTGTTCGACACCCGCTTCTGCGGTGACTTCTTGAGTGACACCTTCGCTCCGCACTTCGGGCATCGTATCTCCTTCCTCTTGCTATCCCAGAGCTGGTGTTCGAACTCCTCTCCGCAGACATCACACCATCCTACCTTATTTCCGATCCAGGCGGTTCCGCATAGATTACGTGACTCCCTTTCAAGCCTTGCGCTCATAGCAGGGAGTGAGGAACTGAGCCTCACTATTTCCCTGCGTGTCTTGATTGTCAGCCGTGGCATTACTCATCCTCCTCATCGAAAGCGAACAACAAATCGGCTGTCTCCCATTCCTTCCTCTTGCGTTCTTCCTCCTCCTTGCGTGCCTTCTCCTTCTCGGCCGCCTTCTTCGCTTTGGCTTCCTCGGCCTTTCTTGCCTTGTCCGCCTTGGCCTGTTCCTCGCGGATGATCTTCTCCTTGTACTCGGCCATTGCCTTCTCCTTCAGTCTGGCCTTCTCATCCTCGGTCAGCTCGACAGTGTGGTTCACTACGACATCACACTTGATTGCTCCCTCCGGTGTCTCAAGACCCTCATCGTAGAAGTGTATTGCCATTCCGTAGATTTCCTCATCAGCGAATCCCTGCCTTCCGGACTTCTTCACTTCCGAGATGATGTACTTGCAGCATCCTTCGATATTCTTTCCTTCATCATACTTCTGAGCGAATACGGCATCGCTCTGCGCCACTTTGTCAAGGTAATCCTTGATTGTCTTTTCAAATGTATTCATGTCTTTTCTCCTTGGTGTTTATCTCTCGAAATTCAATAATCTATTGCGCTCTGCTTGTTGATGAAGAAGTGGATGCCATGCGAGCACTCGTTCCATCGGTTATCATCAAATGAATCGGGATATACCATCTCTCCGACTACATAAGTTACAGCAGGAGAATATGAGGTGTTCTTAATCTCCGAGACAGATTCGTTGGTATTAAGGTCAGTAATTCCCAGAACCTTTGCCTTGTCACATCTGCACTTCTGCGAAATGCATGAGCATCGTCTCGCATCTTCGGGAATCTCTAACATCACAAGACAGTTTTTCACCTTCTTCCATCCTATGAATGCACCATCCGAAGGGCAGGCAAAAGGCACATAAGGAACTTCTCTTGCGCTTCTGAGGTCTGCGCCACTGAGGTTTGCGCCACTGAGGTTTGCGCTTCTGAGGTCTGCGCCACTGAGGTTTGCGCTTCTGAGGTATGCGCCACTGAGGTCTGCGCTTCTGAGGTCTGCGCCACTGAGGTTTGCGCCACTGAGGTTTGCGCCACTGAGGTATGCGCCACTGAGGTTTGCGCCACTCTTTATCGCCTCAATCAATGTGTCTTTTAGGGTGTTGTTCTCCTTCTCATACTCGAAAAGGACTTCTCCCCATATTGACTTGATCTGAATCTTTATCATTATAGTATGATTTACTCGTGTTACTCGCTTTTTACTTACTCGCCGAACGGCAGATCATCCTCCTGTGGCTCACCGGCCTCCGCTATCGGAGTGGATGCGATGGACTGCGCCGGAACTTCGTCCGCGAGTCTGATGGTGCGGAGGTCAATCGAAGTGAACCAGCTTGTCTTGCCTTCCTTGTTGGTCCATTCTCTCGATGATACATCCCAGCCGACCTCTACCTTGTCTCCTTCCTTGAATGCCATCACTCCGGGGATGTTGCCCGTTGTGACCTGGAACGCCATCTTCTTGCTGTAGTTGCCTACCGGAACTTCAATGACAAGCGTCATCCTCTGCCATACGTTACCCTGCTGTGATACACCCTCGGTGATCGCGCCTTTCTCATAAACTTTTCCTGTTGTGTAAAGTGTCATATCGTTGCTTCTTTTTAAGTGTTAATAAAATCTTTCTCAGTGAATTGTAATCCTTGTTGTTATTGGCTGACCGCATCAGCCTTTCAATGTCAGCGATCATCTTGACCGCCTGACGGTCGGTAAGTGTCACCATACTTTTCTTGTAACTGTTCGCGGAGTTCCCTTTCCTCTGCTTCCTTCTTGGCTTTCAGCCGGGCATACATCGCATCGACATTGTTGTCTGCCGGAAGCTGTCTCGGCTTGTTAACCACCGCAGTCCTCGGCGTTGCGTTGTCAATCTTCTGCTGTCTTGCTGACTTCCACTCCTGGTACTTCGCATCGGTGTCATCGAATACCACTCCCTTCCATCCTCCGGCTATTGTCTTCTCGATGAGTTCGATTGCAAATTCTTCGTGGTATCTGCCGAGCTTGTTCAATGCCAACTGCAAGGCGTTGCGAGTCTTCTTCTTCCATTCCTTTTCCTCGCATAAGGCATTCCAAGTGTCAATGAACTTTTGAGATGAAAAAGGAAGGGAGAGTGTGGGAATCCCCTTTACTATCTTTTTATTATCAATAGTAGTTTTAATATTGAGTAAAGTTTCTTTACTACCCTCTGGTAAAGTTTCTTTACTACCCCGGTCAAGATTCTTTACTGGTGGTAAAGTTTCTTTACTACCCCCCGTAATGGCAGTATATTGGCACAGCTTTACATTGTTTTCAATGAGTTCGCGCTTGTAAATCAAGCCTCGTTCTCTCAACTTCTTTAATGTCTCTATTGCTGTGGGCCTTGAACATCCGCACGCCTTGCTGATATACTCCAGAGAACCGAAGAAGCATCCCTGCGCTTCCTGACTGAAGCCGTGGATAAGAGCATAGACAAGAAGCTCGTTTCCCTTCAAATCGAGTTCTTCACGCATCCAAGGAAGGATGACTATATATCCGAGCTTCGTTGTCATTGTTAATCCTCCGCGAATATCTTCTTGTCAGTAATCTGGTCACGATGAGCCTCAAGCCATTCGATGAACCTCTCGCATATCTGACGGATGGCCACCTCAGACTGGTCGTGATGGTAGTCGTACCACTCGTCATTGAGAGTACCGGAAAGAACAGGAGTGCGAGACGTGCCACCCTTCCACACCACGACCAGAAATTCAAATCCGGCCACTTCCTTCATCTGACCGCTTGCTACAAGGCACCACGGATATATATGCCTCTGCCATCCCTTGCTGAACTTGCCGAAGTCATAACGGCTTGTGGTCTTGATGTCCACCACCGCATCCTCGACAATCTCATCCGCATATCCGTAAAGCTCTACATCTCCATACTTCGTATCAATCACCGCTTCACATCTATGCTGGCTGATCGCGCCCGACAGAATCTCGGCCACCTCCTTGCACAATGCAACATCGTAATGGAAGGTAAACCCGTTCAATTTCGCGGTTATCACGCGATTCTCGCCCATTTCCTCGCTCTGGATAGTCATACCCTCATACTCGCATTTCCTGCGCGAAATAAGGCAGTCTATAACCTCATTGAAGCAAGTACCCTTGTCGGCTGCCTCAATCGGTTCGCGTGGCACCCTGTTCACTGCATCAAGCAGCTCCCTTTCAAGCCTGTCGGACATCTCATCCGCAGTCTCCTTGTATTCGCCTTCGCTGTCCAAGTTCCAGAACTCCTCGACAGTCTGCTCCACATCAAGGAGTGCCTGGAACTTGTCAAGCAATGACGGATAAATCCTGTATCTCGGATTACTCATACTTCTTCGAAATCTTGTTGTATGTCAGTCCGAGTTCCTTGCCCTTCGCAGCAACAGCCTTCTGAGCCTTCAGGAGCGAATCGTATATCTGCTCCAGGCCGAACACCTTCGCCATAGCATCATTGAGCGAATCAGCATCAGTGGCGTAGGTCATCGTCTCTGCGATAATGTCCAGCACCTGCTCATACTCTGCGGTCATAGATTGTCTCTTGACCTGTGCAGTCTCATATGACTTCACGATATTAGCCATTGCCACATTCTGCGAAGCCTTGCCGGTCTCATCCACCACCACCGGCAGCTTGATTGCTGCAGGAAGGTTGCAGGTATTCTTGGCATAGTAATACTCAGCCGGATCGAAAGTGATGACCCTTTCCTTGCCGATGGCATACATATAACCCACAAGGTCAAGCTCCTTGATGAGGTCATTCGCTGATGATCCACCGATTTCGGGCCTCTTGAATGTCTCCTCACCTCTGCGCTCCTCTCTTTCGTGAGCAATGAAAATGACATTCTTACCCATCAATGCAAGCTGCTTGATGAAGTTCACGAACATCTGCTTACGCACTCCGTAGCCCTTCAGGGAGAGGCTTCCGTCACGCATCGCCATCTTGGCATCGTTGCGGATGATGTATGCAGACATATAGTCCAGCATCTTGCCCACTGTGTCAATCACGATTGTCTGCACTTCCGGCATCTCCTCTGCAATCTCCTTGAGTGCTGTGTTGGTGTCCTCCCAGCTTGTCGGCTGGAGTGTAGCCACCTGATGCGCTCCGTTGATGCGCTGTACACCGCCATCGTAGTCGAAGAGTACTGCGTTAGGTGCTGATACTCCGAGAGTGGTCTTGCCGATACCCGGCTGTCCGTAGATCAGAACTGAAAGTGTAGCCTTGACACTCAGTTCGCTTGGCTTCTTAATGAGTCCCATTGTCTTGATGTTTTATTCGTTATCGTTGTTGTTTTCTGCTTCCCTTCTTGCTTCCTCGGCCTTGAGTGCCTCAAGGGTCTTGAGTGCGACATCGACAGTCTCGTCAACTATCGTATAGTCATCAGTGATCTTGTCCACGATGCGATACTCGACCCTGCTCAGATTGGCAAAGTCACCACCATTCCTTGATGTCCTTACTGTCATTGTCTGAACGCCCACATAGGCAGTAAATCTGACTTCCACACTTACTTCGCGTGAGTGTTCGATTGCTGATTCGGCAATGCTTTCCAAGATGTCACCGAGGTCATCCTTTAGAATAAATTTGTCCATTGTTAACTGTGTTTTGGTGTTACTCGGCCTCCCACCGTGTTCGGCCTGTTCTTTGTTCCCGTGAGGCGGACTCGAACCGCCCTATCATCACGCAGTGTTTTCGCTTTCACTCGGTTGATTGCTCCAGCAGCTTTCCGGGAATGTTGGGGAGCGCTTGCTCCCCGGTTGACTAATGAATTGTGTCTTGTGACGGAACCTCACGGCTGCGAGTGCTTCTGAGTCTGCGACCGGGAACTCGTCAGAAGCTGGTGAAGAACTCTTCCGGTCTTTGTACTAACCTAAACTTAACATATGAAAAAATTATTGCTTCATTCCGCATCACTGCGCCTGGTGGGAAGGTGGAGATTCGAACTCCGGTCCAGATTATCGCCCCCAGGGCCTCCTTCCCTTGTGGAGTGAAGGCAGTCACTCCGATGCACTTATTCAACTCAAAACCGATGGAAAGTCAGCATCTGCCTCTGCTGTCTGACGGGGAGGTCGCTTATCCCCATAAAAACCTTATTATCGTGAAACAGTTAAACCTTGCGACCTTAGTAATTCTCTGGAATCTCACCGTCACCCTTGCAGGTCGGACAAGCCTCACGCGGAAATCTGCACCAGTTCTCACCTCTATCGAACGCCGCGTCCTCATCCCTCGGAAGTATCTGCCAGCAGGTCTCCGTCACCTCTGCGGTCACCCTGCGGTAGATATGGAAGGCTCTCGGCTTCTTAAGCCCCGTTCCGTGGCAGTCCGGGCAGATGATCATATTGACAGTCTCGCTACAGCAAGGACAGTTGTAGGAGTCATATCCTGCGCAAACCGGACAGCTCATAACCTCACCTCCTCATTCTCTTCTCCCTTCTCGCATTGGATAAGCCCGAACGCGAAGATTATCGATGCCGTGAACAGGTGTCCGGGATTGTAGATAACTGCTCCGATGCCGAGCGAAACTGCGATGGTGCAGATGATTGCGCGTAATGTCTTTCTTTTCATAACTGATGTCTCCTTTGGTGTTACTTGGTGTAGTTGATTATCCTGCTTGTCTCCGCTATTTCCTTTGCCCTCTGAGCCTCGATGTCCTTTATCTGATAGACTATCTTGCTGTTGCTCTTCGCTCCCCTTCTGAGGCCACGGATAAGCCCCTTGTCCACCGCATCAACGAACCACTGGCCATACAACTGCACTCCCTTGCGGAATGACACCTCACCGCCCTTGCTGGCTTCGTAGTCACGAATGCCCTGCGATACGGCAGTCCTGATGATGTCGTTAAGCATCTGCGTTGTGAGTGTGATTGTGTCCATTGTCCGTTATGCTATTCGTGTCACTTTTGTTCCGATTCCCTTCTGGTAGTTCACCTTGAATTCCTTTCCGGTATCTCTCTTCAACTTTGAGGCTGTGTGCCTGATGTATGAGTCCTTCGCCTCATCCATCGTGAACATCACACTTGCCTGCTCTGGCAGGGAGTTCATCGTTCCCCTCACATTAATTGTCTCAATCTTCATCCTTTCCCTATTTTGTGGGAGGAACGATTGCTCCTCCCGTGTTATTCTCCTTGCATACCTTTCAGAAGGTCAGCAACTTCCTTTGATGCATTCTTGAAGATTTCTATCTGGCCCTTGAGTGCGATTGCCTCATTAATCAGATCGTCATATTCACGAGTCTCCACGAATGACGGATTAGCATTGATAGCATCCCTTCTTGTAAGCTGATTGTTCAGCAATAATTCGTGAAGCTCCATCAGTCTATTTTCAAGGATTGCTCTACCCTGGTACAAGTTTTCAGTTGCGATTACTCTTTTTTTCATTGTTTTAATTCTTTTAAAAAATTGTTACTTTTGCCTTTGGTGTGTGTTTGTTTTGCAAATATACAACCTTTTGTTGTAATAACAATACTTTATTGTAAATATTTTAACAATTTTTTATTGTATGACTGGACAACACATCCTAAACCTTTTGAAACAAGAAGGATATTCAGTGAATAAAATGGCTGAAATGATAGGCCGATCACAACAAAATCTTGCAACTGTGTTGAAACACGATGACATCAGAACCGGCCTTCTGGAAGATATAGCGAAGGCAATGGGAAAGCCTCTATCGTTCTTCTATGGCGAAGCATTCGGCCCGGTGTCCGTTGCCTCTGGAGAACGAGCGACATCGGTGCAGGTCGGTGGCGATGCTACGAATGTGGCCACATCTGCGGATGATCGTCTGCTCACCCTCTTGCTATCGAAGGATGAACAGCTCACGATGGCAATGAACCAGACCAGCAAGGCGCAACAGCAGATGGATAGAACCCAATCGCAGATGGAGAGAATCCTTGATAAGTTTTGCGAGGCAAAGAATAAATAAGTCATCATTTCGTGTGTTCGTTTGCAAACACACATTGACACAATCGTGCCACAAATCGCAGTCAGAACACCGCAGAAGGCCGATTTAGACGGATTCTAAACAAATTCTAAAAGATATGATACAAAAGTTAAACGAGGAACTCCAGCCATTATACGATGAATGGATGAACTATCAACACCATTACGGACAATGAAGCGAATAATTATTCTTTTACTCGCATTAATGCCTATCGTGGCATCGGCGCAGAAGGTTACAAAAAACGAAATCGATGAAATGGGAATGCGACACATCGTGACCGATATGAGGGTGATGTATGTCGGTCAATCACCTCACGGATGTCAGTTATCGTACGAGGTCGAAGATGGCATTGGCGCATATGTCTTTTCTCTTGCTCTAACTGATCAATCAAGCAAATGGACATCCCATAATGGTCAGAAGCTATTGATGAAAGCCGAGGATGGAACTGTGTTTGAAATCATCAGCAAAGGAGCATCAAAAAGTATAATTGGTCGCGGTACTCGCGGAGCAACCCATCAGACAGTGACATTATATACAATTAGCGAAGAACAAGCTGAAGTATTCGCTAAAGGTCTTGTCAAGCTACGCATCGGATTGACTTACGACAGGTCAGGAGAAACAGGGCTTATGGATATAGATGTACCTTCTGATATGACTAATTATTTGAAGAAGGCTCACAAGAACATCAGCAAGACAATACCACTTCCGGCAGATGTAGACAAGTCTGCGTTTTAAACAAAAAAGGAGGGTGACAAACTATCACCCCCCTTTTTTATTCTATATCCTCACCCTATGCAGGTGGACTATCCTTGCGAACCTCCTTCAGCGCATCAACCATATCGGCCATCGCGTCGCGTTCCACATCAGGAAGACTGACACTCGCACAGATGAAGTCGAACATCTTCTGTGTCTCATCGTAATCAACCACCCTATGACCATCAGAATTAACGGTCGTGTTCATCAGGATCGCAAAGGACATAGCACCCGCCTTGCTCTTGAATACGGTCATATCTGAACCGCCTAGATAACTTGTCATCATACACTACTTGATTTTTGTTTACAATGTGGATGAAAACAAACCCCGTGCCATCACCACCGGAACAATCCCAGGACCTTCGCATTAGCATCCCAGACTCGCTCCCAGTCCGTTCTTGTATACACCTTGTCCATCGCTCTGCTCTTGTCAGAATGCGTCAGCGCATCGGTGATGATTGATGCCTCAATCTCCAGCTTCTTACTTGCCGCTAATGTCGGCCAAGTGTGACGGGCCGCGTAGAAGGTGAAGTGCTTCTCAATCTTGTTCCGAGTGTACCACCGCTTCAATCCCCTGTTCACAGCTGCAATGAAGTTCAACTTCTTCTGATACATCTGATGGAATATGAACACCCTTTCCTTACCCAGATAATCAGCCATTATCTCAGCGATGCAAGGCTCGATCCTCACGAACATCTCCGCCCTGTCATCCTTGCTGTCAGTGGTCTTGGTGCGGAAGTAATGCAGGACACCATCCTTCGGTTTTTCTGCGACTGAAAACAAGTCAACGGTATTGATCCCCATAAGGCCGAAGCTGATGAGGAAGACATCAATTCCAAGTCTCTCCGTACCTCGCAAGTCCTTGCGCTGGTCAATCATCAACTGAATCCATTCGGCAGGGATGTCACGGTGCTTCGGAGCCGGAGCCTTCGGAACGGAATAATAATCGAAAGGATCTACCGGAAGGCGGAAGATTCCCAAGTCCGGCTCATTGAACTGCAACCTCGCAGCCTTATACACCAACCGGACAGCGGACAGGTACTGCCGGACTGAGACAACGCCCTTGAGCTTGACCGCCTCGCCTTTCTCCTTGCGCGACCGACAAGACATCTTAGGTTCTTTTCTGATGAACTCCTCGAATCCTCGCAATGACTTCACCGTGATTTCGCTGATGTCAGGGTCGTAACCATAATAACGGGCAAGGCATCGCATCGCCACCTTATATTGTTCTCCCGTTGAAGCCTTCTTCTTTTCCGCAATGCTCATCCCGTAGGCCACGAAGTTCAGGCGGAATTCCTCTCCCTCGGCCAGCTTTGCGGTGACATAGCGCAGAACCTCGGCCACATCCATAGCATCCGATGCAGAGGTAGGCATCGCATCAACAACCCTGCGATACTTCCTCACTTCATCGGTGGCAAGGTCAATCTTGCCTTGATGCTTCAGATTGCCGGAGCGCGTCATATGCTCGGGGCTGACAGCAATGTTCGTCTTGATGTACTTTGATTTTCTCTTGTGAGTGATCCGAAGACGGATGAAGTTCGTTCCGTCTGCCTTCCTCAGATGCGGAAGGATAACATAGTCAACCGTGATAGCCATATTCTCCTGGTGTTCGTAAAACATTCGTAAAACAATGCCCGACAAAATTAATCAAAAAGTGTCGAATTATGCAACAAGGAGCATTATCAATTTCAGCGAATCGTGGCCACACAGCCGTAGAATGGCGTTTATTGAAAATTCCGAATAATTATCCTGCGTTTAATTTAACGAGTTTAAAAAGCCTTATAAGAATCTTACTGATAATCATACGGTTATATCACTTACCTAAACGAAAACATTCTCTCAGCCGTTTAATTCCGTAAAACATCCGTAAAACTTCGGTCGATTTTCTGCCAAAAGAGGCATCCGGAAAACACTCCCGGACACCTCTTAACACCAAGTGAGACTAACACAGTCATCAACTACGGCAAAGGTAGTCATTCTCGATGACATCTGCAACAAAGGAAGTCGTGAATCTCATTCCAGAACTCCCAAGACAGCTCACCGGTCAGATAGCCGACACCCTCACCACGCATCGGAAGATGAGAAGTGAACGCAATATCATCGACCAAGTGACGAAGCTCGTGAACATAGGAGTTCAGGAACTCCCTCGGATGGCTCGCCCTGCCGACCGTCATCACCGAGCATCGGGTCAACCGATTCGAATAGGTAAAGCCTGTGTCCATCCGGTCACGCAGCAGATTGTCCTCCACCCTCGCCATCGTACGCTCCGGACATCTGGAATGCCACAGCTCGGCCAGAATCTCATCCGCATCCTCGGCAGAAGCATCGAAGAAGGCTGACACCATCCAATCATACTTCCGGATATACAGCCGGCACGATCTCATAGCACATCTTCCCATATTATCGGCATACCTGCACCGATACATCTGCCGAAGTATTCATCCAGAGCCCTTGTCGGTGTCCCGTCAGGATCATCCAGATAATCCTTGACAAAGAGTGCGATATGCTGCTTGTCAGGGATTGACGAGCCGTAGTAGTCTGCCATCGCCATATTGAAGACGTAAACCGCATCGTATGCGACATCATTCTTAAGCTCGACATTATACTGCTTGAGCATCGCATTTACCTCATCCTTGCCAAGTGCCTGAAGTGGCTTCCCATCCCTGCCTTTCATTTTCGACACGGCATCCTCGCAGAGAGCCTTGCTGAAGTGCCATCTGTATGCCCGCAGATATGACCGCATCTCGCGTGGCATATCATCGTAATTATCCAATCTATCCATATATCTTCCATTATTAATGAAGGGTGAGGTGTTCTAATGCCCCACCCTTCGCCTGATTAACGCCTTCTCGAGTAAGGCCCCGTGCCTGGAACTCCACGCCTCTCTCCGTAGTCATCCGTCTTCCTCTGATAACCGCCTCCGGCATCCATCCTCTCACCGTATTCGCCACGATTACCCATACTGTGGGCTTCCTTCATCGCCTTGCGGTAGCCATCCTCATAGCCCTGGTCGTATGCCTGCTGAAGCTTGTTGCTGTCATCACGCTGGAAGTCATCACGCATCCATTCGCGTTCTTCGTACATTGCTGGCCACATAGTCTATTCTCCTTTCTTCTTTAAAGAGAGAATCAGTCTTTTGATCTCAGCGATGTCGCTTTCCATTGCCGTCATCCTCTTGTCCTGCTCCTGATTGTCCGCATACTGAGGACTGATAGTCGCAAGTATGGACTTACATTCCTCGATGTTCGCCTTGTGGTACTCATAGCTGTCCACTATATCTGCGCTTTCCTTCATCTTCGACTTCACCTCATTGATGATCGGTTCTTCGGTGCAGGAGATGGTGACCGCATCACCGTATGCCACGTTGCTGTTCTCCGAGACAACAAAGGTCGATGTCTTTCCATCGTATTCAACGGTCAAATCGACCACGCGGTCCTGAAACTGCATACTTGGGAAAGGCTGCATCGGATTGTCTATCTTCGGCATCTCCACCCTTGGAGGTGACACCTTGACCACCTTTCCATTATAGCACTTCATCGGTGTCACTGACTTGTCAAGCATCAGTATCTGAAGGCCCGGTTTTAAATCCTTGAACATAATTCTCTCTTTTGATTAATGATTAAACGATTCCTGTCATAAGCTGGAGCAGTCCGCTTCCTCTGTCATAGAACGCGAGATACACACCCGTTCCCGCAAGATCGGCCACCGTCACCGCATCACCACCATATCCGGTTACTTCCTGTACCGCTCCATTGGTCTGGAATACCACCGGGAGTGTGCCTGTCGTTCCCGCAGGGATAGCCTGCGCTATGTAGATAAGCACAAGCCCCGCGAACGGGATGCCGGCAAATGCGTGATCCGCGAATGCGAACACCACGTTATCGGCATTGACTGATACGCTCCTTGTCTGAACCGTAGGGTTGCCCCGCTTGTTCACGTAGTTAAATGGATATACTGCCATAGCTCATCCCTCCTTCCATTAACCGAAGAAACCGCCTCCAGGGAATGGCCCGTATGGATTACCGTATGCTCCGAAAGCGAAATTGTTGCAGTAAGGAGCATTGATGCTGCGATCGACACGAACGTAGTCATCGTTTGCCGGGATCACCACCGTCTTCGGAAGGTGACACTTGATTTCAGCGACCTCCTGCTTGAGAGGACCGATGTACGCGCCAAGCATACTGCTGAACTGGAAGTTCTGCTTCTCCTCGCGGAGCTGTGCGATTTCGCGCGTAAGCTCTCGCATCTCGGCATCCTTCTGTCCTGCGAGTATCTTTGCGGTCGAGTCACCGATGGCCTTCTCGATGCTGCAGGTCTGGTCCTTGAAAGCATAGCCGATTGACGAGAAACCCTCGGCCATAATGCCCTTGAGGTCACAGCAACACTGCGCAAGCATATTCATCACCTGCGAATTGCCTGACTGAACGGCATTGACAATCTGCGATGCTGTCAGTTCTGTCTTGCCTGCAACCTTCTCAATGAGTGACGAGATAGCGCAGAGAGTTGACTGAATGGACTTGATGTCGCAGTTCAATGATGATGCAATGTTGTCCATTGCAGCCCTGTTGCCCTGCAAGCTCTGAAGCACCCAGTCGTTGGCACGGTCATTCGCAAGCTGTGACTGAATGCCGTTCTCTCCGAATCCACCGAATCCGTTACGGGCGAAGATGAGCAGGAACAGCCACCACCATCCGTTGTTTCCACCGAATCCACCATTGTTCATCATCGATGCCCACAGGAGCGAGTTCGGGTCACTCGCTCCTCCATTGCCGGAGTTTCCGGCCAGATAAATCTTTTGCGATTCCATAATCTGATAATTAATCGTTACACATACTACACGCGTGTAATGCGACTATGGCAAGGCTCACGCCATTCCTTGAATTGTGATATATCCAACATATGCAACAGAAAAGGAGTCGCATCCCTGCGACTCCAATTCGATATAAAACGCCTTATTGATTTGGTAATTATCTCTATGCATCTATCGTGCCATCAGTCAACCGCTCCCACAAAAGCGTCATATCAGATTTCCGCCTATATGCCGAACAAGGTCGGTTAGGATAGACCATAAGTATATCTCTCTTGAGAAAAGGGCAATTGTTTTCGTACGCCACGCACTTGCAGCAATCATCACGTTCGTATCTTACACCCATAAGTCTTTTGAGAATTTCCGCTACTTTTTGTGGGCGGTTCACAAGATAGTTCTCGAGGATTAAGTCCTTCCTGACCTCACCTCTCACCAAGGCCTCCCACAGATCAATATTATCATAAGGATGAGATAGCCCAATCACTTTTCCCAACTGCGGGAAAACACGACCATTCGAGTCTGGTCTGCTCATTCCCTCTTCTATCATCTTGAAATCTACTGTAATCTTAGAAAAGTCCTTCTGCATTACTATATATCCTTTGCTAACTTCTTCAAAGGTCTCGACAAGCTCATCAACAATAGCTGCCACACTAACTCCCTGCTCCTTCGCTTGCCCGACTATCCACGCCTTGGCGTTCTCGCTTACGCGCCAATTCACCTGAATGCTGTCAGGGCCGGACTGTCTGCGTCCAGCTCCCGGTCTTGCTCCTCCGTGTGCCATTATCTCACTTCCTCCTCATATACGGTCTCGCCAGTCTCGTTGCAAACGATGCTCACTGTGCCACCCTTGTAGTCAGCGAAGTACGACTCGTCAGTGCCGTTGTTGCTCTCGATGTAGCTCTTGCAGTAGTCAAGGGAAGCTCTGAATCCTTTGTTGTTGCTGTCATACTCATCATTAAAGTAGATATCGTAGGAGCGAGTCTCGCAGAGGACTTCCACTGAATCCTTGCCATCCTCATCGAACCAATGATCGTGATGGATTGTGCCGTTCTCGTCCATATAGAACTCGCCACATACTTCAACTTCCTCTCCGTCTGCCACGAAGTAGAGTGTTCCACAAGATGCGTTTCCGCTGAATTCGATGTCGGTGATTGTGTGATTTGTCTTCATAACTTGGTGTTGTTTTAATTTGATGGTACAAAGATAAGCATTTATTTTGAATCTGCAAAGCTTTTCAAGAAAAATTTGCAGAAATTTTCGCATTTAATGAAAAACCGCCTCGCGTATCACTACGAAAGGCGGGAACACATAAAACCAATATGAAGAATCATACGACTAATTGTCGTACCTTGTTAATTATCCATAGAGCAGCTGCAATCAAGGCAGTCCATCCGAGGCCCTGGAGGAACCTCTGCCATCTGCTCAGTTCCTTTTCCACCTCTATCCGTTCCACCTGCTTCAGATAGCGCGTTAAGCCCCTTTCTTCGGTGCGAATCCTCTCCGGTATAGTTATCCTTATCGGAATGACCGCTTCGCTCCTGTTGCGCAAGGAATGGTGCAATACGCCATCCTTGACGAATGCCTCCGACTCGGCCACCAATGTCTGAAGGAACGAGGTGTCGGTATCCGCCAGCTTTACCTTGTCTGCTCCTTCTGGAATGGGAACGAGGACAAGGCTGTCGCGGAAGCGGATGCTGTCCTTGATATGAATGACTGTCGAATCCCTCTGCTCCAGGACTACCTTCGGAGTGGCGCAGGACATCACGGCGAATGTCAGCGCGATATATGCAAGTCTATTCGCCATCTTCAAGCCTCTTTAATCGGTTCAGCCATCCCTTCAGGAACTTCTTCTGCGATGGATTACGCGCCACGATCTTTTCAAAGAAGCCTATCCTCGCATTCATCAGCCTTCGGTATAGTTCTGCCGGATCGGCTGAGTTGATGGCCTTGAGAGTGATTGGTCCGACTGCTCCGTCCGGCTTGACACCGAGAATGGTCTGCACATCCCTGATGCGAGCCGTGCCGGAATTCACGCACCAGTCAGCGATGATCTCGGCAATCTTCTGATTGTCTATCTGGTCGGCCTTGCACTTGTCCCAATATCCGGACTTCATAATATTATTCCATTGAAAGGTACTGATATTACGAAGGTCGGTCTCGGTCTTGTGTGCGCCATAGAACTGACGGAAGGTGGAGAGAGTCACACCATCCACGGTGAACCCTCCCTTGTCTTCCTTATGGTCAGCGACTCCCTTTTCCAATGAGTGGAGAAGCGGAGCGAATTCGTAAAAGTTAGCCATTGTCTTCCTCCTCATTATCGCCGATGGTCACCTCAGTATCTCCGTGATGGAAGATGACATCCTTGCCATTGGCGAGGTTCTGCCCTGCTATTCCAAGCGCCTGCATCGCTATCAATATGCCTCCCGCCTTAAGCACTGACGGATGAATCTCGCCCATCGGTGGGCAGAAAAAACTTCCGATGAATAAGCCCGCCGCAAGGATGAGGCAAGTCCAGAATATATACTTGTCTGCGTGTCGTTTCTTCATAGGCTCGAACCTTACGCCTCATAACGAGCGACAATGGCATCCACCATCGCAGAGATGATGTCCAATGTCTCGCGCTCGTCAGATGCGATATTGTGGTAGTTTACCTTCAGTTCGTTCCCGTTGCGGTAGGCATCGAAGGTGATACCCATTGCATCCTCCGGCTGGCCGGTTGTCACATTGCCGGACATTGATACGATTCTTCCATCCTCGATGACTGCCGTAGCATTGAGCTTGTAACTGCCCGATTCCGCGCTCACGCTCTTGGTGATGCGCGACTTTACTTCTGTGAATCCTGTAATCATAATATAGCTATATTAAAGTGTGAATCCTGCCCTTCTGAACTCCCGGAGCAGGTCGAGAGTTATGCTTATTCCGCTGTCCGCACACCACTGCGCGAGGTCTGCCGATGCTATCGTCTCAACATCTACATTGACATCCTCGACAAGCCTTCTATTTACCTCCTCATTGAGCTGGTTCTGAATGGCGAGGTATTCGGTGTGCTGTGCGATCTTGCCTTCGATTTCGGTCTTCTTCTCGTCCTCGGCGCCTTGCAGTTCTGCGAACAGTGCCGACACTTCTCTGATGTCTTCCTCGTGACCCTTGCTGAGTCTTGTCTTGACCTTCTCTACCTCGGCATTGTGTTCGTCAACGATGTCACCGAGGATGATGTCGAGGCTGATGAGCTTCGCCCTTGCCTCCTTGTCCACCTTCTGCAGGTCTATCTGACTGAGAAGGTGATGGAAATTGATTACTTGATACTTCTTCATTGCATTATGGTATTATATAGTCCTGTGAAAATTCTTTCGGTCCGTCAGCGGATGACTGCTCCTTGTGATATACGCGAATGGTGTATCCGCTTGGCCAAGGCTCTCCGGTGGAAGGATTTACCTTGCTGATGGTCACCGGGAACTCATAGGTCGTGCCAATCTCACCTTGGAATGATGCGGTCACATTGACGAATGATGACTGGTTGAACACTTGTATACCGTTGGTGTCGAACACAGCATATCGGTAGGTGGGAGCAATGAACACATCATCCACGAAGAACCGATATCCGAAGGTGGCAGTAATGGCATATGACGAGAGGTTCTCCAATGTCATCCATACCTCATACTTCGTGATCACCACCGCCTTCTGAGATATCGCCCAGTCCGACAGCTTCCAATCCTTGTATATCATTGCATACTTCTTACCCGGAACGCCTTGATTGCCTCCATTGAAGGAAGTGAACTTGTACTGCGAGAGGAATGGAATGACATAGTAAGTCTTGTCATCCTCCATATTCATCCCGTAGAGATACTCTCCACTTCTTCCAGCTCCTATCTGCTGAGAACCACACCAAGAGAATACGGGCATCGTTGCCGGCACAGTGTCTGGCGAGCCTTGCTCAAATACCTGGAATGCCGGATAACATGTCTTGAGAACATTCATAGCTCCGGGATTGACCACGCCCTCGATATCGTTGTGGCATTCATACTCGACTACCCACGCGGAACCAGCCTGCTGAATCCTCATCGTGAACGGATAATCCTTGAAATACAAGTTGTGACAGTAACCATCGAAATGGAGCATATGATGCCACGTTGTCGGAGGATTGTCAGACCACTCCTTCATCCACAAGTCGCGGACATTCATATTCGTGGTCAATGGTATGGTGTATCCGAACAATCCGTCATCTCCTCCAGCCTTGATTTCCTCGCTTGTATGGTTCGGCCTTCCGATTTCGTATGGCCTTATCAGCGAATCAGAATTGACCTTGCCGGATTCAACGAGTGTTCCGAGGTCAAGGCTGTCCACGCCCAGAGCGGTGGAGATGTCACCCATATCCACCGGAGCCGTTATCTTCTGAGTATTGCTGTCGTATGCCATTATGCCTTCTTCTTAGCTGTTATCGCACCATCTGAATATACACCCTTGTCTATCTTGAGCATTCCTGCGGATGCATCCCAAGTGAGTGTCGCATCGCCTATCTTGAGACCATTGTCAAAGGTTGCAAGGCTGACGAATCGTGAGGTTCCGTTCACCTGCACAGCTCCGCTGAACAATGTCTGCTGAGAATAGATAGTGAGGCTTATAAGTGTCGCAACATTGATTCCGCTGATGGTCAGCTTTCCTGTCGTAGCTGTTCCGTCCTGCGCACCCACTTGAAGGCACATCGTATCACCGCTCGACACCAGACGGTATCGTTGATATGTGCCACCCTCGGGGACATAGCCATATATGCCATCCGCAGATACATTGACAGCATTCAATGTCCTCCATCTCTTGTCTGAATAGCCGAGATAGAACGCCCCGTCATCCTTGGGAATTAAGTCCATATTGTTATGGAAAAGGATGCCGCTCCAAGATAGAGTATCAGCTGTTCCTGCGCCAATATAGCATCTGTTTTTGATTGCATTGGTGTATCCAATAGAGATGAACCCATGAGTATCACTTGACTTCAAAGCGAGCAGCGAAGAATATTGCGCGCATACACCGTCTATTGCTATATTACCGCTTCTCAGAATCTTCATACGATAGGAGCTATCACTCACAGCATCCGCATCGAATATTGTCGAGATGAATGCAGATGTCGGATCTTGTGACAATACCTTGCCTGTTGGATAATTCTTTGAAGAACTATTGCCGGAAGCCGTGATATTCCCAGTGACGGTGAGATTAGCTGCTATTGTCAGAGGAACGAAGAATTGAGCTGTGCCACCTGCGTAGAGGCTAAGGTAGGTATTGTATGCCGAAGCCTCTCCGGCATAGAAGGAGATGTTGTAGCCGAATACTCTAAGGTCAGCCTTGTCTGTATTGGCTACACCGTAGTTCAGGTAGGTATCTCCGCTTTCCGAATTGCGATGAATAACAATGTCACCAAGGCATTTATACGCAGAAGTATCGAATGATATTGCACCTCTGCTCAAAAGTCCTTCGGTCACAATTCTGTCCCATCCATATTCAACACCATTATATTTGTTCCTTACATAGAGCGAGACATAGTCAGCATTAGCGATTGCGCATTGCATAGCAAGGTTGTACGAGGTATCTCCAAACACTACCGCAGGCCCAGACGTCCTCCATCCCTTAGAAGCGTGGCCGTAACCCATACTGCGATAAGCAGAGGAAAGATCTATCGCTCCTTGATATAGTATAGCATCCGTAATCCCGTAACCGCTCAAGGTGGTAGGCTTGGAAGTGATTTCCGCGAAGGTGTATGACGGTTTGCTCGATGCCAACGCCCAATCCTTGATGCCGAGCGCATTCTTGATGTTTGCCTTGGTGAAGGCAGCGGAATCGAACGGAGTGTAGCCGAGCGCGGAGATGATGGACTGCGAGGTGATGTCGTTGCCCTTCTCGATGGTCTTGTTCATCCACATCCCCGACACACTGTCGTACACAAGCGCCTGCCCGTTCGATGGCGATGACACCTGAACATCAAGAAGACCAGCGAGTGTCGAGCTTCCGCCCGTTCCACCGCCACCCGTTCCGCCAATATTGACGGTTGTCTCATTGCTGTATGTCGATGCCTTCGATGCACCGCTTCCGCTTTCCGCAGTCGTGCGGTTGTTCTGCTCAGTCTCCGGCACTTCCGCACCCGCCACATCCGACCACATCTCCGCGTAGAACTTGAACTCGCGAAGGACTGCGCTCTCGATGCGACCATTGAGGAAGTTGTACGAGCCTGACACAAGCAGATGATTCGCACCGCCCCACTCATAGATGGCCTCCATATCAACGAAGTCCGCGTTCACGATGTCACCGCTGATGATATTGTTCGGCTTGCTGTGATAGCAGAGCAACTGAAGATGATTGTACACCGCCATCTGCTGTGGCGTGCCACCGCTCCACGCCCATCCCTTTGCCGGAAGATAGGCACTGCCGGACTTCACGAAAATTCCGTTTTTGATGGCTGACGGAAACGACACAACATTATAAGCTGGTCCTAATTCCGGATCGCGCGTGAGGATAACATTGTTAGTCTCAATATACTTCGTATTTACATCGTTGGTCTCAAGCAATGGATAATTCTGAGCTAATGATGCAGAATATAGCGGTATATATCTTGCAAAACCTCGCGGATCATCGGAAGTCAATATCTGATGGATTTGTACGCACAGCAGAATCGAGCCTTCGTATTCGTCAAAACTAATAGGCACATTCAATTCATCGCCAGATATCTCAACAGTAAACTTTGCTTGATCAATCGCCCATTCTCCGTTGCTTTGCAGATAAGATTCCGTGCCGTCCTGAACCACTTTAACGACCAATGTGACCGACTTGATGGAATCTCCGGATTGATACAATTTGCCATCCGTGCCAAGGAAGTAAGGATTGCCGAACTTAGCTATAAAAGACATTCTTTCCGCTACAATCGTTTTTGAATATTCGGCATATCGGAGTCCAACGGTAGACAATTCCAAACTGTTACCAGCTAGCCACATATATTTTTTATCCTCGTCACGGCCGTAAGCGAATTCGTATGCGTAAGGATTGAAGAATAGAGAATAATCCGGATTGGCCCATCCAATACCACTTGTCTTGTTTATTATCGGCCAAGCAATCCCATTGTAATCTACACTGTTGCCTTGTACCAAGAACTTCTCCGTTGCCCAAGTATAATCATCTTCCACCACAGGCTTGCAGACAAAACTTCCTATATCATACTTGACCGATTCCTCAATCCTTCGTGCCGCCGGAGCGAGTTCCCTCTGCGCATGTGCCAGGAATATCGGTTCAACCGCCCTTGGCGCGCTTGACTTGCCTTGATATGGCACATCCCTCAAGGACATTATCGCCACGCGGTTCGAGCCGGTATAACGCATCACAAGGCCATACGAATAGAGCGCCTTCTCTACTGCATCGAAGTAGTTCATATCTTCGAACGCAGATACATTCAGATAGGTCTGCGGAGCCTCGACACCATCGCAGAGCAGATAGTCGGCATCATCGCCTTCGTGTCTCCAATCGAGCGACATCGGACTCTCGATCTTAGCCCAAGCCTCGTTGACAAGCTCCTGAAGTGTCACCATACCGTCCGCATTGCCTTCCATATCGAACGGGAAGTCCTGCATATGTCCGATATTGTCACGCGCGATGATCGTCACCGAACCACGGTAACGAAGGTCCTCCTGATAGCTGTCCGGAGTGACATAACCGCCCCAGATGGTCTTTCCGTCTGCCTTCAGAACCACCATCCACATCGTGCTGTCGGGAGTGTAGAACTCCTCCCAATTACCGCACTTCTTCCCTTCTTCAAGGTCGGGAGCATCCACGAAGGTCATCGTCAGCGATGTCTTCACGATAGGCGCGTCAATGGTGTCCGCACCGCCCTGGATGTCGAGGTGCAGAGCCTGCACCACCTTGCCGATTTCGACTGATGCCGTTATAGCATCACCGATATTCTTCTTGTGTATCTCAAGCCGGATTACCGTCCCATCCGGCTGAGTCAATTCCTTATAGTATCTGAGCGCGTGAGCCATTATCTGCTGTTCTTGTCGTTAGTCTTCTTTCCTGACAGTACAATGTCATTGCCACTTATCCTTCCGGTCACTTCCACGGTGAGAGTGCTTTCGTAATTCAGCGCGGCCGCACCGCCACTGCTTGAGCTTCCGTAGCTCATTGCCGAACCGCCACCGTTACCCGCACCCGCGACAAGCCTCTGAAGGCCGGATGACACCATCGAGCCGATGGCTATCAAGGCGGCACCCGCCGCAATGGCGGCCGCAGGATTCGTGAATGACTTCTTGAAGGCACTCATCGCGACACCCTCCGCCATAATCATCGCACCCATCTGCTTCATAGTGTCACCGAGTGGAGCAATGAAGGCTGACAGGACTGACTTCCAATCTGCTCCTTCAAGCTGGAATATGGCATCGGTTATTGCCTGCATTCCATTGGTGAAGGATGATATTATCGAATCTTCCAGCATCTTATTCAACTCGGTGACCTTCTCGACATTCTGCTTCCACTTCTCAAGGAACGCATTCATATCGTTGTCAATGTCATCGAGCGATATTTCGAACGAATCTGCCATCTCATCGAAAGGCATTTCCGCAATCTCTTGGGTCGCTTCAAGGTTGAATTCTCGTAAATCATCCTTTACATCCTTGAGAATTTTAAACCGCTGCTCTTTTAGATAATCATCAGCATCTTTACCGCCTATCTGGAGATTTTTTTTGGTCTCTTTATCAGCCTGCGCTTCTGACATATTTTTGGCGGAGAATATTCTTCTATTCTCCTCCCGGAATGCAGCCAATGACGCATCATAGCCCTCGATCGCAGATATCGCCTTATTGGCTGCATCATCATTGGTGTTCTGATAGTAGTGAGCCAATGTTGCAAGGACAGCTCCGGCCTTCGTTCCATACTCATTGAAGAAGGCATCAATATCCCGGCTGTCTTGTGCAGATATATGCCACGCGTTCTTGCCGAAGTTCTTCTTACCGGAATTCATATTGGAGTAGTTGATGAGCTGGCCCATCAGCTTCTCATTCGGTGCTATGTCGGTAAAGAATGTCCGTAAAAGTTCACGGTTGTCTGCGGTTACCTGCAGTCCTGCATCAGCAAGATATTCGCCCGTATCGGCCATATATATGCGCTTACGCAAGTCGATTTCAGCTTCATACAGCGGAGCTACCTTCCTCAGATATTCATCAGCCGCAGCCGCTCTCTCCTTGTATGACTTGCGAGTGTCGCGCATCAACACCTGAAGGTCGGCAAGTTCCTCCGCCATAGCTGCCTTGCGCAATCTCATTGCATTATTGATCTCGAACTCTGCATCGTGTGCAAGAATGCTTTCTCTTGCCGCATCCATAGCATTGCGGATGCGATTGCCGAAGCCTTCCCAATTGTGCGAAGTCAGCGCAGTGAGGAATTGTCCCCAGGCAGCCTTCATTCTTCCCGTAGTCTGCGCCCACAAATCACTCATCTCTTGAGAGTGATCGCGGAAGCTCTTGAAGAACTTGACAGCACCTGCTGCGATGGCCGCCCAGACAGCCGCAACCTTGATATTAAGGCCTTCGGTTATCTTGGAGAACCCCTTGGTTTCCTCCTTGGCCTCCTCCATCCCTTTTTTATAGTCATCGGACTTGAGGCCCAGCCTCACCCACAAATCGCCTAACTTTCCCATAGTATGCTATGATGTTGCTTTGTTTTTATTCTTCTCGATGAACGCCTTGAGCATTGCGTTCAGCTCATTGCTTTCCTCTTCGGTCACCGCCCATCCTCCTTCCGGCATCTGGATGGCATCCTTCTCCCACGGGAAGGGAAGCCACGCCATCGGTGTCCCCGGCTTCTGATGCGCCTTGATGTACGGATGCATCTGCATCATCAGGAAGGCCATCCATCTCGTTCTCTCCCACTCCTGCCTCTCTCGCTGTTCCTCTCCGTCAAACCGCATCCGGTACTCGCGGTAGCTCGTCCATCCAGCCTGCAGTTCGGTCATTCCGCATCTGCCAATCAAGAACGCCTCAATCGCAGAATAGTCCAGAGCGAAGGTTTCTTTTTTTTTACTTCCGTTGGCGCATTCTCGCCCGTTTCAGCCGTTTTCTCTCCCTCGGTGGCAAAGTCCTTCAATCCCTTTCCCGTAAGGGCTTCAAGCGCGAAGTTCACCGCCTTTCCGAAGGCTTTCGGATCGGCCATAGAGAATTCGTGGAAGTCCGCTCTATGGTGTGGGAATTCATCGGCATCATTGCCCTGGAGTGTCCATAGATTGAGCGCCGCGCAGTAGATGATGTCCGCATACAGCGCGAACACCGAACCCGCCTCACTCTTGTCTGCGGTGAAGTCCACTCCTTCCCTTCCCTTGAAGGAATAAAGACGAGGCGTGAATAGCACTTCCACTTTCACGCCCTGCCTGATCTCTATCGTTGTGCGAACCGCTCTCATCAGTCTCCGATTGTTGGATAATGAGTCGGCTCTCCTGTCACCTGAAGCGAGATGCTTCGTGTCGCGACCGCTCCGAAGTCATTGGTATCGGAGCATTCAGTCACTATAGCTTCGAAGAGGTCACCCTCCGAAGGTGTCTGACTGCCCGTTCCGCCAAGCTTGCCGATGAAGCAATACACTGTCTCGCCCTTGTGCAGAGCAGTGAGAAGCTGATGCTGTGGCTCGCTTGAAGTGTCATCCGCGAATACAGTAACACTTGCTGTCGCATTCTTCTTGCCGGCGATGAACTGAGTCCAATCGGTTGACTTGTCGCTCACCTCGATCGCCTCTGCCGAACGGTTGAAGCTGTTGTTCTGCTCACCCTTCAGCCAAGTGAAGGTGCCTCCGGTCTTGGTCGAAGTGATGTAGCACCTTCTTTCGTTGCCTAATACTGCCATTGTGTCTATCAGTTATTATCGTTGAACATATATCGTAATATTCTGGAGAAGGCGATACAGTATCTCCTTCGTATCAGTAGTCTCGGTCAGCGACTGAAGCTGTCCGGGAATCACCCCCACGACCTTCCATCCCTTGTCGAGATTGAGCTGTGATTCAAGCATCCTGCGGAGGTTCTCCGCGTTCATCTCGATGACATCCGCGATGCGCTTGTCGCTGATGCACTCCACGATGCAGGAAACGGACTTCAGAGAGCCTTTGTCAAGCCATTCGCTCTCGGTGATGGAGTGTATCTCCACGCGAGGATAGTCGGCCGTCTCTCCCACATATACGCCCGTTCTGGTCAATGCCGAACGGACCGCCTTATATACATTTCCAAGTGCGCTGAATAATCCCATTACAAATCCTCCCTTATCGATTGCGCGACCGCTTCCTCAATCGCTTTCTTGTTCTTTTCAACTGCCGGGCCAAAGAACGGATGGGGTCGTGTTCCGTTCTTCGCGATGGACTTGGCAAGCCCCCACGCGGCTGATTCAAGCAGATAATCCCTTGTGTATGCCTGCTGTCTCCTCACCCTTCTGCCTTCAATATGAACGAGTGCAGATTTGAGTGCTGAACTCTTCGATGTCCTCTTGCGCAGCCATTTCATCAGCATCTTCACCGGAGGCATCTTACCCGAACGCCTTCCATACTCGACAAAGTAGGCATAACCGCCCGCGGTGTCCTTTCCGAAGAAGCCGACATCGATGCTGTCCGGATCACCTTCCACCGCCTGCACTCGACCACTCGCGCGGAGCTTTCCGGGCACGACACTTCCGTTACTGCGGAGATTGGCCTTGGCATCCGCGATGATGTTCATTCCCGCCTTGCGCAGTCCCTTCCTTGAATTGTCGGTAAGGGTGACAAGGTGCTTCTGCATATTGGCATAAAGCTCCCTCTCTCCCTCTATCCATATGTCTCCCCGTCCGCTCATAGCATCCTCGGATTGTCAATCTGATACCACCCGCTGATGCGGATTATCCTGCCCCTGCCATCCACATCCTCCGGCTGGGAGAAGTGGACATCGTGACCGCGGTACTTCAATCCGTTGAAGCGGACCGAAGGAGTGCGAAGCTCGATGTCAAGGCCGACGGCATCCGCCTGCTGAAAGGTCATCATAGTCTTGGTCGCAGACATCTGACGGACGGATGCATAGACGGTCACAAGGTCGCGAGGCTCCGCATATGATGCGTGACCATACTCATCCACGACAGCCTCGGCCATCGTCAGCACTATCGGCTCATTATATCGCCTTGCTCCTTGTGAATCTCTTAGCATTGCAGAAGTATCGAATTGAGTGTTCGTGAATCCTGACCATCGTAGATTGCGGTCGCATACTGAAGAACAACAGGAAGAAGCCGGTCATAGTCCGCCGGATTGGCCTCGGTGGTGAATGTCACTTCGACATAGCGGTCAGTGCCTACATAGACACTTCTTCCCCTCTGATGATGCGACACAGCGACACCGTGGTCATCAACCACCTCCGTCACCTTTCCGCCCATATAGACATTGACCGTCCGCGGATGGTCCGATGCGCATACGCGGAATGTGCCGGGAAGGAGAGCCACATCGGCCGCCCTCTGCACCATATCGAACGCCCTCTTCAATGCAAGCATCAGGACATTGTCCTGCCCTACATCCGACACCGATGCATACTGCCTCAATGCCTCAAGAGCCACTGCATCCGGCTCCGCTATCTCTATGACCTCAAGCATTACCATCGTTAGTCCTCCTTCGTTGACTTCTTCTCCTTCCACAAGCCGAGTGACACGCAGTATTCCGCGCCCTTATGTCCTGACCTGCGGACGATTTCCGTTCCTTCCTTAAGGCCATCGTGAGCCTTCACCACCACATAGGTGATGAAGGTCTCAGTCTTGCCCTTTGTTGCCTTTCCTGCCATAGCTTAGGCCTTGGTGATCGCCTCGATGGCTGTTGACACGTCAGCGACATATACAACGCCCTTCGCCTTCGGTGTCGACACCTTCACCTGCGCACGTCTGCGGAAGTCGACACGCCAAGCATCGTGCGATGCCTTACGGCTGAACTCAAGCTCATAGAAGTCGCCGAGGAAGACCTCCACGACACTGTTGTCAGCGATGAGCATCTCAGCATTTCCGATCTTGTCAGAAGGAATGATGGTCACCTGACCGAGCTTACCGCTCACCTTGTCATAGATGTAGTTGCCTGACTTGTCCTTCGCACCCTTGAGCGTTGCCTCGGTCGCATAAGACACGATCGCTACGTTCGCCGCGAATCCAGCCTTGCGGATCTGTGCGATAGCATCGAGGATGACGTCAGCCTCATTCGCGTTCTCATAAGTTCCGAGCTTTGCAAAGGCAGTGGCGATACCCTTGATTCCGTAGATGTGTCTTGGAGCAGTGCCATCCTTACCGTCACCTGACCATACCTTCTCGTCAAGGTCAGAAAGGATGATCCTCTCACCCTCGTTCACGCAGAAGTCATACAGAGCCTCGAACCAGTTCTCCACCTCTGAAGAAATCTCCATATAGGTGGCGATCTTCGCTGTCTGACGCTGCTTCTCAACAAATGCAACCTCGCTCTTGTTGGTGTTCTCGGCAAGTTCCTCGACATATCCTACATTCTTGGTGGTCGACGCCTCAATCCACGACAGACGCGCTCCGTCAAGTGCCTTTGTTCCGAAGGCAAGCAAGAATGCGTTACCGAGTACAGGTACCGCGTGAATGGTGTTGTCCTGCTGTGCGCCATATGCGATGTGATTTGTCGCGGCCGGGGTGAGTGATGTAGTCGCGACCTTGAACTCGACTGTGAATGATCCGGTAGCACTCTTGATGAACGTGGCGATTTCCTCCTTCTTGCTCTCCAGTGCCTGGCGCATAGCCTTGCGGTAGGTCATCGGTGCCTCGTTGATCATCTTGCGAAGACCCTCGATTGTCTCCTGCTGTGACTTGATTGACTTGTCAAGGTTGTCAATCTCCTGTGCCTGCTTCTGCGCAGTCTCCTTGGCTTCCTTGAGTTCATTCTGTGCAGCCTCAAGTGCCTTCTGTGTGGCGTTCGCCGCATCCTTGGCGGCCTTCGCATCCTGCTGTGCGGTCTCCATCGACTGCTTCAGCTCCTTTACTTCGTTCTCTGGCATAATATCCGATATTATAGGGTTAATGTTGTCTCTCTTTGCATCTATCAGCACCGCCTTGTCATTCGCCGCCCTTGTGACCGGGCTGACTTCAACGATGGTGATTGCATCCAGTATGCGTATCTCCTGCGCATAGCCATCACGCCTTTCGTAGTGGTATTCATCGGCAAAGTATCCGATGCTGAATTCCTTGATTGCTCTTGCCCTGATCAGTGTCTGGACATCCTTTCCGGTAGCGGTCGGAAGCACATCAGCCTCCATCCACATTCCCTTCTCGTCCACTCCTGCATCGGTGATCACTCCTATGACCTCGCGCGTATCGTGCTGATAGCAAAGAGCCATCCTCGCGTAGTCCTCCGACTTGAGGAACTTGTCACACGCATTCGGAGCGATGATGTCACCCCACGAATCCACATTCCCGAAGGCCAGAGCATACGCCTTGATGTGAAGGATATCCGAGCCTTCCCCGGCTTCCTTCACTTCGATGCTCGCAAGGGTTGCCTTGTTCTGCATCTGCCTTGTCTGTTCACTCTTAAATTCCATAGTCTCAACGGTTTGAAACAAAAATAGCACGCAACTATGCACGTTGAAATATTGGCATGACGAGTTGGATATATCAAAAGAAAAAACCGCTGGACTTCACAGCCAAGCGGTCGAATTCAATAAAGTATAGATATGGAGTGTCATTTCGGTCTGCGTATGCAGTCGCAGGCGCAGTTGATTATCTCTCCGGCAGGCGCACCGAATGAACTATCGTGCGGGTACATCATCAGGCAGTCCTTAAGCTGGAACGGCTCGTCAGCATCCACCTCGATGCCATCCATTGCAAGATGCGAGTCTCGCGTATTGCCGAGGCCACTTACCGCCCAGGTCTTCGTGAATCCGATGTCAAGTGAACGAGCCGCGACATCACCGGCTTCCGCGAGTCCTATCATCGTCTCGGTCTGAGCGATGCGCCTCACCATCCATTCTGCAATGGTATTGTATTCCTTGAAGATCATCTGCGTGAGCTTCTCAATGCCGTAGGTGTCCTCGGCCATCAGCCCGCGAGTGATAGCGACCAGCTTCTCCTTGAGGCTTCCGGTCACGCTGACGATGTTCTCGCCCGCTCTGTTCTGTGCATACCTCGTTATCTCCGACTCCCACATCCCGGATGGATCTTCGGCCTTGCTCCGGCTCAGCTCTCGCGTGACGGACTTCGCCCTCGGCAGTCCGGCATTCAGATACAGACCGCGCATCCAGTCATAGTAATATCCGGACTCGTCAATCATCGCATCAATGACCACCGGCCACTGTTCCGGATCACCAAAGTCACGACAACGAAGAAGCACCCTTTTCACTTCCGCACGCCTTGCCTTCAGCAGCTTTCCTTCGTACACCTTACCCACTGCAAGGCCTTTCTTGCGGAGATAGTCCTGATGTCTCCTTTCCGCCTGCGTTATGCGCCTCCTTTTCGCCATTTCCTGCCGTTTTTAGAGGGTTTCGTCTATATCATACTCCATTCCCTCACCGAACTGCATTCCCATCGGAATAATCGGCTTATTCGCGTAATCTTCGTCAATCGGTTCGTAGCCGATGGCTTCACGCCTTTCGTTTAGTGAGCAGTATGCGAGATTAAGGTTGTTCAGCACGTCAGATGCCTTATCCTTCAGCACGTCTACCTTGTCGGTGTTCACGGTCAGCCGGTAGCCTTGCAGGGTCTTGTCCTTCTTCATCAGGAAGGTCAGCAGGTCTTCTGCAAACTCATTGGCAAGCGGAATGGCATTCTGCTCATAGATGGTCTTCTTCGCCTCCTTTGCATTCTCATACTTGGCTTGTCCGTAATACAGGTCAACCGGAACCTTGAACACGAAGCACAATGCGGTCACTGCCTCCTTGTGAGTGTCGAGGATGGAAAGGTCCACCGGAGCATTACCAAGTTGGTGAACTTCGACCGGGATGCGGAGTGCCAGGGTCTTGTTCACGTTCTTCTTGCTGTTGAACCTGCTTTCAAGATCATCCGCGTGTTCCGGCAAGACTCCTGCCTCATCCCCTTTTGGAGTGACGAGGTTCGCAACACCGCCGTTGTCAAGCGACTGGCTCTCCCTTCTCATTCCCTTGTCGATGACATCAAGATAGACGGCAGCACTCACGACCTTGCTTGTGCCGAAGAATGACGAATCGTCAAGGTTATAGTCAAAGCTCTCAAAGCAGTCATCCATCTTTATCTCACCCTTCGCAGAGCCGGCAATGCCGATGCCTTCCAACGGCATCAATGCTCCTTCGCTGTTCGTCTCGATCCGCCACGATGGGATAAGATACATCCTCTCCACCTTGCCACGGTTCTTACCCACTTCTTCCGATGGGACATATACCCACGCATCACCGAACAGCAGGCGGTTGATCGCCCACGCGGTGGCAAACCTTCTGAGGTTGAAGCGGTCATTCGGATGGCGGATAAGGTCCAGCACCCAATGATTTTCGATGTAGTTCCCCTTCGCATCCTGAAGCTCCAGGAACTGCGCCACCTCGCCAACATTCTCGGCAATGTAGTTGACCACTCCCATCACCGCAGCACTCTTGGCATACGCATCACGGACGGCAGTCCTCGTCATCGTGTTCATCGGTGCGAGCTTCCTTCCCTTCAATGTGGCATCAATCGCCCGGAAGTATTCGTTCATCTCATTCAATGAGTCATAATAGCCTTTCTTTTCCGTCACAAGGCCATTATATTCTTTCTCTGATACAATCTTTATCCCAAACATAATCTCGTCATTTTCGCGCTATATACACATAAATTCGGCACATCGTTGCACCGTCATATATCCAACTTATCTCATACCATCATCATTCAGCACTCCGAGCCTGCGGAGATGCGTTACTGCTCCGTAATTGGCGGCATCCATCAAGTGGTCGTTTCCATCCTCCGGCTCATTCGTGAATTGTGTCTTGTCCTGCGGATGTGGCTTGAATGAATAGTTGTCGGCCTCGTTTCCGATGTCCTCTCCATCATAGAAGACAGTGAATCCCTGAAGGTAGTTGATTCGGCCAGCCTTGTTTTTGTTCACCGCCTTGCAGGCATTGAGGTTGTGCCTTCTCAATTCCGCGATATGCTCCGGTCTCGCCGGATCGCAGTATATCAGAGTGGAGTGCCCGCATTGGCGAATCTCCATATCTGCCTTGATTGCCTTCGCCACATCCCTCGGCTGGCATTCCTTCTGATACAGCACTTCTTTCAGATACACCGTCTTGCTGTCGTGGTCGAAGTCCACGCGGACAACGGCAGTTTGGTCATTGGTGTAACCCCAGTCCACTCCGTAGCAGAGTGTCACCCTTGTCGGCTCCCATTCGGCTTCCGGCATTGCATTCCAATGGTATATCTGACCTTCCTTGAATCCGACCACGATTCCGAGGAACACATTGCGGTACTTGTCGTTGTCCTTTTCCCTCATCTTCTCCGCCTGTGCGATGAACGATTCATCGAGGTTCTTCTTGTTGTCTTCGTAGGTGGTGTAGATGTATTCGACATCGCCGACTATTCCGTTGTGAGTGATGTCCACTCCGGCTTCAACGAAGAATCTGCGGTATATCCAATGATGCTTGTCCCTCGGTGGATTCCAGATCAGCCACACTTCATTATCCACCTCCGTAGTACGGATGGAGAAGTCAATGGTGTCGAACAGCTCCTCATCCACAAGCTCCTGCGCCTCATCGATGATGAACCGCTTTACCTTCGATATGGACTTGAGCCTTGCCACCTGATTCTTGGAACTGACCATCAGACCACGGAAGAGGATGCCTGCGCCACTTGCGGTATTGAGGACATCGCGCTTGGTGATGTGGAAGTCATTCTCAAGCTGGAAGAGGTCAATCTTGTCGGTAAACTCCGGGATGATGGAGTCGTGCGCAGACACCATCGTGTAGCGAGTGAACAAGGTATTGAAGTCATCGTTGTAGGTATCGCACACCAATGCCGAGGATATGGCGTAAGACTTGCCGGAGCCACGACCTCCCGTCACAATCTTGTACCTTGTCCTCGGCCTTCTGAATAGAGGCTTGTACTTGGCGTTGAATGATACCTCGTTACTCATCGTCATCGAACACTATCTTCGGCTTTTCGCTCTGATTGAGGTTGACATTGATTTCCATCTCTCCAAGTATCTCGGTCATTATCTTCAGTCCCTTCGCATTCGGCTTGTCGTACAGGTTCTTCACCACAGCAGCCACGATTGCCTCCTGCTTGGTCACTCCGCTTCCCTTCGCTGTCTCCTTGCTCAGTTCCTCCATAAGGGTTTCACGGAGGAGTTTGCGCCTATGCTGAACCTCCTGGGATGCGATTCCTCCCTTGCGTCCGGCTTCCGTTGCTTCCCCGTTGCTCTTGAATCGGTTACCCTCGGTGTTCCCCTTCACGAACCTGCCCTTCGCATCTCGTTTCCTTCCTTCGTCACTCATAACTTCGCATCTATCTTGTTATACACCTCGACCGCCTTATCCACGACATCATCCAGATTGACAAGTCCCGACTTGCCTGAAAGGATTGCACAAGCTATGCGGATGATTCCATCACGCTTCCTCTCGGTCATCCTTTCCCGTTTCGCTTTATGCTCCATTTCAGCCTTATAGATCGCTTCTTCTATGGTCATTCGTCCCATATCTCTCTCGTTTTGAATTTGCACCCTCGCCCGCTATCACTCGAACGAGGGCAATGGTTAGAATTTATATTTAATCGCGAGATACCCTGCGATTCCCGGCGTTTGCGGTACTGCCCAGCACATCGTACCAACTGCGCCAATTGACACGTTTCTCGCGGCCTTAAACCACGCTCTCGCTTCGTTATACATTGCTACGGGGGTGTCGCCCATCTTGTGCGTTTTCCATACGTCGGTATAATGCTGTAATTCAAACCAACGCCATTCCCATCCGCCTACGACGGAGAGCTGTGCGCCCGCACCCTCGTACTTACGCCAAAGCGCAAGAGGCTCAACTGCGACAAAGCCATGCTCCCAGTAACTGCACCAAGCTGCACCAAGAAACGCGGTACTCTGATACCACGCGCCGTCCATCACTCCGCGGTACTCCGCGTGAACAAATACCGGCACGTCCCACCACTTCTGTTCTACGAAAAACTGCCCATACCAAGAGCCTTTCGTGTTGATTTCGTTGTAGGCATACCCTGTTCCGTTATCGGTTATCGCGGTAGTCTCCGTCACTATTTTCTGCTCTGCAAGGTTAGCCGTAAGGCCAACACTTGACACAATCTGCCCGTAGGCGTGCGAGCATACACACGCCAATACAATTGTTGCTATCTTTCTCATGCCGGGATTTTTCCTTTATGGTGCAACTTCTTTGCCCAGTACAAGAATGGCGTATCACACACCGCCACGATGAGCTTGATTGCGTATGTCGTGAACGACAGCTCCAAGAGTGTCATGAAATCAAATATGCCCGCGAATGCAGCGAATATGATAAAGATAGAGTCAAAGAGCTGTGCAATCATAGTCGCGCCATTATTACGCATCCACATATATTTGCACCTCTTTTTGATCCACTGGTAGAGGAATACGTCAAGTCTGTTGCTTATATACAAGGACACCATAGACGCCGCTACCACCCTCGGCACAAATGAGAACACCTCTTTGAATGCTGGGCTGATAAGGTCGTTGGCGTTAGGGATAAACAGCAGCGAACACTGAAAGAGGATAGTTGACACAATGGCGAAGAACACCGTTAGATTTACGCACTTCTTTGCCTCTTTCTCTCCATACATTTCACTCAGGATGTCCGTACACAGGAACACGCTTGAATAGATTACGTTTCCAAGAGTTACTGAAAGGCCCACCATGTCAACGCATTTGGCAACCTCGATATTCGCCACGATTGTAGCCATCACCGCCCACGCGAAGACACCTATCTTGCCGAGGAAGCGGTACGCGAGAATGATCCCGCAAAAGTTAAGAATGATTGTTAAAAGAAATAATAGATTGTTCATAGTTTAACCATTTACCATATGATTGGAATATTGTTGTAGGCCCAGTCTTGATATCTGCGCCATTCGTGATAGTTGTGGATATTGAGAGCATTTGCCGAAGGCATCCTCGTCCCTGCCTTGCGTTGTACCTGCTTCATTGTCTTCGTTGCCGTGTCAAAATACTGGTACACACCGAAACGCCCTCCCGCAGTGAACGAGCTGGAGTCCACGCTGTCAAAGTGCAGAAGAGGCAATTTCTCGGTTTTAGTGAACCCAAGTCCATGAATCCTTGCGCCACGCTCGTGCGCCGCATCAATGAACCATGGGACATATTTCTCGCTCAATTTCTGCGGTAGACCTTCGGCTAACAGGAAGCCCACGGCAACGCGAGGATAATCCTTGCAGTCCTGAATGAAGGCCTCCTTACCCCTTACGGTATGCCATACTGGGATAGACTGCCAACCCACTCGCGCCTCTATTCGATCGCGCAGACGGCGCGTATATTCCACGCCACGCAGTTGGTCCACATCCAGCTCAATGTAATCTCTTATATTGTTCTCCCTTACGAAATCAGCATACTCGTCGGCGTACTTCTCCATCTCTACTTTCTTGCCTGAATTGAGGAACGTGAATAGTCCGCTATCGCACAAGAAAGAACGCGTTTGAGGGATTATGCTGATAAGGTTGGGGTTGTTACGCAGGTAGATGTAAGATGCCAAGATATCCGCGTTCTTAAATGCAGAATCAGGCATCCCATACGTTTGCGTCATTGCCAGATAAACTCTCATCGTATAGACACATTATCGTAACTACTTAAGGCCGCGCGGACAGCCTCTCTTACCTCCTGCACTATATCTGCCTCCTCTTCGGGGATCAAGACCTCTATCTTGATGTCCTGCGGAGCAAGCTTCTCCGCGTTTATCTTGTTCACCTCTTCAAAGAAAGACTCTGGATCGACAGCGGCCGTAGGCACAGCCCACGCAGGAAGTCCCCAGTCACTCAGCGGAAGGTCATCCCATTCGTTGGCAAGCATATCGTAATCCCAGCTTCCGAAGGCTCCGTTGTCCTTGATGACGATTTCTCTCAGCTTCTCCATCGGAGTATCTTCCGGCATCACCATACAAGGCGCATCCACAGCATTCATTTCCCTCAATGCTGAGAAGCGCATATTACCGCCTAAGATGACATATCTCCCTGCGTATGGCCACACTATAAGGCCACGCGCTTCCAATAGCTCAGGAGTCTCGCGGATGCTCTTGACGAGGTTCGCCAGTTCTCCCTTTCCCCATTGTCTCGGATTGCTCGGCAATCCTTCCACCTGACCTCGATTCAGCTCAAGGTCGGTCAGTCTGATTCTCTTGATTTCCATTCTTCGTCTTGATATATAATCTGATTCTCGCCTCGTTCTCCGGCCTTATCGGCTGCTTCCGCAATGCCCGGAGCAAGGTGTCATACTTGATTCTCGTTCCCTTGCTGATTTCATACAAGGATATCCCACATTCGGAAATGAGTGAAGCGAATGACTCAAGCCTTGCCCGTTCATTCGCCACAAAGGTCTGCTCACTAATCTGCACCATCGTCTATCTGCTGTTCGTTCTTGTTCCATCCCTTGAGAGTGCTGATCTGGCCGACCCTGCAGGTGTCGCAGTCGATGCATCCCCTCCATCCGGTCTCATCACGCACCAAGTGGATGACATTCGCCTCAATAGCGATTATCTTGCCATATATCTTCCTACGGTCACGATTCACATCTTCGTAGAAGATCACCACTTCCTCGCCGATATATCGGCAATAGGCATCGTATGCCCTGCATCGTCTGCTGAATAGTCTCATTGCTCCCTACCTGTTATCACCATTGCCATCAATCACTCCTCTCTGCTGCCTTGATGCCAGCTTGTCAAGGTTGCCCTGCCCCACATCCTCAAGGTCCCATCCCATTGCCCTGCACAGCCCGGCCAACTGCCACAGGATGTCACCGGCCTCGGCCTTGTACTCTTCCTGTCTTGCTATCCACTCATCGAACGGCATACGCGGAATGAGTTCGTTATCCATTCCGTGGCCGATGACTGCATTCACCTTGCGGATGTCCTTCGCGACCTTGCTCGCCAGCTCTCCCACCTCTCCGATGAGATTCAGCATCATATAGCTGAAATTGTCACACGATGGCATACAGGTGGCCATCGCTCTTTCCTGATACTCGTTTAACTGCATTATTTTGTTTTATTATTAATTCCGCCCCTTAGACCTAAAAGCTCAGAACCTGAAATAGTGACTCTCTGACTATCATCCATTGAGTCAATCTTTTCCATTACTCTTTCTGCGATACGAATCACATCGTCAATCGGCTGAAAGCCCCACGATCTAATAATGTTCACACATAAATAGTACATCATTTCCTTTCTTGTCATACGCATATTTATTTTCTTTTTATTGGTATTCTTATCGGCAATCCGGCGTGTTCCCACGCCAACAGCGCAGCATCCCTCTCCTCCTGATTCGTTCTGCCTTCGATGCGCATAAAGGTCTTTATCTCCTCGTCAGTGATCTTCCCGTCCTTGCCCTTCCATATCTTCTTCAGAGGCAGTTTCTCAACCACTTCAAGTCCGTAGTACCTTGCGCACTCGACAATCTTGCGCCCCACTTCGTGACACCTTCCGACATCCTTTCCCTTCCTTGCCGTAGTCCTCTCGCTATCCCCTCGTTTTGTATGCCAGTTAGTTGATATGAGCCACGAGGCTTCCACCACGACCACGACTCTGCCGGATAATGTATGATTTCTCGCGACATTCTGCAAGTATTCAAGCAGTTGCGGGAACGAGTTGGATATAAGTCGCACTTCTTTCGTTGTCACATCAAGATAGGCAAGCCCTGACTTGCTCACGTCAGGGTCAATGCCTATCACGATTTCCGGTCTTTTCATCATATAGTCACCTTGTAATGCTTGATGTCCTCCGGATCAAGGCAGAAGCAGACATCCTCACTTCTTGTCTTGCTGTTGGTCAGCTTGCTCATATATGCATACACCTTGTTCATATTGCCTTCATTGTGATGCGCCACTCTCGCCATCTCAAGGATGAAGGCGCAGAACTCACCGGCATCAGAGAGGAAGTTGTCATAGCCTTCCACATTGTACGGAATGCCTTCCTTCTGGAATATGCGGTCAAGGTGCGACTGAATGTACATCCTGTACTGCGAGTCAATCTTCTTCAGATAGTCACCGATGTTCTTCATCGCGCGTTTCATCTGGTCGGCAAGTTCCAGGTCCTTGCGGAGCATCCTGACATCCTTCCTTTCCTTTTCGGTCTTGATGACATCCTTGATTCTTCGTTCGAAGTCTTCCACGTACATCGTAGTCATCGCCGCCGAAGTGAGAGCGATTGCAAGCAGGAATTCAATCTTCTCGCAGTCCCTCGCCTGCTTCATCAGATTCTCCCTCGCTTCCTTTATCAGCCTTTCCTCGGCCGTGATGTGATGCTTACAGCCATACATTATGGCAGGGAAGGTCTTGTCTATCTTCTCGCAGTGGCTGGTCACTCTTGAATAGTGGACACAGCTCGCACAGCATTTCAGTTTCGGATCATTGTCCATTGCCTTGTGCAGTTCTGCCCTTATCTCGTCTTCGCTTGGTATCTTCATATTATGCTTTCAATTATCTTTCTTTTTTTTGAATACTTCTTCACTCTTCTGAACTTGATCGGTGAGAAGTCAACCGCCTCTCGTTCTTCCCTTGGTATGAACTTACCGCAGGCTTCTTTCAGCGCACTCACCGCACCCCTGCTGTACGGTTCAATGAGAGTGCAGTTCCGACAAACATTATCGATGCCGGAGCAAGAAAGGCCAAGAACTGAAAGTTGCTTCCTTCTGAGAGGCTTATCCACGCAGGCATCATCAGAGCCACAACGAGGTACATCATCAGGCAGAATAGCCAGCCTTTTCCGTTCTTTTCTTTCCAGAGGTAATAAGTGTTACTCAGCGATTCTGGAATTGAAAATAATGCCAAACAAATGGCGTTGTATGCGACATAAATCAGAGTCGCAGTAGTCTTTTTCTGTTAGCATAGATCAATTCGATTAATTGGTTTGTAAAACTCTATTTCTTCTACGGCTTTATAGGCTCTTGTGCCATAATCATAGATTTCCATATACAGCTCCGCATCATCTGGCATACCCTTAGTCAAGTCCTTAAATTCTTTTAGTGTCATATCAGTAATCTTTTTCTGTTAGCATAGTATTATTTCGTTATCAGTTTTATATTCATCCGCTTCATATATAGGCCGCACCTCTACAATCTCTCCCGTTGCTTTTACACGCGCTTTCATAATTTATCCTCCGTAGTATTCTTTTAGTTCGATATCAGATAAGTGATACACCATACCATTGTTAGTGTCTTTGTAGAGATGGCAGACATCCTGCTCAGGGTAGAGAGGGATAACATTGATCTCTTCTTTTGTTTCTTTCCAATATGCTTTCATATTGAATCTCTT
>JAZRAC010000001.1:0-165318 GCA_045634365.1 Bacteroidaceae bacterium | reverse complement strand
GTGATACCTGATCCGGACTTTGACAAGTCCTTAACATATGAGGATATGAACAACCTTGTGGATGTGCTAAACTCAGATAATCCTGACGAGCAGAAGTCTATTCGTGCAGCATCAACCATCCATCATAAGTTGGCTAATACGGTGATATTGGACTTCCTTGTCAATAAGGTAAGCAATGAAGATAAAGTAAATCAGTTGCTCCAAGAATGTCTGGATGCTAATGGGAATCCTCTGCCTAAACGAAGGAAAGCAAGTAAAGTCAAGTCGTTCGATATAAATAAGTATGCTTAGTATTTGTACATGGTTAATGATTTTTATTACTTAAACAATGTTGGCTGGCACTCCGATGTGAATCGTGGTGCCAGCGTTTTTTATATGGATTCGCAGTTTCAATTAACAAGTAAGGCAAGTATCGTAATGCTTTATGCATTATGATTCTTGCCTTGCTAAATCTTAATACTATCGAACTCTTAATGAGTGACAAATAGTTCTTTTAGATATGTACTATCAGAAGAGTATTGATTCTCGCATAAATACTTTAATACCATTTTAAGAGAGTGAATCTCACTGTTATTTTTTATCGCAGCAAACAAAGACTTAAAGCGAGGGTCTGAGTTTGAAGATACCCTTTTAGTTTCGTCGGTAAATCTCCTTAATTCATCTGGCAAGCCAAAAGCCTTGACATCAACCATTTGCTCTTGAGCGCAATCTAAAACAAACTTATCTATTGCAGGTGCTATTGTAATAAGATATTGATGGTGCTCACGATGTTTCATCAATGTCAAGTGTTCAGTTTGAGCTATGACATCACATTCTTGGATATAACCAAGTTGAACTTTATCCTTATCAATAATTCCGATGGCAAACTTATCTGCAAAAGTTGACTTTAATTGACCTATAACCTTAGAACAACAATGCTGGTGATTGACTCCAGCGTTCAGCAGATATTCTATAAGGTTGGTATCAACGAAACATTCAGGCATTACATGTAGTAGTTTGTTCTGTTTCATACGTACAACTCGAAATTAAAGAACATATCTACTCCATTGTCATATATTTCATGAATTTCCTCTTCGCTTAATTGTCTTACACAATATGACCTTTCAACATCATTGGAAGGATATGTAAACAACACGTTCATTCCTTCTGGAGAAACTTTTATAAGTTGGTTAAGAACATATGGACTATGAGTTGCTATAAACAACATATCATTATGTCCTCCAATAGTATCTAACAACCAATTTACAAACTTACATTGCGTAGGAGGGAATAGATTATCTTCTGGCTCCTCAAGGAATATTTCGCTATGATCCACATTGATGTAATTGTAGTACATAGACTTGAAACGATTAGCTTCTTCCTTGCTCACAAAATTATAATCATATCCTTCTATCGTGACGGTTTCGGAGTGTGCACCTTCCTCCTTGCTCTTAAATTTGTTATATATTGTAGATAGTAAGTTCTTGCGCTCTTCCTTTTGGTCATATGATATTTTGCCATTACGATCTTTGTATTGACCGTTTACAAGATAATCCAAATGAACATACATTGGGAGAAGCGATTGAACACCGCTTGAACTCTCTCTAAGCATCAAAGGCTTTCCGTTTTCTAATTGGATTTTGTCAGAATTAGATTGACTATCGTAGGAATATGACATACCCAAATCAAGGAAGTTTTCTTCTTTCTTGACAAATCTGCGAGCCTTGTCCCAATCCGACATAAACTCAATCATATTTCCATCCATTGATAATGAACTCCAACCAGGAATTGCGGCCACCAAATTTCTGTCAGCAGGGATATAACTTACTTTAGGTCGTTTATATTCCCACCTCTTGGATTTCCACGTATTCTTGAACTTTTTAGATGAATGGTCATAACTGAATTTCAAATGGCGGGTTTCATATTCAATGTATGTATTGTCTTGAATATAGCCAGCCATCTTATAGTAGTCTGCCATAATATCAATAAATGCACTATCCTTGCCAAAACCATTGACTTTCTGGGTGAGTTCCAATCGTTTCTCTACCCAAGAACAATAGCACGCAGTCTTAAGTACACAACTCTTTCCAGAGCTTTGCATACCTGTGATTATATTGACTTGCCCTAATGTGAGATTAGCCTCCTTTATAGGGCCGAAATTCTTTATGAGCAGACGTTTCATAACATTACAATTTCTTGTTTAACATGCAAAGATAATGCTTTTTTCTCTAATACAGCTGAACTAAAGCTATAAAAATCATTAAATATATAATATAACACAATCCATTGTCAGATAATAAAATAAGTTTCCACCTTACTATCTGGTTAAAAGCGAGCAAAAACTTGGGATTTTTGAAAGTTTTTGCCCGCTTTACTCAACAACGTATTTAACTCTCCGCAGGAATCATATCCTTACCGGAGTTGATGGCAAAGAGAATCTTCTCGTTGATCTCTGCACGCTTGCCTTGCGGAATCTGTTGTGGTATGATGGCATACATGGTTGTAATGATTGAAGTGGATAAAAACGAAAAACACCCCGCAGGCAGTACCTACGGAGTGTCATACATATCGTGTGGTCATCAATTCTCGTCTCTTAGTTTGATTTCATTTAGTCGAAGTCGCTTGAAACAACTCTCGGCCGTTGCACTGTCCTTGAACTTGACATCGATACGGGTGTTTCCGTAAAATTTGAGACTTACGGCATTGGTTGTTGTCAGGTCGTACCATCTGGATATATCTACATTGCGTGTATCAAGACCGATAATCATCTCGATACTTCCGCAAAGTACATCGTCTGCACCAAAGGCAATACCTTCGCAGAAGTGGCTAACCTTACGGTCTGTTTCGTATGAGAACCTATAATCCTTATAACACTCGTAATGGAAAGAGTCCCAAGAGACAATATCGGGGAAGATGATTTTGTCCTTCTTCAGTTCAGGCTTCACCTTGCTCCAATTAGATAGTCTGACCGTTTCAAGGAATCGCTTAATAAGCTCCTCCTCGGCAGTATCTCGGAAACTCTTGCCTCCAAGATGTTCGATAACCACATCTACATATGTGTTATATACAGGTCGGAAGTCTATCGGAAGAGTCTTCTCATCAATCTTTGGAGCTTCAACGGAGACGCTGTAGGTGTTGTTGAAATAGCCTATGATGCGACTGATGAAGTTCCTGATAGCACAATGACGACTATCCGCCAACTCATTAATGTTCTTGAAAAGAGTAAACTCGTGATGGGTATAATCTTTCTCATCATTATTGTAGCGATAGTGGAGGTCATAGCTGCTTGTGGTAATCTTACCGTTCGGCTCGTGCTTGAGTTTGATTTTACCCTCATATTTTTCGGCTTCTCTCTTGAAGATGTTGTACCACCAGGCAATCTGGTCGAGCGTCTTGTAAAGCTCGTCCTGCTGATTCTGGCAATAGATACGGTCTTGCTCCGTAATCTTCTCTTCGTTTCTCACTTGTACCTTCAAGATACCTGATAGCAGGTCGGTGTGACCTGTTGCTTGACTGTTGTTTAATACTGCTTTTGACATAACATTATATATTTCTTGTTAGTCCGGCTATTCGGGGCCAGAGTTCCCAAACTACAGGCTCTAAAAGGTCGTGTTCTCGTCAGGCAAGGTTGTGTGGAAAAATACAGAAAGCCCCACGGGGCAAGGATGATTTTTCCACTACACCCGCAGGGCTTGACCTTGCTTGGACGAAAAGAACACGAGTTACCTTTGCCTGTGGTTTGGTGAACTCGGCTACGAAATACTCTCTAAACAATCTTGATCGTCCATCTCCTAGATTTAGTTATTTCAGAAAGAGAATACTTCTCATTGATTAAATTTTATAGTTATATACCAAAAAACATAATTGAAAAAGTAGTTTATAATTTAGCAGGAGTACAATCCTCATTTTTAATAATGATGTCTAAAAACCAAATAATCTTTTCTATAGGAATAGCTGTTATAAATGGTTCTCTTTCAGGCCCTCTAATAAGCATTCCTGCCAATAATCCGTCGTCATCAAGTATTGGCGCTCCACTCAATCCTGCCCAATATTGATAATCTACTAATCTCGGTATTTTAAGAATAACATTTCCATCGTTATCCAATCTGTCAAAAATCAATGCATCATGCAGAACATTTGTTCTATTTAATATTATTGAGTTTTTGATTTCATTACAAATAGTACCAGCAACAAGGTAATTATTGTTATCATTGAATTGCTTAATATGGTCCGAAGATAAAACAAGTTTTGGTATACCCTCTTGAATCAAAACATCTCCATTTTGCATTACTACTTGATTACTTAGAATAGGTATACTTAGAGGCTCATTTATTTCACTAATTGCCATATCTGGTAAAGAGGCTATTCTGACATCTATAGGTAAATTTTCATCAGTTATATCTATATCCCCTTCGATAATTTTGTTAAATATGGAAATAAATTTTTCGGGATTATTAAGTGAATCCTTATCAAATCCAAAACTCGTTAAATGATTGAAACCACTAACTGGTATATTTATTGACAATAATTCACCTTTAACCCTATTATTCGTTATAATTTGAGGAAAATAATCTATTCCTATTCGTTGTCCTGTCTCATTAGATGAATCATGATCGTCGATATGTACTACATGGTCTGCTGTGACAAAAAACAAACGTTCTTTGTGCCTCAGAAGGAATCCACTTCCGAACCCTTTTATTATATCAGAATTACAAGTATCAGGTATGATTAATTGATGTGTTGCCAAAAAAGCTAAAACATCTAAACGAATCATATTTTCATCATTAGGTATCATGATTAGAACATTATTACCACCGATTATATTACGAATGCTACAAAATTGCAAAAATATTTTGTTTGTGTTGGCATTTGAAATTCAACTATTGACTAATTTGAATTGAGATGTTCATTGACTAGTGTATTATTTATTTTCACTTGTTTTTGAAAGACAATGTGTATAAACAAAATAATGTATTATCTTTGCACAAAGAAAAGAGTTATTTGAAAAGCATGAGGAATATAGTGTAACAAAACAAGTTAGCAATTTCTTATCCATTGCCCATTCTCATGCAAGTTCTTCTTAATGGTTTGATACTCAAAGATTCTTAATCAAACTTCATCAAATATACGAATTTGAAAGCAATTCACAACTGCCGAATTGTCGCTGTTCTTCGCGCGGTAGGTGTCTTCTATCTTGCAAAGATACTAATTTGAAAGCAATTCACAACGGGAATTGTTACGCGTGCGTGAAATTTTTTGGTGTCTTCTGTCTTGCAAAGATACTAATTTGAAAGCAATTCACAACTAGTAGGGAATGCCATAGTTATTCGTCTTTGGTGTCTTCTATCTTACAAAGATACTATTATTCTGCAAGCAGGCTGTCGATGGCAAGTACTAACGAAGAAAATTCCTCCTCGTTGAACAGGCGGGTGAGCTTCACAATGCGCCCATCTTTGCCCACAAGCACATTGCGGGTTATGCCCGAATTGCGCACAGCATAGCTTGCAAACACATTGGCAGCAGTGTCCATAGCCATAGGGTAGGTGGTTCCCACTTGAGCAGTATAGGAGTCAATAATCTCCTTTGCCTCCTCGCGGTCGACACCCACAAGCACAAAGGAGGGATTCTCTTTGTGGCGTTGCCATATTTCTTTTTCTATGTGCGGCATTTCGCGACGGCACACTCCGCACCAGCTTGCCGTAAATTGCAGCATAACCACCTTGCCACGTTGTTGCGAGAGGGTGAAACTGCTTCCATCGGTGAGAGGGAGAGTAAAGTCGGGGGCAGTGTCGCCAACCTTCACAAGATATTGATTGTCGTAAACAGTAGGGGAGCCAGCGGCTGTCGGATTTTCGACGGTTGCAGACTGTTTGCCGTTGCCACAAGCAACAAGAAGGGGGAGAATGAACAATAGAAAAATAATTTGTTTTTTCATAAAATAGTAAATTTAATATTTATAGCGATGCAAGTGCAGTGTTTACAGCCTGCATATATTTGTCGATGGTAGAGGCTTTCAAAATGGCCTTGCGGTAACGTTTCTCAATATCGGGAAGAAGATACTCCCAATAGGGCTTTAATTTGCTCAACAGCTGGGTATTGCCTTGCAGGCGTGCAGCCATTGAACGGCACATTGCATCGTGCATAGATTGAACAAGAGAGCGCATCTCCTCGCGTGGAAACGGCTCGCCCTGCCTGTATTCTCGCCCCAGCGCAGGGTTGGCAAGAAGGCCGCGACCAATCATAACTCCTTGCAAACGTGGGAATTGAGCTTCCATTCTTTTAATATCGCCAAGCGTGGTAATATCACCATTATATACAATGGGGTGGCGGCAACGCTCGTAAAACTCGGCAAAAGACTCAATATCAGCCGGTTGTCTGTATTGCTCGCGCCCCAAACGAGGATGCATTGTAATATGGGAAAGAGGCGCAGCGTTAAGAATGTCGATTAACGCCTCCCATTCGCTTTTGTCTTCCCAGCCGAGGCGCATTTTAACCGAAAATTTTATGTCAGCATAGTTGCTTGCCTCGTTCATAAGAGCCGCCACCATTTCGGGATAGGGCAAAATTCCGGCTCCGTGGCGTTTGCGTGCCTGTAAAGGAAAAGAACAGCCAAAATTTATGTCAATGCGGCTGTAACCTTCATTTTCTATCAATTGTACAAGGGGGCGCATCTCCTCGGGCGTTGCGGCAATTATCTGTGGCACAAGGTTTTCCACCGTGTTATTTTTCCTTTCAACATCGCGAATATCCTTGCTACGTATCTCGCCGTGCTCGTAACGTATGAACGGAGTGAAATAACAGTCGATGCCTCCAAATATCTCATTGTGCAGATTGCGCCATCGGGCCTCGGTGTATCCTTGCAGGGGTGCGGAATAAATTTCCATTCTCTTACTATTATGTTGTTTACCAGTGTCATTTTTTTACAAAGATACAATTTTGTATGTTATATTAGAAACAATTTAAAATTCAATGAAAAACTTTGCTGCCTCAATTATTGTTCGTACATTTGCGAACAGATAAAGGCATATAATTATGGCAAATAAAGATTATAGTATTAAGCAAGAGCAAGTTGCACGCTTTGCAAAGGCTATGGGACACCCCGCCCGTATAGCGATACTCCAATTCCTTGCAAAGCAGACACAATGTTACTTTGGCGAAATTCACGAGGAATTGCCGATTGCAAAGGCGACAGTTTCACAACATCTGAAAGAGTTGAAAGATGCAGGATTGATACAGGGCGAAGTTGAAACTCCCAAGGTGAAGTATTGCATCAATCGGGAAAATTGGCAACTTGCAAAGACTCTCTTCGGAGATTTTTTTTGACGGTTGTGCCTGCAAGAAAGAGAGTTGCTGTGAATGAACAGCCTCTTTCTTTAGAAATAATGTTCGTTGTTTTGCGAACTACAAATAAATGTGTAAATGTTAAGCGTATGAAAAAAGAATTATTGATGATTGCCCTTTGTATGGGTATGGTTGCTTGCGGTAATGGCAATGCAAGGAATGAAACAAAAGCAGAAAAGAAAGTGAAGAAGGATGTAGTAGAGGTGTTGTACTTTCACGGCAAGCAGCGTTGTGCTACCTGCGTCGCGATAGAGAAGAACGCCAAAGAGTTGTTAGAGTCAACTTTTGCCGACAAACTAAAAAGTGGAAAGTTAGTGTTTAAGTCAGTGGATATAACCGAAGAAGAAACGCTTGCCGACAAGTATGAAGTGAGTTGGTCATCACTTATTATAGTCGATTATGATAAGAACGGGAAAGAAGAAGCCACTAATATGACCGAGTTTGCTTTTGGTAATGCTCGCACTAATCCCGACAATTTCAAGAAGGGTGTTGCTGAACAAATCAGCACAATGCTAAATAACTAACGCTATGGAGTGGTTACAATCATTATTGGAAAGTAGTTCTACGCCTATTCTAACAGCGTTTATATTAGGGCTGCTCACAGCCCTTTCGCCCTGTCCATTGGCTACCAATATTGCAGCGATAGGATACATTGGCAAAAACATAAATGACCGCAAACGTATATTTCGTAATGGATTGCTCTATACATTGGGGCGAGTGGCTGCATACACACTGCTTGGCGTGGTGCTTATAACCCTAATTAAAGGTGGTTCAAGCCTATTCGGCATTCAGAAGTTCATCGGCAAGTATGGCGAGTTGATTCTTCCTCCTGCACTGCTGTTGATTGGTTTGTATATGCTATTCGGAAGCAAACTCCGACTGCCCTCATTTGGATTTAATGGTGGTGGAGAGCGTTTCGCAAAACGCGTAGGTTGGAGAGCATTTCTATTGGGAGTATTGTTCGCTTTGACATTTTGCCCCACAAGCGGAGTCTTTTACTTCGGAATGCTTATGCCAATGTCTGCAACCTCAATAATGGGATATTTATTGCCCATTCTATTTGCAGTAGCTACTGCGTTGCCTGTGTTAGTTGTTGCGTGGGTATTGGCTTTCAGTGCAGGGCAGATAGGTAAAGTCTATGGTCGAATGCAGACTATTCAGCGGTGGTTGAATATAGCAGTTGGAATCCTATTCGTATTGATTGGAATATATTATTGTATAACCGTTTATTTTTAAGATTATGGAAGTTAAAGTTTTAGGCCCGGGTTGTGCCAAATGCAAAACAACCTACAATGTAGTGGAGAAAGTTATCAAGGAGAATAACCTCAATGTAACCCTTACAAAGGTTGATGACATTATGGAGATGATGAGTTACAACATCCTCTCGACACCCGCTATTGTCGTTGATGGCGAAGTGAAAATCAAGGGGCGAGTACCAAGTGAAAATGAGGTTAAAGAACTATTAGGCTTATGATACAGCTATTTGCAGATTGGTTGGTGTACAGCATCTTCGGAATAGATGCCGCCACACCATTGGGAATAGCAGTCAATTTCTTCGTTTACGACACGATAAAGATTATAATTCTGCTGTTCTGCATAAGTTTTGTGATGGGTATCATCAATGCTTATTTCCCGATTGAGCGACTACGACAATACCTCACAACTCATAAACTTTATGGCTTGGACTACTTTATGGCTGCCTTATTCGGAGGTATTACACCGTTCTGCTCCTGCTCGTCAGTGCCGCTGTTTATAGGGTTTGTCAAAGGCGGTATTCCATTGGGCGTAACGCTTACATTCCTTATCGCTTCGCCATTGGTCAGCGAGGTGGCGATTGCAATGTTCCTCGGCTCATTCGGAGTAAAGGCCACGCTTATCTATGTGGTTAGCGGTACGGTTTTGTCGATGATTGCAGGATATGTTTTAGGTAGGATGCGACTTGAACCCTATTTGAGTGATTGGGTAAAGAACGTACAAATGCAATCCAATGCACAAAGTGAACAATGGGAGGTAGAGAAAATGCCTTTCTTGAAGCGTTTGCCTGTTATTGCAAAGGAGTCTTTGGGCATTGTGCGTGGCGTATTACTCTACATCATCATTGGTATTGGCATAGGTGCTGCAATGCACGGTTATGTTCCCGAAGGTTTCTTTGAGCAATTTTTGTCAGCAGAAAATTGGTGGGGTGTTCCGTTGGCTGTAATCTTTGCTGTGCCTATCTATGCCAACCCAGCGAGTGTCGTTCCCGTTATTGAAGTGTTTGTGGCAAAAGGCATTCCACTCGGCACAGCGATAGCCTTTATGATGGCCATAATCGGCTTGTCTATTCCCGAAGCTACAATGCTTAAAAAGGTTATGACTTGGAGGTTGATAGGCATCTTTTTCGGAGTGGTGACATTGTTGATTATTATTTCAGGATATCTATTTAATTGGATTTTATGAGAATATTGATTTTGTGTACAGGCAATAGCTGCCGTAGTCAGATGGCACACGGCTTTTTACAATCATTTGATAAGAATTTAGAAGTACACTCGGCAGGAACAAAACCGGCAGAATGTGTAAATCCCAATGCCATAAAAGTTATGAAAGAAGTAGGTATCGACATATCTCAACACAAGCCCAAGAGTGTAGAAATTTATCTTAATGACGAATGGGATTATGTGATTACCGTCTGTGGTGGGGCAAACGAAAGTTGCCCGATGTTTGTGGGCAATGTAAAGCATCGATTACACATTAGCTTTGACGACCCCTCAAAAACAAACGGAACAGCAGAGTTTATAAATAGGGAATTTCGGCGGGTGCGGGATGAAATAATAAATGATTTTACCATACTTTACAAAACTCAAATATTAAAATGAATTTATGATGAGAACTTTTAAGAAGCTCTCATCTTTTTTTTCTTTGAATTAAGCACAAATTTCATATTTTCAGTGTGGGCAATAGAGGAGTTTGCAAATTTAAAAATCATAGTAAACATAATATTCATTATCATCAAATAATGGTTTTTATTTGCGTGAGAAGGTTTTTGAGCAAATTGTGTATTAATTTAGGATTTTTTTGTACGTTTGCATCCTAATTAAATAATAGAAGAATTATATGCCTGAATTATCGGAAAGAGCCATACTTATGCCTTCGTCGCCAATCAGGAAATTGGCACCGTTTGCCAATGAGGCAAAGGCACGCGGCATTAAAGTATATCATTTAAATATCGGACAGCCCGACCTTGATTCGCCGGCTGTTGCCATTGAAGCTATTAAGAAAATCGACCGCAAAATTCTTGAATACAGCCCAAGTGATGGCTTTCTATCGTTGCGTGAAAAGCTCGTTGGTTACTACGACCAATATCAGATTAAGTTAAAGCCCGACGATATTATTGTAACATCGGGCGGTTCCGAGGCTGTGCTCTTTGCTTTTATGTCGTGCCTTAATCCAGGCGACGAGATTATTGTTCCCGAGCCTGCATACGCCAACTATATGGCTTTTGCAATATCGGCCGGAGCGGTTATCCGCCCCATACGCTCAACCATTGAAGAGTCGTTTGCCCTGCCTCCTATGGAACGTTTCGAAGAGCTTATCAACGAGCGCACACGCGGTATTCTTATCTGCAACCCTAACAACCCCACGGGCTACCTTTACACACGCAACGAAATGAACCGCATACGCGACCTTGTGAAGAAGCACAATCTCTTCCTCTTTTCCGACGAGGTTTACCGCGAATTTATATACACTGGTTCTCCATATATTTCGGCTTGCCATTTAGAGGGGATTGAAGAAAATGTTGTCCTGATAGACTCTGTATCAAAGCGTTACTCGGAGTGTGGATTGCGCATCGGTGCTCTTATCACAAAGAATAAAGCCCTACGTGCAGCTGTTATGAAATTCTGTCAGGCGCGTTTGAGCCCTCCCTTGCTTGGGCAGATTGCAGCAGAGGCCTCGCTCGACGCTCCCCGTTCTTATGCAATAAATACATACGAAAAATATATCGAGCGTCGCAACTGCCTTGTAGATGAACTTAATAAACTTCCGGGAGTCTACTCCCCTATCCCTATGGGAGCATTCTACACAGTGGCACGCCTGCCCATCGACGACAGCGACAAATTCTGTGAATGGTGCCTGACCGATTTTTCCTATGAGGGTGAAACAATTATGATGGCTCCCGCATCGGGCTTCTACTCCGACGAGGGATACGGCAAGAATGAGGTACGTATAGCATACGCCATTGACAAGGCCGACCTTAAACGTGCCATTTTCCTCCTTGGAAAAGCACTCGAACAATATCCCGGCCGTGTAGATTGAAAATCAATAGCTTAACAAAGATGACTAAAAAGTGTATTTCTGCGTTACGCTTGCCTTGAACTACATCTTTTTATTCATCTCCTACACAAAGAGACCGCTAAAAAGTATTTTTTAGTCGGTCTCTTATTATATTTCACTCGTCACAGGAGTTATCCTCCTTCTTTAAATGCCTTATGCGGGAAATTATCGCGCCACGCTTGCGCTGAAAATGGTCGGCAATTTCGTCGTAGGATAGCTGTTCGGCCACAAAATCGCGTAAGGCAGCATCCTCTTCCTCCTCCCAAGGCTTGTAGGCATTGGGATATTCGGCCCTTGCCGCATCTTGCGAGTAGAGAGGCTCGCCGGTGAGCCTCTTGTAGGCTTTAAGGTAGCGTTTAAGGCGTTTAACATCCTTATCCGAGAGATAAGGCAAGCGACGTATATCCATATTGTCGGTAAGGTCGTTCAGCTTCACTGCCGTTGCCAACGGATTTTTCTTCACGCGGGCAATGAATTTGTCGTATGGTTCTTGTGGTGAAAGCCTTGTAACGCAACGAAGAGCCGCTATAATGTGTGGCGGGAATCCCTCGGCGGCAAGAGCCTCGAAAGTCCATTCGCTATCCTCTACAACATCGTGCAAAATACCCACAATCTTTTCATCGATGGTTGCACCGCTGTTCATTACACGCAAAGGGTGTTCAATGTAGGGTGCTCCGGCCTTGTCGGTCTGTCCTTTGTGCGCCTCGGTGGCAATTTCAATGGCTCGTTGTAATAGTTTGTTGCTCATAATCAGCATAATGGTAAATTAACTTTCCGGCAGATGTATCCCAAGCGCATAAGTTCAATGCTTGCCCCAATGCGGTACATCACATTCACCACGCGGGTGTATGCGTAGAAAGCCGACGGGCTTTGCGGTTCAATTCTTTCGTGTCGCAACAGAGAGAGGGCCTGTTGCGCAAGGCGTCGCATCATCGCCTCGGTCTCTTTTGCCTCTTGCGACGAGGGTGCAAAGCCAATTATGTTAAATAGGATATTTTCGTCCATATCATCGAACCCCTGCACGCCGTAGAACTCATTGTAAGGGCGATTGGAAAGTAACTCCCAATTAGTGTCCCAATCGTTTGCCACGGCCATTCCCAAATAACCGGCCCAAGCAATGGAAACTGTGGGATAATCGCTTATCTGCGGAATTGCATCGTGCAGATATTCGGGCGCAAGCATTTTCCAACGCTCCTCAACATCCTGCGACGAGGGCATAATCCCGTCGATTGCAATATAGGAACCGCACAATTTTACAAGCTCATTATATACTTTATTTTCAAAAATTTCAAGATAAGTATTTGCTTCCATCGGTAAAGTTTTTTCTCACAATCAGCCGTTACATTCGTGGTGCGAGCACCCCTCGCCCGAGTCTTTTATGTTGCCGGCAAGATAGGCGGCAACAAGCTCGTCGATATTTCCACTTTGCCCGCGAACAACCTCGATATTGTTCCCTTCGAGCACATTTCTTGCCCCTTCACCCATATTTCCGGCCAGCATCACCTGCACACCCTTCTGGCGAAGCACAAGAGCTATGCCCGACTTACATCCGCACCCCTGTGGCGAGGGAAGAATCTCTTTCATCTTCACCACTCCATCGTTAATGGTAAATATCGTATAATGGTCGCAATGTCCAAAATGGTTGTCGACCATATTATCGCGTGTGGGAACTGCTATTTTCATATTTTATCAATTTTTATTTAAAATTATAAGCGCTGCAATCACACCCGGCACCCAGCCGAAAAAGGTTAGCAAAAATACAATTAGAAAAGAACCGCAACCCTTGTCAATTACAGCCAAAGGTGGGAAAATAATCGCTAAAAGGGCTCTTAAACAAGACATCGTTGATATATTTATAAATGTTTCCGTGTAAAATTACAACAATATTTGCAATCTGCAAAATTGGGACAAAGAACGGCTACACTCGTCGCGCCGCTCGGCTGTAATTCACAATTACCACCCCTGCAAAAACCATTGCGGCAGCAGCAAACTTTCCCCACCCGGGCGTGTCCATTCCTATATATATACTCACCGCCGAAGCAACTATCGGTTGCATATAGGAGTACATACTCACAAGTGTGGGACGCAGAATTTTCTGCCCGACGGGTATAAGAAAATAGGTTATGAAGGTGGAAAATACTATTGCAAAAAACAGCTCCATAATAAATGCAGAGGGCACATTCACATAATCGACACTCGCAAGTTCCTTACCGACAAACGGTAACGACAAGAGCGAGGAGAAGAGAAAAATCCACTTCATAAATGTAACTACCGAATAGCGCATTATCAAGGGCTTGAATACTCCCAAATATATTGAGAAACAAAAGCCGTTCAGAAACATAAGAAATACCCCTATCGGTTCCGTGGCAGCAGCTCCGCCGGTCGAGGCTATACTATTGGAAATAAGAAGCATCACACCCGAAAAACTCAACAATACCCCACCAGCCTTTTTCAGTGTGATTGGTTCTTTTAGCACCACGGCGGCTATGAACATAGTGTAGATGGGCGACAAGGCAGTCATTATGGAGCAGTCGACCGGAGTAATGTGCGATATTCCTACAAGAAAAGTTATCTGCGTGAGAAAAAAGCCGGTGAACGAGGCTGCAAAAATTTTCCAATAGTCGGCCGGTGCCACTCTCTCGCGAGGCATAAAGAGAGAGGCGAGCCAAAAGAGTACCCCGGCTCCCAGCGAGCGCAGGCAGAAGAGTGCCATTGGCGATATTATGGCACAACCCATAATATCCTTTGTGACTATTATGTTAAAACCAAAAATCACATAGGCAACAAAGCAGGCCAAATGCCCTTTAATATCACTCATAATATCTGTAAAAACATTTTTTCGGGCGCGAAATTACAAAAAAAGCAGTAAAAGATGGTATTTTGCAGCGCATAGAATGGCATTGGTGGGAATTTTATTACCTTTGCGTGTCAAAAATTACTAATATTATGAAATATATACTAATTTCAGTCTGCTTGTTATTCACAGGCCTTGGCATTGCAACTGCCAACGATGGAGAAACGACAACCCCCATTGAGAAAAAAATAAATTTCGGGCTTTCAACAACCACCTACCCCGATGCAAACGTGGCAAAGAGCCTTGAAACAGGCGCCGAAACAAACTCGCTGAACCTTGACATCGGGTTAAGCCGCTTGCGCCTTTTCGGCTACGGACAAATGTGGTTCAACTACAAGCATGCCAACAAGAAGAATAGTAACGGCGCCGAGGTTAAGCGTATTATACTTATGGCCGATGCACAGATTACCAAGAAACTGAGTTTCTTCCTTATGTACGACGCTGCCGTGTCGGAACTGCACGAATATTATGCGCAATATGCATTCAAGCCTTGGTTGCAACTGCGTGTGGGACAGTTTAAACAACCCTTCACACTCGAAAGCCTTTACTCCCCCACATTTCTTAGCACAATATTCTTCGACCCATCGGTGCTCTATCTTGCCGGCATAGCCTCCGACCCTCTGATAGGCAACAACGTGGCGCGAGATATGGGTATTATGTTCACCGGCGACTTTTGGAAGAACCGCAACGGACGCTATCTTATGAATTATAGTATAGGAGTGTTCAACGGCCCCGGAATGAACAAAAAAGAGAATAACAGCCAGAAGGATGTTATTGGAATGTTGAAGTATATGCCTACAAAAAATCTTCTCATCGAAGGTTCGTTCCTTGTGGGCACAGGGCACGCACAGGCAAGCTCCGTATATGGTGGTACGAAGCTGGGCGATGACTATTCAAGGCATCGTTGGAACATAGGCGTCGAGGCAACATTTGCCCCCTTCTATTTGCGCAGCGAGTATATTCAGGGATACGACGGTGGCATACATTCGCGTGGTGGGTATGTGAATTTTATATATACTCCCATAAAGAAATTCGATATAATTCTTAATTGGGATTATCTCGACAAGAACACCCATTGCCACAAAAAAACTCAAAAGGATTATGCCATTAACGGATGGGTAACAGAATTGCACACCTACACGGCCGGAGTACAATATTGGATATACAAGCGTTGCCGTCTGTCGGCGCATTTTGTCTACACACAACCGCGTGTGGGGGCAATAACCCGCGATGTTATTTCGCAACTGCAAATATCGTTCTAAAAACAGAATATCGGCGAGCCTCCTGTTTGAGTGCTCGCCGATATTTTTATGAAAAAACCTATTTATTGCAAGGGTACGGAGTAGAATAAACGTTGGCCGGTGGCATTATAGCCCGAAATAAACAGTACCGGTTCGGTGGAGCCGTTAGCCTGCTTAACCACCTTCTGCAAGTCCTCTATTGTGCGCATTGCCGTTCCGTTAACTTTTTGTATGACAATGCCTTTCTTTAATCCGTATTTCGAGAAGAGCCCATTCTCTACTGCGGTTACTTTGAGGCCGTACGATATTTTAAAGAATTGCTTTTCTTTGTCGTCGAGAGGTTTAAATTCTGCTCCCAGAATATCGAGGTCCACATTCTTAACCACATTGGTATTGCCCTGCACGTTCACAAGAGTAACATCGAAGCTCTTTTCCTTCTTGCCACGCAATATGGTTACTTTAACCTCGGCGCCGGGAACTGTTTTTGCAAGAGCCTCTTGTAATTCGGCCATAGTCTTTATGGGCTTTTCGTTGAATTTTATTATAACATCGCCCTTCTCAATGCCGGCACTTTTTGCCGCTCCATCCTCGGTAACATCGGATACATAAACACCGTCGACGGTGCCAAGATTCTCCTTTTCATTGAGTTCCGCGGTTACTGTGCCACCAATAATTCCAAGCACGGCGCGTTGCACGGTGCCAAACTCTTTAAGGTCGGAAACAACTTTTGTCATAATGGATGTGGGAATGGCAAAACCATATCCGGCATAGGAACCTGTGGGCGAAGAGAGAACAGCGTTTATTCCCACCAACTCTCCGTTGGCATTAACCAACGCGCCACCGCTGTTTCCCTGGTTTATGGCAGCATCGGTCTGTATGAACGACTCAATGCCGCCGTTGTATATGCCCAACGAGCGTGCCTTTGCGCTAACAATACCGGCAGTTACGGTCGACGTAAGGTTGAACGGGTTGCCAACGGCAAGCACCCACTCGCCTATTTTAAGATTGTCGCTGTCGCCCACGGTGAGGAACGGCAATTTATCGTCGGCCTCAATCTTCACCAAGGCAAGGTCGGTATTTGCATCGGTGCCTATGAGACGGGCGGGAAATGTGCGGTTGTCGTTCAGTGTAACCATTATTTCGTCGGCACCATCAATTACGTGATTGTTGGTTACAATGTAGCCATCGTCGCTCAATATAACCCCCGAACCGAATCCCACACGGGGCTGTGTCTGCACACGTTGTTGACGCCCCATTCCATCGCCAAAGAAAAAGTCATAAATATCTGGTGCACGGCGTATCACGGCAGTTTTTCCTTTTTCGGTCGACTTTATGTGCACCACTGCGTGCACCGACTTTTCGGCAGCATCTGTAAGGTCGGTGCGTTGCAATCCGTCGGGCTGCACAGGCATTGCCGCTTTTGTAAGGAAACTATTTGCAACAGGCTCGTCGCTTGTTACAACTATATTTTGGTTGGAAATTTTGTAGGCAGTATATCCGGCAACAGCACAACTTACTGTAATTACGGAAATACCAAAGAATAGATTTTTAAATACCTTTTTCATAATCTTAAAAAGTTATTTTGTTAAAAACATAGTCGGTTGTTAAATTAAAATCATTCTGTTAAAAAGGAAGATTTTCTTCCCCTTCCGTTGCAAATATAAAGCAAGAATAACAACCGACAATAGATACACCCTGTTTTTTGTGGCTAATTAACAATAGCCCTATTCTTTTAACAATAATTCAAAGTGACGCAATCTTATTTTACATTTGTTAAAAAATGAGTAGGCCAAATTTTACGATTATATGAAATTTTCCTATCTTTGCCCAGGAAATGCTAAAATTCACAGTCGGCCGGCTTGTCGCTGTTGCCGCAAGGCAAAAGAGGAAAGTCCGGGCAGCGCAGAGCACTCCACTTCCTAACAGAAAGCTGTCTGCGAAGGCGGAGTAACGCAGAAGAAAATAACCGCCCGCAAGGGTAAGGGTGAGAAGGTGGGGTAAGAGCCCACCGGCCGTGCAGCGATGTACGGGCCGTGCGTCTTGGAGGCTGCAAGTTCGTGTAAACCGGCATTTGAGGGTTGCTCGCCCGAGCCGGAGGGTAGAACGCTTTAACAATGTGGTGACACATTGTATAGATGAATGACAGGCACCCTGCAAAGGGTACAGAACCCGGCTTATAGGCCGACTGGAAACAGAAGAGGGGCATTACACTTGTGCCCCTCTTATTTTATATACTCTATAATCCTCGGTTTTTATATACTCTATAATCCTCGGTGTTATTCTGGTTCATTATAAATTTACTGTGGATACTACTATTTGTTTGTCAAACATTCTTGCTTTTAACTTCTCGGTGGCCCGCGAGTAGTTCTTGCTTTAAAAAGTTTACTTTTTTACGTTCTTTTGTACCCAAAAGAACCAAAAGGTCCGGCACACGAGTACGTTCAAGTCGCTCACGCCTCGGCTCGCGAATTGCTACGCAAAATCCCTCGTTCCTCGCTTGTTTCCTTAACTTCGACGGCCTTTAATTCTTTCTCTTACGGTGCCGGTTATTTTTTTTAGAATTACCACTGCTGATATACTATTAAAAATTTATTGGCCCACAACTTTTTGCTATTGAACCATTATTCTCGGCTATACTCTCAATTGGCTGATTTATTTGAGTTACTTTTGCTGTTGTTTGCAGCAAAGCATACATTACTTCTTTAAAGATTTATATCAATACTTATTGAAGGAAATTACCTTCCCCCACTCTTTGCGCACCTTCTTGCGCTTGGGCTTTGCAGCATAGCCAAGAGCTATTATCAGCATCAGGCGTTTTTTATCGGGTATTCCAGTAAGGTTCTTTATTTTCTTTTCGTCGAACCAACCGAGAATGCAACTGCCCACCCCCTCATCTTCGGCAGCGAGGGTTATATAGGACGATGCAATGCCCAAGTCCATCATAGGGAAGTCCTTGTCCTTTATTCCGCAACCGAGTTTCGATGTTATATTGGTAGATTCGTGCGTGACGAGTACAAGGGCCGAGGCATCTTTCACAAACTTGTTCATTCCCAAGCTCGCAGTGGCTTTTCCCACCTGAACAAGCAGTGCGGGGTCGTCTACCACCGTAAAGTGCCAAGGTTGCCCATTACAGGCCGATGGAGCAAGCCTGCCTGCTTCCAATATGCGGCCGAGCACATCCTTCTCTATTGTGCGCCCCGCCTCAAAGGCACGGTCACTTTGACGGGCCTGTGCAAGTTCGAGAAAACTTTTCATCGTTTATTTGTTTATCATACGGGCAATATATTTGCCTATAATATCAAACTCAATGTTAACCATTGTACCCACTTTTATTGTGTGGAAATTTGTATTCTCGTATGTATAGGGAATTATTGCCACCTTGAAAGAGTCGTCGGTGGGCTCGCACACGGTGAGACTCACTCCGTTGACAGTAACCGAGCCTTTATCCACGGTGAGATACCCTTTTGCTGCCATTTCTGCATCGCGTTTGTAGCGGAAGGTATAGTACCAGCTGCCGTCGGCATCCTTTACATCGATACATTCGGCTGTTTCATCAACGTGGCCCTGAACAATGTGTCCGTCGAGACGGCCGTTCATCATCATACTGCGCTCAACATTCACTTTGTCTCCCACCTGCAACACTCCTATATTGGAGCGTTCAAGCGTTTCGTGCATAGCTGTAACCGTATACTCATTATCGGTAATATCTACCACAGTGAGGCACACTCCATTGTGCGAAACACTCTGGTCTATTTTTAACTCATTTACAAACGAACAGGTGAGTGTGAGGTGCAGATTGCCCTGCTCGCGCACCAGCTTGGTAACTGTTGCAAATTCTTCTACTATTCCTGAAAACATATTCTATTTTGTTTATATCTGTTTATTTTTATGCGAAGATAGCCATTCTTTGCCACACTGCCAAAAAAAGCAATGTTACTATTCTTTAATTACGGCACACGGGGAAGCGAAAAAGGATGGAGAGCACCACCATCGCCCCCACCCCCATAGGGTAATAAAGATGCGGGATTATTGCAACGGGAGATACCGAGGCAAGGCCTGCCGCCATAAGCAACTGTGCGCCATAGGGAATTACTCCCTGCACGAAGCAGGATGTTGTATCCATAAGACTTGCCGAGCGACGCGGCGCAATGCCGAAACGCGTTGCAATATTGCGCGAAACATCACCGGCGGTGAGTATGGCAATGGTATTATTGGCCGTGCACAGATTCGACAGGGCTGTGAGGTTCACAATGGCAAACTCTGCTGCACGCTTCGATTGCACTCTGAAAGTGACTATTTTAATAAGAAAATCGAGCCCGCCGTTCACACGCACAATTTCGAGCAATCCGCCGGCAAGCATAGTAACTATTATAAGGTCGGCCATCGAGGTTATTCCGCCTCCTATGGTTGTAAATATATCTATCATCTGGAACGAATGAGTGGCAAGCCCTATAATACTCGATGCGATTATACCAATCACAAGCACCAAAAGCACATTCACTCCGCATAAAGCAGTTATTATAACAAGGATGTATGGCAACATTTTTATACAATCGACAATGCTCACGGCAGGGCTCCCTATGTCACCCATATTCGTTCCCGAAAAGAGGTATATGGCAAGTGTAAAAATTGTGGCCGGCAACACCAGCAGAAAATTTGTTCGGAATTTATCCTTCATTGCACACCCTTGTGTCTGCGTAGCAACAATTGTCGTGTCGGAGATAAACGAGAGATTATCACCAAAGAAGGCTCCGCCAACCACTATCGCCACCATCCAAGCAGTGTCGCACCCCACCTGCGCGGCAAGGGCTGTTGCCACCGGTGCAAGCGCAACTATTGTCCCCACAGATGTTCCGATGGACATTGAAATGAAACAGGCTGCAAGAAATATTCCTGCCGGAAGGTAATTCCCCGGGATTAGTTTAAGTGTGAGTGCCACGGTTGCATCCACTGCGCCCATACTCTTTGCAACAGCGGCAAAAGAGCCGGCAAGCACAAAAATCCACACCATCAGCAACAAACGTGAATTTGCCACGCCTTTCGAGAATGTATCTGTTTTTTCACTCAATGTTCCGCCACGGGTAATGGCTATTGCATAGACCGAAGCAACCAAAAAAGCAGCAGTGATTGGTATTTTATAGAAATCTCCGGCTATTATGGAACCTGCGAGATACACCACCAACAAGACAGCTATTGGTGAGAGAGCCAAAAAGCCGTTCCTTTTAGATTTTCCCATTATCTTTTTATTCTATTCTCTATTTTTTGCGAAGATAAATATAAAAATATTAAAAAAACAGACAGAATCTTAATCTTTTTACTTTTTTTTGCGTCATAGAAAATATGTATTAAATATCAGTGTAAAATTTTAGAAATTACCTTATGTATAAAAAAGGAATACTCACGCTCACCGGCATTGCAGTATCGGTGATTCTTGTGGCGCAAGAACCGCAACGGTGGAGCCTTAAAGAGTGTATCGACTACTCGTTGGAGCACAACATCGAGCTTAAAATGGAACAACTCTCCCTCGAAGAGAGTGAAATTAACGTAAAGAGCGCAAAAGCCGCACTCTTCCCTTCGCTCTCGTTCAGCACCAGCCAGAATGGGCGATACAAGCCCTATTTTGACGACAGTGGCAACAACGCCTTCATCACCTCCGACGGTTCGGGAGGCAGCCGTGTGAGTGCTTCACAAAATCATTTCAGCTATTCGGGCAGCTACGGAATAAATGCAGGTGTAACAATATTCAATGGCGGCAAGAATATAAACAATATAAAGCAACAAAAACTATCGCGCAACATAGCACAACTGTCGGTAAAGGAGCGCGAGAACAGCCTCAAAGAGGAGATTGCCAAACTATTTGTGCAGATACTCTACTCCACCGATGCTATTGAGGTGAGCAGAGCCACCCTTGCCGCAGCAAAGGAGAATTTAAAGCAGGGCAATGAAAAATATGCGGTAGGAAAGATTGCCCGCAGCGAGGTTGCCCAATTAGAGGCACAGGTGGACAATGCCGAATATGGGCTTGTGAACAGCGAGGCTCAATTGTCGAAGTTCAAATTACAATTGAAGCAGCTGTTGGAAATTACCGACAACGGCGAGTTTCTCGTAGAGGCTCCCGAGGCATCCGACGCACTCGCCCTCACACCAGTAGCCTCCGTCACCGATGCTTATAACACAGCTGTCGCCCACCGCCCCGAAATTGAAAGCAGCCGCCTGTCGGCCGAATCATCGGAGTTGTCGGTCAAGATTGCAAAAGCCGGATACTACCCTACAATCTCTCTCAACGCCGGAGCCGGCACAAGCAACAGCGACAACACCGGCAACGGATTCGGGTACCAAATGAAACACAACCTAAACTGCTCTATGGGAGTAACCCTCTCGGTACCCATTTACGACAACCGCAACACAAAGAGCAATATACAGAAAGCCAAGATACAACAATCGACAAGCCGTTTGCAGGAGCTTAATGCACAAAAAGAGCTTTACAGCACCATAGAGACATTGTGGCAGGATGCCAACAGCGCGCAAAAGAAGTTTATTTCGGCAAAGAGCAATGTTGAGAGCGCGCAAGCGAGCTACAATTATGTGAACGAGCAGTTTAACGTGGGATTGAAGAATGCCACCGAGCTTCTCACCGAGCGCAGCAACCTGTTGAGTGCACAGCAAGAGTTTCTGCAAGCAAAATACACAGCAATACTCAACGTGCAGTTGCTTAAATTCTATATGGGAGAAGATATACTATTCTGAAAATAATAAATACACAATAATACAATGAGAAGAAGAACAAAAAAAAGAGTGCTGTTGCTTGCAGCCTTTGCCTGTGTGATATTGGGCACAATGTGGATATTTGGTGGCAAAAGCAACAAGTTACCCATTAAAATCAGCTACACAAAAGTAGAGAAGAAAGATATATGCAGCGGAGTTACCGCCACGGGAACCATTGAACCTGTCACAAAGGTAGAGGTGGGAACACAGGTATCGGGCATTATAAGCAAAGTATATGTCGATTATAACAGCATAGTGAAAAAAGGCGATGTAATTGCCGAGCTCGACCGCACCAACCTCATAAGCGAGCTATCGAGCAGCGAGAATAATATGAAGAGCGCACAGGTGGAGTATGAATACCAGAAGAGGAACCGTGAGCGTGTAAAAAATCTGTACGACAAAGGGCTTGTGAGTGCCGACGAGTATGAGACAGCCGACCTTGCCTATCAAAAATCGAAGAACAGCTACGAAACAGCAAAATTCGGAGTGGAAAAGGCTCGTACCAACCTTGGTTACGCAACAATTACATCACCCATAGACGGCGTAGTGTTGAGCAAGGCAATAGAAGAGGGACAGACTGTTGCGTCGTCATACAATACCCCCACACTCTTCACCATAGCTGCCGACCTCACAGATATGCGCCTCATTGCCAATGTCGATGAAGCAGATATTGGCAGCATACAAGTGGGACAGAATTGTGTATACACAGTCGACGCCTTCCCCAACGACCAGTTTGAAGGAAAGGTAACGCAAGTGCGTCAGGAACCAACAACCACAAGCAACGTTGTAACATACGAGGTTGTAATATCGGCACCCAATCCCGCACTTAAACTTAAACCCGGGCTCACAGCCAACGTTACCATATATACTCTTGAACGCAAAGGTGTTACAGGAGTGAGCAGCAAGGCACTGCGCTTCGCCCCTAATGCTACACTCTTGGGCGAGGAGTACACCATACGCGATTGCGAGGGCAATGAGAAACTGTGGGTTCTCGACGGCAAGACCTTTGTGGCACACAGCGTCGGCACAGGCCTTTCCAACGGCTCCCTCACCGAGGTTCTGTCCGGAATTCCCGAGGGCACTACCGTTGTAAGCGAAGTAAACGTAACTACCGGCAGCACTGCAAAAAATGAGCAGATGGAACGCAGCCCGTTTGCTCCCGGCCCCAGAAACAACAAGAAAAAATAGGGTAAAATGAACAAGCCAATCATAGAACTTGAAAATGTAAAAAGGGAGTTTATCGTGGGCGAAGAGAGGGTGCGCGCCCTTCGCGGGGTAAGTTTCACCATTACCGAGAATGAATTTGTGACCATAATGGGAACATCGGGCTCGGGAAAGTCCACCCTATTGAACTTGCTCGGTTGCCTCGACACTCCCACAAGCGGTGAATACAGGCTCGATGGTATTCCCGTGCGCAAAATGAGCAAGAACCAGCGGGCAGGAATGCGTATGCGTAAAATTGGGTTTGTATTTCAGAATTACAATCTTCTTGCAAAGACCACTGCCGTGGAAAATGTGGAACTGCCTCTTATGTATAACCCGCGCATAAGTTCAGTGGAGCGCCGCACACGTGCCATAGAGGCATTGGAGGCTGTGGGATTGGGCGACAGGCTTATGCACAAGAGCAACCAGATGAGTGGCGGACAGATGCAGCGTGTGGCTATTGCGCGTGCCTTGGTGAACAACCCCTCGGTGATTCTTGCCGACGAGGCTACGGGTAACCTCGATACACGTACCTCATTCGAGATTTTAACCCTCTTCCAGCGTTTGCACGCCGAAGGGCGCACCATCATCTTCGTTACTCACAATCCCGAGATTGCACAATACAGCAGTCGTAACATTGTGCTGAAAGACGGGCGCATTAAGGAGGATACTATAAACAACAATATATTGTCGGCCGCAGCAACGCTCGCATCGTTGCCCGTGCAGAATGACGATTAAAGAGGTAATTATTATGAATTTTGCAAATTTGTTCAAAATAGCATTGCGAGCCATAGCCGGCAACAAGTTGCGTGCCTTTCTCACTATGCTTGGAATTATTATAGGTGTTGCATCGGTAATAACAATGCTCGCCATTGGTCAAGGCTCTAAACGCAGCATACAGGCGCAAATATCGGAAATGGGCTCCAATATGATTATGATACACCCCGGAGGCGACCGTCGTGGCGGAGTGCGCCAGAATAGTGCGGATATGCAGACTCTTAAACTAGAAGATTACGAGAGTATTATGCACGAGGCGCAGTTGCTGTCGGCAGTAAGCCCCAGCGTGAACAGTTCGGGACAACTCATACGCGGTAACCACAACACGCCCACCACCATTTATGGAATAAGCGAGGACCACCTCACAATACGACAGCTCGAAATTCTCGATGGCGATATGTTCGGCGAGCAGGATATTAAAACCGCTGCAAAAGTGTGTCTGCTTGGAAAGACTGTGATTGACGAGCTTTTTCCCGACGGAGAGGACCCCGTGGGCAAGGTTGTACGTTTCAACAGCATTCCCTTTACGGTGGTTGGAACATTGGTGCCCAAAGGCTATAACAGTATGGGGCACGACCAGGACAACATTGTGCTTGCCCCCTACACAAGTGTTATGAAACGAATACTTGCAATAACCCATCTGCAAGGGATAAATGCCTCGGCCATAGAAGAGGGGCTCACCGATAAAGCTATCGAAGAGGTTACGGCCATTCTGCGTCGCAACCATAAACTTGCCGACGGACAGGCCGACAATTTCACGATACGCTCGCAACAGGAGTTGAGCGAAATGATGAACAGCACCACAGATATGATGACTGTATTGCTTGGCTGTGTGGCCGGAATATCGCTTGTGGTTGGAGGTATAGGCATTATGAATATTATGTATGTGTCGGTAACCGAGCGCACAAAGGAGATTGGCCTGCGTATGTCGGTGGGTGCACGCGGTATTGATATTTTGAGCCAATTTCTCATAGAGGCTATACTGATAAGCATCACCGGAGGTATTATAGGTGTACTTGTGGGTGCTGGCTGCTCCTATCTTGTAAAGATTCTTGCTGCTTGGCCGGTGTATATACAGCCGTGGAGTGTAATTCTTAGTTTTGCCGTGTGCACGCTCACCGGTATATTTTTCGGATGGTACCCGGCAAAGAAAGCTGCCGATTTAGACCCGATCGAGGCAATAAGGTACGAGTAAGATGTTTAAATGAAGATGACTAAAAAGTGTATTTCTGTGTTACGCTTGCCTTCAAAATCCTCATTTACGCTTAGTAAACTCCGGTTTTTCAGGCTACGCAAGCCTTGAACTACATCTTTTAATTCATCTCCTACACAAAAGAGGCCGCTAAAAAATACTTTTTAGTCGGCCTCTTTGTTTATTGTGTAACCTCCAATTAGCAGAAGAAGAGAAGCTCGCGATATTTGGGGAGTGTCCACAGCTCATTATCTACTACTAGTTCGAGTTTGTCAATGTGGGCACGTATCTCTTCGAGCATAGGAGCCACAGTGTCGTGGTAAGCAATGGCTTTGTCACGCTCTGTGGCTATTTTATTGGCAACTTTACGACGCTCCACCATTTCGGCAACAAGGCGACGTATTTCCGACACGCGCATTGCCATCTCTTTCACCAAAGAGATATTTTCGGCCGATAGTTTGTCGCCCTCCTCTTTGCCAATCACCTGCTCCATTTTTATCACATTGTCAAGGAGAGAACTTTGGTATTTTGTGGCGGTGGGAATTATGTGATTAAGGGCAAGGTCGCCAAGTACACGTGCCTCTATCTGCACTTTTTTGGTATACATTTCCCACTTTATTTCGTTGCGGGCACGAAGCTCTGTCTCGGTCATCACCTCCATTGAACGGAACATTTCCACGCTCTCTTTGTCGAGGTAGCGGTCGAATACCAACGGTGCGCTTGCTTCGCAGTCGAGGCCTCGCTTAATTGCCTCGCGGCGCCACTCGTCGGAGTAGCCGTTGCCATCGAAACGCACAGGCTTGCTGTATTTTATATATTTACGGATAATTTTCACAAGTGCATCCTCCTTGGTGGCTCCACGCTCTATGAGGGTGTCAACCTCTTTTTTGAATATAGTGAGCTGCTCGGCCATTGCGGTATTGAGGGCTATCATTGCGCTTGCGCAGTTGGCCTCGGAGCCTACGGCGCGGAATTCGAAACGGTTACCGGTGAAGGCAAAGGGGGAGGTGCGGTTGCGGTCGGTGTTGTCTATCATAATTTCGGGGAGGGCAGGAATATTGAGGCGAAGCTCGCGCTTGCTCAATATCTTAACAACATCGTCGGTAGTCTCCATATGGTCGAGAATTGACGAGAGATGCGAGCCCAAGAAACTCGATATTATCGCGGGAGGAGCTTCGGCTGCACCCAAACGATGGGAGTTGGCGGCCGACATTATGCTGGCTTTCAAAAGCCCATTGTGGCGATATATGGCAGCGAGGGTGTTCACCACAAAGGTGATGAAACGAAGATTGTCCTTGTCGGTCTTTCCGGGAGCCATAAGCGGCGTGCCCGTGTCGGTACCCAGCGACCAATTGTTGTGTTTACCCGAGCCGTTGACGCCTTTAAAGGGCTTTTCGTGCAACAACACACGGAATCCGTGGCGACGCGCAACCTCCTTCATAAGTGCCATTATGAGCATATTATGGTCGACGGCAAGATTGCACTCTTCGTATATGGGTGCAAGCTCGAATTGGTTGGGAGCCGCTTCGTTGTGACAGGTTTTTGCAGGAATACCCAGTTTCATTGCCTCAATTTCGAGGTCTTTCATAAAGGCGGCCACACGGGCGGGAATGGAGCCGAAATAGTGGTCTTCGAGCTGCTGATTTTTGGCGCTGTCGTGCCCCATAAGGGTGCGACCGGTAAGCAAAAGGTCGGGACGGGCAAGGAGCATTCCCTCGTCGACAAGGAAATATTCCTGTTCCCATCCAAGATAGGTTGTTACCTTCTTTACATTCTTGTCGAAATAACGACACACTTCGGTGGCAGCCTTGTCTACTGCACGAAGCGATTTTAGCAACGGGGCTTTATAGTCGAGTGCTTCGCCTGTGTAGGAGATAAAGACGGTGGGAATACACAAGGTATCGCCTATGAGAAAGGCCGGAGAGGTGGGGTCCCAAGCACTGTATCCGCGAGCCTCGAATGTTGAACGTATGCCGCCGTTGGGAAAGGAAGATGCATCGGGTTCTTGCTGCACAAGCAGCTTGCCCGAAAATTCTTCGAGTACACCACCCTTTCCATCGTGCTCGATGAATGCGTCGTGCTTTTCGGCCGTTGTTTCGGTGAGCGGGTGGAACCAATGGGTATAATGAGTGGCACCATTGTCCACTGCCCAACGTTTCATCCCTTCGGCCACTGCGTCGGCCATAGAGCTGTCGAAAGTTGCGCCATTGTCAATAACATCGACAAGGTTGTTGTAAATCTCTTTCGGGAGATATTTATACATTTTTTCGCGGTTGAACACCTTTACCGCATAATAATCGGAAGGGCGTTCCGCACAATCGGGAACATTCACCGCATTTTTGGCAAAAGCGGCTGTAATAACTTCGAATCGGAGTTTAGACATTATACCTTATTTTAATAGACGATTTTAAAGATGGTCGCCTGTTTAACTATTGTAAAATTTACTTTTTGACATTTTATAATCCAGTTGCAAATATAGCGTACAAGAGACAAAAGGCAAAGATTTTTGCGAAAAAAGAGGGGATTGACAGATAAATTCTTCGAAAAGAAGGGAAATTTTTCAAAAAACGGAAGTAAATTCCCTGCATTTGCACAAAAACATCTGCATCTTTTAGAAAATTCCGCACGCAACACAATTGTCACAAAAAGAAACACAATCACGCTTAATACTTGCAAAAAGAAATGGCTTTGCAAGCATTTATACAAAATTGTCATAATACAAAAAACACCCCTGCGAACACTCGCCAATCTGCAAGCACCACATAAATGCAAAATATATAATAAAAATATTGCAAAAAGGCTTTAATTTAAATTTAAATTTAAATAACTTTGTAGCTGTGGCAACCATTCGTTTGGTTCCATTAAAGAAAAACACAGTTAAACTTAACCATAAATTATTATGCTCACGCAGATTATAAATGCGAAAATTCTTACACCACAAGGATGGTTGAAGGATGGCTCTGTTATCATCAGAGATAACAAAATTTTGGAGGTTACCAACTGCGACCTTGCAGTGATAGGAGCCGAGGTTATTGATGCAAAAGGTATGTACGTTGTACCCGGCGGAGTGGAAATTCACATACACGGCGGTGGTGGCGGCGACTTTATGGAGGGTACCGAAGAGGCTTTCCGCACAGCCATCAATGCACACATGAAGCACGGAACAACAAGTATCTTCCCCACTCTCTCTTCTTCGACCGTGCCTATGATTGAGGCCGCCGCAGAGACTTGTACAAAATTGATGGCCGAGCCCAACAGCCCTGTGCTTGGATTGCACTTGGAAGGCCACTACCTGAATATGAAAATGGCCGGCGGACAGTTGCCCGAGAATATCAAGGACCCTGATCCTAACGAGTATATCCCCTTGGTCGAAAAATGGGATTGTATCAAACGTTGGGACGCCGCCCCCGAACTTCCCGGCGCAATGCAGTTTGGTAAATATATCACTTCAAAAGGCATATTAGCCTCGGTGGCTCACACACAGGCCGAATATGATAATATTCACGCTGCACACGAAAATGGTTACACACACGCCACACACTTCTACAATGCAATGCCCGGCTTCCACAAACGTCGTGAGTATAAATACGAAGGTACTGTGGAGAGTATCTATCTGCACGAGGATATGACAGTGGAGGTTGTTGCCGACGGCATTCACGTGCCTCCCACCATTTTGCGCCTTGTGCACAGAATAAAGGGCGTGGAGAAGGCCTGTGTTATTACCGACGCACTTGCTTGCGCAGCCAGCGACAGCACCACCGCATTCGACCCTCGCGTAATAATAGAGGATGGCGTGTGTAAACTTGCCGACCGCACAGCTCTTGCCGGTAGCGTAGCTACAATGGACCGCCTTATCCGCACCTTGGTACAGAAGGCCGAAATTCCTTTGGAGGATGCCATTCGTATGGCCTCGGAAACACCTTCGAAGATTATGGGCGTTTACGACCGTAAGGGTTCTTTGCAGAAAGACAAGGACGCCGATATTATGATTCTTGACGATAATTTGAACATTCGCGCCGTATGGGCAATGGGTAAACTTGTCGAGGGCACATACAACCTTTAATCATTTACACAAACAGACTCCACGAGGGAGAGGAAGCTCGCTTCCTCTCCCTCGTTTTTATCAATGGCACACACCACCCGTTCAAACAAAAAGAGCGTGCCGATTGTTATATAATATATAAATTAAATTTATTAGTAAATATTGTGAAAAATAGTATGGCAAAAGAGGATTTTATAACTATCTTCGCATAATTTTAGAATATATGAACTATATGAAAGAGAACATAATAAAGGACAATCCATTTTGTTCACCATATAACACCCCCTTCAATTCAATACCATTTGACAGAATAGCATTGGAGCACTTTATACCCGCACTTAAAGAGGGAATAAGAAGGGAGCAGGAGATTATTGACAATATTTGCAACAACACAGCACCGGCAACGTTCGAAAATACCATCGTTGCCTATGAGAACAGCGGCAGAATGACAAGCGATGTACTATGCGCATTCAACGCCATAATATATTCTCACAGCAACGACAAACTTGTGGAGGTGGAAAATGAGCTGCAACAGCTATACACCGAGCACAGAAACAATATAACCCTAAACGAAGCACTGTTTGTTCGCATAAAAAGCATCTACAACAACTGCTCCGACACTCTCAACGGCGAAGAGAAAAGGCTCTTGGAAGATATATACACAGGATTCGTGAGAGCCGGTGCCAACCTCAAAGGAGAGGAGCGCGACGAATATCGCCAATTGAGCAAACAGCTCACACTGCTGTCGCTGAAATTTCAGGAAAATATTATTAAAGACACCGATGCCTTCACCCTGCTTGTCACAGAGGAGCAAGATATTGCAGGCCTGCCCGCCGACCTTGTGGAGACTGCAAAGAAAAGCGCCGAGGAGAATGGCAAGGAGGGGTGGTTGTTCACTCTGCACCGCCCCAGCTATCTGCCATTCATCACATTCTGCAAGAATCGTGAGCTGCGCCGACAGATGTATATGGAGTACAGCACCATAGGTGCAAAGGGTAACGGGCACGACAACCGCAACATTGTAAAGGAGATTGTAAATGCACGTTTGCAATTTGCGCGCCTGCTGGGTTACAACACATACAGCGATTATATCCTTGCCGAGCGTATGGCGCAGACAACCGACGCTGTATTCTCGATGCTCGGCAAACTCACTTGGAGCTATCTGCCCGCTGCCCGCAAGGATGTCGACGAGGTAAAAGAGTTTGCCACAAAGTGCGAAGGTGAAGAGTTTAACTTTGAGCCTTGGGACTTTGCCTACTACTCCGAAAAGCTGAAAGAGAGCAAATATAATTTGAGCGACGAGAAGGTGCGTCCCTATCTTAACCTCGACCAAGCAATATACGGTGCATTCTATCTTGCCACCCGTCTCTACGGAGTAAATTTCAAACAAAATCACGACATTCCCACCTTCAACCCCGATGTAAAAGTGTGGGAGGTATACGACTACGACGGCAGATACCTTGCACTGCTCTACTGCGACTTCTATGCACGCAAAGGCAAACACGCCGGAGCGTGGATGGATTCCATAAAGGCACAATATCGCGACGCCGATGGAACCGACCATCGCCCACACATCACACTGTCGACAAATTTCCGCAAGCCCCTGCCCGGGAAGCCCACGTTGCTGAATTTTGACGAATTAAATACCCTGTTGCACGAATTCGGGCACTGCCTGCACGGTATTCTCTCGGATGTTACATACGCAAGCCTTTGCAGCCCTAATGTATTGTGGGACTTTGTGGAGATGCCCTCGCAGATAATGGAGAACTACACCACCGAAGAGGAGTTCTTAAAGGCTTTTGCCTTTCACCACGAAACAGGAGAAACAATCCCCGCCACTATGCTCGACAAGATACGCGAGGCACGCACGTTCCTCGCAGCCTATCAATGCATACGCCAAGTGGGACTCGGGCTTACCGACCAAGCGTGGCACAATATTTCGCAACCATTCGATGGTGATGTTCTTGAATATGAGCATCAGGCAACAGCTGCAATAAGATTGCTGCCTGTAAAAAAAGAGGTTGGAATAACACCGCAATTCAGCCACATAATGTCGGGCGGATACGCCGCGGGATATTACAGCTACAAATGGGCGGAAATGCTCGACGCCGATGCATTCTCACGCTTTAAAGAGGAGGGTATTTTAAATATGAAGGTAGCACAATCGTTCCGCGATAATATTCTCTCAAAAGGAAATACCGAGCATCCAATGGAGTTGTATATGCGTTTCCGTGGGCACAGGCCGCAAATTGAGCCGCTTTTGGAACGCGACGGAATAAAAACCATTTGCCCACACTTATAAAAACTAACGGATAAAAAACTATAATCTACACGATGAAACATTTTTTAAAAATTACAGCAGGAGTTATTTTGGCATTGAGCCTGTCGCTCACATTTACAGCGTGCGACAATGACGATGATTTAGAGGAGATATTCACCGGAAAGACTTGGAACCTCACATTTATCCAGAATGGAGTGGAAAGGATTGTTCCGCAGGAAGAGGGCTACTCACTAATCTTCAACAACGCATCATTCCTCTTCACCACCCCCGGCGCCGCAACAATAACCGGCAATTGGTATGCCGACGGAGAGGCACGCACATTCGGTTGCAACGAGATAATTACAAGCGGCGACATTGAGAATGATGCTACGGCAAAAGCAGCACTGAATATCCTGAAAAACTCGGTTATGTACAACGGGGACGCCAACTGGATACAGATTGTGGAAGAGCCCGGCAATATTTATATGCAATTTTACAACAGATAACTATGAAAAACAGCGAAAAGCAGAGAATACTCGATTGGAGATATATGCGTATGGCAATGATATGGGCCGAAAATTCCTATTGCCAACGCCGCAAAGTGGGCGCACTCATTGTAAAAGATAAAATGATTATTTCCGATGGTTACAACGGCACACCCTCGGGGTTTGAAAATGTGTGCGAGGACGAGGATGGGCTCACAAAACCATACGTACTGCACGCCGAGGCTAATGCAATAACCAAAATAGCACGTTCCAACAACAACAGCGAGGGGGCAACATTGTATGTAACAACTTCGCCCTGCATAGAGTGCTCAAAGCTCATAATTCAAGCAGGAATAAAACGTGTCGTATATTTTAACGAGTACCGCATCACCGACGGGCTCGACCTTCTGAAAAGAGTCGGAGTGGAGGTTGTGCACCTGACCGAGGAAGAGGAGAAGGGGGAATAAAAACTTTATAGAGTGAGGAGATTATGAAGAAGTTTGTACCTACCCTATTGGTCTTTTTCACGTTACTCGGGCTTATTGCCGGTATTTATATATCACAGGGAAAGGGAAGTACCATCATTGTGTCGACCCCGGGAAGCACAAAAGTCGATGAGCTTATACGGCTTATGCAGAATAATTACGTGGACACGCTCAATGTCGATGATATAATAGAAAAGGCCATGCCCAAAATTCTCGATGAATTAGACCCGCACAGCACATATATTCCGGCCGAGGAATTAGAGGCCACAAATGCCGACCTTGCCAGCAGTTTCAGCGGAATAGGCATACGCTTTATGATACAGGAAGATACAATAAATATCACCGACATAATTCGCGGAGGCCCGTCGGAGGCTGTGGGGTTGCTTGCCGGCGATTGCATTGTGATGGTAAACGACACACTGTTTGTGGGCGAGGCTTGCACACAGAGTGCCGCAATGAAAAAACTGAAAGGGCCCAAAGGTACAAAAGTGAAAGTGAGCGTGAAACGCTTTGGTGAGCCCGACCTTTTGCACTTCAATATTGTGCGAGGAGATATTCCGATGGAGAGCATCGAGGCTGCATATATAATAGACAACAAATGGGGATATGTACAGGTGGAGCGTTTCGCCGAAAATACCTTTGCCGAATTCATTTTGGCAATGGCACGTTTCCTTCACGGTGGGTGCAAGGGCATCATAATCGATGTTCGTGGCAACGGCGGAGGCTATCTTGGCGTTGCGTTGCAGATGGCCAATGAGTTTTTGCACAGAGGCGATATTATAGTGTACACCGAGGGAGAGAATTCTCCTCGCAGCATCGAGTATGCCAACGGGCGCGGTAATTTCCCCGAAATTCCTTTGGTGGTGCTCACCGATGAAACCTCGGCCTCGGCAAGCGAGATTATAGCCGGGACCATACAGGACAACGACCGAGGCACAATCATCGGCCGTCGCACATTCGGCAAAGGGCTTGTGCAGCAGCCGTTTGAGTTCAAGGATGGCTCGGCTGTGAGGCTGACTATCGCTCGATATTACACCCCCTCGGGACGATGCATTCAAAAACCTTACAAGAACGGCGAGGGAAAGGAGTATGAAATGGATATAATCAACCGTTACGAGAGAGGTGAGTTTTTCTCACAGGATAGTATACACCAGAATGACAGCCTTGTCTATAAGACACGCCTTGGGCGCACAGTGTATGGCGGTGGAGGTATTATGCCCGACATTTTCGTTCCGAGCGACACTACCCGATTCACCCCCTACATAAGCGAGGTTTCACGCAAGCGACTATTCTCGAATTTTGCATTCAAATATAGCAAGGAGAATAGAAGAAGGCTCGAAACACTCTCCACCTATGAGGAGATGGTGAAACATTTGTCGACGCAGGGTATAGTGGAGAAATTCATCGCCTTTGCCAAAGAAAAGGGTATCGAGCCGCCTGTAACGCAATTGGAGCAGAACCACAAAATGATTGCCGAAATTATGAATGCTAATATAGTATACGATATTTTGGGAATGTTGGAACACGTTAAATATGTGAACCTCACCGACGAAACGGTGTTAAAAGCAATTGAGGTACTCGAAAATGACGATGCTTTTCCACAAAAAAAGAGGAATGAATAAGTAAAAGACGACTAAATATATTTAGAGGTTATTTAAGAAATTTCTTAAATAATATTTTATATTTGCAAAAAGAGAAACGGGAAAGGTATTTTGCACACATTGCCCTGTACAAGGAACTTTGCAAAAATCCTACCTGTTCACACATTTGATTATAAACAATGGTAATAACTGAAAAACAGAGTCATTACCACATAAATATTTAACTATGAGCAAAAAAGTTTTTGTATCGGGCTGTTACGATATGTTGCACTCGGGGCACGTAGCCTTTTTTAAAGAGGCTTCACAATATGGCGATTTATATGTGGGCATTGGTTCGGACAGTACTATTCAGGACTTGAAAAACCGTAAGACGATAAACACCCAAGAGGAGCGTCTTTATATGGTAAAGGCCATACGCTATGTAAAGGATGCGTTTGTAAATTCGGGCAGCGGAATTATGGATTTTGCCGAGGATGTAAAGGCTTTAAAGCCCGATATTTTCTTCGTAAACTCCGATGGATACACTCCCGAAAAGAAACGTTTTTGCCAAGAGAACGGCATTGAACTGATGGTGAGCACAAGAATTCCCGAGGCGGGACTGCCTGCACGCTCCACTACCGCATTGCGTCAAGAGTGCAAGATTCCTTATAGAATAGACCTCGCGGGAGGATGGCTCGACCAGCCTTATGTAAATAAATTTGCCGAGGGGCCGGTACTTACCATCAACATTGAGCCCGACTATGACTTTAACAACCGTAGCGGAATGAGCACGTCGTCGCGCAAGGCTGCTATTGAAATGTGGCATATTGATATTCCAAAAGGCGACCGCGAAGTGCTTGCAAAAGAGCTTTTCTGCTTCGAGAATCCTCCCGGCTCGCCCTATATAAGCGGTTCACAGGATGCAATCGGCGTTGTTATGCCCGGTCTTAACCGCCTTAACTACAAAGACGAGAAATATTGGCCCAGCAAAATAGAGAGTGTCAAGGATGATAAAATTCTCGACTTTATAGAGAAGAGCATTTGGCTCATTCCCCTCTCGCCCCGCAAAGGAGACTACGATGTACTTGCCAATACAAAAATAGACAAAGAGGGCGCGGAACGCTTGGCAAAGGCTGCCTGCGACTGCTGGGAGGCTGTGAACAAAATGGATATTGACGCTTGGGGAAAGGCTACAACCGAGTCGTTCAAGGCGCAGATTGCAATGTTCCCCAATATGGCTCCCGATTATGTGCTCGAAACAATAAACGAGTATATAAATGATGTAAAGGGTATTAAAATCAGTGGAGCAGGCGGTGGCGGTTATCTGGTTATTGTGAACGACACTCCCATAAAAGATGCGTTGCAGATTAGAATACGTCGTAATTGATAAAACTTATTGCAGATATGCAACAAAGTGATATTACCGAGCTGTTCTTTGAACTTGTGCGTTTGGGAATAGGCACGGGTAAAGAGCTATCACGCACTCCCACTTATGAAGAGTGGGAGTGTCTATACGAAACTGCCGCAAAGCAAGCTGTAACTGCCATTGCTTTTTCCGGAGTGGAGAAACTGCCAGTCGAGCAAAGGCCACCGAAGGAGTTACTGCTCAAATGGTATAATATAACACTCATTATAGAAAAGCAGAATGCTCTGCTGAACAAACAAGCGGTGGCGGTGGCAAAGAAGTTCGAGCAAGAAGGATTTGCCAATGTTATACTCAAAGGACAAGGAGTTGCCGCGCTATACGACAATCCGGCCCGCCGCACAGCCGGCGACATTGATATATGGCTCGCCGGAGGGAGAAAAAAAATTATGGATTATGTGAGGAGGTTCCTTCCTAATATAATACCTAACTATCATCACGTGGATTTTCCTCTTGTAAAGGGAGTATCGATAGAGATACACTTTACCCCATCGTGGATGTTCAATTACTTCACTAACAGAAAATTACAGAAATATTTTAAGAGGGAGAAGCAGGCACAATTTGCCAACAAAATTATGTTGGGCAACGAAGGCTCTGTGGGTGTACCCAATTTGGCATTCAATCGTGTTTTCATTTTGTTGCATATTTACCGCCATCTTTTTCAAGAAGGAATAGGACTGCGACAATTGCTCGATTACTACTATGTGTTGAAACAAGGGTTTACAAATGAGGAGCGCGAAGCTACAATTGCTCGATTAAAGGAGTTTGGGGTATTGCGGTTTGCCGGAGCGGTTATGTATATACTAAAAGAGATGTTGGGAATGAACGACGAACAGCTCCTTGTGCCGTCTATGGAGAAAGAGGGTAAAGAACTGCTCGATAAGATACTCATAATGGGCAATTTCGGGAAACACAGTCCCAACTATAAGATGCAGATAAATGGTACATTGTGGCAACGCGCAAAGAGCCGTACAATGCAAAATATAGAGATGATCAAGAGCTATCCGAGCGAGAGTTTGTGGGCTCCGTTGTTTAGAATATGGCATTTTTTCTGGATGAGAAGAAACAAGTAATATTATGAAACGTATTTTTACAATTGTGATGATAATTGCCTCGATTGGCAATACATTGTCGGCGCAGGAATTAAGATACAAGGTGGAAGCTGTGGGAACCGTTGCTTCGGAAAAGACTCCTCCTACTTGGCATTTGTCGAACCGCCAGGGATTGAGCGGCGATATTGCACGCTTCGGCTATTTAAGAACTGCGATTGATGTTAAAAGCGTGGGGCATTTATGAGAATGGCAACGAGAGGTATGCAGTGCTGTTGCTCAACGACAAGAGTATGATTCTCAATTCAAAATATGCCAAAGTAACCTTCAAAAAGTTCTAAAATTCGCAGTAAAGGAGCATTTATGAACACCGATTTTTTTATTGCCAAGCGATTGTATCGCACAAGAAAGGGCGGGCGCAAAATTTCGCGTCCGGCTATTACCATTGCTCAGTGGGGCGTATCGGTGGGAATTATTGTGATGATGCTGTCACTCGCAATTGTGGTGGGCTTTAAGAACGAGGTGCGAGAAAAGATTATTGGCTTTGGAGGACATATCCAGGTTAACAGCTACGAGGAAAGGGATTATGAATCGCCGAATTTTGTTGTTGAAAAAGCTGACATTGAGAATATTCTTGCGTACAGCAATATTGCAAAGGCCGAGGTTAATATACAAAAAACCGGATTGTTGGCCGTGGGCGACGAATTTGAAGGGGTTGTGCTAAAAGGTATTGAAGAGGGGGGGTATGACGCATCCTTTTTCGAAAGAAATATGCTGTGTGGGAATATACCCTTCTCACCCGATTCTGTAACGGGGCATTGGATTGTTCTCTCAAAAACCATGGCCGACAAGATTGGTTGCAATATTGGTGACAAAGTTAGTGTTTATTTTATGCAGAATGGAATAAAGGCACGGCGTATGGTTGTTACCGGTATTTACGAAACTCATCTGTATGAAATGGATAATCTGTTTGCCTTGACGGGAATAAATACTCTGCGCAAAGTAAATGGTTGGGAAGATAACCGGGTAAGTTGCATAGAGATTACAACAACCGATTATGATGAAATAGAGGAAACAAGAGCAATAATATCCCCTGTAATTGCAAAAATAGCTCGGCAGAATAATCAGCAGCTTTATATACAGACAATTGAAGAGCTCTCCCCTGCCCTGTTTGCTTGGCTTGGGGTGCTGAATAAGACTGTGTGGGTTATACTGGTGCTGGTGCTTGGCATTGCCGGATTTACAATGGTGTCGGGGTTGTTGATTATTATTCTCGAAAGGAGTAACTTCATTGGTATTTTAAAGGCTATTGGTGCAAAGAATTTCTCCATAAGAAGGATTTTCATCTATTATTCCTGTTTCATAATCGGCAAGGGTTTATTGTGGGGAAATATTATCGCAATAGCATTATGTCTGCTGCAACAGTATACAGGAGTGATAAAACTCGACCCGAAAATATATTATATGAGCAGTGTGCCCATTGAATTTTCATTACTTATGATACCTTTGAATATTTTTATGTTTCTTGTGAGTGTTGCGATGCTCGTTGTACCGTCTATGCTCATTTCAAAAATTGCGCCAAGCAAAGCCATCAAATTTGAATAGGATATTTTATATGATACTTTAAAGGCCGTACTCTCTTAAAAAAAAAGTACGGCCTTTAAAGTGCTATATCAGCAAAAAATACTACTCCTCGTCGGAAAAGAGGGATGTTGGCAAGGCGCGGCAGTTGTAACCGAAGGCCATTGCTTCGCCGTATGCTCCGGCTGAACGTATGGCAATAATATCGCCACGCTGTGTCGATGGTATCTTACGGTCTTTACAGAATACATCGGACGACTCGCAAATGGGACCAACAACATCGTACACCTCATCCTCTTTCGTGGAAGTGAGGTTCTCTATTCTGTGATAGGCATCGTATAGAGCCGGACGTACAAGGTCGTTCATTCCCGCATCGATTATCATAAACTGCTTGCAGGTACCTTTCTTTATATAAGTAACACGCGCTATCAGTGAACCGCATTGTGCCACAAGGCTGCGCCCAAGTTCAAAGTGTACCTGTTGCCCTGGCTCTAATTTAAGATTTTGGGCATAAGCCGCAAAATAGAGGGCAAAATCGGGAACAGGATAATTATCGGGAGCGTCGTAACGAATGCCGAGCCCACCACCCACATTTATATGTGGCAAAATTAATCCACGCTTCTCGCGCAACATTGTCTGCAATTCATTCACACGACCGCAAAGAGCTATAAAATCGTCCATCACAAGTATCTGAGAGCCTATGTGAAAATGCAGACCGATTAGTTTTATATGTGGCAGACGCTCTATGGTGTCTATTACCTCGTCGAGCTGCTCATAATTTACACCAAATTTATTCTCGGCAAGGCCGGTGGTAATATTGGCGTGTGTGTGCGCACCAATATTCGGATTTATTCTTATTGCAACCGATGCCTCTACCCCACGCTCGGCGGCAAGTGCTTCAATGGCTTCAACCTCGGGGATCGATTCTATATTGAAGCAGAATATACCTGCATCGAGCGCAAGAGAGATCTCCTTATCGGTCTTACCTACTCCTGCAAACACAATTTTTTCGGCTGGAATACCAGCGTTAAGTGCAGCTGTAACCTCTCCACCACTCACACAATCGGCACCAAGGCCTGCTTCGTTCACAATCTGTAACAAGCGTGGATTAAAGTTTGCTTTTATTGCATAGTGCACGTGGAAGCCCTCGTACTTCAAGGCCTCTTCGAGTGCTGTGGCAAGCGTCTTACGCAGAAGCTCTACATCGTAATAGTAGAAAGGTGTCTCCTTACGAGCAAATTTTTCTACCGGAAATTTCACATTCATTGCAGACTGCTATTTGTTTGTAGTAAAAATATTGTTGCTCAATGAGCGGAGAGCGCGCACTTTGTCCTCTTCGCGTACAAGGAAGGAGATATTGTAGTTGCTACCGCCATAAGAGACCATACGCACGGGAATATCCTTCATTGCAGCCATTGCACGAGCCTCAAAACCGATATTTTCCCAGTTAAGGTCGCCAACAACACAGATTATGCACATATTCTTGTCTACGGTTACTGTGCCATACTTCTGTAATTCACCGATTATTTGGTCGAGTTTTCTATCATCGTCGATAGATACAGAGACTCCAACCTCGGATGTACATATCATATCTATCGAAGTCTTATAAGTTTCAAAAATCTCGAACACCTTACGCAAGAAACCATAGGCAAGGAGCATACGGTCGGACTTTATCTTAATCGCAGTGATATTCTCCTTTGCAGCAATTGCCTTAATTTCACCGGGACAGGTGAGATTATTGTTGATGAGTGTTCCTTCGGCCGATGGGTCCATAGTATTGAGAAGGCGCACGGGAGTGCCTGTGAGCTTGGCAGGAAGGATGCAGGTGGGGTGCAGAATTTTTGCACCGAAGTATGCAAGCTCGGCCGACTCCTCGAAGTGAAGATGATGCACGGGAGAGGTGTTATCTACTATGCGGGGGTCGTTGTTGTGCATTCCATCAATATCTGTCCATATTTGTACCTCGTCGGCATTAACAGCGGCACCGATAAGGGTTGCTGTGTAGTCGCTACCACCACGTTGCAGATTGTCAATATAGCCTTCATCGTTCACGCAGATGAAACCTTGCGCAATATATATGCGACCTTTGGCTGTAAGGTCGACAAGGGGAAGAAGATGGGTGCGAATGTAGCCAAGGTCGGGCTCGCCATTTGCACCCAAACGCATAAACTCCAAGGAGTTGAGTAATTCCACATCCAATCCCTTCTCGCGCATATAGAGGGTTACCATATTGGTGGAAATAATCTCACCCTGCGCTACAATCTCTTTTTCAAGGTTTATATCAAGGGGCTTAAAGGCCAACGAGCGCAAGTGGGCAAATATCTCATTTACCTTTGCTGTGGCTGCCGAAGCGGCCTCTTCTGTTTCGTAGAGTCCCTTTATGGTTTTACGATATTTGTCGAGCAACAAGTTTGCGTGCTCACAAGCACCGTTGGAATTGCCATTGCGCAAATAATTTGTAAACTCGATGAGCGAGTTTGTGGTTCCCGACATTGCCGATAGTACCACTATTTTTGTTTCGCCGTCGGAAATAAGACGAACTACATTTTGCATACGCTCGGCCGAACCGACCGATGTTCCTCCAAATTTCAATACTTTCATATTCTTTATTTTTTAATTATTTTCGTTAAACAGAGATATTTCTTGCGCATCACAGTTAACTGTACGCTGTACGAGGTTCATCTTATATTCGGCAAGATGATACTCGGTACCGGGGTAAGCTGTGAGCCATTGTTCATTATGGGTAATCATTAGAACTGCGCTCTTTTCTTCGCGGCAGATACGGTGCAAAAGACGCATAATGTTGTTGCCTGTGTCGCTGTCGAGATTGCCGGTAGGTTCATCGGCAAGAATAAGCTCAGGCTTGTTAAGTATGGCACGGGCAATTACTATGCGCTGTTGCTCGCCACCCGATAGTTCGTGAGGCATCTTATAGCCCTTTTGCGGAAGGTCCACAAGGTTAAGAACCTCGCGGATGCGTTTCTCGCGGTCGCGCTCACTCTTCCAACCTGTGCAACGCAGCACAAAATCGAGATTATCGTGTATGTTGCGGTCGGTGAGCAGTTGAAAATCCTGAAACACTATGCCGATACGCTTGCGCAAGGCTTGCAGTTTTTTGCTACTTAACTTCGATACATTATATTCGTCAAATACTCTTGCTTCGCCATCGGTTATAGATACTTCGCCATATATGGTTTTAAGGAGTGTGGACTTTCCCGAACCGACAGCACCTATAATATAGGCAAACTCTCCCTTTTCGAGGGTGAAGGTCACATTCTCCAAAATTATCTTGGAATCGATGTGTATATCGACATTCTTGTATTTTACAATTGCCATAATTCTCTTTTTGGGCCAACGGCACAAAATAGCCGTACGACGCATTATTTTACAAAAATAGTCAGTTTTTTCGAAAATAGCGGAATTAGTTTGTTTAAATTTGGTATTTACTACTATTTTTATCACCCATAACCCTGTTTAAGCACCAATCTATAACTTTAACTTAAATAAATAATTTATATTACATTTTTTTCGTACCTTCGCATTGCGAAAATATCACACGAGAGATGACCGAATATACATCAGTGCTTTTTAAGAATGTGCCAAAATATCTGCTCGAAAAAAGGAAGCAGATTATAATGGTGCTCTTTGTTTCCCTGTTTGCCATTGGGTTTATAAATATCTTCAAGCCCTTTGGTTCCATAAATTGGGTACATAAAGGAATGTCATCGTCGCTCTATCTTGCTTGGTCGACAATTCTGGTTACTATCGGAATGTTTGTGGTTGCCATAAGCCGCATAATTATGTATGCCTACTCGCAACAGCCGGGGAAAAAGATAAACAATCTGCAATATGCAATTTGGGTATTTGTGGAGTTGCTGCTATTATCGGGAGCTTTCACTCTGCTTGCAATACTTACCGAAACGGGCCCCACACAGGACCCTGTGGAGATTTACAAGAATGCTCTCGAAAATACATTATTCATTCTTTTTATCCCCTATTTGCTTTGTATTCTGTTTTTCTCCTATCAGGAACGCTCGGCCAAATTAAAAGAGCTGATGAACGAGAATATAGGCTTTAAATCCAGTGCCTTAATTTCGATACGCGACTCTCGCGGAGTGTTGCAACTATCTGTCGCAAAGGAGAATCTCATATATATAGAATCGGCCGACAACTATATCTGCATCTGGTATTTGAAGAATGAGCAACTAAAAAAACAGCTTATGCGCATTACTATGAAGGAGATTAGCGAACAGCTTGCCGACACAAATATCGTGCGTTGCCACCGCTCCTATATGGTTAACCTCGACCTTGTAAAGGTTATGCGTCGCGAAAAGGAAAATCTATTCTTGGAGCTTGGCGTTCCCAACGTGAGGGAAATTCCTATTTCAAAAACTTATGGCGAACAGGTGTTGCGACGCCTGGTACCAATCTCTTAAAAGCCCGTTTAATTTTGAAATTAAACAGAGGAATTTATTATTTTTTAGACAAACAGTTTCTTAACACATAAACACCAATGAAAAGAATTGCAATTTTTGCATCGGGCAGCGGCTCCAATGCCGAGAATATTGCCAACCACTTTAAAGGAAACGATAATGTGGAAATCTCACTTATTGTGGCCAATAACCCCAACGCCTATGTGATTGAACGTGCCAAAAGGATCGGCATTCCATACGAGGTTGTTACAAAGGCTGAATTTATGGCAGCCGACACAATTCTTGATATGATGAAAAAGCACAGCATAGACCTGATTGTGCTGGCCGGATTCCTGTTGCTTGTCCCCGAGAAGCTGATTAACGCCTACCCTGCCCGCATTGTCAACATACACCCGGCCTTGTTGCCCAAGCACGGTGGAAAAGGAATGTATGGCGACCGCGTGCACAAGGCTGTTGTTGAGAGTGGCGACACAGAGAGCGGAATAACAATACATTTGATTGACGCCGATTATGACAAGGGTACCACTTTCTTCCAAGCAAAATGCCCCGTATTGCCCACCGACACTCCCGACGATGTTGCAGCCAAAGTGCACGCATTGGAGTATGAGCATTTTCCACACGTTATTGAGGAGATATTATCGCAGTTGGATTAAGGCAAGAGTGGTTCAAAGATAAATTTAAAGCAGCGCAGCCTAATTTGTAGATTTTCCCCAAAATCCATCTGTTTATACAAGAGAGTATATAAAATAAAAAGTTACATCCCGCGGGATGTAACTTTTTATTTTGAAACACAATCAAAGATTATTGTGCCAAGGTCTCAATCTCCTTCAATTTTGCCTCCATATTCAGGTTGTAGTAACATTGCGAAATTCCATTCAACCAAAGTTCCTTCTTGTCGGGAGCAACCTCGCGCAACTTCTCGAAATAGGGCAAAGCCTCTTTAAAGTAGCCGTTGATAATCTCTTTATCCTTCTTAATCTGCGCACGGTCGAGTCTTACGCTCGATTGTTTAGTGCTGTACTCCTGTGCCTTTCCAATATAGCTCAATGCCACGTTACGGAGAGCATTCACATAATTGGGGTCAATATCCAATGTCTTTTTGTACCACTCCAAAGCTGTATCCGTGTCATTCTGCTGCTGCGCAATATAGCCTTTGAGATATACAAAGAGAGGATTCGAAGGATTCGATGCTATAAGTTCATCGGCAAGAGTATCCAAAGCCCCCTTATCACCGGCTTTGTCGTAGTGCTGAATGAGTGTCTGATAGAAGAAGGGGTCGTCGGGGAATTTAACAACACCGTCTTTCAGTAGCTCAATCCATTTATCTGTCTCACCCAAAGACTCGTAAGCTGTGGCTTTGTAGCGATAGATGTTGCCGGCCTTCGACTCGTCGGCAAGTGCAACATCGGCAAAAGCCAACACCTTTGGATAATCTTCGAGGCGCATACCGCAGAGCACTGCATTGTAAGCGGCATTTACATTATACACCTTTTCGGCAGGTGTAATAGCATCTTTAATAAGATAATGCTCGCTGAGGCTTACAAACTTTGCAAATTGGTTGTACGACTCGGCGTAGTTACCTTTGTTGTAATAAAAAGAACCGCCGTTGTACATTTGGTTACGATTTTCGTAGAGCCCTGTTTTTATAAATTCGGCATATTTGGGCGCTACCTTGCCTTTTGCGTTGGGCGCATTGTCGAGTGAATCGCACTTTTCAAGTTCGTAAATGAGTTGCCAACAATCGGCATAAAATTTCTCCATATTTATCTGTGCACCGGCTGCGCGTGCAGCATTATCCTTCTCCACAATTGCTTTACGCGACTTTGCCGCAATGAACCAGATGTAAGGGTCGTTATTCACCAGCGGACTGTTGATACAGGCCTGTATGTTGGCAAGAGCCGTTTCAGGATTTTCCACTATAATTTTCTCGGCATCTTTGGCTACAATCATCAGTGCCTTTGTTTCTCTTTTCTGTGCCTTAATTTCCTCTTTTGTCAGTTCTTGACCGAACGCTATTGTTGCGGACAAAATCATTGCCATTGATAATACGATTTTTTTCATATTTTCAAATTTTTATAGGTTAGTTATTTGTTTCGCTATTTTCTGTTACTTCATCTGTGCCCGATGTTTCGGGTATTTCTTCAACCTCTTCGCGGTTCACTTTGCACACGGAGCCTATGCAATCGTTCTTTTTGCCAAGATTGATTACACGCACACCTTGTGTTGCACGGCCTTGAACAGGTATCTGGTCGACGGAGGTGCGGATGGTGATACCCGACTTATTGATAATCATCAGGTCGTTCTCGTTGTTTACATCCATTATTGCAACAAGCTCGCCGGTTTTTTCGGTTACCTGCAAGGTCTTCACACCCTTGCAACCACGGCTCACTGTGGGATAGTCGGCAACCTCGGAACGTTTGCCGTAGCCTTGCTCCGAGAGTACAAGGAGGCTGTGCTCGGCTTCATCGTTCTTGGGCAGAACCACCATTCCTACAACTTCGTCATTCTCGGCAATATCCATTCCCTTGACTCCTGTTGCGGTACGACCCATTGCACGCACGGCACTCTCGTTGAAGCGCACTGCACGACCGGTGCGGTTGGCCAGAATAATATCGCTGTCGCCATCGGTGAGAGCTACCGAGATTACGCGGTCGTCCTCGCGTATGCTGATGGCGATAATACCATTTGTGCGGGGACGCGAGTATTGTTCGAGCGAGGTCTTCTTTATTATACCTTGCTTGGTACAGAATACTATATTATGGCTCTCAATAAAGTTCTTGTCGGCAAGAGTCTTAACACGTACAAATGCGTTCACGGCATCGTCACTCTCTATGTTGAGCATATTCTGTATTGCACGGCCCTTTGAGTTTTTGTTACCCTCGGGTATTTCGTACACTTTGAGCCAATAGCACTTGCCACGCTGTGTAAAGAAGAGCATTGTATTGTGCATGGTGGCTGTGTATATATACTCGATAAAGTCGGAATCGCGAGTGTCGCTACCCTTCGAGCCCACTCCGCCACGATTCTGGCTGCGATACTCGGTGAGAGGAGTACGTTTGATGTAGCCCAAATGCGAGATTGTGATTACCATCTCATCGTCAGCGTAGAAGTCTTCGGGGTTAAAGTCGTTGGATGCAGAGTAGTCGATGCGGCAACGACGCTCGTCGCCATACTTCTCTTTAATCTCAATGAGTTCGTCCTTAATAACAGTCTTACAAAGTTCTTCATCGGTGAGAATTGCTGTGTAGTACTCTATCTTGCGCTGCAATTCATCGAACTCTGCATGCAATTTATCTTGATTGATGCCTGTGAGCTGACCAAGGCGCATCTCCACAATGGCATTTGCCTGCACCTCACTCAAATTGAAGCGGGCAATAAGCGCCAAGCGCGCATCGGAGGGTGATTTTGCAGCCTTAATAATGCGTACAACCTCGTCGATATTATCCGATGCTATTATCAGGCCCTCTATAATATGGGCACGTTCCTGTGCTTTACGAAGGTCGAACTTTGTGCGACGAATTACCACTTCGTGACGATGCTCGACAAAGTTCCTTATACAATCCTTCAACGAAAGAAGCTGGGGACGACCGTGAACCAGCGCAATGCAGTTTACGCTGAACGATGTTTGCAATGCCGACATTTTATATAGCTTATTAAGCACCACGTTGGCATTTGCGTCGCGTTTCACATCTATCACGATGCGCATACCCGACTGGTCCGACTCGTCGTTGATATTTGAAATTCCTTCAATCTTCTTCTCGTTAACCATCGAAGCTATATCCTTAATCAGCTCCTCTTTAAGTACATTATAAGGAATAGCGGTAACTATGATTTTTTCGTGTGTACCCTGCTCAATTTCGGCCACAGCGCGCATTATCACACGGCCACGACCTGTTTCATAGGCCTCGCGCACACCCGAGACACCCAGGATATCGCAACCGGTGGGAAAATCGGGAGCCTTAACATACTGCATCAATCCATCAGTATCAATCTCGGGATTGTCGATGTATGCAACACAGGCATCTATTACCTCGTTAAGATTGTGGGTGGGAATATTGGTTGCCATACCCACGGCAATACCTGTTGCTCCATTTACAAGCAGATTGGGAATGCGAGTGGGCAAAACTGTGGGCTCAACTGTTTCATTATCATAGTTGGGCTGAAAATCCACTGTCTCTTTGTAGAGGTCTTCGGCCATATCTTCGCCCAACTTCTGCAAGCGTGCTTCGGTGTAACGCATAGCAGCAGGTGAGTCGCCGTCTATTGAACCGAAGTTTCCGTGGCCATCGATAAGCGGATAGCGCATCACCCAAGGCTGTGCCATACGCACAAGAGCGCCATAAACCGATGAGTCGCCGTGAGGGTGATACTTACCAAGCACATCACCCACTGTGCGGGCCGACTTTTTAAATGCCTTGTCCGAGGTATTTCCAAGCTCCATCATTCCATAAAGGATGCGACGGTGAACAGGCTTTAAGCCGTCACGCACATCGGGAAGAGCACGCGCCACAATTACCGACATTGAGTAATTTATGTACGAGGTGTGCATCTCATCCTCAACATTGACTTTTATAATTCTGTCGTTGTCAATCATAAAATGTATTTATAAATTAATATTATTTTGTTTATACCTTATTATATATATTAACCTTGTAAAGGTACTTAATTTTAGCGAAACACACAAAATTTTTAAACTTTATTAAGCCCTAAAAACGCATAAAACCGCGTTTTTAAGCCAAAAGCTCTTAAACGCGGTTTTAAAGGGCAAATAAGTAGTGTTCCTAATTGTCGAAAATTCTTATTGCCGTAGAGAGAGTGCCCACCCCTCTTCTACATCAGCCATCTTGGCGGGAGTGCCATTTTCCATTTGCGACATTGCAGCAACCACACTGCACATTGTTTCCTTATCGGCAACATCTACCACCGTATCCCGCGCAACACCGCTTTTTCTTTCAACGAAAGCCGTGTAGCCGGCTGTGTCATTCTCCACGGGTGGCGCCCAACGAGCAACCCACTCGGCCAATGTTGAAAGGCCGTGCAAGCGCTTGTAGTTCTTTAAAGTTATAAACGCCGCCCTGTACCCCCAGCAGGGGGCAGTGAAACTAAAAAATGCCGAATCCTTCTGTTCGGCAGCCAATCCTTTCCATCGTGTATTATTACGACGTATATTCAAAGGATTGTTGTTACGTAAACCTCTTGAGATTTTCATTTTTTGCACCAAAGTTAATATCGGCGTCAAATTTCAAAGTTTCGTAATTACCACAAAGCAGCTGTTTGTTGCATATTTATGGTAATTCAAAATAAATATCTTATTTTTGCAATGGAGATTTTTTTTGACAGAAGGTACAACACCTCTCTTTTACAAAAATCATCCACAATATAGCACATACAACAATTTACATTTATAAATTAACTATGCGTGTAGATATTATAACCACTTTCCCTGAGATGATGGAAAGCTTCTTTAACACTTCTATAATGGGGCGTGCGCAACGTAACGGATACGCTGAAATTTGTTTACATAATTTACGAGATTATACAGTTGACAAGCATCGCCGCACCGACGATTACCCCTTTGGCGGTTGCGCGGGATTAGTGATGAAAATTGAGCCCATCGACAATTGTATAAAGCAATTAAAAGCACAAAGAGAGTATGACGAGGTTATCTATACCTCGCCCGACGGGCAGCTTTTCGACCAGCCAATGGCAAATTCACTCTCGATGAAGCAAAATTTGATTTTTTTGTGCGGACATTACAAAGGAATCGACCATAGAATACGCGAGCATTTGATTACCAAGGAGATAAGCATTGGAGATTATGTATTAACAGGTGGCGAATTGGCGGTTGAAGTGATTTGCGACGCGGTCATTCGCCTAATTCCCGGGGTAATTTCCGATGAAACGTCGGCTCTTTCCGACTCTTTTCAGGATAATCTGCTTGCTCCACCTGTTTACACACGCCCGGCCGAGTATAATGGGTGGAAAGTTCCCGATATTCTACTCTCGGGACACGAAGCTAAAATAAGACAATGGGAATTTGAACAGTCGTTGGAGCGTACAAAGCGTTTGCGCCCCGACCTACTTGAAAAATAATAATTATTTACAAACACAATTGTATATACAAAAATAAACCGACAGGAATCTGTCGGTTTATTTTTGTATCATTCACCTATCCGCTTATAGAACATTCTTATCAAACTCATAAGGATTATGGATAAAACGCGCCGGATAATCATAGGTGAGCACTTTCGAAGGAACACCCGCTACCGTCGCGCAAGGAGGTACATCTTTTGTAACAACCGATCCTGCACCTATTGCCGATTTACTTCCGATATTTAAAGCACCAACCATAGAAACAGAAGGAGCTACGTGAACATAATTACCTATATAAGCCCCTCTACCACCATTGCTACCTATCGATGTTAGATGAAACAGATTTACATTATTACCAATTACAGATTCTGCATGGACCAACGTACCAAAGAAATGCCCTATATACAGGCCATAGCCTACCTTGGTTTTTGGATATAATTGCAACCCGCATCTTCTTTGAATTCTACCCATAAAGTATTTTGTTATTGGATAAAGAAAGCCCTTATACGACGACATTCTGAACCAAAAGTAGAACGCAATATTTCTACCGGTTATGCAATAATACAACATACGCCATATACTGCACAAATACCCATTGTGACGATACATATCACTCTGCGCAAGAAGAAAGCAATCCTTATAGCTGCAAGGAATGGGGATTGTAACAACCTCGTCGGCAATCTTAAATTTTTGATACTCCATCTTTATAAATTACACCTCCAATGCCCCAATCAATTCGTCAATGGAACTCATATTGTGACGCACCAGATAATCCCGAATATAATCGACAATCTCACCTGTAACGGCAGGATTCATAAAGTTGGCAGTACCCACTTCTATGGCCGATGCTCCTGCAAGCAGGAACTCCACAGCGTCGCTACCGGTGGTTATTCCGCCAATGCCCACCACCGGAATTTTAACAGCCTTTGCCACTTGCCACACCATACGCAAAGCAATGGGCTTAACAGCAGGGCCGCTCATACCTCCTGTAATTGTAGAGAGCACAGGACGGCGCTTTTCGCTGTCGATAGCCATTCCCAAAAGGGTATTTATGAGAGAAACACTATCGGCACCGGCACCCTCCACTGCTCGCGCAATCTCTGTAATATCCGTTACATTTGGCGACAATTTCACGATAAGAGTTTTTGGATAGGCCTTTCGCACAGCCGACACAACCTCGGCAGCCGAGGCAGCCTGCACGCCAAATGCCATTCCACCCTGCTTTACATTGGGACAGGAAATATTAAGCTCTATCGCCGGAATTTTATCGAGCGCTGCCACCTTTTCGGCACAAGCGACATAATCCTCTATACAAGCTCCCGATACGTTTACAATAACATTTGTATCGAGGTCTTTTAATTGCGGATATATATTCTGGGCAAAATAGTCGACACCTTTATTTTGCAAGCCCACGGCATTCAACATTCCCATAGGCGTTTCAGCACTGCGGGGATAAGGGTTACCCTCGCGAGGATTAAGCGTGGTACCTTTTACTATAAAACCACCCAATTTGTTCAAATCTACAAAATCGGAAAATTCCACGCCATAGCCGAATGTTCCCGAAGCAGTGAGGACCGGATTTTTCAAATTCAATCCTCCTATTTTAACATCAGTCTTTACCATTTTAATTCATCTATTGAAAATACCGGACCATCTGTACACACACATCTATGCCCCTCTTTTGTATCCTCTACACAACAAAGGCAGGCACCAAGGCCACAGGCCATTTTATTTTCGAGCGACACTTCGCAGGGAATATTATTCTCGCGTGCATATTTTGCAACGGCGAGCATCATAGGCTTGGGACCGCAGGTATATATCTGCGTAAAAGCATCTTTAAGAACCGAATGGTTGGTAACATACCCCTTCTCGCCCAAAGAGCCATCCTCGGTGGTATATTCCACTCTGCCGAGTGCCTCATAAGCTTCGCGACGATAGAGGTCTTTTGCCGAGCGGGCACCGATAAGCAGTGTAAATTTATAGCCTTTTCGTTTAAGTTCCTCGGCCAAATAATATAGAGGAGCACTGCCTACACCACCGCCAACAAGCAAGAGATTGGCATTCTCATCGGTGGGCATTGTAAAACCATTGCCAAGCGGCAGAAGAGCATTCACCTTATCACCGGCCTTCAAATTACCAAGCCAGCGTGTACCATCGCCCACAATCTGCACAAGAAAACCAATTTCATTCTTTTCGGCATTGCAGCTGTGAATAGAAATTGGGCGACGCAACATAACGCTTGGTGTGCCATCGATGCGCAGCTCGGCAAATTGCCCGGGAAACACCTCCGGAAGAGGCTGTTCGCTTGTCATATTAAGCAACACGCAAGTTGCGTTCAGCTGCTCAACCTCCTTTATTGTCAAATCGACAAGAACCTTTTTCATAGTTTATAATAACCTTTTAAAATTTTAGAAGTTGTTTGAATCTCTAATAAACGCGCTTTTATTACACAGGAACATTCACTCCCGAAAGAGCCCCCGTTTATAATTGCAAGCAACTATTTGCGAAGGTAACATAATTTAATTCTTGGAACAAATAATATAATAAAAAAAAGGTTGCCCACAACTCCGTTTTTATGCAGAGGGACAACCTTATGTTATTTTATACATCTTGATAACTACTTTTCGGGAACCATAGTTTCGTAGGTACCGTCGGTGTAAAAAATTCTTATTTCTTTAATTTTCTTTACAGCCAAAGATGGTGCGGCAGCCGATACGGAACGGGGCGTACGCTTTACCACGCGCTCCACCGAAGGCGATGATTGCTGCGGCTCCACTTTTGCCGAGCGACGCTCTACGGGAGGAGCGGGCGCAACAACCGCTTGCGGAAACAGCTCATTTTGCACCACGGCAGAGGGCTGCACAACAGGCTCCTCGGCTGCAACAGAACCGGCAACGGGAGCGCTACCCTTTCCTGTAATAAGCCACTGCATATCAAGACCGGGGAATGCCTCGAAGATTTTAAGCATAACCTCCAAGCTGGCTTTATTTCTACCGCTTAATATATGCGACACCGTTGCACGCTGTATGCCTGTTTTATCGGCAAATTGCGAAGGGGTGAGAGCATAGCTCTTCATTATAAGCTCTATTCTGTCACGTTCATTCATAAATACAAAGTAGTTTATGCAGATTTACAAATTTAAACTCAATAATTACCATACAAAGATAATTCCTATTTTTCAATTTTACAAACAAATTACAAACACAAAACACACATACAGGCAACGTGTTTACACAATTAAACAAGTGGTTAAGAATTACAAAAAGACAGCAACGCCTTTCCATTTAAAGAAGACAACATCCACAAGATAGAGACAATACAATAAGATAGGGATTGCACCCAGCTATAAAAAAGATTACATTTTTAAGATAAAACATTGATATTTAGAGCAGTAAAAGAAAAGCGCAACCGATTTTATGCAAAAAGCCGAGCAATAATCCCCAAAACCACCCGACACGCTTAATCAAAAACTATAATATAAATATGTCATTTAACAGATTATCAACAAGTTATACATCGCAATAAGATTGTGTATATTTTTTGTATAAATGATTTTTGCATTATCAACAGCCCTACTACACCATTGTTAATAACCTGTAATAAAAAGATACACAGTTGTCAACATTTTTATATTTTTACATTTTTACAAAGTAAAACAGCTAACAGTTCCGCCTATCAACTCTTTTTTGCATTACAAACATTATACATTTGTAACACTGCCAATTTACAACAATATCACACAATATTATGCATATTTATTTAAAATCTTATGTTAAGATGGTAAATTGAGGCACACTGCTCACCCAAGAGAGAGAGATGGTTGCGAGAATTTGAAAAAACCGAGGAATTATACAGGTTGAAAGATTTTTAACACTCTCGCGAGCTTTAATTAGAGCTAATCAAAAGAGTAATAAGCCCTTACGTACTTTTTTCAATGTACAACAAACACTCAAAATAGAAATTCAAGCAGAGGAAGAGTTGTAATTGGGGATTTTCAATGTTTCTTGCCCCACACTACTGCTATCCGCTCCCAATTGAGAGTAAAAGCGTTCATCAAGAATGAGAGAATACAACAAAACTATAATAACGGCGGCAGAAACTGCAAAACCCCTCTTTGCTCTCATTTATAAAAAGAGGAGCTTCCGTGGTTATACTCCTCATTTAAGAACCCTCATTAAAAAAGGGGCTGACCCAAAAGTAATATATACAAAGTAAACACCCTCGCCAGAGTATATTCTAGCGAGGGTGTAATGTCTTAAAAAGGGACTTTTGAGTCATCCTCTTAATATAATAGAATTTTATGGTGCAAGCAGCGATTGAACGCCTCCCACCACTATTCCGCAGTTCCGAGAATTATCGTAACCACCGCAGTAACATCGGCTACATCTATACTTCCATCACTATTGATATCGGCAACCTCCTCGTCTAAACTTTCATCCAGCAAAGAGAGAATGCAGTTAACAAGCATTGTAATGTCGGCAACGTCAACACTGCCATCGCTATTAATATCGCCACGCTGAACCGACAAAGTTTTAACCATTATGTATTCAGAATAATCGGACGAAGCATAACCATCGCTTGCCGAAACTCTGTAACGATACTGCGTATCGGGTTTAAGACCTGTAAAAGAGTATGATTCAGTATCGGACGATACCCTCTCTACAAGGGTTGATAATATAGAAGACTGATAAGATATGAGCAAGTTATCTACATTCACACGTTTTTTAGTGGTGCTATTCTTCGACGAGAGCTCAATATAGAAATCGCCATCAACCTCCACCTCAACTACCTGTTCAACCCAAGCAGAGGAAGCATTGTAAGTAGCAACATCGGTAGCAACGCCACTGGTGCTTACCACCGATACTGTAAGCTTGCTATTAGTGTCGCTACTGCTGTATTTAGCCATAGAGAAGGATATTTTCACCATGCCACGATGGTTGAACTTAGGAGTTCTTATGTAACCCGATGAGGCAGATGTGCCAATGCGCAGTACACCCGATTCGCCATAGAGTTTTGAACCGGTCCACCCTGACATTGCAAGATAATTATCGAGATTGCTCAACGATTCATTCGATTTTGTACAGCCCACAAAAGTCTCTTCGAGAAGAGATTTTAAATCACCCGTGCCATCTGTGACTTCTGTAACCTCTTCAAGTTCCACAATATACTCCTCGGCATAATCCACAGGAGCCCAATTGGCCTTAAAGCCTGAACTTGTAACATCGGTGGCAGCAAGCGCAACAGGAATATCCACTACTCCCATCATAAAGGAGAAGGATATTATCTTATTATCCATTTTTATATCTGTCACAGGCTTGCCAAGATAGCCTCCGGTGTATACTGTTGCTGCGGGAGTTGATGTATCGGTAAATGCGGTATTTCCTGTTGTACCCGGCCATACGTCGCCACGGAAGCTGGATGCAACTGCCGACGATTCGTGCTCGCCCTGCTGCAATATTTCATTGTCGGCAGGAACAAGCTGGAATCTCAAACGTTTTTTATTGGTATTTATAGTATTATTATCCCACGCTGTCTTGTTGTAATCGACATGTGAAATAAGCATACCTGCGTTGAACAGATAGGTGTCCCAACCATCATTCTGGCGATTTTCAAGAACAAAATACTCGTTGCTGTTGGCATCGTTTATTATTTTATATCCTTTTCCATCGGCAGCTGTGATAGCCGACATTGAATAATGCCCTTTCTCGCTGAGCACCTCCAAGGATTTCCAGCCCATAAAGTCGCGCTCGTACGCACTGTAACCGACAGGAACATAGCCCTCGGCAGTATAGCATCCGCTATCCATAATATCCCAATAATTCATTGTACTCTCTCCCGTGCCCTCTGTGTCGTAAAGGTCGGGCAGGCCCAAGCAATGTGAGAATTCGTGACACATAGTACCTATCCCTGAGAGGTAATCGGCTCCATAGGTTGCTGCAAAGCTCTCACTTATAGAGAGTTCATTGGAGCAGGCATAAACATCGAGTTTAACACCGTCGTGTGTTTTCTTGCCTGTTGTTGACGATAGTGACCATTGGTGCGGCCATATTGTATTTTCATCGTTTCCGGTAACATTCTCGCCATAACCGGCATATATGCAATAGACAAACTCAACTTCGCCATCACCATCATTATCGAATTTTGAGAAATCGAAATTTGCATCGGCAGCCGCAAGGCCGTCGGCAATCATATGCCCGGGACGCTTATCGTTGCCCGAAGAGTCGTTGGCTCCATAATAGGCCATAGTATTTGAAAGGGTAACAATATCTGTCACAACAAAATGGGGGCAGAATTTTCCTCCCGACTGTGCTATGAAATAATCCTTTGCGCTACCAATAGATTTTGCAATGGGATTGGCATAACCTTCGTAATTCTCTTTGTTAAGCAGATTGGATATTTCCTCCTTTGAGAATTTGAATTTAACATCACTGTACTCTACCAAAAGAACAGGAACATAAACATCGCCCATAGGGGCAATACTCGCGCTCTTCGACGCAGCATAAGAGGCTGCGCGGGTGCGGGCAAGGCTTCTCATTTCGCCACGCATTCCCGAAAAATCATTGGCGTCGATAACCGCCTGTTCTTCCAGGCTGCGTGCTCCGCTATTGTGAGCCACATATTCGGTAGCTTCCCAACAACCATCGGCCGACAATGTTGCATAATAATAATCACCATTCGCACCCTTCACAACAGGAACTTCATCTATGGTGGAATAGTAGTGAAAAGCCTCGTCACCCATAAGTTTTATATATAATTCGGTGCCGTCGGACTGCTTGTGTGCAATAGTTCTTCTTGTGGAAGGGGCCGCAAAGAGGCTGTTTACAACAAGAAGAAAAGCTAAAAAGATATATGTAAGCTTCTTCATAATTAGATATTTTCTATAAAGATTATATTATAATGACTACAAATATAACTTATTATATTTTATTATTAAAATATAATGTTGTTTTTCGAAAAACTCTTTTCATTTAATTCCACAACAAAGAAAAAATAATAAAGACTCCCGCATCAGCGGGAGCCTTTATTATAATAAGGTATATGGGATTTATTTATATTCGTCCCAGCTCTTCACGGGCATTTCGTTCACATCAATCTTGCAGAAGGCACGAATGAATGCACTTGCAAGGCGCGCATTGGTTATCAACGGAATATTGTGGTCGATAGCCGCACGGCGTATTCTGTAACCGTTTGTAAGCTCGCGTTTGGTGTGATTTTTGGGAATATTTATAATAAGATCGAAACGATGGTCGGCAATCATCTGCATCACATTATTTTCTGCATCGGGATTTTCGTCGGGCCACATTACAGGCGTTGCGTTAATTCCATTCTCGTTCAGGAATTTTGCAGTTCCCGCAGTAGCAAAGATGTTGTATCCCTTCGCAGCAAGCACAGCTGTCGATTCGAGAAGGTCGACCTTCGATTTTGATGCACCCGAAGATACCATTACATTCTTCTCGGGAACGCTGTACCCAACTGCTATCATCGCATTTAGCAATGCCTCTTCAAAGTCGTCGCCAATGCAACCAACTTCACCGGTCGAGGACATATCCACGCCCAATACAGGGTCGGCCTTGTGAAGGCGTGAGAATGAGAATTGTGAAGCCTTAACACCAATCCAATCAATATCGAATGCCGACTTATCGGGACGGCTGTAAGGTGCACCGAGCATTATGCGTGTTGCTGTTTCGATGAAGTTGCGTTTCAAAATCTTCGACACAAAGGGGAACGAGCGCGACGCACGCAAGTTACACTCGATTACCTTAACCTCGTTATTCTTGGCAAGGAACTGAATATTGAATGGACCTGAAATATTGAGTTCTTTTGCAATTCTGCGGCTTATCTTCTTAATGCGACGAGCAGTTTCAAAGTATATTTTCTGCGCAGGGAACACAAGTGTAGCATCACCCGAGTGAACTCCGGCAAATTCTACGTGCTCCGAAATTGCATACTCAACAACCTCGCCATTCTGTGCCACCGCGTCAAATTCAATTTCCTTGGTCTCTATCATAAATTGCGATACAACCACGGGGAACTCTTTTGAAACATCGGCTGCCATTTTCAAGAATTCGCGCAACTCCTCTTCGTTGTAACAAACGTTCATCGCTGCACCCGAGAGCACATAAGAGGGACGAACAAGCACGGGATAACCCACTTTGTTCACAAAATCCTCCATCTCCTCAATGCTGGTGAGCTCCTTCCACGCAGGCTGGTCGATGCCAAGCTGGTCGAGCATTGCCGAGAATTTATGACGATTTTCGGCACGATCGATAGAAAGAGGTGAGGTTCCAAGGATGGGCACCGACTGACGATGCAATTTCATCGCAAGGTTATTAGGTATCTGTCCACCCACTGAAACAATAACACCACCCGGCTGTTCAAGGTCGATTACATCGAGGACACGCTCGAGCGAGAGTTCGTCGAAGTAAAGACGGTCGCACATATCATAGTCGGTCGATACTGTTTCGGGGTTGTAGTTAATCATTATAGATTTATAGCCGAGCTTACGTGCAGTCAGCACAGCGTTAACAGAGCACCAGTCGAACTCTACCGACGAACCGATGCGGTAGGCACCCGAGCCAAGCACCACTACCGACTTATCGGTCTTGTAGTAGTTAACATCGTAGCCCTTTGCATCGTAGGTCATATAGAGATAGTTGGTAAGCTCGGGATGTTCCGAAGCAACTGTATTTATGCGCTTAACTGCCGGAAGAATACCAAGTTCCTTACGACGGGCACGCACTGCAAGGTTACCGGCCTCCATATTCTTCTCCTCTTTAAGCACGAAGCGAGAAATCTGAAAGTCGGAGAAACCGAGTCGTTTAGCCTCGCGAAGTACATCCTCGGGGAGTTCTTCAAGGCTGTTATAACCCATAAGCACACCCTTATAGTCTACAATATTTTTAAGCTTGCCAAGGAACCAAGGGTCTATTTTGGTAAGCTCGCTGATACGTTCCACGGTGTAACCCTCTTCGAGTGCCGAAGCAATTGAGAACACGCGCATATCTGTGGGATTGGCAAGTTCCTCTTCGAGATTCTCAAAGTGAGTGTGCTCGTTGCCCACAAAGCCGTGCATTCCTTGCCCTATCATACGAAGGCCCTTCTGTATAACCTCTTCGAAACTGCGACCGATAGACATAATCTCGCCCACAGACTTCATACTGGAACCTATCTGACGAGAAACGCCGGCAAACTTTGTAAGGTCCCAACGAGGAATTTTACATATAAGGTAATCCAATTCAGGAGCCTTATAGGCTGAATTTGGAGTGCCCATTTCGCCAATCTGGTCGAGAGTGTAACCAAGGGCAATCTTTGCGGCCACAAAAGCAAGGGGATAACCGGTTGCCTTTGATGCAAGAGCCGAAGAACGGCTCAAACGGGCATTAACCTCAATCACACGATAGTCGTTAGTCTCGGCATTGAAGGCATACTGTATGTTACACTCACCCACAATACCCAAGTGACGTATGGCTTTTACCGAAATTTCCTGCATAAACTTCACCTGTTCCTCGGTGAGCGAGCAGGTGGGTGCAACCACAATCGACTCGCCTGTGTGAATGCCGAGGGGGTCGAAATTCTCCATACTTGCCACAGTGAAACAGTGGTCGTTGGCGTCGCGAATTACCTCAAACTCAATCTCTTTCCAACCTTTGAGCGACTCCTCAACAAGAATCTGATTAGAGAAGGTGAAAGCACTCTCGGCAAGTTTCACAAAGCTCTCTTCGTCGCGACAAATACCGCTTCCCAATCCTCCAAGCGCATAGGCCGAGCGTACCATTACCGGGAAGCCTATTTCGTGGGCTGCCTTCAAGGCATCTTCCATACTCTCCACAGCTTGGCTCACGGGAGTCTTCATAGGAATCTCGTCGAGCTTCTTAACAAAGAGGTCGCGGTCCTCGGTGTACATAATGGCCTCTACCGATGTTCCGAGTACCTTAACGCCATATTTCTCCAAAATACCTTTTTGATAGAGCTCTGTTCCGCAGTTGAGTGCTGTTTGGCCGCCAAATGCGAGCAGAATTCCGTCGGGACGCTCCTTCTTTATAATCTCCTCTACATTATGAACATCCACGGGGAGGAAATAGACTTTATCGGCAATACCTTCGGATGTTTGAATGGTTGCCACGTTGGGGTTGATGAGTACCGACTGAATACCCTCTTCACGGAGTGCTTTAAGAGCCTGCGAGCCTGAATAGTCAAACTCTCCCGCTTGACCGATGCGCAACGCGCCCGAACCGAGCAATAATACCTTTTTCAGTTTTGATTTCATATTCTTGTTATTTTGAGTTTTTATCTATACAAATATGTTTCGTAGTATTCCACAAAAGCCTCGTTTACAAGCCTGTTACCGCCGGGTGTGGGATATATTCCGCTGAAATACCAGTCGCCAAGGTGATTGGGACAGGCTGAATGCAAGCCTTCGAGAGTCTGGAACACAAGTTCAAGGTCGGCTTTAAGGTCGACAGGCTTCAACAATTCGCCGATTTTTGCCGATATTTCTTCTGGGGTAAAGGGATTGTAGATTGCGCGTGTGCAGTTAATCTGCTCACTATCGGGCTTTTTAAGTTCCTCCATACAAGCCTTATAGGTCTGGTCAATAATATCTCTCTTGCCGCGCTCGTAAAGGAGGTCGAGGGCTGCCTTGAAAGCAACAAAGTGGTCGAACTTCTCCATATCTATGCCGTAGTAGTCGGGGTAACGAATCTGTGGCGAAGAGGATACCACGATTATCTTTTTGGGTTCCAAGCGGTCGAGTATATTCAGGATACTCTGTTTAAGTGTTGTTCCGCGCACAATACTGTCGTCTATTACAACAAGGTTGTCTACTTTGGGTTTTATTGTGCCGTATGTAATATCGTAAACGTGAGCGGCAAGGTCGTTACGTTTGTCACCGGCGGTGATGAAGGTACGCATTTTTATATCCTTGTTGGCAACCTTCTCTTGACGCACTTTCTTCGATACGATGCTCAAAATTTCCTCCTCGCTGAACTGTTTGCCCGATGTCAGTTCCTTCATTTTCCACTCGTTGAGGAACTCTTCCATTCCCTCGACCATTCCGTAGAATGCCATTTCGGCGGTGTTGGGGATAAACGAGAATACGGTATTGTCGAGGTCGTTGCCAATGGCTTTCAAAATCTGCTCTTTCAGGTTCGAACCGAGCATTTTGCGCTCCTTGTATATATCTCCATCGTTACCGCGACTGAAATATATGCGCTCGAAAGAACAGGGAAAGAAGGCTTTTTGAGGAATTATCATTTCGCTGCGCAATTCACCGCGTTTATTCATTATAAGTGCCTCGCCGGGCTTCATTTCAATAACATCGTCGGCTTTTAGGCTCATTGCAGTCTGCAAGGCAGCACGCTCACTTGCAACAACGAATATTTCGTCGTTGGCGTACCAATAGGCTGTGCGCACTCCCCAAGGGTCGCGCATTGTGAACATTTCACCGCTACCGGTTATTCCACAGAAGATGTAGCCGCCATCGAGCATAGGGGTAGATGTGCGCAATACGTTGGATATATCCATACGTTCCTCGATGGTGTTTGTAATATCCATTCCTTCGAGCCCTTCTTGCTCACACTCTTTAAAGACACGCTCCACTTCTCGGTCGAGGCGGTGGCCCATAAGTTCGAGCATTATATATGTGTCGGCGTGCACGCGAGGATGCTGACCGTGAGAAACAAGTTCGTGGAACACATCGTCGACGTTTGTTATGTGGAAATTACCGCAAAGGGCAAGGTTCTTGGCACGCCAGTTGTTACGGCGCAAGAATGGGTGAACATATTGCATACCTGTGCGGCCTGTTCCCGAATAGCGCAAGTGCCCCATATACAATTCGCCGGCAAAGGCAAAATTGCGGTAGGCATATTCGGCATTGCCTTTTTTATCCTTGGGGTGTGACATTATATCTTTATTGGCGGCGGCAAAAACTTCGGATATTGCACCCGAGCCTTCGGCACGTTCACGCGACATATAATCCTCGCCGGGAGATGCTTTCAACTTCACACAGGCAATTCCGGCCCCCTGCTGGCCTCTGTTATACTGCTTGTTCATAAGCAGGAATAGTTTATTCATTCCATAGGCCCACGTTCCATACTTCTCTTTATAATAGTTAAGAGGTTTACGCAAGCGAATCATCGCAACACCACATTCGTGTAGTAAAGGTTCCATAAGGTTTGTATTGTTAAAAAAGTAGTTAACCATCAATTGTGCGGCAACACTCTGTTTTTATTTCGTAAAGATACAAAAAAAGCCGTTTCAACGAAACGACTATAATAAAAAAGTGAATTTGCACGCATTATTTGTTTGTCACAAGACAAAATAGAGAGAAAGGTGCTGTTTTTACACCCTTTCAGTTGTTTTTCTGTATTATGGCAAACAATTCTCATTTGTTATTTAATTTATGTGCAAAGATAGGTATTTTTATTTGCAATACAAACAGCCGATAGATTTATTATCATTTTAATATTATTTTTTCGGGCTATTGTTTTGCAAAAATCTTTTTATCATTATCTTTGCGCGAGAATTTTGCGAAGACTCATTCGTCCAAAAGATGATAAGAGGAGGTTCGGGAAGCAAAAAAAGAAAAAAAACAATGCCGAATTAGCTCAGTTGGTAGAGCAACTCATTCGTCCAAAAAATGAACAAGGAGGTTCGGGAAGCAAAAAAAAGAAAAAAACAATGCCGAATTAGCTCAGTTGGTAGAGCAACTCATTCGTAATGAGTAGGTCCGGGGTTCGAGTCCCCGACTCGGCTCAAAAAAAAGCAGAGGCTGTGCCGAAAGGTACAGCCTTAATTCAAAAAGAAAATGTCGAACAGTTATTTCAAATTCAAAAAATTCACCATCGAGCAGAGCGGGTGCGCAATGAAAGTCGGCACCGACGGATGCTTGCTCGGCGCTTGGTTCGACAACAGCAACTGCAAACAAATTCTCGACATTGGCGCAGGCACCGGGCTAATATCCATTATGGCGGCGCAACGTTGCCCCACCGCCACAATCACCGGCATTGAGATTGACAACATTGCAGCAATGCGTGCAACCGAGAATGCAAAGAAATCCCCTTGGAGCGAGAGGGTGAGGATTATAAATGTCGATGTAAATAATTTTGCATCCGAAGAGCGTTTCGACACAATAGTGAGCAACCCACCCTATTTCAGCAATAGTTTGAAATGTGACGACAAGCAACGAACACTTGCCCGACACAACGACAGCCTCACGCCCGAGCTGTTTTTCAGGAACACAGGCCTGTTACTCGCCGATAATGGCAAAATTTCAATAATAATTCCCTGCGACACTCTCGACGAATGGACCTCGCAGGCTGCATTCAAAGGATTTTCGGCACACAGGATAACCAATGTACACACAACCCCGCGCAAAGAAGCAAAAAGAGTACTTGTGGAATTCAGGAGGGAGGCTTGTACCGCCCCGTTGACAGAAAAACTGATTCTGGAAACTGCGCCGGGGGAATACAGCCAAGAGGCTACGGCTATGTTAAGAGATTTTTACTTAAAGCTCGATTAACCCCTCGTTTGTAATTATTTTTCGCTATCGCGTTTTTTCTTGTCGACAGTGCCGCGTCTATTATTTTTGAACGGAGAGAATGGCGGCAGTTTCTCAGTTATATCACTTATCTTAAATTTAGGCAATAATTCTTCCATATTCGGGAAAGAAATATCCACCTTCGGGAGAGGAAACTCAACCTTTGGCAATGCAATATCCACATTTGCCACGGGAGTACTTATCAGTTCAAATATCTGTTTATACATTGGGACGACAGCACTACAACCGTCCCAGCCGGGGAGCGCAAGCACTTTAAGACCAAGTGGCACTGTTTCCACAAGAATTTCGGCATCCATCATTGCCGGTTCACCATCGAAATGCACCGGGCCCGCCGCGCTTCTTTTAATCTTAATCCATTTACTCTCAATAGTTTTTATATGATTATTCTTATCAAGGGAGCGCCCAAACAGGTGACTAAGAATTAAGGGAATATCGACTGCGGGGAATGGTTCGAGAATGGTTATACTCAACAACCCGTCACGCATCGAGGCATTCGGACTTATATAAGCATTATTGCCATACTGCGCCGCATTGCCGCAAGCCACAAGAAACGCCTTATAACTTTTTTTAAACGACTCACTCTCTATTTCATAAACCTCGGGTTTGTAATTAAGCCAGTCGAGCAGTGTCTGGTTCATATACCCAAGCAATCCGCGGCGTGTGCCGTGAGCGAAACTATTACTGACAAGCGCATCGAATCCAATGCCACAGGTACAAAAGAAAGGATGTCCGTTTATTTTACCATAATCGACAGATGTTATTTCGGCGGTATTTATAAATTCGACAGCCCTTTTTATCTCCAAAGGTATTCCCAAATGACGAGCAAGGCCATTGCCCGAACCGCAGGGAACTATTCCAAGCGCAGTGTTACTGCCAATAAGACTCCGGGCAACCTCGTTCACCGTGCCATCACCGCCAACGGCAACAACAATATCAACACCCTTCGCAACAGCCTCGGCAGTTAATTCACAAGCGTGAGCGACATATTGAGTTTCCCTTATAGTCACATTGAATTTACTCTTATCGAGAAGAGTTCTCACCAAACGAGGAACAGAGCGTTTACCACCCACTCCCGACTTTGGGTTAATCAGAAACAATATGTCTTTTTTACTTTTCAAGGCTGTTACATATTCCGATTGCGAAGATACAACAATTGTGCGACAAAAAAAATCATAAAGTTTCTTTAATTAACACTCCACCACAATAAGCAAGCACAACAATGTTTATATTATAGTTTAATTTATAAATAAAGCAAAAATATTTCGACAAGTCGGCAAATAGTAGTATCTTCGCGTTTTAAATACATTGTGCCACACAAAGAGTAAGGAGTGTGAGCAACAAAAAATCAAATTTCAAGAAAATGGACAATTCGGATATTATAGAATTCAAGGACGAGAATGAGATTAGCGCAAACGCTTCATTCATAATGAACGACATTTGCGACGAGGAAGGATTAAAAGATTTTAAAGTTAAAATAGGCGACACCCTCCCCATACTGCCATTGCGCAATATGGTGCTCTTTCCCACCGCAATTATGCCGGTGGGCATTGGCAGAAAAGCATCGTTGGAGGTAGTAAAAAAAGCTGTCGAAAATCGCTCATATATTGCAGTATTCTGCCAAAAAGAGGCTGATGTTGAAAATCCGGAATATAACGACCTGTATAAATACGGTGTGGTGGCAAAGGTGATAAGAATGTTCGATATGCCCAATAACAAGACAACCGTCATATTGCAAGGTATGTTCCGAATAAAGCTCCTGTCTACCTACAAGGAAAATTCCATACTGCACGGCAATGTGGAAGATGTCAGCGAGAGACTCCCTAGAACGCCAAACAAGGAATTCACGATGTTAATGAAGAATTGCCGCGAGAAAGCCCACAAGCTAATCAGTTTGTACGATGGAGCGCAGCAGCAAGAAATCGATTACGCACTTAAAAACATCGACAACAACATACTGTTACTATATTTCATCTGCGCCAACTTGAATTTAGGAGTAAAGCAGAAGATGATTCTGATGCGCTCCAACAGCGTCAAGGAGAAGGCATACGACCTGCTCACTACGATGAATATGGAAATAAAACTGTTGAAAATACAAGAAAACATACACAATCGCACCAATAAAGAACTCAACCAACAACAAAAAGAGTACTTCCTGCAACAACTAATAAAGAATACACAAGAGGAATTGGGCGTGAATGTTCAAGACCAAGACTCCAACGACCTGAAAAAGAAGGCAAAGGATAAAAAATGGAGCAAGGAGATTGAGGAAATATTCTATAAAGAGGTGGCAAAGCTCGACCGCATTCCCCCACAAACACCCGACTACCACGTGCAGTTGAACTATCTGCAAATGTTTGTGAGCCTCCCTTGGGGCAATTGTACAGCCGACAACCTCGACATTCAGAATGCACGCAAAACCCTCGACAAGGACCATTATGGGCTCGACAAAGTGAAAGAGAGAATACTCGAGCACCTTGCAGTCATTAAAATGCGCGGCGATTTAAAATCGCCCATCATCTGCCTTTACGGTCCTCCGGGGGTGGGAAAAACCTCGCTTGGAAAATCCATTGCCGAGGCTCTTAAACGCAAATATGTGCGTATGTCGCTCGGTGGCGTGCACGACGAATCGGAAATTCGCGGCCACAGAAAAACCTATATAGGAGCAATGCCCGGCCGCATACTCAAAAATCTTGCAAAGGCCGGCAGCGACAATCCTGTATTCATTCTCGACGAGATTGACAAAGTGGGACAAGGTTCCAACCACGGCGACCCATCGTCGGCTCTTCTCGAAGTACTCGACCCCGAGCAGAACAGCACCTTCCACGACAATTACCTCGACATTGACTACGACCTCTCGAAAATAATGTTTATTGCAACGGCCAACAATCTGGGCAATATTCCCGGTCCCCTGCTCGATCGTATGGAACTTATTGAGGTTAGCGGTTACCTCACCGAGGAGAAGGTGGAGATTGCGAAACGCCATCTGGTACCCAAAGAGAAAGAGGCCAACGGAATAGGCAACGAGAAGATTAACATAAACAAGGCAGCCATAGAGCAGATTATAGAGGATTACACCCGTGAATCGGGCGTGCGTGGCCTTGAAAAGAAGATAGGCAAGATTTTCCGCCGCTTGGCCTGCCAAAAAGCAAGCAAGGGAGAGTTTGATATTACAATGGTGAAGCCTGCAAACATCGTAGAACTATTGGGCCCAAAAGAGTTCTCTCGCGACCGCTACCAAGGCAACGAATATGCAGGTGTGGTTACAGGCCTCGCCTGGACTGCCGTAGGAGGAGAGATTCTCTTCATAGAGACCAGCCTCAGCCGTGGCAAGGGCGAGAAAATAACCCTCACAGGTAATCTGGGCGATGTAATGAAGGAGTCGGCAATGCTGGCACTCGAATATATAAAGTCGCACGCAAGCCTTCTCGATATTCCGCACGAGATTTTCGAAAATTGGAATATTCACCTGCACGTACCCGAAGGAGCAATCCCAAAGGATGGCCCCTCGGCAGGTATTACTATGGCAACTGCACTTGCATCGGCACTCACACAGCGCAAAGTAAAGCCCAACATTGCTATGACCGGCGAAATAACTCTGCGTGGCAAGGTACTCCCCGTGGGAGGCATAAAGGAGAAAATTCTGGCAGCCAAACGTGCCGGAATAAAGGAGATTGTATTATGCAAGGAGAACAAGCGCAATATCGATGTAATTCCCGAAATATACATTCAAGGGCTCACCTTCCACTATGTAGAGGATATTAAGGAGGTTCTCGAAATTGCCCTGCTCGACGAAAAAGTAAAAAATCCTATCAACTTAATTTGACAATAAAGTGGAATTCCGATTATTACACACCGACAAAGGGAGCAAGGCGCGTGCCGGAGTTTTAAGCACGGCACACGGCGATATACAGACACCTATCTTTATGCCTGTGGGCACGGTGGGTTCGGTTAAAGCCGTGCAAATTCCCGACCTTGTAACCGATGTTAAAGCACAGATAATACTGGGCAACACTTATCATCTGTATCTACGCCCGGGGCTCGATATATTGGAGAAGGCCGGTGGCCTGCATAAGTTCAACAGTTGGGAACGACCTATTCTCACCGATAGTGGCGGTTTTCAGGTATTCTCGCTCAAAGATATAAGAAAAATGAACGAGGATGGCGTGGAATTCCGCTCACACATAGATGGCTCCAAGCACTTTTTCTCTCCCGAGAGGGTTATGGATATTGAGCGCAGCATCGGTGCCGATATTATAATGGCATTCGACGAGTGTACCCCCGGCACTGCCGACTATAATTATGCAAAAAAGTCGATGGAGCGCACACACCGCTGGCTCGACCGTTGCGTTGCACGCCTTGCCGAGACTGAACCTAAATATGGCTATGAGCAGGCACTTTTCCCCATTGTACAGGGCTGTGTTTACCCCGACCTTCGCCGCCAATCGGCCGAATATATTGCATCGAAAGATTGTGTGGGAAATGCCATTGGAGGGCTTGCTGTGGGAGAACCTGCCGAAAAAATGTATGAAATGATTGAGGTGGTGAACGAAATTCTGCCAACCGACAAGCCTCGCTACCTGATGGGCGTGGGCACTCCCGCAAATATTCTCGAAGGCATTGAGCGTGGCGTAGATATGTTTGATTGCGTAATGCCCACCCGTAACGGGCGCAACGCGATGCTCTTCACCAAGCAGGGCATTATGAATATGAGAAACGAAAAATGGAAATACGATTTTTCCCCCATCGAAGAGGATGGCGAGTCATTTGTCGACCGACAATACAGCCGAGCCTATCTGCGTCACCTGTTTGTTGCACAAGAGTATCTGGCACTGCAAATAGCATCGCTCCATAATCTTGCATTTTATGTATGGCTCACCCAAGAGGCACGCAAACACATTCTGGAAGATAATTATGCCGAGTGGAAAAAGAATATGCTTGAACAAGTAACACGCCGACTTTAAACACACACGTTACTATGAAAAAATGGTTAGAAGTTTTTAAATTGAAACGCCTCGATTGGTATATAATAGGGAAATTCCTTGGAACATACTTCTTCTCGTTGGCACTTATAATAACGGTAATCGTGGTATTCGACTACAATGAGCGAATAGATAAATTTGCAACATCGAATGCCACTCTATCCGAAATTCTGTTCGATTATTATCTGAACCTCGCGCCCTATTATGCAAATACTTTCAGTGCGCTATTCGTGTTTATTTCGGTAATATATTTTACTTCGAAATTGGCCGAGAATTCCGAGATTATTGCAATGTTCGCTTCGGGAGTGAGCTTTAAACGTTTGTTGCGCCCCTATATGGTTTCTGCGGCATTCATCGCTTTGCTCACATATATTCTGAGTGCATATATAATTCCATTGGGCAACGAAACAAGAATAGAGTTTGAGGTTAAGCATTATAACGACAAGAAGAAAAAGACAACCTCGGCCGAGAATATACAACTGCAAGTTGAAAATGACATTGTTGCTTACATTGGATTCTACAACCAGCATACAAATATGGGAACAAGTTTCTCACTCGACAGGTTTGAGAATAAGAAGCTTGTAGCACATATGACTGCAAAAAGCATTAAGTATCATCCACAGGAGAGAGGTAAATGGACTGCTTATAATTGGATGATTCGCGAGTTTAAAGGTGACAAGGAGATTATACGTTCAAGCTACAAGGAACCGCTCGACACTATAATAAATATAGAGCCCGAAGATTTTCTAATCTCACAAGGACAGCAAGAAACAATGACAAGCCCCGAATTGAGCCGATACATCGACCGACAAAAGGCGCGAGGGATGGCCAATATCAAGCCTTTTGAGATTGAGTATCACAAACGAATTGCAATGTCGTTCGCAGCGTTCATCCTCACAATAATAGGCGCATCGCTATCATCGAAAAAGACAAAGGGAGGAATGGGATTATCGCTCGGAATAGGCCTTGGATTGAGTTTCTCGTACATTCTGTTCCAAACAATATCTTCGGCGTTTGCCAACCAAATGCCTGTATTCCTCGCAGTGTGGATTCCCAATATTTTATTCAGTTTCATAGCATTATACCTTTACAGGAAAGCTCCTAAATAGAGAAAAACATATTTATGTATTTTACCGATTTTGATTTTGAAGACGAAGTGCTCGATGCACTCGATGCAATGCGTTTCGAGACCTGTACACCCATACAGGAACAAACTATACAACCCCTGATGGATGGACGCGACCTCATAGGCGTGGCACAAACAGGCACAGGCAAAACCGCGGCCTATCTGTTGCCGGTGCTCAACAAATTATGCAAAGGCGGTTATCCCGACGATGCTATTAACTGCGTGGTAATGGCACCCACTCGCGAGCTTGCGCAGCAGATAGACCGTCAGCTCGAAGGATTCACCTACTTTATGCCATTTTCCAGCGTGGCTGTCTATGGAGGAAACGACGGGCAACGCTACGAACAAGAGCTGCGAGGAATGGCAAAAGGAGCCGATATTATAGTTGCAACTCCGGGTCGCTTGATAAGCCACATAAATCTGGGCAACGTAGACCTTTCACGAGTATCGTTCTTCATTCTCGACGAGGCCGACCGTATGCTGGATATGGGTTTTTACAACGATATTATGACTATTGCAGGCAAGCTGCCCAAGGAGCGACAGACAATGCTCTTCTCGGCAACAATGCCACAGGAGATACGCAAGCTTGCAGCCAACATTCTCACCGACCCGTTGCAAATTACCCTGTCGCTTGCAAAGCCTGCCGAGGGCATCACACAGGAAGCATTCATCTGCCACGAGGGGCAAAAAATGGGTATTATAAAGAGTATTTTCGAGAAAGAGAGCACCGAACGTGTGATACTCTTCGCATCGCGCAAGAATAAGGTAAAGGAGATATCTCTTGCACTTAAAAAACGCGGGTTCAATGTGGGAGAAATGCACAGCGACCTCAGCCAAAGTGAGCGCGACGAGATTATGTTCCAATACAAGAGCCGCAAAATAGATATTATTGTGGCTACCGACATTCTTGCCCGCGGTATTGACATTGACGACATACGCATAGTGATAAATTACGATGTTCCGCGCGACTGTGACGACTACATACACCGTGTGGGCCGCACCGCACGTGCCAACACCAAGGGGCGTGCGATAACCTTTATTTCGGAGGAGGACCAACAGTACTTTAAGCGCATAGAGGACTTTATGGAGCAGGAAGTGACAAAGGTACCCCTTCCCGCCGAGCTTGGCGAAGCTCCCGAATACTCACCCTCAAAAGGAGGACACAGTGGCAAGAGTGGCCGAAACAACAAGGGAGGGCACGGTGGCGAGAAACGTTCACACGGGCGCAAAGACAAGAGACGTAGAAAAGGCGGCAAGCCCAAGGCAAAGAAAGAGGTTGCTACAACAGCGCAACCCATCGAAAATAGCACAGACAATAAAAGAGAGGAAGGAAAGAAAAAACCGCAGCGTCGCCGCTACCACCGTCGTCCCAATCGCGATAAAGGTCACAACAGTCCCTCGGCAGAATAAAGATGACTAAAAAGTGTAATTTCTGCGTTACGTTTGCCTTCAAAATCCTCATTTACGCCGAGTAAACTCCGGTTTTTCAGGCTACGCAAGCCTTGAACTACATTTTTTTATTCATCTCCTACACAAAAGAGACCGCTAAAAAAATACTTTTTAGTCGGCCTCTTTTGAATCACACCTCTATCTGTAACCCGTCGTAAGCAAAACAAACACCCTGCGGCAGGCACTTTTCTATCTTCGCGTGCAGGCCTATATGATGCATTAGATGAGTGAAATAAGTTCTTTCAGGCTTCAACTGCTCCACGATGGCAAGAGCTTCGAGCACCGTCTGGTGCGTTTTATGCGGCTTTGAAAATCGCAAGGCATTTATCACAAGCACCTCTACCCCACGCAATTTTTCAAGTTCCGACGGCTCTATATAACTCATATCCGTAATATAGGCCAATTTCCCGAAGCGAAAGCCAAGAATGGGAAACATTCCGTGAAATACGCGAATGGGCACCACCTCCACTCCATCTACTACAAAGGGAGTTTTTGCATCGATGGTACGAAGAGCTATATTTGCCACACCCGGATATTTCTTATAACTGAAACAATAGGGATACATAGAACGCACCTGTATCTCAGTCTCACGGTCGGCGTATATTGGAATTTCGCGCAAACGCGAGAAAGGGCGCAGGTCGTCTATGCCGGCAGTGTGGTCGTAATGTTTATGCGTGAGCAGTAAAGCATCTATCTTGCTGAAAGGGTTACGAAGCATCTGTGCACGAAAATCGGGACCGCAATCTATGAGAATATTTGTATCGCCACACTGCAACATAGCCGAGCAGCGCAAACGAGCATCACGCGTATCGGTCGACCGGCACACCTCGCACGAGCATCCGATCTCGGGTACACCGGTAGAGGTTCCTGTTCCAAGAAAAGTAAGTTTCATCACCTTCTACCCTATTACGTTTACCTCCATTTTAAGTTCAACGCCGAAACGCTCCTCAACGGAACGGCACACGGCTGTTGCAAAATTAAGAACATCGATACCCGTTGCTCCGCCTCTGTTTATTATCACAAGTGCCTGTTGCTTGTAGACACCGACCTTCTCGTGAGGATTATCTTTCCACCCACATTGCTCAATGAGCCACCCGGCCGACAATTTCACACCCTCGGCAACTTTATATTGCGGCATTGCGGGATATTTCTCGGCAAGTTCGGCCGCTTTCTGGCACGACACGACAGGATTCATAAAGAAGCTGCCGGCACTGCCAATCATCAACGGGTCGGGCAATTTCTCGGCACGAATTTCGCACACAGCCCTGCGCACATTGGCAAGCGTTGCACCGCCAAGCGACTCCACACGCTCTTTCAAATTACCATAATCCAATTTAAAATCGGCACTCTTTTTAAGCCTGTATGTAACGTATGTTATTACATATTTACCCTTCTCTCCCTGTTTAAATACACTTGTGCGGTAGCCGTAATTGCAATCTCCATTCAAGAATGTGCATTTTTCGCCATTCTCAATGGAAAGAGCCTCTACCTTTACTATAAAATCGCCTGCTTCCACGCCATAAGCACCCACATTCTGTACGGCACTCGCCCCGACCTCACCGGGAATGAGAGAAAGATTTTCGAGACCGCACCAGCCGTTGTTCACAGTGTATTCAACCAATGAGTCCCAATTAACGCCACTGCCCACACGCAGAAAAACATTTTCATCATCCTCGGCAATGATAGAAATATCGGAGATTGACGAGTGTAGCACCGTGCCATTAAAATCTCCCACAAAAAGCAGATTACTGCCACCGCCTATCACAAGCAACGAACCTTTCGCCGCACCACTTTGTAGCAGCGTTGCAAGCTCCTCCTCGGTGGAAAAATCCATATATACGGCAGCCCGTACATCAATCCCGAAGGTATTGTGCATAAGCAGTGAGTAGTCTTTATAGTCTTTTATCATATATTTTCCTCCTTCGAATGAATTATAAAAGTACACAGGTTACGCTCCAACCACAACCTCGAACATATTATCGCTGTGCAGATATTTTCGCGCTACACTTTGCAGACGTTCCGGAGTTATTCGTGCAACAGCATCAATATAGGCGTTAACGCTTGCAAACTCCTCGTCTGCCAGCCAAGCGTTCACAAAAACCTCGGTCTTGGCTATAATCCCTTCATACTCGCGACAAAGCTCACCCTTTATATAATTACACACAAGCTCCACCTCCTCGGCAGTAATCTCCTCATTGTGCAGACGCTCAATCTCGCCATACACCTCTTTGAGGAGGGGTTCCACATATTCTGTCGCCGTTTGCGAGCTTATCATAAAAGCATTGCGCGAGCCGTATGCATCAATCTCGGAGATTATATCATAGGTGTACCCCTTATCTTCACGAATATTGCTCATAAGACGACCGCCGAAATATCCGCCGAAGAGCACATTCAGAATGCGCAGGTCATAAATATCGGGATTGTTGGCCGGCAATGTGAACGAGCCAATCTTCACCGCACTCTGCACTGTGTCGGGCAGTGTAACACGGTGCTTGCCTTTGAATGTCACGGGAGCCGCAATTGCCGATGTTACGGCAACAGCTTCTCCCCACGCCTCGTTACCAAACGATTTTACAACAACGCTCTTTATCTCCTCGGTGCAACCACCGGTAAGGAATATTGTGCAGTTGCGCGACGAATAAACATTATTATAATAGGCAATAAGGTCGTCGCGCGTGATATTCTCATAATCCTCGGCCTCTATTATATGCCCAAGCGGATGCTCCTCGCCCCACAATTTACACTCAAAATGACGCTGTGCCACAACATCCACCTTGCGACTATTTATAAGAAAATGTGCCTTATTATTGCCACGCACCACCGAGAGATTCTCCTCGGGGAAAAGCGGACGCTTCACAAAATCCTCTACCACAGGCAATAATTTTGCAAAGTGCTTCGCAAGCACATAAAGAATTATGTGGTTACATTCTTGCGAAGAATACATATCTATCCACGCTCCATAAAAATCGAGCTGTCTGGAAATTTCGGCAGCGCTGTACAAGGCACTTCCCTCGCGTAACATACGATTGGTGAAGAGTGCCTGCAAAGGCTTCTCCTGCACCGCATAGCCTCCCTTAAAGAGAATATCCAGCCTCACAATGCCCCTGTCCTCACCTTGCAGAGAGTGCAAAGCAACGCCATTCGGCATTACCGTTGTTACAGGCAAAGCCAAATGGGAGAGAGATAATGTTTTTATTTGAGGCGGTCGATGCATTTTCAACAACAACTTAATCGTTCCAAGCAAAGCCTATGGTGGCGGCAAATTCCTTGGCACGTTCAAGGTCCTCGGGAGTATCAATGCCGATAGTCTCAATGTCGGTAACACCCACCTTAATCTTATAGCCATTCTCCAACCAGCGCAATTGTTCGAGCGACTCGGCCTTTTCCATTGGCGATTGGGGCAGATTGGTTATTTTTTCGAGTATATTCGCACGATAAGCGTATATTCCCAAATGCTTATAGAACACGTGATTATCGAGCCAATTCTCTTTCTCAACACCACGCAGATAGGGAACCACCGAGCGGCTGAAATAGAGAGCGAAGCCCTGCTCGTTAAGCACTACTTTGGGAGAATTGGGACATTCGAGACGCTCAATGCCATCGGCCTTTTCAAAAGGCTTCACAAGGGTTGCAATATCAGTGTCGGGATTGTCGAAACAAGCGATAAGAGCCTTCACCTGCTTGTGCTGTATAAAGGGCTCGTCGCCCTGAATATTCACAATAACATCGCAATCGAGATTCAATCGTTTGTATGCATCGAGGCAACGCTCCGTTCCATTCTTGCAATCCTCGGAGGTCATTACCACATTACCGCCAAAGGACTCCACGCACTCCTTTATACGCTGGTCGTCGGTAGCAACATAAAGGTCGTCGAAACAATCCTTCACCTGTTCATAAACACGCTGAATTACGGTCTTTCCACCCAACAATGCCAAAGGCTTACCCGGGAAACGGGTAGAAGCATAGCGGGCCGGAATAATTCCTACAAATTTCATATATTCTTAATCTTATTGAAATAAATCATCAAATCCACCCATTTTCACCTCCTCCTCTTCTTCCTCCTTTACAGGTACCGGCAATTTATCGGCACAAGGGTCAAAGTCGCGAGGAATATCAAATGTATCGGCTTGTGTGTATGGCAACGTTTCATCGGCATACACCTTATTCATATATAATCCCCATATAGGTAGAGCCATCGAAGCACCCTGTCCGTCGCTCATACGATCGAAGTGAATATCTCGCTCCTCGCCGCCCACCCAACATCCGGTGACAAGGCTGGGGGTAAAGCCCATAAACCAACCATCGGAGTTATTCTGTGTGGTACCGGTCTTTCCACCCATATCCGCGGTAATCTTATATATGCGACGTATGCGCCCACCCGTACCCTCGTTTATAACGGCACGCAACATTTCAATCATTTTGTATGAGCTCTCCTCGCTGATTACCTCGTTCTTTTGCGCCGAGAAGGTTGCCACGATATTTCCTTGATTATCCTCTATATGAGTTACATAAAGTGGCAGGGTGCGTATACCCTTTGCCACGAATGCAGTGTAAGCACTCACCATTTCGGCCACCGAAGCATCGCACACACCAAGGCACAACGAGGGTGTAGCCTCAATCTCCTTATTGCGCAGACCAAACTGATGAATAAGTTTTTTCAACGAATAAGGATTCAATTTACTCATAAGATAGGCCGAAATCCAGTTGTTCGAGTTTGCAAGCCCCCAACGCAAGTTCACAATCTCGCCGTAACGCGCCTTGGAGGTATTCTTCGGGCTCCACAGCTTGCCATCCTCGGTAATGAGCGTCTGTTCAATATTACGAGTCTCGTCGCAAGGCGAGAAGCCGTGCTCCATAGCAAGCGAATAGAGGAACGGCTTTATAGTCGACCCCACCTGACGACGGCCCACATTGGCCATATCATATTTAAAGTAATTGAAATTGGGACCTCCCACATAAGCCTTAACCTCTCCCGAATGGGGGTCCATAGAGAATACTCCGGTACGCAAGAAGTATTTATAGTAACGCAACGAATCCATTGGAGACATCACAGTATCCTTCATACCCGCGTATGTAAACACGCGCATCTCCTCCTTGGTGTTGAAGGCCTCTTTAATTTCAGCCTCGCTTGCACCACCCTTCTTCATTTCGCGGTAACGGTCGCTCTGACGCATTGCACGCTCCATAATCTTGTCAACCTCCTCAACCGTCAATTCGTCGGTAAACGGAGCAGTTTTCTTGTTCTTTTTTGCAGCAAAGAAACGCTCTTGCAAATAACCGGCAACATGCTCCTGCACAGCCTCTTCCAAATATCTCTGCATACGCGAGTCGATGGTAGTGTATATTTTAAGACCATCGGTATATACATTATATTTGCTGCCATCGGGCTTTTCGTTCTTGTTGCACCAACCAAAGAGAGGATTTGTTTCCCAATCGATGGAATCCTCGTAGAACTTCTGCATCTGCCACCCGCGATAATTCTTCTTTTCGGGTTTTTTGGCAGTCATAACCCCACGCAGATATTGGCGAAAATATGTTGCAAGGCCCGCTTTATGGTCGGTAGAGTGAAAATCGAGTTTCATTTCCGTCTGCTTCAACTCCTCGCACTGCTCCTTGCTTATGTAACCCGCCTTTTCCATCTGGTTGAGCACCACATTGCGACGGTCGCGAGTCTTTTCGGGACGACGACGAGGATTGTAGAGCGAAGAGTTCTTGCACATACCCACAAGCATTGCCGCCTCCTGAATATTCAGTTCGCTCGGCAATTTACCGAAATAAACATTCGCAGCACTCTTTATGCCCACAGCATTATAACCAAAGTCATATTTATTCAGATACATAGTTATAATCTCCTCTTTGGTATAATGGCGCTCCAACTGCACGGCAATAACCCATTCGATGGGCTTTTGGTAAAGACGCTCAATCTCGCTGCCCGACACCTCGGAGTAGAGCAATTTAGCAAGCTGTTGAGTAATGGTACTGCCGCCACCCGCATTCTTCTGCATCAATATTCCACGCTTAACCACGGCACGCAACACCGAGCGGGCATCAATTCCCGAATGCTCGATAAAGCGCACATCCTCGGTTGCAATGAGCGCCTTTATTAGATTGGGCGAAATATCCTTGTAATCAACATATACACGATTCTCCTTGCTGTAAGACCAAGTACCCATCGTTACCCCATCGGCCGAAATAATCTGCGAAGCAAACTTATAGGAAGGATTTTGCAATTCGTTTATGTGCGGAAGATAACCAATCCACCCTTTTGAAATTGAAAAGAACAGCAGAGCTATCAGCAGCAGAGCTGCAACAATCCCCACCCACAGGAATATAAAAATCTTCTTTATCATCGTGTCGTGTCTATTAAGAAGCTGTTTAAAATTCTTATAAAAAATGCATAGCCGGCACCGCTCGGCGCGGTATACAAAAGTCTACAAATTTACAACAAATATTTCAATTAGTAACTATGAATAAAAAAATAGATAATTTATCCCCACGCACTATGTTTTTTTCAATTATATTTTCATACCTTTACAAAGGAGATTTAACGAAAAAGCACATTTATACTTTTTCACTTCGTTACGTGTAAAAAACAGAGATTATCAAGAAATAAACAGTTTATAAACCACATCCCAATGAAAAACAAAAGTCTGGTATCTATAAACGACCTCTCACGCGAGAAAATACTCTCGCTCTTGGAGATTGCAAGCAAATTCGAGGAGAACCCCAACCGCGACATTCTTGCCGGCAAAGTAATCGGCTCACTATTCTTCGAGCCCTCTACCCGCACCCGTTTGAGTTTCGAAACAGCAGCAATGCGCTTGGGAGCAAGAGTCATCGGATTCAGCGACGCAGCAACAAGCTCGGCCACCAAAGGCGAAACACTGAAAGACACAATTATGATGGTGTCGAGTTACGCCGATGCAATAGTTATGCGCCACCGCTTGGAAGGAGCAGCACGCTACGCGAGCGAAGTATCGCCCTGCCCCATAATAAACGCCGGCGACGGAGCCAACCAGCATCCCTCGCAGACAATGCTCGACCTCTATTCTATAAAAAAGACACAGGGCACACTCGAAAATCTGCACATACACCTTGTAGGCGACCTTAAATTCGGTCGCACCGTGCACTCGCTTCTGCACGCAATGCGCCACTTTAACCCCACATTCCATTTTATATCGCCCGAGGAGCTTCATATGCCCGAGGAATACCGCGAATTCTGCCGACAGAATAACATCCCCTTCACCGAAACGACAGAATTCAACGAAGATGTAATCGCAAGCGCCGACATTATATATATGACACGTGTGCAGCGCGAGCGTTTCAACGACCTTATGGAGTATGAAAAAGTAAAGAACTGCTACCGTCTCACCAATGCAATGCTGGCCGGCAGCAAGCCCAATCTGAAAATACTGCACCCGCTGCCCCGCGTAAACGAAATTGCATACGACGTTGACGACAACCCAAAAGCCTACTACTTCCAGCAGGCACAAAATGGGCTCTATGTGCGCGAAGCACTCATTTGCGATGTATTGGGAATAACCATTTAAAAGTTACAACAATGAACAAAGAAAAACTCGCCCTGCAAGTATCGGCCCTGTGCAACGGCACAGTAATCGACCATATTCCGGCAGACAAACTCTTCGCCGTAGTAAATCTGCTCGACATTCCCAATATGGAGAGCAATATAACCATAGGCAACAATCTCGAAAGTAAAAAACTCGGCAAAAAAGGACTCATAAAAATCGCCGACAAATTCTTCACCGAAGAGGAGGTGAACCGCATTTCGCTGGTAGCCCCGAAAGCCGTGCTAAACACCATACGCAACTACAACGTTGTAGAGAAAAAAGAGATAAAAATGCCCACCGAGATACACAACATAGTAAAATGCGCCAATCCCGCCTGCATCACCAACAACGAGCCGATGGCCACACACTTCTATGTGACAAACGCCGAAGAGGGCATTATAAAATGCCGTTACTGCGAAAAAGAGATAAAAGTGAGCAACGTGGAACTGCTATGAAAATAAATTGGAAACCCGGGACAATGATATACCCATTGCCCGCCGTCATAATAAGCTGCGGCAACAATCCCGCCAATTACAATATGCTCACTGTTTCGTGGGTGGGCACAGTGTGCACCAACCCCGCAATGTGCTACATTTCAGTGCGTCCCGAGCGACACTCCTACCCCATTATCAAAGAGAATGGCGAATTTGTGATAAACCTCACCACAGCCCAAATGGCACGTGCCACCGACTGGTGCGGTGTACGCTCGGGTAAAGATTACGACAAGGCAAAGGAGACAAGCCTCACATACGGCCCGGCAAAAGAGGTAAAAGCCCCCATTATTATGGAATCGCCATTGAGCATCGAATGTAAAGTGAAGCAAATAATACCCCTCGGCACACACGATATGTTTCTGGCCGAGGTTGTAAACGTGCAGGCCGACGACAAATACCTGAACCCCGAGACGGGCGAATGGGACCTCTCGGCAGCCGATCCCCTTGTATATGCCCACGGCAAATACTTTCATCTGGGAGAATTTATTGGGAAGTTTGGTTGGAGCGTAAAAAAGAAGTAGACAATGAGAAGAAGCCACACTCTTGCAATCCTCTTTATTGCTACGTTACTTGCACTCCCCGCAACTGCGCAACAAAAGCTGCCGCTGAAATTCAACTACGGAATAAAGGCCGGCTTTCAAGGTATCACATACAACACCACAGACTTTGCCATTGAAGGATACTCATTCGACGAGAATATAATACAGAGCAAAAAAGTAGGCTTCATTGCCTCCCCTTTCATAAGAGTCACAAAAGGGAAATTCTATCTGCAAACAGAAACTGCATTCGGCATAACCTACTGCAACTACGTTTTTTTCGACACAGACAACCTTAATCCGGCCGAATATGAGCTTAAAATATATTGTGTAAAAATTCCTCTCCTGCTGGGCTACAACTTCATAAACTACCCCCATTATGGAATGAGCGTTTACACGGGTCCAAAAGCAAGTTTCAACTTCACATCGTTAAGCAAGCAAAATTTTGCGGGTTTTAATAAGTATGCCGACATATACGAAGAATTCGATAAAACCGAATGGTATTGGAACGTAGGTCTTGGCATAAGAATTTACAGCGTAGTAATCGACTTCACCTACGATTTTGGAATATTGCGCAACAAAAGCCACATACACGCCCCTGCCGAGAGACTTCTGTTCAAAAGCAAACGCAGCAACAATGTATTGAGTTTCTCTGCCGGATTTATTTTTTAAACAACCTCTTATGCTCACATAAACCAATAATGCTCGCCATTCGGCGAGCATTATTGGTTTATGTATGATTCTGCAAATTCCCTTATCAATAAGCAAACAAAGGATATTCGGCCATAACCTCGTTAACCTTGCGACGAACAGTTGCAATAACCTTCTCGTCCTCGGGAGCGTTAAGCACAGTCTCAATCATTTCGGCAATGAAGGGCATCATATCATCCTTAACGCCACGGGTTGTAATAGCGGGAGTACCCAAGCGAATACCCGATGTTTGGAACGCGCTGCGCGAATCGAAGGGCACCATATTCTTGTTGGCAGTAATATCGGCAGCAACAAGAGCCTTCTCGGCAACCTTACCTGTAAGATCGGGATACTTACCACGCAGGTCCACTAGCATTGAATGGTTATCTGTACCACCCGACACAATGCCGAATCCACGGTCCATAAGTTCCTGTGCAAGAGTGGCAGCATTCAACTGCACCTGCGCCTGATACTCTTTAAATTCAGGCTGCAAAGCCTCGCCAAAGGCAACAGCTTTTGCCGCAATAACATGCTCCAACGGGCCACCCTGAACACCGGGGAACACCGCCGAGTCGAGCAATTGCGACATCATCTTCACCTCACCCTTGGGAGTAGTCTTGCCCCAAGGATTGGGGAAATCCTTACCAAGCAAAATAACACCGCCACGAGGACCGCGCAAAGTCTTGTGAGTGGTCGATGTTACAATGTGAGCATATTTAAGAGGATTGTCGAGCAAGCCCGCAGCAATAAGACCGGCGGGGTGAGCCATATCCACCATAAGAATTGCACCCACCTTGTCGGCAATCTCACGCATACGCTTGTAATCCCACTCGCGCGAATAGGCCGAGCCGCCACCGATAATCATTTTAGGACGCTCGCGCAAAGCAACCTCCTCCATCTGGTCGTAATCCACACGACCCGTCTCGGGGTTCAAATTATATTCGCAAGGGGTATATATTAGACCCGAAGTATTCACGGCTGAACCGTGTGAAAGGTGACCGCCGTGAGCAAGATTCAATCCCATAAACTTATCGCCGGGGTTCAACACTGCAAGGAACACAGCAGCATTGGCCTGTGCACCCGAGTGAGGCTGAACATTCACCCACTCTGCACCAAAAAGCTCTTTAAGACGCTCGCGGGCAATATCCTCAACAATATCAACAACCTCACAACCGCCATAATAGCGCTTGCCGGGATAACCCTCGGCATATTTGTTTGTCAAACAAGAACCCATCGCCTGCATAACCTCGTTACTCACGAAGTTCTCCGATGCAATAAGCTCTATACCTTTAAGCTGACGGCGATGCTCCATCTCTATCAGCTGAAAAACTCTATCGTCGCGTTTCATTTTCTATATTTTGAATTGTTTTTAACTCGTTTTCTTATTTGAAGTTGCAAAGATACAACAAACGAGCGAGAAATATGAAACTTGTTTCAATATTTTTCAAAGCGAGTGCAGATAATCTTCAAGAATTTTCTTAAAGATACAACAAACGAGCGAGAATAGACAACGTTTACTTTGTTTTTTTCAAAGCGAGTGCAGGAAACCTTCGAGGTTTACCTCAAAGATACAACAAACAAGCAAAAAATATGAAGTTTACTTCAATAATTTTCATAACGGCAACGTAAAAACAGCGTAGCACTGCTTAAAGAAAATATTCAACTTGAAAAGTTTTATTGATAAATGGATATCTATATTAAAGAAATGACTATATTTGCATCATAAAGCCTAATCGCCATCACAACTACCACTTTTTAAGATAAGGCTTTGAGAATATCTCATTAGGTGAGTACGGTTTGCGTGTACTTACCTGTAGAGATATTAGGGTGTGGTAGCCCTTGATGGCGTGCAGGTTTAGTGCACGCTTTTTTTGTTACCAGAGAAAAGTACCTTAATTTATTAATATTTATTTAATTACAAATTAAAGATTATGAAAAAGATTTTATTAACCATGTTATTGATGTTTTGTGTTATAGTTGCGAATTCACAAAATAAGAAAAGCGTTGCTGTCTATGTAGAAGGGAACGTAAGTAGTACTGAAAGAAGTATAATTGAATCTAAAGCAGTTTCAAGAATTTCTATGTGTAAAGAATTTAGAACAGTTGAACGCAATGATAATTTTTACAACACAATAAACAAAGAATATGATTTTCAAATTTCAGGTGAAGTTAGTGAAGAAGATATTTTAAGATTCGGTAAAAAGTTTGCAGCCCATTATGTAGCAGTATTTAACGTTACTAAAACCGATGATGATTACATGTTGATGACAGCACGATTAATCAATGTTGAAAATGGCACTATTGTAAAATCGGTTGATAGTAATCGCGCCGTTTATTCAACTAATGATATTATTGCACTTACAAATAATGTGGCATATAGATTAGTTCTGCAAAAATAGTAAAATAAATTTAATTATAGGTAACTATATTATGAGAGTTCTTTTATCAATAATTACAATATTGTTCTCAATTTGTAGTTTTGCTCAAACACCACAAAAGGTTGCTGTATATGTCACAGGCGATGTAAATAATGGTTACAAAAAGGTTATAGGTTCAAAATTAGTATCGGGTATCGTCAAAAGTGGAGAATATTCTGCAGTAGAACGTACTAATGATTTCTTAGCAGCCCTAACTAAAGAACAAGACTATCAAATGTCTGGAGCTGTAAATGACAAGCAGATTGTAGAAATAGGTTTACAATTTGGAGTTCACTATGTATTGGTTGCAGATGTATCCGAGATCTTTGAATCTGTATTTATATCTGCACGAATGATTGATGTACAAACAGGTCTTATTACACACTCGGCCGAAGTAGACATGCAAGTAACCTCAACAAAAGACCTTATAACTATAACAGATATTATTATCAAGAAAATGAAATTGGTAATAACATTAGAAGTAATAGGCCCAATAAGAAGTATAAAAGAGTTGAGTTATGTTAAAATTCCACGGGGATATAAAATATGCAATACTTCTGAAATAGAAAAATATCATAAAAGATTTAATTTAAATTTCCCTATTATTGTAAATATCATAGAAAATTATGTAGATCACCCTTTGGCTCATGACGGAATTGGGTGGACAATACCAATGTTTAGCACAAAATTTCATTGGTTAGAGGACACTTCTTACATCACAACAGAAGTCTCCATAACTTATGCGAGATACAACGAACATCCAGATCTAAGAGGGGAATTACCCAATAGCTATTTTAGTAACTATGGGAAATTTGATATTTTAACACAAAAGCCAGCATATATATACATAATGAAAATAGAATAAATTCACTAAGGCCACCCCACCTAAAAACAATCTCCGCAAGCAACTTTTTCGATTGCTTGCGGAAATTCGTTATTTTATAAATTGGTGAATTACTCGGCCTTTGCACGACGGATGCCGCGTTTCTTGGGTGCGGGAGCCTCGGCGGGCTGTGCCTGCTGAACGCCTGCAAGTTCGGGGTCTATCATAATGCGACCGCAGTTCTCGCAAACGATGATTTTCTTGCGCATACGAATATCGAGCTGACGCTGCGAAGGTATTTTGCTGAAACAGCCGGCGCAAGCGTCGCGCTCAACGTATACAATACCAAGGCCGTTGCGGGTGCTCTTGCGGATGCGTTTGAACGATGCAAGGAGGCGGGGCTCGATGTTAAGTTCAAGGTCGCGTGCCTGCTCGCGCAATTTCTCCTCCTCGGCTTTTGTCTCGGTAACAATCTCTTCGAGCTCTGTACGTTTCATTTCGAGGTCTTTCTTGCGCTCGTCGAGAAGGTGCTGCGATTTTTCAAGTTCCTCGCTCTTGTACTTCTCCTGATTGCGTGCCTCGTTAATCTTCTTCTCGTCGTGCTCAATTACAAGATTGTTATACTCAATCTCTTTGTTGAGAAGGTCGAATTCGCGGTTGTTGCGCACGTTATTCTGGTCCTCGGTGTACTTTGCAATGTTTTTCTTTGCTTTCTCCATCTCCTCGCGGAACGCCACGATATTCTCGCGCACGCCCTTAATTTCGGCTGTGATATTCTCGATGCGTGTACCAAGGCCGACAATCTCATCTTCGAGGTCTTTAACCTCCAAAGGAAGCTCACCGCGAAGGATTTTTATCTTATCAATTTCTGAAAGTACTGTCTGCAATTCGTAAAGAGTCTTCAATTTCTCTTCTACTGTGTACTCTGTGGGATCTTTTTTTGCCATTTTTTTATTTATTTAAGGTTAATATTTACAAGTATTGTATGGGGTTGGTATTATTATCGGTCACCTTTATAAATAGTTGCGGAAAGGCCTCCGATATTATCTCTTTAAAAATTTCCATCGTATATTGCTCACTTTCGTAGTGCCCTATCACCGCCATAAGCATTTTGCCGTCGTAATTGAAGAGGTCGTGGTAACGCGCCTCGCCCGTTAGATAAACATCGGCACCGGCAGCAAGGGCTGCACCGGCAAACGAGCCACCCGCTCCACCGCAAAGAGCCACCCTCTTCACCGCCTTTCCGAGCAAGGATGTGTGACGCACGCTGCCTGCCGCAAACACTGTTTTTATCTTTTCGAGAAAAGCACATTCATCACACTCCACGGGTAGTTCGGCTATCACTCCCGAGCCGGCCGACTGCCAGCTATTCTGCAAGGGATAAATATCGTAAGCAGGTTCTTCGTATGGGTGAGCCGCAAGCAACGCCTTAATAACTTTGTTTTTTATATAAGCCGGAAGAATTGTGTCGATGCGCACCTCCTCTTCCTTGTGCAACACACCCACCGAACCACAGAAGGGATTGGCCCCCTCCCCTGCCTCGAATGTTCCGTAGCCCTCTACATTATAGCTGCACGAGCCATAGTTGCCAATCTTTCCGCAACCGGCACCGAAAAGAGCATTGCGCACCGCATCGGCCGCCGCAGTGGGCACATAGACCGACAATTTAAGCAAGGCATTCTCCTTTGGAACAAGTATTTTGGGATTACACAGCCCCAATTTCTCGGCTATGCGATAGTTTACCCCACCCTGTGCATTGTCTATATTAGTGTGAGCCGAATATATTGCAACGCCGTTGCTCAGCGCTTTTATCACACAGCGCTCCACATAGGTTGCACCGGTAATTTTTTTCAAGGGTGAGAATATCAGGGGGTGATGCGACACAATGAGATTGCACCCCGACGCAACGGCCTCGTCAACCACTTTTTCCGTTACATCAAGACACAATAAAACCCCTGTAACTTCCGCTTCTGTTAATCCAATTTGCAATCCGGCATTATCGAATCCATCCTGCAACGGCAGAGGCGCGAACATTTCAAGGGCTGCTGCTATATCCTTTATTTTAGCCAAAATAAAAAATGTTGCGCAAGTATTCTTGCATTTATTTCTGCAAAGTTAATATTTTTTTTGCTAACCGCCACACTATCGGGCGAAATTTTCACTGTAAAATCATAAAATATCCACACTGCGTTGCAATGGATTGTATTTTATTCCATCGCCATCTAGAAAAGCCTGCAACGCGCCGTTGCCCGAAAGTTCATCGGTCGAGCCGCAGTGGAGAGCCCCATCGTTCAAGAGCCACAATCTGTCGCACAAGCGCAAGGCAAGCTCAACATCGTGCGACGACACAAGAACAGCCTTGTTCATCTCCACGGCAAGTCTTTTAAGAAGGCGGAAGAGGGCCACCTTGCTAGGAAAATCGAGAAAAGCAGTAGGTTCATCGAGCATTATAATAGGAGTCTCCTGTGCAAGAGCCTTTGCAATCATACACTTCTGACGCTCGCCGTCGCTCAACGCCCCTACACGCCTGTCGGCAAGATGTTCCACCCCTATCGCAGACATTGCGCGCGCCACCACTACCTTGTCGCAAACCCGTAGATGACCTACAAAATTAGTATAAGGCACCCGCCCCATAGATACAAGCTCGCGCACCGTCAGGTTAAGTGCAACAGCCGTGTCGGTAAGCACCACCGAAAGTAATTTCGAGAGGCTTGCAGGAGTAACATCACCCCCCTCCAATCCTGCGTATCGCAACGCCCCCGACAAAGGAGGCTGATAGCCGGCAAGAGTGCGCAAGAGGGTGGATTTTCCCGCACCATTGCGCCCCACAAGCACCACAACCTCGCCACGTTGCAAAGTTGCATTTATGGAGCAAGCAACGGTTACGGCGGCCTTTTTGCCACCGTAACCTATTGCAAGATTTTCTATTTCTATTGCATTGTCGCGCATAGTCGCTTTAACGGAAATCCATCCATTTGTCGAGCAGTTCAAGCACCTTCTCGCGTTGCTCGGCCGGCAGATTGGCAATGCGTGCCGAGTGGCTGCCGTCGGGCACAATAAAAATGTTCACATTCTTCTTGTTACGCTCACTCAACCAAGTAACGCCGCTTGCGGTCCAAGGATCCCACTCGCCATAAATGAACATTGCCTCAGGGTCATTCTCTGTGTAATAATCGGTTACGAAACGATGATTGGTATCGTCGAATATAACATCGTTAAACTCGGCGGGGAGCATCACCTTCTTCAAATAGCCCTCAACATCGGCAGGGTTCAGATATTTCACAAAGGGGTCGGTGTTGTAGCCATAATAGCCAAAGTCCTTAACCGCCTGCACAAAGAATGAGCCAATCTCTGTGGTTGCCGAAAAGTAGTCGGGGCTGCACATTCTTATGAAATATGCAAAAACATCGTCGATGCTCGATGCCTCTGTGGGTATATTATCGATGGGTGCACCCCACTGCCAAAAGGAGAATTGATATTCAAGCACGCACAGATTGTAAATCTCCGATGTTGGCACACGGAAAGAGTAGCCCTTCTCGGCACAGTGTGCATCGAACATAGGCATCAACTGCTCCTTGCGCTCAAAAAGCAGATATTGAAAATTTCTCACAGCATCGCGTTTCTCCTTTGTGGAAACACGCTCCAAGAACGATTCGTGGCGGCCATCCTCAACAGAATAGCTCAACGGGCCCACGTATGGAACGGTAACATCGACATCCTCGGGATAATAGGCACGGAAGAACATAGAGGTTGAACCACCCTTGCTTATACCTGTTGTTGCCCATTTTTTTGTATAATAGGGCTTAAAAGCTGTGATTATATTATGATAATCGACCATAGAATTGGCAATGGTGAGATACTCCCAATTGCAAGGCTTGGGCATTGAGCCCGAGAAGTAGCGATACTCCACAAATATTATATTTGCATCGAGTATTGCGGTAAGTTCCTCCATATATCTTGGAGAATTAAATGCATAATCGGCACCATAGCCCTCGGTTACCACAACCACAGGGCGGTCCCAGCCACGGTGGCCCAGCATCACACGCTGTTCAAATGTACCCTTCTCTTCGTCGCCCGGCACCAATTGCTGGCGGAATTTCATCAAATAATAACTGCGTGTAGAGTCGTTTTTCTCAATTTTCTCAACACCGCTCACTGCGTCTATCTTTTGCAGCATAGCTTCCACACTCTCCTGTGCATTCACAGCCGGCACCGTCACAAAGAGCAACGCCCAAAGTATCAGTTTCTTGTACATAAAATTTTTGTTTTTTTGTAAATTAAGGCAAATTTAAATAAAAAAAACAAGCCAAACAATTCTTTATATATTATTTAGCATTTTGGTTCAAAAAGCAAAGAAAAAAAACAGCGGGACAGCCATAAAGACTGCCCCGCCGAAAAGAAATATCTACAAGAAAAGCTATTATTGAGAAACTTTTTCAAGACGCTTCAAGATAACAAAAATGAAGAGTGCCGCGAGCAGACAGATACCTATGAGCACGCCCCAAACAACAACCAAGGGAGCATCCCACATAAGCGCGGGGATAGCAACGAGGAAGTTACCAAGAGCAGTTGCCACGAACCATCCACCCATCATCATACCTGCATATTTGGGAGGAGCCACCTTTGTCACGAATGAAATACCGATGGGCGACAAGAGAAGCTCGGCAAATGTAAGAATGAGGTAAGTAGAAATCAACCAATTGGGCGAAACGTTAGCCATATGCAAAGGCTGTCCGTCAGCTGTATATTCGGGCGAGGGCAAACCAAGCGAACCGATAGTGAGCAACAAGTAAGCCACAGCAGCAACCAACATACCCAAGCCTATCTTCATAGGTGCCGAAGGCTCCTTGCCCTTCTTTGCAAGAGCACCGAAAATAGCAATTGAAACAGGAGTGAGAGCTACCACAAAGCAAGCATTGAACTGCTGGAAGATGGGAGCGCTAACCTCGGTAACATCGGGGAGAGTTGTATATTTGTAGGCCAATCCACCCACTGCCGCAGCAATAACGGCAGCAGAAATTGCCTTACCTTTTCCTGTTGCACTCTGGAACAAGCCGAACAAGCCATAAACCAAGAAGATAGCAAGTACAAGGTTAACCACATCAAAGGCCATACTCTCAATACCGGTGGAGCTTGTAGCTGTGTAGTCACGAGCAAAAAAAGTAAGGGTGGAACCATTCTGGTGGAAAGCCATCCAGAAGAATATAACCACAGCAAACACAAGGCAGAGAGCAACGATACGCTCCTTTGTTTCGGCGGGAGTAAGTTCCTTTACATTTGCATTGCCGGCGGCAGCAGCAACCTTGCCTCTATCTGTGTGGCTGAATGTAGAGCGGAACGCATAATAAATAGCAATTGAAACAATGAGTGAGAGGCAAGCCACGCCAAATGCATAGTGGTAAGAATCAGCCTCACTCACACCCAATGAAGTTTGCGCCCATTTCATCACCTCGATAGCGGCAGTGGGAGCAAACATCGCACCAACATTGATAGCCATATAGAAGACGCTGAAACCCGCATCGCGCTTACTCGAATATTTAGGATCGTCGTAAAGATTACCCACCATCACCTGCAAGTTACCTTTGAACAAGCCTGTACCAAGCGAAATAAGTGCCAATGCCATATACATAGCACCGATAGCCACACTGTTCGCGCCGAGGGGCAAAGCAAGCACCACATAACCGAGGAACATAATGGTAATACCAATAGTCACCATTTTGCCGTAACCGAACTTGTCGGCAGCCATACCTCCGAACAGAGGCATAAAATACACAAAGCCTAAAAAGCCCGAATAAATTGAACCTGCAACAGCGCTGGAAAATCCAAAATTCGCTTGCAGGAACATCACAAACACAGCCAACATCGTGTAGTAGCCGAAACGCTCACCGGTGTTGGCCAAAGCCAAGGCATACAAGCCTTTTGGTTGTCCTTCAAACATAAATTTAAATTTATAAAGTTAATAATTACACTTGCATTTAAGCAAAAGCATTTGCATAAAGTGCAAATATAGTAAAAAGCAAGCAATGGTGCAAATTTCAAGATATAATTCCAACAACACAAAAAATCGCCAATGGTTAAATTTTATTACAAAAACAACAATAACGCGCAAAAAACAGAAGAGAAAATTGTTATTGTAACAAACGAACCAATAACATATAACAACCGAATTATGAAAAAATTACAAATTTTCTACCAAAAGAACTGCCCGCATTGCGCCAAGGCATTCAAATTTATTGACGAATTAAAAGAAGAGAACGACCTTTATCGTTTAATCGAACCTCAGCTCATAGAGGAGACTCTCCAAGTGGATTACGCCGCAATGTTCGACTATTTTTTAGTGCCCACATTTTATATCGACGACAAAAAAGTGCACGAAGGGGCAGTAAGCAAAGAGGAGGTAAGAGAAATTCTCGACACCACACTCAAAGATTAGTACAACCGCCTTCCCATTGACAACCAAACAGTTAGACAATTCACAAAATAAATGTTAAAAAAAACCCATTTTCCACCGAGCGAAAAGTGCAGATAAATTTGCCCATTCGCTCGGTTTATATTATCTTCGCAGTTAAAATAGATAATAATATAAATATTATATACAAAAATGAGCGACCAACGTTATATGATGCGTGGCGTGTCGGCATCAAAAGAGGATGTCCACAACGCAATTAAGAACATCGACAAAGGGCTTTACCCCAAGGCATTCTGTAAGATAATTCCCGATATTTTGGGCGGCGACCCGGAATATTGCAACATAATGCACGCCGACGGCGCAGGAACAAAATCCTCACTCGCCTACCTCTATTGGAAAGAGACCGGCGACACATCAGTGTGGAAAGGTATTGCACAAGATGCCCTCATAATGAACATCGACGACCTATTGTGCGTGGGAGCCACCGACAATATCCTCGTATCGTCGACCATCGGGCGTAACAAACTACTCATTCCAGGCGAAGTAATCTCGGCCATAATCAACGGAACCGACGAACTGCTTGCCGAATTGCGCGAAATGGGCGTGGGCGTTTATGCCACAGGCGGCGAAACTGCCGATGTTGGCGACCTTGTGCGCACCATCATCGTGGACAGCACCGTCACCTGCCGTATGAAACGCAGCGATGTAATCGACAATGCAAATATCGCCGGCGGCGATATTATTGTGGGAATGGCCTCATACGGGCAAGCCACATACGAAAAGGGATACAACGGAGGAATGGGCAGCAACGGACTGACATCGGCCCGTCACGATGTATTCGCAAAATATCTTGCCGAGAAATACCCCGAGAGCTACGACAAAGGCGTTCCCGCCGAGCTCATCTATTCGGGCAAACTCTCACTCACCGACGAGGTTGAAGGCTCGCCCATCGATGCAGGGAAATTGGTACTCTCCCCCACCCGCACATACGCCCCCATTGTGAAGAAAATGCTCGACGCATTGCGCCCGCAAATTCACGGAATGGTACACTGCTCGGGCGGTGCACAAACAAAAGTTATGCACTTTGTGGAGAACAAACGAGTGATTAAAGACAATCTTTTCCCCATCCCCCCGCTCTTCAAGGCAATCAAAGAGCAGAGCGGCACCGACTGGGCCGAAATGTACAAAGTGTTCAATATGGGCCACCGTTTGGAGGTATACGTTAAACCCGAATATGCCGAGGAGATTATCGCAATAAGCAAGAGCTTCGGAGTAGATGCACAGATAATCGGTCGCGTGGAAGATGCCGACAAGAACGAACTTATAATCGAAAGCCCCTACGGCACATTCAAATATTGATAAATGGAGAACGAAAATTCACTATTGAGCAAGCTCAACGACCTTGAAGCACGCTTCCAGGAAGTTTCGACGCTGATAACCGACCCCGCTGTGGTGGCCGATATGAAGCGTTACGTGAAGCTCAACAAAGAATATCGCGAGCTTGAAGAGATACTTGCGGCACGCAAGCGATACATACAACTGCTCACTTCGCAGCGCGAGGCAAAAGACCTTCTTGTGAACGAGAGCGATGCAGAATTGCGCGAAATGGCACGCGAGGAGCTCGATAATTGCGAAAAAGAGATACCCGCAGTGGAAGAGGAGATAAAGCTGCTGCTCATCCCCGCCGACCCGCAGGACGACAAGAATGCAATCTTGGAGATACGTGGCGGCACAGGCGGCGACGAAGCTGCCATATTTGCCGGCGACCTTTTCCGTATGTACAGCAAATACTGCGAGAGCAAAGGATGGAAAATGGAAGTATCGAGTTGCAGCGAAGGAACATCGGGCGGCTACAAGGAGATTATTTGCACTGTAAGCGGAGAGAAAGTATACGGAACGCTCAAATACGAATCGGGCGTGCATCGTGTACAGCGTGTGCCCGCAACCGAAACACAAGGTCGCGTACACACATCGGCTGCATCGGTGGCTGTGCTCCCCGAGGCCGAGGCCTTCGATGTTGAGATAACCGAGAGCGCAATAAAATGGGACACCTTCCGTTCAAGCGGTGCCGGCGGACAGAATGTGAACAAGGTAGAATCGGGAGTGCGCCTGCGTTACCCTTGGCTCAACCCCGAAACGGGACAGATTGAGGAAATTCTCATAGAGTGTACCGAGACTCGCGACCAACCAAAAAACAAAGAGCGTGCCCTTGCCCGCTTGCGCACCCTCGTCTACGACCGCGAGCACCAGCGATACGCCGACGACATTGCAAACAAGCGAAAAACAATGGTCTCCACCGGCGACCGCTCGGCAAAGATACGCACCTACAACTACCCTCAGGGGCGCATCACCGACCATCGAATAAATTACACAATATATAACCTGACGGCATTTGTAAACGGCGACATACAGGATTGCATAGACCACCTTATTGTAGCCGAAAATACCGAGCGTATGAAAGAAAACGAACTATAAAAAACCATAATAACTATGAACAGACAAGAACTTGTAAAACAGATTAAAGAGAAACGCTCTTTCCTGTGTGTGGGACTCGACAGCGACATAAAAAGACTGCCCGCCTGCCTAAAAGACAGCGACGACGCCATCTTCGAGTTCAACAAAGCAATCATCGACGCAACAGCACCCTACACCGTTGCCTATAAACCCAACCTCGCATTCTACGAGGCGTTTGGTGTCAAGGGCTGGATAAGTTTCGAGAAAACTGTTAAATATATAAAGGAAAAATACCCCGAAATTTTCATAATCGCCGACGCCAAGCGTGGCGACATTGGCAATACCTCGGCACTCTATGCACGCTCCTTCTTCGAGGAGATGAAGGTCGACTCGATAACCGTGGCACCCTATATGGGCGAAGACAGCGTAAAGCCCTTCCTCGCCTACGAGGACACTTGGGTAATACTCCTCGCCCTTACATCCAACCCCGGCTCACACGACTTTCAGCTCACCAAAGACGAAGAGGGCACAATGCTCTTCGAGAAGGTGCTCGCCACTTCGAGCAAATGGGGAAGCAAGGATAATATGATGTACGTTGTAGGTGCCACACAAGGCAAGTCTTTCGAGAATGTACGCAGCATAGTACCCGAGCACTTCCTGCTCGTTCCCGGCGTTGGAGCACAGGGCGGCTCACTCGAAGAGGTGTGCAAATATGGAATGAACAGCGACTGCGGCCTTCTTGTAAATGCCAGCCGTGCAATTATTTTTGCCGATGGCAGCGAGAACTTTGCAGCAGTGGCAGCCGAAAAGGCACGCGACTACCAGCAACAGATGGAACGTGAACTAAAAGCCCGAAACATCATCTAAATCTGCATTTTTTACGAAATTTTATACACCAAGCAGTGCTAATTCGGAACAAAACAATTATCTTCGTATTCTGAAAAACATTATTAAGTATGAAATTCACAGCTCAACAAATAGCATCATTTATAAACGGAGAAGTAATAGGCAACCCTGCCGCCGAGGTCTACACCTTTGCCAAGATTGAAGAGGGCACCCCCGGCGCACTCTCCTTTCTGGCCAACCCCAAATATGCCGACTATATCTACACAACAGAATCGTCGGTGGTTCTTGTAAACAGGGACTTCGAAGCAAAAGGCGAAATAAAAGCCACGCTCATAAAGGTGGATAATGCATACGAAAGCCTTGCGAAGCTTATGACAATGTACGAGGCAAGCAAGCCCAAGAAACAAGGAGTAAGCTCGCTTGCATCAATCTCCCCCACAGCCAAAGTGGGCGAAAATTGCTACATTGCGCCCTTTGCCGTGATTGGTGACGGATGCGAGATTGGCGACGGATGCTACATTCACGACGGAGTATCCATTGGCGATGGCGCAAAAATAGGAAGCAACTGCATCCTATACGCCAACGTAACCGTTTATCACGATTGCCGCGTGGGCAACAACTGCATTCTGCACAGCGGATGCGTAATCGGCGCCGACGGATTCGGCTTTGCTCCCACTGCCGACGGATACGAAAAGATACCTCAAATGGGTATTGTGGTTCTCGAAGATAACGTAGAGATTGGAGCAAACACCTGTGTCGACCGTGCCACAATGGGCGCGACGGTAATACACAAAGGGGTGAAACTCGACAACCTTATACAAATAGCTCACAACGACGAAATTGGCTCGCACACAGTGATGGCCGCACAAGCAGGTGTTGCCGGCTCGGCCAAAATGGGCGAATGGTGTATTGTGGGCGGACAGGCCGGAATTTCGGGTCACTGCACCATAGGCGACCGCACGGTTGTAGGCTCGCAGAGTGGTACCATCGGCAGCCGCAAGGGTGGCGAAAAACTCTTGGGAACTCCCGCAATGGACGCAAAGGAGTTTATGAGAATTTCGGCCTACCTTAAACGCCTTCCCGACCTTGACAAGAAGGTAAAAGAGCTCACAAAAGAGATTGAAGCATTGAAGAATAACAAATAAAATAATTTGCGATGAACAAGCAAAAGACACTGAACGGTAGTTTCTCCCTCTTCGGGAAAGGACTACACACGGGATTGAGCCTCACAGTAACGTTCAACCCCGCACCCGAGAATTACGGCTACAAAATACAGCGTATCGACCTCCCGGGCGAGCCTATAATAGATGCAGTGGCCGAGAATGTAACCGAAACAACCCGCGGCACCGTGCTCACCAAAGGCGAGGCACGAGTAAGCACCGTGGAGCACGCAATGGCAGCCCTCTTTGCTCTGGGCATCGACAACTGCCTGATGCAAGTGAACGGCCCCGAATTTCCCATTCTCGATGGTAGCGCAAAATTCTATGTAGAGAATATTGAGCGCATCGGAGTAAAGGAGCAGAATGCCGAAAAGGATGTATTTGTAATTAAGTCGAAGATTGAAATTAAAGACGAAAATACAGGCAACTCCATAATAATACTCCCCGACGAAAATTTCAGCCTTAACGTACTTGTACACTACGACTCGGGAGTGCTCTACAACCAATATGCCACTCTCGAAAGTATGGACGACTTTAAGGAGGAGATTGCATCGAGCCGTACATTCGTATTTGTGCGCGAGCTTGAACCCCTGCTCAATGCCGGCCTCATTAAGGGTGGCGACCTCGACAACGCCATCGTAATTTATGAGCGCGAAATGCCGCAGGAGAAGTACGACCAGCTTGCCGATGTTCTTGGGGTTCCCCATATGGATGCCAAGAAACTCGGCTATCTAAACCACAAGCCTCTTGTTTGGAACAACGAGCCCGCGCGCCACAAACTGCTCGACATTATAGGCGACCTTGCCCTCATTGGCAAGCCCCTCCAAGGACGCATCATCGCCACCTGTCCGGGCCACACTATAAATAATAAGTTCGCGCGCGCGATGCGCAAGATTATACGTGAGCACCAGATACAAGCTCCCATCTACGACCCCAACCGCGAGCCGGTGATGGATATTAAACGTATAAAGAAGTTGCTCCCCCACCGCAGCCCTATGCTGTTGGTCGACAAAGTAACAGAGCTTGGCTCCAACTATATTGTGGGAACCAAGAATGTTACCACAAACGAGCCCTTCTTCAACGGACACTTCCCCAGCGAGCCGGTAATGCCCGGCGTGCTCATTGTAGAGGCAATGTCGCAATGTGGCGGCCTGCTCATAATGAATATGCTCGAAACTCCCGAGGAGTATTCAACCTACTTCTTGAAGATAGAGAAAATAGCATTCCACAAACTTGTGGTACCCGGCGACACACTTGTCTTTAAGGTGGAACAGATGAGCCCGTTGCGTCACGGCATTGCAGTTATGCGCGGATACGCATTCGTGGGCGAGAAACTTGTTGCCGAAGCACAATTCACAGGACAAATAATAAAGAAATAAAACAATAACGACTATGATTCATCCATTAGCTTATGTAGACCCCGATGCAAAAATCGGCGCAAACTGCGAAATTGGCGCATTTGCATATATTGACAAGAATGTAGTAATTGGCGATAATTGTATTATTATGCCCCACGCCTGCATTGTAAGCGGCACAAGAATGGGCAACAACAACAAAATATATCACGGAGCCATCATCGGCGGCGAGCCTCAGGACCTGAAATTTAGAGGCGAGGAGACAACAACCGAAATTGGTGACAACAATATGATACGAGAAAATGTTACTATTCACCGTGGTACAGCCTCAAAGGGCAAGACTGTTGTTGGCAGCAACAACCTTCTTATGGAGAATGTTCACATTGCTCACGACTGCGAAGTGGGTAGCGGTTGCATCCTCGGCAACTCCACCAAGATTGCCGGTGAGGTTATAATCGACGACAATGCCATATTGAGCGGTTGCGTGCTTGTACACCAATTTACACACATTGCCGGTTATGTAATGATTCAGGGTGGCAGTCGCATAAACAAGGACATTCCCCCTTACATAATCGTTGGTCGCGAGCCCGCACGTTACTGCGGCCTTAACATTGTAGGCCTGCGCCGTCGCGGTTTCTCCAACGAATCGATAAACGCAATACACGAGGCCTACCGTATGCTCTACGGCCGTGGCAACAACGTGTCGATGGGCGTTGCAAAAATTAAAGAGACTCTGCCACAGACTCCCGAAATTGAGCATATACTCAACTTTGTGGAAAATGTGGCCACACGCGGAATTATTGGATAATAAAAAACATTATGGTATATAAATTCAGACTTTTATCCGACGAGGTTGAGGATTTCAGAAGAGATATTGAGATTGACTCCGACGCAACCTTCCTCGACCTTCACACTGCAATTTTGGAAGCTGCGGGTTACCCCGACGACCAAATGACCTCGTTCTTCATCTGCAACGACAAGTGGATAAAAGAGAAAGAGATAACACGCGAGGATATGGGCAGTGTATCCGAGGAGGAGAGCTATGTGATGGAAGAGTGCGTGCTCGGCGACCACGTAGAGGAGGAGAAACAGAAACTTATGTATGTGTTCGACCCCCTTGGCGACAGAGTATTCTATATGGAGCTCAGCAAGATAAGATTCGGTGAAAATTGCGACAAGGCCGTATGCACAAAATCTGTGGGTGAGGCTCCTGCGCAAACACTTAATTTCGATGAACTTATGAGCAAGACTACCGCTGCAACCGCTTCGAATGACGAATTTGAGGAGGACTTCTATGGCAGCGACGGCTACAACGATGAGGATATCGACGAGGACGGCTACAATATTGGCGGCCTTGCCGACATAAGTTCCATCGACGACCTTTATTAACCCTCCTTCTATATATTTATATAAGGAGAATGAACAATTTAGTCGTACTCATAGGCCCCACCGCAGTTGGCAAGACCGAAACAAGTTTTGCCATTGCAGGGCACTTTGGCTGTCCCATAATATCGGCCGACTCTCGGCAGATGTACAAGGGGATGGAGATTGGTACGGCAATGCCCACAAAAGAAGAGCTCGCCCGACACAAACACTATTTTGTCGGGCAGCTCGCTCCGGGCGATTATTACAGTGCGGCACGCTACGAAGAAGAGGTGCTCGCGCTTCTCGAAAAAGAGTTTCCCCACCACCCCACAATGCTGCTCGCCGGCGGTTCTATGATGTACATCGATGCAGTGTGCAAAGGCATTGACGACATTCCCACCGTAGATGCCGACACCCGCCGTATGATTCTCGAAAAGTATGAGCGCGAGGGGCTGGAACAGTTGAGCAAAGAACTTCGCCTGCTCGACCCGGAATATTACAACGAGGCCGACATTAAGAACCCCAAGCGTGTGATGCACGCATTGGAAATTTGCTATATGACCGGCAAGCCTTACAGCTCGTTCCGCAAACAGGCAAAGAAGGAACGCCCTTTCAATATAATAAAGGTGGGCCTGCGTCGCGAGCGCGAGGAGCTCTACGAGCGCATTAACCGCCGAGTGGATATTATGATTGAGCAAGGGCTTGTGGAGGAGGTTAAGCAGTTCCTTCACCTTAAAGAGCACAATTCACTCAACACCGTCGGCTACAAAGAGATTTTCAAATATCTCGACGGCGAGTGGTCGCTCCCCTTTGCCATCGAAAAAATAAAGCAGAATACCCGGATATACTCTCGCAAGCAGGTTACGTGGTACCGCAAGGACGAAGAGATTGCGTGGTTCCATCCCTGCGACAAGGAGGCTATTATAGCTCACATAGAGTCGCAAATTCTATAATAATTTTCTTCTTTTAAAGCCCCATCACTCTATTCCAACAGAAAATTAACCGTTAAAAAATCTTAATTACAGTACTATGTATTGCAAGGTACTATAATTTATTATACTTTTGTCGCAAATAAGAAATTCAAACAGATTCTAAAAAAGAGAAAAAGAAATATGTATGTAGAAAATGTAAAATCGCAAATGCGCAAAGGAATGCTCGAATACTGCATAATGCTACTGTTGCGCGAGAGGCCCTACTACACATCCGACATTATAGACGAGCTTGAAAATGCCAACCTCATAGTTGTCGAGGGTACCCTCTACCCCCTGCTCACCCGCCTGCGCAAAGAGGGCCTGCTCGATTATGAATGGCAGGAGAGCCCATACGGCCCCCCCCGTAAATACTACAAACTTACAGCAAGCGGTAAAGAGGTTCTTGCCGCCCTCGACGAAAATTGGAACGCCCTCTCCGACACTGTGGCGCGAATAAGAAGCATTGAAAAATAACAAAAAAACGACACATATATGAAAAAGACCATCACCGTAAACCTTGGAGGGCGCGCCTTCCTCATCACCGAAGAGGCCTACAACAGCCTTAACGACTACCTCGACAGCCTTGCAACAAGTTTCAAAGGACACGAGAGTGCCGGCGAGATTATCGCCGACATTGAGTCACGCATAAGCGAACTATGCGAAAAACGCCTTGCGCAGAGCCACGGCAACACCATAGAGCTCGACCTTGTGAACGAAATGATAAACCGTATGGGCAAGCCCGAAGCTATGATGCCCGACGAGGAACAAGCGTCGAGCGAGAGCAACGAGAGCAACAACAGCGGCAAGGAGAAAAACTCCACAGCCGACAATATAAAAGAGTTCTTCGATAAAATGGACCTTAACAAAAAATACTACCTCGACACTGACGACCGTATGGTGGGTGGAGTAATATCGGGCCTTGCAGCCTATTTGAAAATAGATGTAACCATCCTTCGCATCATCGCCCTCATAGCCACCATTGCCACCGGCATTCTGGGAGTGGTAATCTACCTTATAGTATGGTGCATAGCCCCCACGGCAAACAACACATCCGAGAAGTTAAGAATGCAAGGCATTGAGCCCACCCCCGAGAATATAGCCGAAACAATAACTAGCGAAAAGCCGTCGGCCGAAAATAATACACCTGCAAAGAAGGAGAAGAGCAACAATCTGCGTCTGGCCCTTTTCGCCGCAATAATCTTCGCAGCAGTTTACATCTACAAACAGACAGTCTTTTCCATAAACATAAACAACACAACCATAAACGGCACCATACTATTGTCCATATTGCTGTTAATCGCCTTTTTCATTCAAAAAACAGGCCTGCCGCAGCTACTTAAAATAATACTCACTTTGGCAATAATACTCTTTGCCCTTTTTGCAATATTTGCAATGATGATGACTACAATCCAATAAAAAAGAAACAATATGAAAAAAATAGACCAGATAGAGATTGGCGGCCACAAATTCTATTTCGAAGAGGAGGCCTTTGCAACCCTCGACAGCTATATTGCCCGCATTAAAGAGCTCTACCGCGACAACGGCGAGGAGATTAAAGTAGCCGATGTAGAGAACCGTATAGCCGAACATTGCCACTCCCTTAAAGGAGAAGAGGCCATTATAACAAAAGAGATAATAGAAGAGGCCATTGCCTCTGTGGGAATAATAGAGAAGAGGCAAGAGCCCGCAACACAGCCCGACGAGAGCAACAACGAGGAACCCGCCGAAAAGAACAAAGAGAAGAGCGAAGAACCCTGGTACAGCGCAATGCTTTTGGGCAACAAACTGTTCCGCAACTCACACGACTGCTATTTGGGCGGCGTACTCTCGGGCCTTGCAGCCCATTGGGGAGCAAGCACCGCACTTCTGCGCATAATCACATTCATACTCTTCTTTGTGGAGCCATTGGGGCTCATAGTATTTCTCGCCTACATTGCCCTGTGGATAATACTCCCCAAGGCAACAAGTATCATCGACTACACCCGTATGCGCCGCGTGGCAACCGGCCAAAGCCAAGAAAGCATAGAAGCAGCGTGGAGAGAAAATTACAATACAACAATGCAAGAGATTGCACAGCCCGCCAACAACGGCTGCCTGCCATCGCTTGTAAAAATACTCTTCTTCATAATGCTGGGCCTTATGGCACTGCCGTTCATCTTCATCATAATCTTCTTCTTTATAGCAGGAACAATATTCATAGGAGGAAGCTCGGCAATATTCAGTGCAATAAATATACCATATATGCTCATAGCGGGAATTATAATATTACTCTCGATTCCCCTCTTCTGCATACTTCACTGGATACTGAAAAAGTGCAACCGCAGCAAGCCTATGAAACGATGGACAAAAATAGCCATCGTAGCAATATGGCTCGCAATTCTTGCAGCAGTTACCATAGGCATTGCAAACAGAAAGAGCAGTAACACCCTGCCCCCATTCGACGAAATTATAGAAGCCTTCACCAGCGCCGATTTTTCCAAACTACTGCAATTCAACAATGTCACCTGTACGCTGGGAGAATTCTACAACCACCACCCCATAGAGAACAACGACCACACTACATTGGCAAGCCTGTGGCGAAACGATGAACGCGGTAACAGCCTCCCCTTTACCATAGAGAGCATACACAGCGGCAACGGCAACGGCAACCATAACATCTACTTCTACAAGACCGACGGCACACACAGCGAAAATGAGCATAAGATTGCCGCCAAAGAGTACGACGCCCTCCTCACAATAAATCTGTATGGCGAAGGGGTGATAAACGGCTATGTATATTTTGTGTGGGACGAAAAGAGCAATACCATTTACCTCGACGAAGATGCCACCACAGACAACTTCGCCAGAAGCGGCATTACCAACGTATCGTACCGTTTCAACAACACCGGCAACCACATAAAAATAGAGCCTGCCGACAGCAATATAAACTTTGAAAATGCCGGAGCACAGGGGCTCACCACCCTCTCCATCTTCTACTATGGCAACCAAGCGACCCCTGTCCTGCTCGTCGGCGGCAACAACCAATACGCAGGACTCGAAATTTACCCCTCCTCCACCTACAAAAACATCAAAGGCGGCACCACAGCATCGGCTGTATATATGAACCGCGACGGAGAAACAGACACGGTTAACGTAGAAAGAAACATAAATATCGACCTCGATAAGATGGAACAAGTAAAAACAACCGTGGAAAATATTATGCAAGAGACAGAAGATATTGTAAAGAGTGGCGCAGGAATAATAAATGTAACCACCACACACAAATAAAGAAATTTTCTCATAACCCGAAGCTCCGCAAGCCCCTGCTTTTATGCAACCTTGCGGAGCTTTTCCGTTATTTCTCTCGGAGTAACCATTGTTGTAGGTAGCGACTTCGGGCACGACAACTTTATCAGGTTGATTGTCTTTGTGTGCAGCAATGTGTTCGGATGGTTGCTCTATCTCGTCTTCCAGTCATTCATCTTTGATGCCTACCATATCTACAAATTGAAGTTTGGCGAAAAGGACAAGCCACAGGAAATAGAGGCTGTTGCACCACAAGAGGTTATTGCTCCGGTGGCTAAGAATACCGCAGTAACCGAAGAGATAGCCATTAAAGAGCCAGTCCAAGAACCCCAACCAATAGAAATCCATATCAGCACCAAATGCCATCAAAAGGCTAAGGCTTCTTATGAGGAGGAGGAGAAGCAGCAGTTGGAAAAAGAGCAGCGTGTCCGCCCTTTTTATTTGCGATTTTTTCTTGGGCGGACACATTGGTCTGCCCCTACGTTTTTAATCCCCCCACCGCTCCGCAGAGTTCCCCTTGATTACAATCAAGCAGGGCTGTTTATTTTCTTTTTATTCTTCTGTTCTTTTGTCTTTTTTGGGGCAGCCCCCTACCCCTTATACAACCGCCCTTGCCACGTGTCGCGCTCACGCATACGTTTCTTCACTTTATCCACAAGCTCATAATTTTTCAATCCCCAATCGGGAGCGATGAGCAGTTCCTTGGGCGACTGCGAGGCGAAACGCTCCAACACAATATCGGGGCGCAGGCGTTCAACATAATCGACCACCGTATCCACATAATCGTCGAGGGCAAAAAGGTGAAAATCCGTGGGGCGGGCAACATACTCTTCGGCCATACGGGTGCCGCGTATCAGTTGCAGTTGGTGCATCTTCAAGGTTGTCAGTGGCAAACGCGACAGTTCCGTTGCCTGCCGCATAATCTCCTCCCTATCTTCCCTCGGCAGGCCCAGAATTATGTGTGCACCCACAGGTATTCCGCGTGCGGCGGTGCGCAGCACAGCATCGACAGCCGTTGCATAGTCGTGCCCACGGTTAATGCGAAGGAGCGTTGCATCGTTGCAACTCTCAATGCCATACTCCACAAGCACGAAGGTGCGGCGGGAGAGCTCTTCAAGATAGGAGAGAAGCTCATCGGGCATACAATCGGGGCGAGTGCCAATGACAATGCCCACACACCCCTCGACCGAGAGTGCCTCCTCGTAACGTTCCTGTAAAATTCGGAGCGAAGCGTATGTGTTTGTATATGCCTGAAAATAGGCAAGATAGCGCATTTGCGGATATTTATGGGCAAAAAAAGCAATACCCTCGCGCATCTGCTCGGCAACAGGCTTGTCGCGGTGGCAATAGGCAGGGTTGAATGTGCGGTTGTTGCAGTAGGTGCAGCCGCCGCGCCCCTTTGTACCGTCGCGATTGGGGCACGAAAAGCCACCGTCGAGGGTTATCTTCTGCACCTTGAAGGGAAAATGCCGCTGCAAGAATGCCGAAAAATCGTTATAATAGAAACGCTCGTTTACACTCATAGTGTTACAAAAGTACAAAATACAAATGATTATACCCCTCTTTTCGTGGGCTAATAATCTTCCATATATAAAAAAGATTAACTATCTTCGTAACCACAATGCAAAATTGAAAAACTAAAAAACAGATACAATGAAAAAAATTCTCACACTCATCCTCACAGCCTTTGTTGCCACAGCAATGCAGGCCGACGACAAGTTCAAACTCACCGATGCAATGTATGGCGGCTATTGGCCACAGACCTACGCAGCCATTCAACCGATGGCCGACGGTGAGCACTTTGCCCGAATGAGCAACGACCACACAATGATTCTTATGGGCTCGTTCAAGAACGGAGTAATTGTGGATACTCTCTTCAACGCAGCCACTGCCCGCGGGTTCGACAAAAAACATATCGACGGCTACCAATTCTCGCCCGACGAGAGCCGCATCCTCTTGCAGACAAGCACCAAAGGCATCTACCGCAACTCCTTCACCGCCGAGCACTATATATTCTCGCGCAAAAACAACAAGGCGGTACCCCTCTCGCAGAATGGCGCACAGCAGGTTCCCAAATTCTCGCCCGACGGTACTATGATAGCCTTCGTGCGCAACAACGACATTTTCCTTGTGAAGCTCCTCTTCGACAACAGCGAGTCGCAGATAACCAACGACGGAGCCGCCGGCAAAATAATAAACGGAATACCCGACTGGGTGAACGAAGAGGAGTTTGCATTCAACTGCTCCTACGATTTTAGTGCCGACAGCAAAATGCTCGCCTATGTAAAATATGACGAGAGCGAAGTGATGATGTACGATATGCCAATGTACATACCCACAGGCAAACAGAATGTGGCAATGGACCCCTACTGCGCCCCTTACAGTTTTAAATACCCCGTTGCAGGAGCCGCAAACTCAAAAGTATCGGTACACTCATTCGACATTAAGAGCCGTGTAACACGCACACTCGATGTTCCCCTCCCCGAAGAGGGATATATTCCTCGCATAAAGTTCACAAAAGAGCCCTCCACCCTTGCAGTGCTCACTCTTAACCGCCACCAGAGTGTGATGGATATTTTTGCTGTTAACCCCCTCTCGGGCGTGAGCAAACGCATTCTGCGTGAGGAGAGCGACACCTATCTGAACGAGCAGGCATACGCAGGGATTGAGTTTCTCGACAAAAACATTATTCTGCACAGCGAGCGCAGCGGCTACAACCATCTATACCTCTACACTCTCGGCGGTGAGCTTGTGCGCCCCATTACCGAGGGAAAATTCGAGGTTAAGAAATTCTATGGTTGCGACAGTAAAAAAGGCGAATACTACTATTTGAGCAACGCCGGCAGCCCCTTGCGCGACAATATCTACAAAATCAACGGCAAAGGCAAAGTAACCAAACTCACCACCGGCGAGGGCACCAACAGCGCAGTGTTCAGCAGCACAATGAAGTACTTTATAAACACCTTCTCCAACATAAACACACCACACATTGTAACCACCAACGACAACAGCGGCAAGCGCATCGAGACACTAATCGACAATAGCAGTCTGAAAGATAAACTCGCAAAATTTGAAATGCCCACAAAGGAGTTCTTCTCCTTCACCACCACCGACGGAGTGCAGCTCAACGGATGGATGGTAAAGCCCACCAATTTCGACGCAAGCAAAAAATATCCCGTGGTAATGTTCCAATACAGCGGCCCCTACTCGCAACAGGTTAACGACAGCTGGTACATTGGCAACTATGGCAACGCAATGTTCGAGAGCTATATGGCAAGCGAAGGCTTTGTGATGGTGTGTGTCGACGGTCGCGGAACAGGCGGTCGTGGAACAGAATTCGGCAAATGCACATACCTCAATATTGGAAAATATGAGCCCAAAGACCAAGTGGAAGCAGCAAAATACCTTGGCACACTACCCTATATAGACAAAGAGAATATTGGAATATGGGGGTGGAGCTTCGGCGGTTACAACACCATTATGTCTATGAGCCAAGATGAGGCAGTGTTTAAAGCCGGAGTAGCCGTAGCCGCTCCCACCGATTGGCGTTTCTACGACACTGTGTACACCGAGCGTTATATGCGTACCCCCAAAGAGAACAAGGAGGGTTACGACAACGGCTCGGCAATTGTGAATGCCGCCAAGCTCAATGGTAAGCTCTTGCTTATACACGGCACTGCCGACGACAATGTGCACTTGCGCAATATGATACGTTACACTCACGCGCTCACACAGGCCAACAAAGAGTTTGAAATGGCACTCTACCCCGACAGTAACCACAGTATCTATTATGGCAGCAACACACGCTTCCACCTTTTTACACGCATTGCTAAATTCTTTATCGAGAATTTGAAGTAAAATGAGCGTGCTTGCACAAATAGCATCAACAAAAAGAGGCCGACTAAAAAGTATTTTTAGCGGTCTCTTTTTGTATAGGAGATGAATTAAAAGATGTAGTTCAAGGCTTGCGTAGCCTGAAAAACCGGAGTTTACTAAGCGTAAATGAGGATTTTGAAGGCAAGCGTAACGCAGAAATTACACTTTTTAGTCATCTTCTTTTGTTGTTAAGACTGTATCACTTTCCAAAAACACTCTTCAACAGGCTTTTAAAAGCGTACCTCAACAGCATAAGCTCGCGCTTCACGGGAGCATTTGTCATTGCCTCTCCCACCCTGCGCTCGAATTTGGATTTATTCGCATCGAGCATTTTTGTCTTTATTCCGACGGGTATATAAGCGTCGAGAATTTCGTTACGCTCCTTTGCACACTTCTCTTCGTTGCTCGAAATTCCGCCGCAATAAAACTCGGCAACAATAACATCGAGCATAGAATAGGAGCAACCGTCTATGGCCCACGACTCGAAAAAGTGTTCCCAATCGGAAACTATTTTGTGCTGCTCATTATAGGGACGGCGGGCGAACAGTTCGCGCTTGATGAATGTAGCCTGATGAGGAATGGAGTTGTTCAAGCAATACTCTACCGTCATCACACGGGGAGGTATATGAAGGAAGGGAGGCATTGCATCCGTGTCGGGCACGCGACGCACTATTCCCATATAATAATCGTCATTGTCTATCAGTGCAGCAGCCTTTGCAAGAGCATCGTTGCTGTAAAATATATCGCCCGAATTAAGGAAGAGGATATATTTTCCGGTAGCCAGACGCGTGCCTTTATTCATTGCGTTGTAAACACCGCTGTCGCGCTCGCTTATCCGGCGGTCCACCCTGCCAATGCTCTCGATATACTCTTTGCAACCGTCGGTAGAGCCGCCATCTACAACAACAAACTCAAAATCGGCGTATGTTTGCGCAAGAACCGACTCCACCGTGCGTTTAAGCTCGACGAGATTGTTAAGGCACACTGTTACGACAGATATTTTCTTCATATATCACACTCGGTAAAAAAGCGGTTACTTTTTTATATCGACAACAATATTAAGTTCATCGAGCTGTGCAGGTTCGAGCACCGACGGAGCATCTATCATTGTATCGCGGCCGGAATTGTTCTTGGGGAATGCAATGCAGTCGCGAATAGAATCTAATCCGGCAAAGAGGCTTACCCAGCGGTCGAGGCCGTATGCAAGGCCACCGTGAGGGGGCGCACCATATTTAAAAGCATCGAGCAACCAACCAAACTGCTGTTGCGCACGCTCGGGAGTGAAGCCCAAAAGTTCGAACATCTTATTCTGCAATTCACTGTCGTATATACGAATGGAGCCGCCGCCAACTTCTACGCCGTTGATAACCATATCATAAGCGTTGGCACGCACGGCACCCATATTTGTGTCGAGCAAAGGAATATCCTCGGGCTTAGGCGATGTAAAAGGATGGTGCATTGCCATATAACGCCCCTCCTCCTCGCTATACTCGAACAAGGGGAAATCTACGACCCACAGGCATGAGAATTTATTTTTATCGCGCAGACCAAGCTGCTGGGCAACCTCCAAACGAAGTTCGCACAACTGCTTGCGTGTCTTCATAGTATCGTCACCGCTCAATATGAGAATAAGATCGCCAGGCTCGGCTGCAAAAGCAGCCTTCATCTGCTGTAATACCTCCTGTGTATAGAACTTGTCGACACTCGATTTTACTGTGCCATCGGCCTCTACACGGGCATACACCATACCCTTTGCGCCAATCTGCGGACGACGAACAAAGTCGGTAAGGGCATCTATCTGCTTGCGTGTGTATGTTGCAGCCCCCTTTGCACAGATACCGCCAATATACTCGGCACTGTCGAACACTCCAAAGCCGTGGCCCTTCATTATATCCATAAGCTCCACGAACTTCATTTCGAAACGAGTATCGGGCTTGTCGCTGCCATAATATTTCATCGCATCATTCCAAGTGATGCGGGGGAAGGCCTCGGTGAGCTCAACACCGCGAATTGTCTTGAACAGATGCTTTGCCATACCCTCGAAGAGCGAGATAACATCCTCCTGCTCCACGAAACTCATTTCGCAGTCTATCTGTGTAAACTCGGGCTGACGGTCGGCACGCAGATCCTCGTCGCGGAAACACTTTACAATCTGGAAGTAGCGGTCGAAGCCCGACACCATAAGCAACTGCTTGAAGAGCTGCGGACTCTGCGGGAGAGCATAGAACTGCCCGGGGTTCATACGCGAGGGAACAACAAAGTCGCGCGCGCCCTCGGGGGTCGATGCAATGAGCATTGGTGTTTCAACCTCTATGAAGTTCATAGAGTCGAGGTAACGACGCACCTCCATTGTCATTTTGTGGCGCAATTCGAGATTGCTGCGCACAGCCTCGCGACGGAGGTCGAGGTAACGATACTTCATACGAATATCGTCACCGCCATCGGTATTATTCTCGATGGTAAAAGGAGGAGTTGCCGCCTCGTTCAATATATTAAGCTCGCTGACAATTATCTCTATTTCACCAGTGGGTATATTGGCATTCTTGCTCTGACGCTCACTCACCACACCCGTAGCCTGAATAACATACTCACGGCCCAGATGCGAGGCCTTCTCGCAAAGCTCGGCATTGCTATCCTCGCTGAATACAAGCTGTGTAATGCCATAGCGGTCGCGCAAATCCACAAAAGTCATACCACCCATTTTGCGTGCACGCTGCACCCAACCGCTCAGGGTAACACTCTCATTTACATTGGACAAACGAAGTTCGCCACAAGTTTTTGTACGGAACATTTTTATATTGTTTTTCTTGATTAAACATTTAACTTGCGAAAATAATGAAAAAAAACGGGATTTACCTTTAAGAAAGTGTTTAAATTTATTCCGCCGGGCTCTTTTATCACCATTTTATATAAAAAAAACAAGCGGCTGTGCCTTTCCTGTTGCACAGCCGCCCGATAAAGAATATTCATCGTGTGAGCACCTCCCACACAGCCATCATATGACAGAGTGTTCCCACAAGCACAAAAACGTGGAAAATCGCGTGAATATATTTAACCTTGTGGAAACTATAAAGAATGGCGCCGATAATATAGGCAATACCCTCGCCAACGACCCACAGGAACACCCCAAGAGGCACCGCATCCCAAAATTGCTTCATCGCAACCACTATTGTGAGCCCCATAAGTACAAAGCAGATAGTCTCAATCTTATTATGCTTTTTCAAGGCGCAGAAACTCACAATGGTACCGGCAACAGCACACAGCCAACAGAAAATAAAAATGCCCCACCCCCAATAATCGACATTGCGCAGAGCAATGAGCATCAAGGGGGAGTAGCTGCCCGCAATGTGCCAATAGATTGCCGAATGGTCGAGCTTGCGCAGACGGCGTTTCCATGAGAGCGAAGGTGAACAGGCGTGGTAGGAAGTTGAGAATATATAGGAACTTAACATTCCGAATATATACAGCCACAGGCTTGCCATTCCCCAGCCGTCGAGCCCCACCTCCTTGCCTTTTGCAATAAACAGCGCGCTGACAATAATTCCGCCCACTACACCCACTGCGTGAGTGAGAGCATTTACCCACTCCTCGCCTTTTGTATATCTTTTGTCTTTATCTGCTTTATTTTCCATAGTCGTAATTATAAGTTCTTGCTTATTGGCAAAAAACGCAAGCATTTTTGCACAACATTGCACATTTTGTGCAAAAGTAAAATAAAATTCAGATAATAATACTTATTGCGGGAATAAATTTATGTTTAGTTTTTCTTTTTTTTCAAAAAAAGAAGATGACTAAAAAGTGTATTTCTGTGTTACGCTTGCCTTCAAAATCCTCATTTACGCTTAGTAAACTCCGGTTTTTCAGGATACGCAAGCCTTGAACTACATCTTTTAATTCATCTCCTACACAAAAGAGGCCGCTAAAAAATACTTTTTAGCGGCCTCTTTTGTAATATGCAATTTCTTATTAAGCGAACCACTTAACGTATGCAAACGACTGGCGGTGAGCAAGTTCCTCGTTCTTGGGGAACATACGATAGGCCACCTTGAATGCACCTGCGTTGCTGGGAGCTACCTCTGCGTGGAAGGTGAAGATATTGCCTTCGCGCTTTGTAACCTCCAAGGGGTATACTGCAAAAATCTCTTCGCGACCTGTTGCGTCGGGAGCAAGCACTACAAGCTCAATGCCAACTGCATTGTCCAAGCCCTTCTCGTCTACCTTAACAGTTACGTTGTATTTTGCACCGGCCGACATATTATCGGTCATAAAGTCGCTCTCGCTCTCAACCGAAAGAACCTCTATTGCGTGCCATTTTGCAGCAACAGACTCCTTCCAAGCTGCAAGCTCACGAGCAACTTTCGAATCGTTGGCAATCAAGCGATGGTAACGCTCGGCCTGCTTGCAGTAGAATTTGCTATAATAGTCGTCGAGCTGACGCTTCATTGTAAAGTGAGGAGCAATCTGCGAAATTGAACGCTTGATGCACTCAACCCACTCGTCTGAATACTCCTTCTTGCCACGGTTGTAGTACAAGGGGAGAATTTCGTTCTCCAAGAGAGAGTAGATTGTAGCAGCATCGAGCTGATCTTGGAACTCCTGATTCTGATAAGTACGTTGCTCCTTCAAAGCCCAACCGGCACCGGGTTTGTAACCCTCGCACCACCAACCGTCGAGAACCGAGAAGTTGAGAACACCGTTCATAAGCGCTTTCTCACCCGATGTACCCGATGCTTCGAGAGGACGTGTGGGAGTATTCATCCAAATATCAACACCCGATACGAGCAATTTAGCCAAATCCATATCATAATTTTCGAGGAAGATAATCTTGCCGATAAATTCGGGACGGCGAGAAACCTCGATGATACGTTTGATGAGACCTTGACCTGCACCATCGTGGGGGTGAGCCTTACCTGCAAAGAGGAATTGAATGGGACGCTCGGGGTTGTTCAACAATTTTGCCAAACGGTCGAGGTCGGTAAAGAGGAGGTGTGCACGCTTGTATGTTGCGAAACGACGAGCAAAGCCGATTACAAGAGCATCGGGGTTGATTTTGTTTACAACATCCACAATACGCATAGGATCGCCTTGGTTCTTCAACCAATCCTCTTTAAATGCCTTACGGATATAATCGATAAGTTTCTTTTTGCGTGTAACGCGTGTCTTCCAGATAACATCGTTAGACACTTTGTCGATTGCGTGCCAGATAGACTCGTTAGACTGGTCGCCGATGAACGAGGGGTCGAAGTTCTTTTTGTAGAGCTCGTCCCACTCGGGAGCTACCCATGTAGGATAGTGAACACCGTTGGTAACGTAACCAACGTGGTTCTCCGAGGGATAGTAACCCTTCCAGATGCCTGCGAACATAGATTTTGAAACGGCACCGTGCAAACGGCTCACACCGTTAATCTCCTGACAGGTGTTGCAAGCGAAGATTGACATACAGAAACGCTCGTTCTTGTCACCGGCATTCTCACGACCAAGGTTCATAAGGTCGTCCCAAGTGATATTCAATTGGCTTGCGTAACCACGCATATATTTGCCGAAGAGGCCTTCGTCGAAATAGTCGTGACCTGCGGGCACGGGAGTGTGAACAGTGTAAAGGCTGCTTGCGCGTACAATCTCCAATGCCTCCTCGTATGTGTAACCGCTCTTTATATACTGTGTCAGACGGTAGAGGTTGCAGAGTGCTGCGTGACCCTCGTTGCAGTGGTAAATATCCTTCTTGATGCCAAGTTTCTCCAATGCAATCATACCACCGATACCAAGCAAAATCTCCTGCTTCAAACGGTTCTCCCAGTCACCACCATAGAGCTTGTGAGTGATAGGACGGTCATACTCGCTGTTAGCCTCGAAGTCTGTATCCAAGAGGTAGAGAGCTACACGACCTACATTCACCTTCCATACGTTGGCATTTACATAATAGTCGATGTAGGGAACCTGAATTACCATAGGAGTTACGCCATCGGCCTCGTAAACGCGTTCAAGGGGAAGCTGATTGAAGTTTTGTGCCTCGTAGTTTGCAATCTGCGCACCATCCATAGACAAAGACTGTGTGAAGTAACCGTAACGATACAAGAAACCTACGGCACACATATCCACGTTAGAGTCGGAAGCCTCCTTCAAATAGTCACCGGCCAAAATACCAAGACCACCTGAATAGATTTTGAGAACGCTTGTCAAGCCATACTCCATACAGAAGTATGCAACCGAAGGACGGTTAGCATCGGGCTTAACATCCATATATTTGCGGAAGGCGGCATATACAGAAGCCAATTTGTCGAGGATTGCCTTGTCTTTTGAGAGTTCGTCGAGTTTCTCTACGCCCAATTTTTCGAGCAAAAGAACAGGGTTACCTGCGCACTCCTCATAAAGTTTTGCATCGAGCATTGTGAAGAGCTCGCGTGCCTCCTCGTTCCATACCCACCAAAGGTTGTGGGCAATCTCCTCGAGGGGTTTAAGAGTCTCGGGGATATAAGACTTTACATTAACAGTTTTCCAACCGGGTTGGTTTGTGTTACTAATAGCTATCATATTTTTTTAATTAAATGTGTATTTTACTTTTTAGTTCTTTGAGCCGCAGCCTTTAACGCAAAATCGTAAGCCTCCATATAGTTCTTTATAAAGTGCTTCCACAATGCTTTTTCGGCCATCTTTGCTGCCTTTTTGCGACAAGCGGCAACCTCCTTTTCGGAAAGTTTTGCAAAGATACGAATTGTTTTTGTAATTTCCTCGGCTGCATCGAAATAGTTGCTGTCGTTTCGAGCAATTACCTCTACACCATCTTCGAGCTTGCCTGTGCGGCCAAGCACCGAATTAACCCAAAGACCAAAGCCGGTGAGGTCGGTGGTGATTGTGGGTATATTGAACGCTGCACTTTCGAGCGGAGTGTAACCCCAAGGCTCATAGTACGAGGGGTAAACATTTAGGTCGTTACCGATGAGCACATCGTAATAATCCATATTGAAAATTCCATCGTTGCCTTTGAGGTAGCAGGGAACATATATAACCTTCACGCGGTTTTTGCCACTACGATTGTCGAGGAAGCAGTTACGCAGAGTGCAGGCAATGGAATCTTCGTAGAAATTATTGAGATTGTGGGTGAGGTAAGGATTGGGAAGCGGAGAGTGCCACTCTGTGTCGGCCGAATTCAAACGATGGCACAAGTCCTCGCGTGCATCGCCCGACCAAGCGGGTACATCAATGAAAGCAACCACATCGCGCTCAATACCACCCTCGTTATTAAGGCGCGACATTGCTTCGATGAACATATCTATACCCTTATTACGCATCTCCATACGACCGCCGATACCTATTATAAGAGCATCATCGGCTATCTTGTCACCGGTGAGAGCTGCTGCCACACGCAGACGAGCCGCACGGGCCGCCGCACGCTTTGTGACAAAATCCTTGCCTGTGGGAACAAAATCCTTTTCAAAGCCATTTTCGAGAATAACATCGATGGGACGCTCAATCAACTGCTTGCACTCGCGGGCTGTAATCTCGCTCACAGTGGTGAAGCAATCGACATTCGCCGCGCTCACACGTTCAACCGAATGCTTCGACTGCACGTTAAGTTCCTCGGCCATCTGGTCGCCATTGTAACCCTCGAAATAGTCGTAGAGAGGCTTACCATTCGACGCAATAGAGCGACCGATGCTTGTAGCGTGGGTGGTGAATATTGTTCCGACTGCGGGAAGATGCTTCTTCACATAGAGAGCGGCTCCACCACTCTGCCATTCGTGAGCCTGAACAACCACATTGCCTTTCTTTATATTCTTATTATAGAAACTCTCGATTACACGACCTACCGCGTAACCAAAAATCATAGAATCGTCATAATCGCCATAGCCGTGGAGAGAGTCCACTCCAAAATCGTCCCACAATTCACCATAGATAGAGTCTTTATCCTCCATATAGCCGGTGTAATCGACAAGAATCACTTTGGGACGACCGGGTATTTCCCAGTAACCGCAACGCACGGTAAACTTTTCATCGGCGACAGACTTGCGCCAAGCACTCCACAAACGTTTATCCTCGGTAAACAAGGGATTTTCCTTGTCTTTCCACAAATCGGGGCCCACATAAACAGCCGTCAACCCCTCTACCATAGAAAGGGTGCGTGCCTTTGTAGATACTACCGTATAAATACCGCCGACTTTATTACAGATTTCCCAGCTTATCTCAAAAAGATAATCGGGAAGCATCGGTTCATTCTTCATATTTAAAATAAAAATCAAAAAAACATAAAGCATATCCACACTTGGATACACCTTAATTATAATAAATAAGAAATAGGGAGAAAGGAGCCCCCTTCTCTCTATTCGCCCACAAAAGTAATATTTTTTTTTGAAATAGTAAAATAATTAGCCACTTATACACCTTTTGATTGCAAAAAGGCCGCTTTACCGAAGCAAAGCAGCCTTTTACCAAACATTATTCTATACTATATTACACCAAGAAGGTAGCTACAAGAGCAAGAATAGCATAGAACTCGGGGAAAGCAGCATAAATCATAGTGTTAGTCTGCACATCGTGTCCCTGTGACATACCCACAATACCGTTGGCACAAATCTGGCCCTGACGAATTGCCGAGAACAAGCAAACCAAGCCTACACCAAGACCAACACCGAACCACAATGTACCTGTTTCGGCATTTACCTTGCTAAAATGGAGCAAGAAAGCCAAGAAGCCATACAATCCCTGTGTAGCGGGAAGAGCCGACAGAATCATATAACCTGCCGATTTTGAAGAATCTTTCTTCAAAGCTCCCTCGGCAGCATTACCGGCGATAGATGTACCATAGCAACTGCCAATACCAGCGAGTCCCAACATAAGACCCATTCCCAAATAACCTAATAATTCGTTCATAATTCTTTAATTTTTAATTATTTATATTTATTACTTATTAAACGGTTTATATTCCACGCCCTTACCATCGTATCCGGCATTCTTGAAATACTCCACAAAGGTAAGACGCAGCGGATGCACAAATGCACTAAGGCACGACATCGCAATATTAAGAGTGTGACCAAACACAATGATAAGGCCGAAACCTATCCAGCCAATCACGGCGCCAACACCCTCCTGTCCTTCCACCACCATAAGCGCAAGGCTGTTGAAAGTCTGTCCAAGCATTCCGCCGGCCAGTCCAAGAGCGAAAAGACGAATATAAGAGAGAATATCTCCAAGCAAGCCCGCAGCCATATTGTAAGTATCCCACAAGCCTGCACCAATATTCATAAACACATTGCGGTTGAAGCTGTTGAGCAGATAGATACCCACGGCACCAACGCCTCCTATGGCAATAAGCGCCCATTTCGACACCTCGACAGGAATAACGCTCAGGAACGAGAGAGTACCCACAATGGTACCACCCACAACCACAAGCCACCAGCCCCAAGAGCTTATCGCCTCCTTAAAGCCGAAGAACAGCGTGGTATTTATAGCCTTCACGGTCATTGCGATTGAAATGTGAACAACACCAATTGCAAGCGCAAGAATCATCTGCTTGTCGTATGTGGCACCAAACAGCTCCATCTTGCCCGATATTATAAACTCTTTAAGCTCCTGCGGAATATTCCAATCGAGCAAGCTCATTCCGAAGAATGTACCGAAGAGAGCACCGATAAAGGTGGTAAAAATTCCGAGAGTAATCACAAGGTTCATCATACCCGCCATATCCTTGCCAAGCTTCTTTTTGAGCAAGAAACCAAGCAGAATAAGTATGAGTCCGTACCCCGAATCACCCATACAGAATGCAAAGAAGAGCGAGAAGAAGGGAGCCACAATGGGAGTAGGGTCGAAATCCGTACCACTCGGCATTCCATACATTTTCGTCAGCACTTCGTACATTCTTGTGAAGGCATTATTCTTGAACTTCACGGGAATATTATCACCCAATTTGGGCTTTGTAATCTCGTAGAAAACAGAATCCTTATCGAGCATATTCACAAGCGCGGAAGTATCGTCCTGTGGCACCCAGCCTTGCAACAACAACAGTTTGTCGCCCGACACCTTCTCGCCACTCAACACCACGTTTGAGAACTCCATTTTCTTGTTGAGCGCAGCCTGCCCCGCTAAAATTGTAGAGAGATTCTTTGTTGCAAACTCCGCAAGTTTATTCTCTTTCTCGGCAATAGAGGCAAGAATACTTTGCGCCTCGGCCTTCAATGCCGAAAGTGATGCAGTGGGAATTTTGGCATTTTCAGCATCAATCTCCACGGCAACATCCTTGTGGGTAACCGTTACAAAATAGAGTCTCGACGAGTGTGCGGCTACTGTTATTGCATTATACTGCTCGCACCAATCCTCTTTAAAATCCTTTGCAGTTGTTACAAAGAAGTTCACCTTGTAGCCGGCCGCCGACAGCTTGTCGAGGAGCGAAAAATCAAAGTCGCCCCACGGAGTCATTGCTGCCACATCCTTCTCCACTACCTGCAATGCACTCTTCAACTGCTCAATCTCGGCATAGAGAGTTTTGGCATTATCCACAAGCACATTCGCATCGACGCCCTGCATTGCCGGCAATTTTTCTTTGCCTGCAATACCTTCGAGGCGTTTGATTATGCGCGAATAACGGCCCGACTGTGCAAGCAGTTCTTGTGTCTCGGGGCTCTCCACTACTCCGCTCTTGCGCTCCTCAATGTGTACCACACCCACCGAGCGCAATCTTTCGAGAAATGCCTCATACTCCTTATAATATATAAGAAGCGTCACTTTATTCATTTTGCTTATCATGCTTCGGCCTCCTCTCTTTGTTCCAGAAGAGATTTCAAAATCTTCTGTGAAGATTTTGATAGGTTCTCTTCATCCTCCATAAATCTCTTAATCTTTCTTATCGCATCCTGATACCCGGGAATCTGCACTTTCTCAAAGAGATTAACCTTCTGTGTGGTCTTCTTTCGTGCATTTTCAAGGAGAACAAGCTTGCGATTAAGCAATTCACGGCGAATAGCCGTCATTGCCATCATCTTCAATAACTCAATACCATCGGCAAACCATTTGGGTGAGTTAAAAAGGCTGAACGGCGCAACCACAAAATCGGCGTGCTGCAACACAGGCACCTTAACGCCGGCCACCTTCTGATGGCTTATGGTGAGCGCACCGGTCTTCACTAACGAGGCATCAAATTCGTTCCACATTGCGAAGAGGGCACGATAAGTTTCGAGCAACCTTGCATACTCATCGTCGTGCGCCACCATTTCGGCCTTACACCTCTTAACCTCCACGCGCAATGCACTCTCCTTGTTTTTAATGATGGGCAGAGTGCGCACACGCATTTTCAGTTGCTTTTCGAGATTTTGAAGCGATGTTTTATTATATTGAAATGCAATCATTTAACTTCTCGTTCAATTATTTCTTCCAATAAGCATCGACCAACTCCTGACGTATGTTAACCTCCTCGGGCTTGAAGTACTCGGCAAACAAGCCCCAAGTAACATCGAGCATTTCGGTTGTATTGAGGTTTACATCTATTGCAAGGAGTTTATCGGAGTAGTCCTTCGCAAAGGAAAGGGCACGCTGGTCGTAGTCGGTAAGGTCGAATCCATTCTCCAACTTTGTCTTTGCATTTGCAGCGTCGGCATACAAACGCACAGCAGCGTTCATCACCTGCGGATGGTCCTTTCTTGTCTTCTTTCCGGCCACAAGCTGTTTCAAGCGAGAGAGTGAACGGAAGGGGTCGACAACAACCTTACCAATATCGCTGTCGCGACGCAAGAAGAGCTGTCCCTCGGTAATGTAACCGGTATTATCGGGCACAGCGTGTGTAATATCGCCACCCGACAATGTTGTTACCGCGATAATGGTGATTGAACCACCGGCGGGGAACTGTACAGCCTTCTCGTAGATTTTAGCAAGGTCGCTGTAAAGCGAGCCGGGCATTGAATCCTTCGAAGGAATCTGGTCCATACGGTTCGACACGATTGAGAGCGCATCGGCATACATTGTCATATCTGTCAACAGCACAAGAACCTTCTGGTTTTTCTCCACAGCAAAATACTCGGCTGCGGTAAGTGCCATATCCGGAATAAGCAGACGCTCAACGGCGGGGTCCTCTGTGGTATTCATAAAGCAGATAATACGGTCGAGCGCACCGGCATTCGAAAAGAGGTTCTTGAAGTAGAGGTAGTCGTCGTTGGTCATACCCATTCCTCCAAGAATAATCTTGTCTGTTTCGGCACGCATAGCCACATTGGCCATTACCTGATTGTAGGGCTGGTCGGGGTCGGCGAAGAAGGGAATCTTCTGGCCGGTAACCAATGTATTGTTAAGGTCGATACCTGCAATACCTGTCGCAATAAGCTCCGACGGCTGTTTACGACGCACGGGGTTCACCGAAGGACCGCCAATCTCAACCTCTTTTCCTTCAACAACGGGGCCGCCGTCGATGGGGTCGCCGTATGCGTTAAAGAAACGGCCGGTGAGCTGCTCACTCACTTTGAGCGAGGGAGCCTTGCCCATAAACACCACCTCGGCATTTGTGGGAATACCGCCGGTACCCTCGAACACTTGCAGAGTAACCTCGTCGCCCATAATCTTAACCACCTGAGCCAGCTTGCCGTTTACTGTGGCAAGTTCATCGTAACCAACGCCGGTAGCCTTCAACGAGCAGGTTGCCTTGGTGATTGCGCTGATTTTTGTATATATTTTTTGGAATGCTTCTGTTGCCATAATCTTACATTATTTAATTATTAAGCCTTACGGGTTTCGAGCAACTCTTCGAGCGAAGCAAGATAGCTGCTGTACTTCTCCGATTTATACTCCGAGTAGTTCATCTGCTTGCAGATGTTGATAACCTTCTTGAAGAAATCGGTAACTTCTTGGAAATTCTCGAATTTGTACTCCGAGCGACAGATGCCTGAAACAATTTCGAGCATCGCTTGCTGGCGTTCGAGCGGTGTAACGGCATCAATCTCGTCGAATGCATCCTGCTGCAACACCACAAAGTCTATAAGCTCCGACTTCCAGAATGTAACGTGATACTCAACGGGAACGCCATCGTCACCAAGAATGTTAATCTGCTCGGCAATCTCCTTACCGCGCAACAAGCGGGTTTTTGCCTCGTTGACCATTTCGAGCCAGCTGCCACCTATGCGGTTGGTGATATACTCGCCAAATTCGGGATATTCGAGATATTTTGAATAGGAGTCGATGGGGTTAACGGCGGGGTAACGCTTCTTGTCGGCGCGGTCCTGTTCGAGCGCGTAGAAGCAACGTGCCACCTTCTTTGTATTCTCGGTAACAGGCTCTTTCAGGTTACCGCCGGCAGGCGATACAGTACCGATGAAGGTAATTGAGCCCACCTTTTCGTTATTGAGAATTACATAGCCGGCACGGCTGTAAAAGTTGGCAATAATTGCCGAAATATCCATAGGGAAGGCGTCGGGACCGGGGAGTTCCTCCATACGGTTCGACATCTCACGCAAGGCCTGTGCCCAACGAGAAGTTGAGTCGGCCATAAGGAGCACGCGCAAGCCCATCGCACGATAATACTCGGCAATTGTCATTGCAGTGTATACAGATGCCTCACGAGCCGCAACGGGCATATTAGAGGTATTTGCGATGATGATTGTACGCTCCATCAGTTTGCGGCCTGTGTGGGGGTCTACAAGTTCGGGGAATTCGGTGAAAATTTCCACAACCTCGTTGGCACGCTCACCACAAGCAGCGATGATAACAATGTCGGCCTCGGCCTGCTTTGAAATTGCGTGCTGCAACACTGTCTTTCCTGTACCGAAGGGGCCGGGAATAAAGCCTGTACCACCCTCGACAATGGGGTTCAGTGTATCGATTGTGCGCACACCTGTTTCGAGCAATTTAAAGGGGCGGGGCTTCTCTTTATAGTCGGTCATAGCCACACGTACGGGCCATTTTTGAATCATATTGAGCGACATTTCCTCGCCGGCCTCGTTGGCAATAACCGCAATTGTATCGGTTATCTTATATTCGCCGGCGGCAGCAATACTTTTTACGCTCCAACTGCCTTCGAGCCCAAAAGGTGCCATAATTTTAAGGGGCTGGTGATTCTCCTCCACGCTACCCAGCCAAGCGGCTGCACCCACTTTGTCACCCACTTTCACCAATGGCTCAAATTGCCACAATTTATCCTCGTCGAGGGGGTTGGTGTAATCTCCTCGTTTAAGGAAGACACCCTCCATTTTATCGAGGTCATTCTGCAATCCGTCGTAGTTTTTCGACAGCATACCCGGTGCGAGCGATACTTCGAGCATATGCCCGGTAAATTCCGCCTCCTCACCAATTTTCAAACGTCGTGTACTCTCGAACACCTGAACGTACACTTTTGCACCGTTAATCTTAATGACCTCGGCCATCAAGCGGTCGCCACCGGTCTTTATGAAGCATATCTCATTTTGTGCCACGGGGCCGTCGACAGCCAGGAGCACCATATTCGATATAACGCCGGTTACTTTTCCTTTTGTTGCCATATCTTTAATTCAATTTAAATTCATTTAAGCCGGCAGTTCAAGACCGCCTTTCAAGTTGTCGATAAGTTCGGTATAACGTTGCATACCCTTTTCACTATCCAATTTTGCCCAACGGGCTACAATGTCGAGTTTCTGCAAGAAGACAAAGAGGGGCTCTATGGTAAAATAGTTAAACACAGAATTCTCTTCGAGCCACTGCCAACGCATTTCATCGAGCAAGTGCTCACGCTCCTGCAACTGGTCATTCTCGCTCAAACGCTGCACAGTCTCCAAATAATCCAGCGTGCTCGAAAGCCCAAAATCACGTGCTGCCGACGAGCGCAACGCCTCGGCTACCTCGTTGTTTCCCACAACCACATCAGCAACGCCGAGTTTATATTTTCGTGCGAGCATAGCCACAAGAAGGTTATTCACATTCATATTGAAGGTGAACCAAGAGGCTATGAATTTATTTGACGATGCGGTTGCATATTCGTAATAGTATGCACTCAAAATATCGGACAACATTGCATTTGCCACCTGCTCGTTCCCATAATAGTATTCAAGGAAACTGTACAGATAGGCCGGTATTTTGTCATTGCGAGGGTCGCCGTTCTTTGCCGATGCTATAATTTCGAGAAGTTCCTCCTTATTATAGCAGCCCGGACGTTCAAGCTGTGCCTCACTGCCCTCGCGCAACAATTTTATAATATTCTCATTGTCCCAAGCGAGGAAGAAGAGGTCGACACACTTGGCGTCGGCCGACGATAGTGCGGGATAGATGCTCTCTTTAAAATCGTCTATCGTGAATGTAACCTTGCTACCATCAAAAGCAATGTCGGGCAGGCCTGCAACCAAATAATGATAGTTGCTCATTATTTATGAAAATAGAAGTTCAACCATTTGTGGACGGAGGAAGGATTTAAAGAACTCTTCAAACTCACCTTCGCCAAAATTCACTTTGTATGAGCCATCGGCAGGAGCAATTGAGAATGATGCTTTTTTGCCGTTCACCTGCTCGATGGTAACACCCTTGTCGAGAAGTTTTTTTGCATTTGCCGTGAAATATGCTTTAAGCTCGGTAGCTTCGGCTGTCGATATTACAAGTGGCTCGTTGGCACTCCAACGCTCGGCAATCTTCACTATAAATGCTTTCAGGGCATCGCCGGCGGCAGCCTCTTTAACGGCAGCCTTTACAACTGTATCGGTTATTATTGTGGCAGCCTCCGATTTTAGTGCACCAACTGCCTGTGCGCCATACAACTTCAATTCCGAGCGGGTGTTGGCATTCAATTCCTCGGAACGTTTCTCGGCTGTGGCAACTATTGCCTCGGCATTTGCCTGTGCTTCTTTAAGAATAGCTTCCGCCTTTACCTGTGCCTCGGCAATTATGCGGTCGGCCTCGGCTTGTCCTTTCTCCACACCCTCGGCGTAGATTTTTTCGGTCAGTTCTTGAATTTTGTTATCCATCATATATTTAATATTAGTATTTTATATTTGCTTTTCTATACAATTACAAGCGCACCAATATTTGCAACATATTATTCATCAATCGGATAATCATTATCCGCCTTTATTGCGCCACAAAAAACGCAACTGTTGCAAACAATGCACAGTCTTCCTTGTTACAAAAGTACTACAATTTATTTATTTTTCAGCAAATATTAAAAAGATTTAAATATATAAATACAATTTTATATAAATGGTATTCAAAATGTAAACTCGCGGCAGGGAAATGAATAATAAATTGTAATAGATTCACCGGCAAGATACCCGAAATAAAAAAGCGCCGCTTTTCACAAAGCAGCACTTCCAACATTTACTAAACAACTAAGAAAAAACTATACTATCATAACTGATATTCTGTATAAGAGTGTTTCACCCGATGGTTCAAACACATTGCGAAGTTATTTAAGTTTTTCTATTTATCAAAGCCGGAAAAACCATTCTCAACAAAAAGGAAAATAAATTCGGCCACCCTGCTAATTTTTACTACGAAATTCGCGTCCTATTCTCCATAGAGGAAGTACCACCAATAGGTATCACCATAAGAAAGGCGCATAAGATAGGAGCACATCGAGGAATTGCCATATTCACGAGCCTGCTGCATCATATTGCAGAGACGCTCCCTCATCGCAGTATCATCGACCGCCACATCAAACGAAGGAAGAATGTGGGCATACAGCATTAGCGCCTCCCTGTAATGCTTGGGCAACCTGTTGCAATCGCCCACGTTGTAAAACTCAAAAATCTTGTCGGCAAAGTCTACCAAACGACGCTCGGCAAGCAGAGCCATCAGATAATAATCCCTCGCAACAACAGCCGAGTCGCTCCTCGCAGCCACGCGCGACAAAAACTCCAAAGAGAGCTCACCAACCTTGCGTTCACCGCCTATGTGCGAATATATCAAGGCGGGAGCAATGGGAGCATCGCGCTCCACAGCCGGCAGAAGACTCTCCGAGTCGAAATAAACCGGATAATTGAAGAAATTTTCGGCAAGTTCCCCTTTTACGGATAGCAAAAAAGCCCTTTGAGCCGACAGCTGGCGCGACGATATTGGAGAATGCCCTCCAACAGCAAGCGCACCATCAACATCACCTTTTTTAAAAAGATTATACTGCAAAGCCTCACGACGAAAATCCTTGTCGCCATCGGACAAAGAACCCACAGCCATAAATATAATCACAAACAAAATGAGATTACGCCAAATTATTCTGTGAGCCACCGCCGAAGAGTCCTTAATCTTCTCGAAAAGCATCCTGTTGAGTATAAACGAAAAGCCTATATAAAGCAACAGCCCTGCACCAAACACCCACACCCACACGGCAAATCCGTAATTTCCCACAAAGAAAGAACGGTCAATGTCGGTGAGAAAGGCAAGCAACAAAGCCGACGGAATATAAGCCATTGCCGTCCACTCACGCCGGAACCCGGCAAAGCGGTTCAACCACAATGCCAGGCCCAGCAGCAGAAGAGTGAAAACTGCGGAGAGAAGATAACCATTATACTGCAATTTCCCCGTTGCTATCGTATCGTAGACAACCTCAATCTCGGGCGACTTATATATAGCAACAAATGTAAAAGCAAACAGCGCAAAAATCAGTGCACAGAGCAGTGTGACAAAATTCTGCAAACGCCTCTCCCCTGCATTTCTCATAATTTATTCCTTGTTCTTTTTAAGCACAAGCGCAGTGCGTGCCGGCAGATAGAGCATCAACCAACCCTTTTTGCGACGTGCGTGCAATTTATCATACTGTGTAAAGTGAGTCTGTGTTTCGTCGACAAGAGCATTACCGCCAAACTTCTCCGAGTCGGTGTTAAGCACAATCGAGTATGAGCCCTCGGGCACCAGCAAGCCATAATCGGTAAACGAGCGTGTGGGGCTGAAATTAAAGACAAAAATCAAATCCTTACGCGAGAAGGCAAGCACTTGGTCGCCATCATTGTGCCACACCTCCTGCACAGGGCGATTCTGGAAATTGCGCACCCCGCCGATAAGTTTCATCAACTCCTCGTCGAACTTGCCCAAAAGTGTATAATTGTAGGCAGGATTATCCACAAGGCTCCACTGACGGCGAGCATACTTATGGCTCCAACCATTACCCTCGCGCGGGAAGTCTATCCATTCGGGGTGACCAAATTCGTTACCCATAAAGTTAAGGTAACCACCGTTTATTGTAGCCGCAGTCATCAGGCGTATCATCTTGTGCAGCGCAATACCGCGTGTAACGGTACCCGTTTCGTCGCCACGGTTAAAGTGCCAATACATATCAGCATCAATCAAACGGAAAATAATTGTCTTATCACCCACCAACGCTTGGTCGTGACTCTCGGCGTAAGAGATTGTGCGCTCATCCTTGCGACGATTGGTAAGTTCCCAATAAATCTCCGAAGGCTTCCAATCCTCGTCCTTGCGCTCCTTTATAATCTTTATCCAAAAGTCGGGAATATTCATCGCCATACGATAATCGAATCCATAGCCGCCATCCTCGATGGGAGCAGCCAATCCGGGCATTCCCGACACCTCCTCGGCAATGGTTATAGCCTTGGGATTAACCTCGTGAATTAGTCTGTTGGCAAGTGTCAGATAGCAGATTGCATCACCATCCTGATGACCGTTGAAATAGTCGGCATAACTGCAAAAAGCCTCGCCAAGGCCGTGGCTGTAATATATCATAGATGTAACACCGTCGAAACGGAAGCCATCGAACTTAAACTCTTCGAGCCAATATTTACAGTTCGACAAAAGGAAGTGAACAACCTCGTTCTTGCCATAATTGAAACAGAGCGAGTCCCAAGCATTGTGAACGCGACGGTCGCCACCGTGGAAATATTGTGTAGGGTCGCCATCGAGCAAGCCTAATCCCTCCATTTCGTTCTTCACGGCGTGGGAGTGAACAAGGTCCATAATAACCGCAATACCCATTCCGTGAGCCGCATCGATGAGTTCTTTCAACTCCTCGGGAGTACCGAAGCGCGACGACGGTGCAAAAAAGTTCGATACGTGATAACCGAAGCTGCCATAATAGGGATGTTCCTGTATAGCCATAATCTGAATGCAATTATAACCATCGGCAGCTACACGAGGCAGCACATTCTCCTTAAACTCGCGATAGGTTCCCACCTTCTCTTCCTCCTGTGCCATACCCACGTGACACTCATAAATGAGCAACGGGGTGCGTTTGGGAGTAAATTTCTTGTTCTTGAATACATACTCCTCCTCGGGGGCCCACACTTGTGCGCTGAATATCTTGGTAGTATCATCCTGAACCACACGACGCACCCACGCGGGGATACGCTCGCCACAGCCACCTTCCCAATAGACCTTCATCTTGTAGTGCTGGCCGTGCTGTAATGCCTTTTTAGGCAGACGGCGTTCCCACACACCGCCGGCAAGCTGTTTCAGTTCATATTCGGGTAATTCCTCCCAATTGGAAAAGTCGCCCACCAAAACAATCTTGGTTGCATTGGGCGCCCACTCGCGGAACACCCATCCGGTTGCTGTGCGGTGCAATCCGAAGTATAAATAACCCGAAGCAAAGCTCGACAATGTCTGTCGGCCGTTCTTTGTCAATTCTCTCTCTCTTTTAAGGAAATAACGATAGCGTGCATCGATGTCCAGATTAAAGGGAGCCAAATAACCGTCACGTTCTACAAGTTTCAGCATAGGTCTTTATTTTATATGGTTAGTTTTTGTTTAAGCAATTTGTGGTGAAGAGTGCTACTCTACCGCAATCTTCACAATAATCTTTTTCACAGGCACGGGAGTGACCGCCGGTGCGTGCCCATCCTGCGGGAAGAAGATGGTGAACATAGTATTCTTAACCTCGAAGTAGCTTGCGGCAAGCAGCCCTACGGGATAAAGAGTAACATCGTTCTCCTCGTTATATTCACCGGCGGGAAGTTGCTCCAAGGGAGTGTAACCCATAATCTCGTCGGCCGAGATTGGCACCTGTATGTCTATATATTTGCGATGCACCTCCAAAGGTACCTCCTCCTTTGTGCGAGGCTTTGCCTCCATCACATTTGCAAAGACCTCGTCACCGCAAATTTCGTTACGGCCGAGAGGCAGTTTTTTTAAGTCGTTATTCAACAGAAAATCTATTGCTTTTGCAAAATTGGGGTGCAACCCCTCGTAGTTTCTAATGTTCTTAATTGAATCGAGAATCATAGTATTTTATTTTATGCTTATTGTTCCTAAACTATATACACACTCCCTGATAACTTTACCCGAAGAGTCTTTCACAACAAATTTGCCGTGACGCTGGCCCTCTTCAAAGGTACCTTCGTAACGAGTGCCGTCGGAGTCTACTGCAACACCGTTGCCGTGCTCCTCGCCATTGAGAAAGCCGCCACGATACTTTTTTCCATCGGCAAGACGCAGAATGCCCTGCCCGTTCATCATACCTTCGCTCCAATCACCCTCATAAACATCACCATTCGGCCAAGTGTATTTTCCCTTGCCCGAGCGCTCGCCGTCGGCCCATTCGCCTTCATATACCGCTCCCGATGGATATTTCATACAGCCGTAGCCATTGCGCAGGCCATCGGCAAAGTGCCCGTCGTACACCGTGCCATCAGCATCGGTAAACACGCCCTTGCCGTGCCACACGCCATTGGCATAATCTCCCACATAGCTGCAACTGTCGGCAAATGTATAAACGCCTTTTCCGTGACGCAGGTCGTTGAGCCACGAGCCATTATACTCGTCACCATTTGTATAATAATAACGGCCTTCTCCGCTTCTTGCACCACTCTTCCAGCCGCCTACATACTTGCTATTGTCGCTCCACACAAAGGTACCGACGCCATTATATTTATCATCCTTCCATTCGCCCGAATAAGAGGCCCCGTTGGCAAAGAAGTAACTGCCGGTGCCGTTACGATTGTCACCGCTCCAATCCCCAACATAAAAATCGCCATTGGGGTAGGTCATCTTGCCATACCCTTTCTGAAAGTCGAGTTCCCAAAAGCCATTATACACCCTGCCATCGGCAAAATAAAAAGTCCCTTTGCCGTGCTGACGTCCATCGACAAACGCTCCTTCGTAGCACTCGCCGTCGCTATAAGTGTAAATACCTATTCCCTGACGTACTCCGCGCGAGAATTGCCCCTCGTAGGTATCGCCATTGGGATAGAGCACCTTGCCGTAGCCATTCGGTTTTTTACCCTTAACCTCGCCGGCGTACTCCACTCCCCCTTTTAGAGAGAGTTTTTTTGGATTTACAGAATTATTTATTGCTTTTGAAACTAATTCACGTACCGAACTAATCTGTTTCGGCACATTATCTTGCGCAGAAGAATTCTGCGCAGCAACCAAGCAGGGCTGCAAAAAGAGGAATAATAAAAATATTATATTGTGTTTCATCAATATTATCTTTTTCATTCGGCAAAGCCAAAATGCCAAAATCGCAACAGCAAATAAGCAACAGCGTCATAATCTTAAACAACCACGCAATTTCAAGCAACGAGCGCAGCCTATTTTCGCGATAGTAACGCAGTTTACTATCGCAAAGATAACAATAATGTGGAGAAAACAATAAAAAACAGAGAATATTTTAAAATAAGGAATACATTGCCACAAGAGGCAGAATATATTTTATGCTATTTTAATACTTTGGCACACTTTTTGTAAGAATTCTTATGTAAAAATATTTTCCTCAAAGGATATTCGGGTTGTATCTTCGCAACCGAAACAGACAAAGTATCAGAAAAAGAACGAATATTCACACAGGAATTGATTTTAAGGAGAAAGAAGTATGAATAATGAATTTTCGCAAAGAATGTCGGAAATACTCTCATTGAGCAAAGAAGAAGCCTGTCGCCTGCGCAGCAAGAGTATCAACCCCGAACATCTGCTATTGGGCATTTTGCGCAAAGAAAATAGCACGGCAGTGGAAATACTCGGCACACTGAACGTAGACATAATGGATATAAAGAAGAGTATCGAGCAACGCAGTGCCGCGCCCGATTATGCCGCCCTCCCCTACTCGGAGAATGTGGAAATGAGCCTGAGCACAGCAAGAATATTGCGTTTCAGCACCTTGGAGGCACGTTCATTCAAGACAAATGCCGACACAGAGCACATATTATTAGGTATTTTAAAGGAAGGTAACAATCTCGCCGCCAGCATTTTAGAGGAGAACAACGTTACATATTCCCGAGTAATTGAAACAATAAAAAGCGTAAAGCCCGATGATGTAAACAACGGATTCGGCTTCACCGAGGAGGACGACGAAGAGGAGGAAGGCCCAATGAGAAACGATTCACCCAAAGGGCAATCCTTCACCGGCACACGCCAAGCAAAATCCTCCAACGACACCCCTGTGCTCGACAACTTTGGAATGGATATGACAAAAGCCGCAGCCGAGGGCCGTCTCGACCCTGTTGTCGGGCGCGAGAAGGAGATTGAGCGCATTTCGCAGATATTGAGCCGTCGCAAAAAGAACAACCCCATACTCATAGGCGAGCCGGGAGTGGGAAAATCGGCAATAGTAGAGGGGCTTGCCCAGCGCATTATAGAGCGCAAAACCTCGCGCATACTCTTCGACAAGCGCATTGTGGCACTGGATATGACCGCCGTGGTTGCCGGCACAAAGTACCGCGGACAGTTCGAAGAGCGCCTGCGCTCCATTATGGACGAACTTGAAAAGAACCCCAACATAATACTCTTCATCGACGAAATACACACCATTGTGGGTGCCGGTTCGTCCCCCGGTTCAATGGACGCAGCCAACATACTTAAACCCGCGCTTGCCCGCGGCGAAATTCAGTGCATAGGTGCCACAACCATCGACGAATACCGCAAGAGCATCGAAAAAGACGGAGCATTGGAACGCCGTTTCCAAAAAGTGCTTGTGGAGCCAACCTCGGCCGACGACACATACACCATACTCCAAAATATAAAGGAGCGTTACGAGGAGCACCACAATGTAACATACACCGACGAAGCGTTGCTCGCCTGTGTCAAATTGACAGACAGATACATTACCGACCGCTGCTTCCCCGACAAGGCCATCGACGCGATGGACGAAGTAGGAGCCCGCGCACACATAAGCAACATAAAAGTACCCAAAGAGATTGAGGACCAAGAGGTTGTAATAAAACTTACCACCAACAACAAGAACGACGCTGTAAAACGACAGGACTTTGAGAGTGCCGCAAACTTCCGCGACCTTGAAAAGGAATTACAGGAGGGGCTTGCCAAAATGAAAGCCGACTGGGAAAAATCCCTTGTAAAAAGCCGTCAGACAGTGAACGAGGAGGATGTAGCAAGAGTAGTCTCAATGATTTCAGGCATTCCCGTGCAGCGTATGCAGCAGAATGAGTGGGAACGCCTGCGCGGAATGAAAGTGGAACTGCAATCGAAGGTGGTTGCACAAGACAATGCCATCGAGAAACTAACCAAGGCGATACAGCGCAGCCGTGTGGGGTTGCAAAATCCCAACAAGCCCATAGGCACATTTATGTTCCTCGGCCCCACAGGAGTGGGAAAAACCCTGCTTGCAAAAGAGCTTGCCAAATTTATGTTTGGCTCGGCCGATGCACTCATACGCATAGATATGAGCGAATACATGGAAAAGTTCACCGTGTCGCGCCTCGTGGGAGCACCTCCGGGATACGTAGGCTACGAAGAGGGAGGACAGCTCACCGAGAGAGTGCGCCGCCGCCCCTACTCCATTGTACTCCTCGACGAGATTGAGAAGGCACACACCGATGTATTCAACCTTTTGTTGCAGGTGATGGACGAAGGCCGTCTCACCGACAGCAATGGTCGCACGGTGGATTTCCGCAACACAGTGCTCATTATGACATCAAATGTGGGAACACGCGAGCTCAAAGACTTCGGCGCAGGCGTGGGTTTCACCAAGAGTGAGCGCGAGGGCAATAAAGAGTATTCGCGCAGCGTGATACAGAAGGCCCTGAACAAACGTTTCGCACCCGAATTTATAAATCGTATCGACGAGATTATAAACTTCGACCAGCTGGGAATGGACGCCATTGTAAGCATTGTGGATTTAGAGCTCAAACAGATTGTGAAACGCATAAACGAGCTTGGCTACACAATAGAACTCACTGCCGAGGCTAAAAAATACCTCGCCGAGAAAGGCTACGACATTCAGTTTGGTGCCCGCCCGCTGAAACGCGCACTGCAAACATATATAGAGGACGAAATTTCGGAACTTCTGTTGTGTGACACATTGAAGCCCAATGATAAAATCATTGTAGACAAGAGTGAAGATAGCGACAAACTGAAATTCACCGTCATAAGCGAATAAGCCGCTGCTCTTTCGCACAAACAATAGTAACGCCTCGCTGTTTGACAGCAGGGCGTTACTGCCATTTTGTCATACACAACCAAAATGGCACTCTATTTGTTGATAACACAATGTGGGCAACAAAGAAAACAGCGCACACTGACATAAAAAAACGATTAACTAAAAAAACAATAATATGCAAAAAGGACACATTGGGGTAACAACAGAAAATATTTTCCCCGTTATTAAAAAATTTCTTTACAGCGACCACGAGATTTTTCTGCGCGAGATTGTTTCAAACGCTATCGACGCTACACAAAAACTTAAAACCCTCTACGAAAAGGGAGAGTACAAAGGTGAGCTCGGCACACTGCGCGTGAAGGTGACACTTGGCCAGGATACAATCACCGTGAGCGACAATGGCATTGGCCTCACTGCCGAAGAGATTGAAAAATACATAAACCAGATAGCACTCTCCGGAGCAACCGACTTTCTCGAAAAATACAAGGATAGCGCAAACTCCATAATAGGACACTTCGGCCTTGGCTTCTACTCGGCATTTATGGTGGCGAAAAAGGTGGAGATTATCACAAAATCGTGCAAAGAGGGTGCACAGGCCGTCAAGTGGAGCTGCGACGGAAGCCCCGAATACACACTCGAAGAGTGCGACAAGGATAGCCGCGGAACCGATATTATTATGCACATCGACGAGGAGAGCAAAGAGTTCCTCGAAGAGAGCCGCATAGCCGGTATACTCAACAAATATTGCCGTTTCTTGCCTGTGGAGATAGCATTCGGCAAGAAAAAAGAGTGGAAAGATGGCAAGCAGGTGGAAACAGACGAGGATAATATAATAAACGACACTACTCCCTTGTGGACCCGCAAGCCCTCGGAACTAAAAGACGAGGACTACAAGGAGTTCTACCGCAAACTCTACCCGATGAGCGACGAACCCCTCTTCTGGATACACCTTAACGTAGACTTTCCCTTCCACCTCACAGGTATTCTCTACTTCCCAAAAATTAAGAGCAACCTCGAACTGCAAAAGAACAAAATACAGCTCTTCTGCAACCAAGTATATGTTACCGACGAGGTTGAAGGCATTGTACCCGACTTTCTCACCCTTATGCACGGCGTAATAGACTCGCCCGACATTCCCCTTAACGTGTCGCGTTCCTACTTACAAAGCGACTCCAACGTGAAGAAAATCTCGTCGTATATATCCAAAAAAGTATCCGACCGCTTGCAATCGATCTTCAAGAGCGACCGCCCGCAGTTCGAAGAAAAATGGAACGACCTTAAAATATTCATCCACTACGGAATGCTCACCGAGGAGGACTTCTACGACAAGGCCTGCAAATTTGCCCTCTTGCAAGATACCGACGGCAAAAAATACACCTACGAAGAGTATAAAAACCTCATCGAGGGCGAGCAGACCGACAAGGAAGGCAACATCATCTACCTCTACTCCAACGACAAGAACAAAGAGTACAGTTTCATTGAGAATGCAAAGAACAAGGGTTACAACATACTCACAATGGACGGGCAGCTCGACATTGCCCTCATAAGCCTTCTTGAACGCAAATTCGAGAAGAGCCGCTTCACCCGCGTCGACAGCGACACAATAGAGAACCTCATCAAAAAAGAGGAGCACAAAGTATCGACACTCAGCGAGAATGAACGCGAAGTGCTCACCGGAATATTCCAGAGCCAAATTCCCTCGATGGATAAAAAAGAGTTCTATGTGCAAGCACAGGCTATGGGCGAGAATGGTGCGCCGGTGATGATAACCCAAGCGGAGTATATGCGCCGTATGAAAGAAATGGCAGCCATACAGGCAGGAATGTCGTTCTATGGAGATATGCCGGATATGTACAACATTCTCATAAACGAGGAGCACCCCATAATAAAGCGTGTGCTTGGAGAGGCCGAGGCTGAATGTGCCGGCGAATTGCGCCCCATCGACGAAAAAACCGCCACACTCGAAAGCCGCCGCAAGGAGCTCTACGACGCACGAAAGAATAAGAAAGAGGATGAAATTCCTCAAAGCGAGAAAGACGAGCTTGCACAAGTGGAAAAGGATATTACCACCGCAAAGAGCGACAAAGAGGCAATCCTTGCAAAATATGCGGCAGGCAACAGCACCGTATGCCAGCTGATAGACATTACCCTGTTGCAAAATAATATGCTCACAGGCGAGGCACTCAACAAATTCGTAAAGCGCAGCATAGAAATGATGAAATAAAAATCTGCAACATCAAAAAAAAGGCCGACGACAATAGCATCGTCGGCCTTTTTTAGCTATCTTCGCACAACCATTCAAAAATAACAGATGATAACCCTCACCCGCATAACCACCCCCGACAGCCCCGCCTACCGCAAAATAGAGGAACTGCTCACCGCAACCTTCCCCCGCGACGAGTACCGTGACCTTGCCGAGCAGCGCGCCAATGTGGCAGGGAGAGAGAATTTTCATCTGCTACAAGCCTGTTACAACGGGAAATTCATAGGCTTTGTAAGCTATTGGCAGTTGGAGGGATTCTGCTACATAGAACACCTTGCCATACTGCCCGAAGTGCGTGGCAAAGGATACGGAAAATTCATTCTGGAACAGTTGCAGAAGTGCCTCCACAAAATAGTATTGGAGGTTGAAGAGCCGGTAGACGAAACAACAACCCGACGCATAGCCTTCTACCGCCGTGCAGGGTTCACACTATGCAATATACCCTACACCCAACCACCCTACCACAAAGGAGGCAACGCCCTGCCTATGCTCCTTATGTTCCACGGTTGGGAACCCGACAGCAACAACTACGAGAAAGCAAAAAACAGCATCTACAAGAATATTTACAACTATAAATAATAGAAAATGGCAATAATAAAAACCCTCAACGGAACAGCCCCCAAAGTGGGCGACAACTGTTTCCTTGCCGAAACAGCAGCAATAATAGGCGATGTTACAATGGGCAACAACTGCTCCATCTGGTACGGTACCGTGCTTCGTGGCGATGTAAACACAATCACCATAGGCAACAATGTGAATATACAGGATGGCGCAGTGGTACACACCCTCTACCAACGCTCCAAAAGCACCATCGGAAACAATGTATCCATAGGGCACAATGCCACCATACACGGTGCCACCATCGAGGACAACTGCCTCATAGGAATGGGAGCCACCGTGCTCGACAATGCCATTGTAGAGAGTGGCGCAATAGTAGCCGCCAACGCCCTTGTAACATCGGGAATGCGCGTCGAGGGCGGCTGGATTTACGGCGGAGTACCGGCAAAAAAGATAAAAGAGGTGAGCCCCGAACAACAAAAAGAGATTGTGGAGCGCATAGCCAACGACTATATTATGTACGCATCGTGGTATAAAGAATAAATTTGCAACAATAACCGACAAATTCATTATCACATTATGAGAAAATTCTACACAAAATCGTTGCTCACTACCCTTCTGTTGCTGTGCAGTAACATCGCCACAGCCCACGACTTTGAGATAGACGGTATTTATTACAACATTACCGATGCTACGGCAAAAACCGTTGCTGTAACCTACCGCGGCTCAACCTACTATGATTATAGCAATGAATACAGCAACGCGGTAAGCATCCCCTCAACCGTTACCCACAGTGGAATCACTTACAGTGTAACGAGCATAGGAGAACACACATTCTACGATTGCGAATACATAACAAGCATCGTAATTCCCAACAGTGTAACAGCCATAGAAAGCCACTCATTCTATGGCTGCACAGGCCTTGCAAACATAACCCTCCCCAATAGCGTCACAAACATAGGAAAATATGCGTTCAGCTACTGTACAAGGCTGACAAGTATAACAATTCCCAATAGTGTAATAACTATCGAGTATCACGCGTTTTCCGGTTGCTACGCACTCACAAGTGTAATAATAGGCAGCGGGGTAACAACAATAGGGAACTGCGTTTTTGATTACTGTGAAGCTATAACAACAATAAAAGTGGAAAGTGGTAACACTATATATGATAGCCGAGAAAATTGCAACGCAATTATAGAAACTGCAACAAACACACTAATTAAAGGTTGCAACAATACAATAATACCCAATGGCATTACATCCATAAGATACAATGCATTCGAGCGATGCAAGGGTCTCACAAGCATCACTATACCCAACAGCGTAACAAGCATTGGAAGATACGCATTCAATAATTGCACAGGGCTTACGAGCATAGAAATTCCCAACAGTGTAACAACAATAGGAGGCTATGCGTTCAGTGGTTGCAGCGGGGTAACAAGCCTGACAATAGGCAGTGGCATAAAAACTATTGAAGAATGGACATTCAGCCATTGCAGCAGCCTCACAAGCGTTACAATCCCCTGCAATGTAACTACAATAGAAAACACTGCGTTCGACTATTGCACAGCCCTCACCGGCGTAACAATATCCGAAAATGTAGCATCCATAAAATATAATGCATTCTCTTATTGTCCGGCACTCACAAGCGTAACCTCACTTATTCCGGCCGATAAACTTTTTGGAATAGAGAGCAATGTCTTCTACTATTTGGTAAAAGAGAAGGCAACCCTCTATGTTCCTTATGGAGCAAAAGAGACATACGCTACAACTGCCGGATGGAACGAGTTTAAAAACATTGTAGAACTTGAACCCGAGGAAGAAGACAACAATGAGCCTCTTTTAGGCGACCTTAACGGCGACGGCACGGTAGATGTAAGCGACCTTACGAAACTTGTAAGCATAATCTTAGGCAACGAGTAGGCTGCTGCACATAAAAAAACAATGGTGGTGACCTAAAAGTAAAATAGGTCACCACCATTGTTTTTTATGGTTACTCTCTCTTCCTCTCCTTGCGAAACTCGCTGGGCGACATCCCCGTAATTCTTTTATAATAACGGCACAAATAGCTCTGGCTGGGGAAATTATACTCGTCGGCAAGTTCCTGAATGGATTTATCGGTGAACGATAGTTCGTATTTAAGACGCGAGACAACCGCCGTGTCGATAATCTCTTTTGCCGAATAATTGGATACCTCGTTGCACACCTCGTTCAAATAACCGCTGCTCACGCCAAGCTCATTGGCATAAAAAAGGACCTCGCGCGACTTATTGCTCGCAGCCACAAGCCCTCTCACAAATTTCTTGAAGAGAGTCCTTTTCCTCGATTCATAAGTCTTTGCAGCATAAAATGAGCCATACTTCTTAAAATGGCTTATATATAATTGAAAAACCATATTGGCAGCAGATAGTGCCGATTTCTCAAACTCCTCATACTCAAATGTATCGTTAATTACTTTAAGAGTGGCAAAGAGGTTGTGTGCAATATCCCGCTCCGCGCCAAACATTTCTATCACAGGATTAGCTTTAAGTTTCTCGTAAAACTCAAAATCGAAACTCTGCAATTTGCCGGTAGAGGAGACAAGCGACATTGGCAACACCAGCGCCAATGCTTTATAGTTACGGCTATACTCTTTTGCAACTACAATATCGAGAGGAGAAATAAGTACAAAAGAGTGGGCTTTTGCATTATAGTTCGAATAATTAAGTTCGAACTTTACCTCGCCCTCCATTATATATATTATCACACAATGGTTACAGCGAATGGGCACTCTCCCAAATTCACTAATTTCACTTTTAAGAAAAACGTGACTATCGTCGTAATCGGTTGTAGCTATCATAAACTGCTTGTTTTTGGAACAAATATAGCGACAAATTATCCCATTACGCTAATTTTGCCGTAAAAAAGGACAACACAGAATTGTATATGTAATTTTTGGTTGACTGTTCAAGTACCCCGAAGGGTACATCAAAATCGTCACTGCACTTGGCGAGAAAAAAGCGGGAATGACAAGGTATGAAATTATATTGCACATCGAAGACTTGGAATATTATGCAGCACGCCATTCGTGGGCAACTATTGCCGTAAATAAAGTTGGAATAGATAAATATACCGTACACGCAGCCCTTAACCATATGGACGAATCTATGAAGGTGACCGATATTTATATTGAACGCGACTTTGCAATAGAGAACAATGCCAACGCTAAGGTTATTGATTATGTGTTTAATCGCTAAAAAGTTTGTCTATGGACAGACTTTTTTCGTATATTTGTACAAAGTTAAAATTCATCTACTTATGTATATTAAAAATGTTTTAATGTTATCTTTGGTTGTTTGCTCTTGCATATTCTGTGCTTGTAGCGATGAAATCCCCGAGCAGATTCAGCTTCCGGATTTGCCAACTCAACCAATTATTGTTTTGTATGATAACGATGTTCATTGCAGTATAGACGGCTATCCGATGCTTGTATCGTATCGCGACGAGTGTTTGTCTAGCACTGATTATGTTTCGACTATATCTTGTGGCGATTTCGCAAGTGGAGGACTTGCTGGTGCTATATCAAAAGGTGAACGGATTGTCGAGATTATGAATTATGTAGGCTATGATGTTGTAACTTTAGGTAATCACGAACTTGACTATGGAATGGAACAGATGTTCAACATTACCGAGGCCCTAGATGCACCCGTTGTGTGTGCCAACTTTAAGAATGTACAAACCAACACTTATCCATACCCGGCCTATCATATTGTTCGTTATGGCGAAGTGGATGTGGCTTACATCGGGTTTACCACAACGACGAGCGGCACAGTAACAAGCCTGAGTGATGAGCAGGGCAATCCGCTTTATAGCTTCATGCGCGAGGGATTTTACGAGAATGCCCAATATTTTATAGACGAAGCCCGCCGGAACGGGGCCGATTATGTCATTGCGCTCTCTCATTTGGGCGATAGTGAGAAGACGGGAGGCCATCCCAATTCTACGAGTTTAATCGCCCACACTGCGGGTTTGGATGCAGTAATTGATGGTCACGACCATCACGTTATTGAAAAACAAATTGTGAACAACAAAGACGGCAAGCCTGTTTTGCTAACTTCTTCCGGCACAAACTTCCAATATATTGGCCAACTAACTATCAAAACCGACGGAACTATACATTCTTCGCTTACAGATATAGTTAATGGCGAAGTTTCAGCCGATAATAAGGCGCAAGATTTCATCAATTGCATGAAAGAAGATATTGGGAGCCAGGGTAATTTTATCATTGGAAATAGCGAAGTGGACCTTATGATTTATAATGCCGATGGAACACGTATCGTCCGCAAACAGGAAACCAACCTCGGTGATTTCTGTGCAGATGCCTTGCGCGTTTTCACTGATGCCGATATTGCTTTAATTAATGGTGGTGGTATTCGCACCAATATAAATCGTGGTAACATTCTGTTCAACGACCTTTATAATATAATGCCTTTTGGTGATATGATTACTACGGGAATCATTACCGGACAACAACTACTTGATGTATTGGAGTTTTCAGTTTCTTCTCTACCTGCCGAATCGGGTTCTTTCATGCAAGTTAGCGGTTTGCGCTTTGATGTTAATCCCTCTATTCCATCTCCCGTAGTGAAAGATTCGGAAACTTCGTTATTCTCGTATGTGGGAGAGGGGAATCGCCGTGTCTCTAATGTAGAGGTTTTGGATAAAGAAAGTGGAGAGTACAAAGAGATAGAATTATCACACCAATATATAATGGCGACATTGGATTACCTAATCCTCGAACAAGGCGCTTCGGGTATATTTAATCAGGTAAAACCAATTTCAACCTATTGGGGAGCGGATATAGAAATTCTACGTCATTACCTTGAAGATAGTCTTGGTGGTTACGTTGGCGTTGAGTATAGTGAACCTCAAGGACGTATTATATTCAAATAAATATTGTTCTATTGGGCAGAAAGTGAGATGATGCACGATTTGTGGTCAAAAACAAACAATAAAAAACCTCACTGACAGTTCTTTGCTGCAAGTGAGGTCCTAATGTAAAGTTATTTTTATCAGTCGAATAAAGAGTCCATTGTTATGACATTTTGGATACCCTCCATAGTTCTATTATTTTGCCACAAAGATTCTAAAAGTTTATTTCGTGGCAAGTTTATATCGGTTTATTTTGCCATAAAGACATTGAAAACTTGTTTCGTGGCAGGATAAAAAAGAACCACCTTGCCGCACCGATGTGTGCGCCCAAAAACACACAGGCAACAATGAAATACCGGGCAGACACACCGGTCTGCCCCTACGGCATATCCCTCCCCGATTTTGCAGACGAATATAAAAAAGGGCTACACCCACCCGGTGTAGCCCCAACCACATAAGAATATGAAAAACCTTAATAAAACCATCAGGTTTTCTGGGGACAAAGGCAAAAAACATTCCCCGGAATTCAGTTTCTTATTTACATCTATAACGTTCCTTTTTCGAAGCAACGGCACCAAGAGCATTACTGGTGCACATCGCGCAAAAGGTCGTTCACAGTCTTCACAGGATTGAAGGTAACGAGAGGAACCTCCACAAAAATTGTGTTCCAGTCGCTCATTGCTCCGTTCCAAAGACCGGGAAGCTCCATTGCCTTTAATTCGCGGCCGTTCTTCGATTTATGAGAAATGAAGCCGGTGTTCTTGTCCACAAAGTCGGGAAGGTTGAATTTATCGCCCTTGTAACCCTTAACTGCGCAAACAAGGTCCACGGGATTAAAGTGTGTGCCATTCTCGAACATTGCCTTAGATGCAGGATTGTTCATATCTATCTGCGAGCTCTCCAAAATCTGCAACGATACGGTACCATCCTGATTATAGGCAAGGAAGGGGCCTCCGCCGGGCTCGCCCACATTCTTCACCATTCCGCACACGCGCATAGGACGGTTGAGTTTCTTGCGCAGATAGAGCACAAGGTCGCAATCTTCGAGGTTCTTTATATCCATATTGCGGCACATAAGGTCTTGCTGCACAAAGCGCACCATCTCCATCACCTGCTCGTGAGTGTAACTGCCGCTCTCTATAATGCGCAGATATTCAAACGCCTGTTTCTGCTTCTCAACAAGAATACCGGCAAGCAGTTTCTTGTAGGTAACAGTGTCGGGCTTCAAGCGGTCGGGAACCACATTGTCTATATTCTTTATGAAGATAACATCGGCGTCAATATCGTTGAGGTTCTCTATGAGCGCACCGTGGCCGCCGGGACGGAACACCAATGCCCCATTCTCGCGGAAAGGTTGGTTGTCGGCATCCACGGCAATAGTATCGGTGCTCTGCTTCTGCTCCGAAAAGTTAATATCGTATGTAACGCCGAACAACTCTTCGTAATAGGCCTTACGCTCGGCAACAAGCTCTTGGAAGAGTGCCTTGTGATTGGGAGACACGGTAAAATGCAACTGTACCTTGCCATCGGTTGCTGCGTAGAGTGCACCCTCTACAAAATGCTCCTCGGCTGCGGTGCGGGCGGCATTGTCGTAGTTGTGAAATTTCAGCAAGCCTTTGGGCAATGAGCCATAATTCATTCCTGTAAAATCGAGCAGATTGAACACAACCTCCTTGTAGTTACCGGCTGCGATAAGCTCTTTCACGCCATTTCCCTTGTTCTTTGTACAAGTAGCATCAAGGTCGGCAAAGAATGCAAACTTTTCTATATTGTCAAAGAAATTCTTTTCAAAATCGGTTGTAGGAACATCATACGATGCACTCAAAAAAGAGAAAAGGTCCTTGAACATACGGCTCGCTGCACCCGACGCAGGAACAAACTTCAAAATCTTGTTACCGGCTGCACAATATGCGTCCCAAGCGGCAAGATAGCCATCAACCTCGGCAGCCGAGGGTGCCACCACTCCCTTCTCTATTGTAGCCGCGGCCTCGATAGGCAAGAATGGGAAGCCTGTTTTAAAGGTTTGCAACTGTTCGGCAACCTGTTGCACCGAAATACCTTTCTTCGCTAAAAATGTCTGATCGGCTTTACTTATCATAGCTATAAAGTTTAAAATAGTTTAGAAGCTGTGTAATTTCACGTATTAGTGCAAAAATATAAATAATTTCCTATAATTATCCTAAAAATGCATTTTTTTAAAAATGAAAAATTATCTTCGCGGTAGAAAAGCACCATTTGACTGGTTGCGTAAACAAACTACCGACAAAAAGAGAGCAATGGAGAGAACCGAAATTTTTACACAGGAGGAAAAGAGAGAAATTCTTGAACTGAACGCCATTTTGCGAAAAAACATCGAAGGAGGCCTGCTTCCAAGCGATTATCTGTTCATAAAAACAGAGATTGGGAAGGCTCTTGCGCAAGGTAAAATTGTGCGCGACAGTTTCGGGTTCCACCCTGTGATTATAGATATGCTGACAGCGGTTCTTGTGGGACAGGAGATAGGGCATCACCGCGAAATTATAATAAGCATCCTGCTCAACCGTTGCGTGCAACAGGGTGTAACAGACATTAAGGATATAAAAACAAAATTCGGCGAGAGCGTGACAAACATTCTCACCAATCTCACGCAAATAAACTCCCTGTATGCCAAGAGCCCCACAATAGAGAGCGAGAATTTCCGCAATCTGCTGCTCTCGTTTGCCAATGATATGCGCATAATACTCATTATGATAGCTGCCCGTTTGGTGCTGTTGCGCCGTCTTTTCAACTACGACAACAAGGAGGCACGCACACAGGTTGCCGCCGAGGCGTCGAAACTTTATATTCCGTTGGCCCACAAGCTCGGTTTTTACAAACTAAAATCGGAAATGGAGGACCTTGCAATGCGATACACCGAGAGCGAGATATATGCCGAATTAAGCCACAAGGTCGAGGAGACCGCCGCATCGCGCGAGGACTACATTGCATCGTTCATAAAACCAATCGAAAAGAGGCTGAAAGCACTCCCCCACCTTAAATACCGCATAAAAGGGCGCACAAAATCCATCAACTCCATCTGGCAGAAGATGAAACGCCAGCAACGCCCCTTTGAGCAGATATACGACCTTTTCGCCATACGCATAATAATAGACAGCGAGCCACAGAACGAAAAGGCAGAGTGCTGGCAGGCATACTCCATCGTAGCCGACCAATACACGCCCAACCCCCACCGTCTGCGCGACTGGTTGTCGGTACCCAAGAGCAACGGCTACGAATCATTACACACTACGGTGATGGGCCCCGAAGGCCGTTGGGTGGAGGTACAGATACGCACCGAGAGAATGGACACAATTGCCGAGCACGGTCTTGCAGCCCACTGGCGTTACAAGGGAATAAAGAGCGAGAAAGGGCTCGACAATCTGCTCGCCTCCATACGCGACACACTCCAAAATTTGAGCGAGGAGGATGTTAACGACAACAAATTCAAGATGGAGCTCTACAAGGACGAGATTTTTATCTTCACCCCCAAAGGCGACCTTTTCCGCCTGCCCAAAGGAGCCACCATCCTCGATTTTGCATTCAGTATACACACCGGCCTTGGTTGCAAATGTACCGGTGCGCTTGTGAACGGGCGCAACGTGCCCCTGCGCCACACGCTCAACAACGGCGACCAAGTGGAGATTATAACGAGCAACAGCCAGACACCCAAGCAAGCGTGGCTCGCCATTGCCAAGACAGGGCGTGCCCGAGCCAAAATACGCCAAGCCCTAAAAGAGATTACAGCCCGACAGGCCGACATTGCAAGGGAGATGCTCATACGCAAGTTCAAGAACCACAAGATAGAGTATGACGAGGGAATGATGGACCACCTCATACGCAAAATGGGATTCAAACGCCTCACCAACTTCTACCAATGTATGGCCGAAGGGGGCGTGGAGATAAGCGAGGTACTGCGAAAGTATCAAGAACTGACAACGCCACAGAACGAGGGAAACGAAGTAACCCACAGTGCCGGCGGCTACACATACAGCAACGACATTGACACAGGCCGTTCAAGCGACATTCTTGTAATTGAGCGCAACCTCAAAGGGGTCGACTACAAACTGTCACGTTGCTGCAACCCCATCTTCGGCGACGAGATTTTCGGCTTTGTAACCATAAACGGTGGAATATCCATTCACCGCAAGGATTGCAGCAACGCCCCGCAACTGCGCGAGCGTTACCCCTACCGCATAATAGAGGCCCGTTGGAGCGAAATTGACAAGAACGGGACACTCTTCCCCGTAATTCTGCGTATTGTGGGGCACGACGACATTGGCATTGTGAACAATATAACCTCGATAATCTCACAGGAGAAGGGGGTTATTATGCGTGGAATAAACATAGAGTCGCACGACACACTATTCTCGGGCAGCCTCTCCCTGCTCATAGACGACAATGCCAAACTGCGCAAACTGATTGAAAAAATAGAGGGAGTGAAAGGCGTGAAGCAGGTAAAAAGAGGTTAAAAAAAGTAATTTTGAGGAATGTAGAGATTTATTCACTATCTTCGCACCATAAAACAAGCACTATGAAACAAAGAATATTCATAATACTATTTACTCTCATTTGTGTAAACGGCCTTGCACAAACAGAAAGAAAGCTCGCCGATATTAAGTTCGAAGCAACCACATACGAAATGGGCACCTTCCCTGCCGACAGTGCCATTATAAAGTGTCAATTCATCTACACAAACACAGGGGAAGTTCCGCTGTACATTCATCAGGTGTTTACATCGTGCGGCTGCACCGAGCGCACGTTCAGCACCGCCCCCACTATGCCCGGCAAGAGCGACACTATTTTTGTAACATACAATGGAACGAACAAAGCCCCGGGCTATGTGCGCAAGAGCATCACCGTGCATTGTAACACAAAAAAAGAGATGGTGAAGCTATACATTAAAGGCAATATGCTGCCGGCAAAAGTAACTCCGGTGGAACAAATTGAGGTTGAGGAGTAATAATAATATTTTTTACATAAAGGCGATTGACTAAATCTCATTCGGCCTTCAAACAAAAAGGTGGTGATCCAAAATAAAACCGGTCACCACCTTTTATAATTACTCTTGCAACAAACTATCCTTTCGGTTCGCCGACAAACTGTCGACTGCAACAGAATCGCACAAGGCAATGCTTTTAAGACGAGCCACAAGCGAGTCGCACAATAGCGAGAAGGCCTCCTTGTTAGCCTCGGCGACAGGTTTTTTAGGTTGCGACTTTATGGTCAACGGATTTATGGGCTTGCCATTCTCGTGCACACGAAAATCGAGGTGCGGGCCGGTGGAAATTCCGGTAGAGCCCACATAGCCGATTACCTGCTTCTGCTTTACTGCATCGCCCACCTTCAACCCCTTGGCAAAGCGTGACAGATGCATATAAGTGGTTACATAAACACTATTATGACGTATCTTCACATAGTTTCCTCCACCACCCGCCTGATAGGCCTTTGCAATCACCTTGCCACTGCCTATCGCATAGACGGGAGTACCTGTGGGGGCCGCATAGTCTACTCCGTGGTGCGAGCGGTATCTTTTAAGCACCGGATGATAGCGACTGTTAGAGAAACGCGACGATATACGATAATAATCGAGCGGTGCTTTAAGGAACGCCCCTTCGAGGCTGTTACCATCTATATTGTAAAAAAGTTCCTCACCCTCCTGTACAAAAGGTATTGCATAGACAAGATTGCCCGATGCACGGAACGAGGCTGCCAATATGCGGTAGTTGTTCAACGGTGCGCCGTTCACATACTCCTGCGAATAGATTACACGAAATTCGTCACCCTTCTGAATACCGAAAAAGTCGACCGACCAACCGAATATATGGGACAACTGCACCGCAAGCACAGGCGAGGCATTGCGCTCCTGCATAGCCACCCATAACGATGAGTTAACCTCGCCGGCAACCTCTCTCTCGCGCCATTCGGCGGGATTGGAGCCACGATGGGCACGATAACCGGCGGAGAGGTCGAATACCACATAATCCTTCACACTCTCCTCGTAGACAAAATATCGTGGTTGTGCAGCACTATCTTTTTCCGTGAGTAGCGCACACGCCTGCCCCGGACGCAACCGACGCGCATCGAACACCGTGTCGGGGCATTGGGTGAGGTCGTGCACCTGACGAGCCGTAAAGCCAAAGCCATAAAGCAGTTCGGCAAGCGTCTGGCGCGGCCGCAAAGTATCGTATCGCACATTAAAAAGTTCTATGGGAAGGCCATACTTTTTCACCGTATCCTTCACCGCTCCAACCGGTTCTTCGGCCTGTGGCTTTGTGCTATTAAAGAACGGGCACTCCGCTTGCAGCAGCAACAAAAAAGAGAGCAAGCAGACAACAAACGCTGCTCCCACAAAATAAATAACTTTTTTCTTCATCCCCTACACTCTCCCCAATATTCAAGCATTAACAAGCAGATAGGCTGTATATGCAATATAAGCCGCAACAAGCACACCACCCTCGAAACGGGTAATAATACTCCTGCCACCGAAACGTGTCACCATATATATGAGCAACGACGATAGCAACAGCACATAATAATCGACAAAACTGAACCCATCGAGCAAAATGGGAGTAATAGCGGCACTGCTGCCAAGAATAAAGAATATATTAAATATGTTGCTGCCTATCACATTACCGAGCGCAATAGATGCATTACCCTTGCGGGCAGCACTCACCGACACTGCAAGCTCCGGCAAAGAACTTCCGGCCGACACAATGGTAATACCTATTACCGCTTCGGAAAGACCAAGGGCAAGTGCTATATTCGTGGCACCATCCACAAAAATATTACCGCCAAAGATAAGACCGGCCAATCCTGCAATAATAAACAATACAATCTTGCCTGTGGGCATCTGCTCCACCTCTTCCTCCTCGCTGCTCTCACCCTCAATCGAAAAGGTGTAACGCAGGAACACTGCAAAGAAACATAGCAGAATGAGACCGCCGTAACGGGTTATATACTCCCCGGGAGCACCGCCCACCAGCATACTGCCCGACACAAGCAGCACAGCAACCGATGCAAGCAGATTGAAAGGAATTTCGCGCGACTGCATCTTTGCACTGAACTTAATGGGAGTAATAAGCGCAGCAATACCTAAAATAAGCAGGCTATTGAAAATATTACTTCCAACAACATTTCCCAACGCAATCCCGGGATTACCCTTTATTGCCGAGCCCACACTAATCACAAACTCGGGCAACGAAGTACCCATTGCCACAATAGTGAGTCCAATGACAAGCTCGCTTATTTTAAAACGACGCGCCAGTCCCGAAGCCCCCTTTGTGAGCCAGTCGGCTCCGAATATCACCAGTGCCAATCCAAGAACAAAATAGAATATTGATAATAGCATAAAAATTACATATTTCTTCCTCGGGAAGCAACATTCTGCACCACCGAGGAGTAAAAAATATCACCGGCAACACAACCGCCGGCAACACAAATAAATTCAATTAAAATACAAGTTTCTCCACAAACGACGACCTATCGCCCACCTTGCCCTCTATAAAATAGACAAGCGAGCCATCCTCGGCAACCTCGCTGTAACGGTAAATCTCCACAATATCACCGGCCTTCACCTCGTTGTTGAAATTTATCACAAGCTCCTTCAAATGCTTGTTTGTCACCACATCAAGCTCAATGGCGTTCATTGCCCACTCGGTGTATTTCACATTGTTCACGTGCCCTATCATATCAAGGTCGCTGTAATTCACCGCGTGACTCATCACGTGCATCGGCTCCACCTCTTTGGGCATAGCAATCTTGGCAGGCTGTTCGGCAATAACATCCTCCTTTATGCACTTATCTTCATTTTGAGCAAGCTCGGGATATTTCGAGAGGCGACGGCTGTCAATATCGATAACCAACCACGATGTTGTAGCCGAAATAAGTTTCTCACTACCCTCTTTGTCGAACACCACAAAATCGCGGAAAAATTGGAAGCCATTGGCCCCCTTATGCCACGACTGTATGTTTATATTATCCTTCCATTTGGGAAGTTTGTGAAACAGCACCTGCATACGCGCAAGTACCCACGCCTTGCGGGTTGTTTGCATAGAATCGTAACCAACGCCAATAGCATCAGCGTGAATATTTGCAGCCTCCTGTGCATAATTAAGAAAAGAGGCCGGCTTTAAAGTCGACGACATATCTACGTCGAAACTGGGAATACGCTTTACCGCGCTATACTTTTCTACCATATTTATATATATAATTTAATCGAACCAATTTATGAGCCTGCGTTTCACAGCCTCAGTGTTGAGCAAAATCTTTATAAACTCCCTTGCCGAGGCCTTTTTATAAGCTCCTTTAAGAGTGAGTAACGAAGCCTGCATTGTATTGCCCGGCTCGTCTATGGGCACAGCCTTGAAACGAGTGTTGCCAAAGACCGCCGATGTTGAAAGAATTGTTGCGTATGTGCCTGTGGAGACCATCTGCAACAAGATATTCGTTTCGTTAAGTTCAAGCCTCGACGATAGTTGAAAATCCTTTCCCTCCATAAGCCTGTCGAGCATACTGCGGGCCTGCAAGCCCGGCGATGGCAGCACCAACTGATGCGATTGAAGCTCGGCGAGCTTAACCTTGCGACACGAAGCAAGCGAATGCCCCTTGTCGACCACCACCGCAAGAGTATTCTCGAAGAGAGGCATTGCCTCAATATCGGGAGCCTCCATAAGCGGTTTATAAGAGAGGACAATATCAACCTTGCGCTCACGAAGCAGCACCAGCAATTCCTGCACGGTCTTATAGCACACTTCGAGCCTTATCCCCGGGAACGAGCGCATAAACTGCATAAGTCCCTCGGTGAGCACCGTGCTTAAACTGTAAGTTACACCCACGCGCAGTGTGCCGGTCTTCACATTCTGCAAGTCGTTAAGACGCTGCACGCTATCCTCGGCATCCTGTATAGTGCGCTTGGCAAACGGGAGAAACTCCTCCCCCGCCTCGGTGAGCGAAATATGGCGGCTGTTGCGCAGAAAGAGTGTAAAGCCAAGTTCAAATTCCAATTGCTTTATCTGCTGCGACAATGTGCTCTGTGTTATAAAGAGATGCTTCGCCGCCTCCGAAAAATTCAGATACTCGGCACTCTTTACAAAATATTTCAGTTGTCTTAACTCCATTCCTATTTATAAATTCTGTTGCGAAGATAAAAAATCCGGCTCACAAAGCAGCCATTTTTTCATAAAAATTGACCGCCGGCGAGCCGGATTACCGTTTATTTATAAAATTCAGTCTTTTAGAAACCTATAAATATCAGCATTGCATATCCAAGAACAAGGCCCATAATACCAACAACAATACCCACCTTCATCATATCCTTCTGCTCGATAAATCCGGTTGAGTGAGCAATAGCATTGGGAGGTGTACTGATGGGGAGAATCATTGATACCGAAGAGGCAATGGCAATACCCACCAACATTGCTTGCGGGCCACCTACACCATCGAGAGCTGTACCAAGACCACTTGCCACAACACCAAGCACGGGCACCAACAGAGAGGTAGCCGCCGAGTGAGAGATAAAGTTCGAGAAGGCGAAACATATTAAACCTGCAAGAACCATCACAACCACAGGCGAGAAGTTGTCAAAGGGAACCGATTTTACGATAAGGCTGCTGAGCGAATTCTCACCGCCATAGTTAAGAGCAACGCCCAATGCAAAACCACCGGCTACCATCCACAGAACGCTCCAGTTAATCTCTTCAAGGTCGCGACGAGTGAGAATACCCGATGCACAGAATATTGCGATAGGAATCATAGCCACCACGTTTGTATCCACACCCCACATATCTGTACCGAACATCCACATAAATATTGTAACCGCAAAAGCAATTACCACCGACCAAGTTTTAAGGTTCCATTCAATATCGCCCTCAATCTCAATCTTGATATTCTTCTGTTTAAAGGGGAAAAGAATACGCAACAGCAACCAAGAGAGGAACAAAAGCAACAGCACGAAGGGAGCCATTTTAATAGTCCAATCGACGAAGCTGATTCCCATACCCTGCGATGCAAGATAATCGAGTGCAATCATATTGGGAGGTGTACCGATGGGAGTAATCATACCACCAAGGTTGGCACCCACGGGAATAGCCAACGCAAGAGCAATGCGACCTTTACCGTCGGCGGGGAGAGAGCGCAATACAGGGGTGAGGAAAGCAAGCATCATAGCTGCTGTGGCAGTGTTGCTCACAAATGCCGAGAAGATTGCTGTAACAAGGATGAATCCAAGAAGCACCACCTCCGATTTTGTACCAAAGGGTTTAAGCAGAACACGTGCAAGCGCAACATCGAGCTTCACTTTTGTCAAGCCGATGGCAAGCACAAAACCACCGATAAAGAGCATAATGGTGGGGTTCGAGAAACAAGCAAAAATGCTCTTGAAAGGCACAAGGCCCGATGTATCCTCGGGACGCAAGAAGTTAAGCGCACTCGTCGATACGGTAAAAAGCATAATTGTCACCACAATCATAGATGTTACCCAAGAAGGCATAGCCTCGGTGAGCCACATAAGCGCTGCAAACACAAACAGAGCGATGATACGCTGGTGAATAATTGTCAAACCTTCGAGACCCATTTCGTGGAAAGTCTCGGTGGGAAGCAACGCCACAATCAAAGTTGCGGCAATTATCAAAATAAGTTTGATTGTGTTCAGAGGAAAATTCCTCTCTCTCTTGTGGGACTTATCCTTCTGGATTTTCTCCAAAATATTGAATCCCGGAAAAATTTTAAACATAAAATTAAATTTATAAAGGTTAGTATTAATTTTTCCTCATTTATTCAGCCGCCAACGTGTATATTTTTGTGTATTTACAACGTTTTTTCACTAAACTTTGCAAAAGTAGTACTCTTTTTACAGCGCCCTAATTTATATCTATCATTTTTACCTATTGTACTTATCGAAAAAAACGATAGAATATCGGCGATATACTCTTTTTATTAAAAAAACAAAAAAGAGAAGGTTTTTTGCGCAAAAAACAATACCTTTGCTATTTATTAAAGAACAAAGAACAAAATATAAAGAAAAAACCAACATTTTACACACTTATGAAAGCTTTTGTATTTCCCGGACAAGGCGCTCAATTCAAAGGAATGGGAAAGGAGTTATACGACAATAATCCCACAGCCAAAGAGTATTTCGAGAGAGCAAACGATATATTAGGATTCCGCATAACAGACATAATGTTCGAAGGTACCGACGAGGAACTCCGACAGACAAAGGTGACACAGCCCGCAGTATTCATACACTCGGTAATTTCGGCACTGGCAATGGGCGAGGCCTTCTCGCCGGAAATGGTTGCCGGCCACTCTCTCGGAGAATTTTCGGCACTCACGGCCGCAGGCGCATTATCATTCGAGGATGGCCTTAAACTCGTGTACAAACGCGCATTGGCAATGCAGAAAGCCTGCGAAGCACAGCAATCGACAATGGCAGCCATCATAGCATTGAGCGACGAAAAAATAGAAGAAATATGCGCTGAAATAAGCGCAAGCGGCAACATTGTGGTCGCCGCCAACTACAACTGCCCCGGGCAGCTTGTAATATCGGGCGACGTAACAGGCATTGAGAAGGCCTGCGAAGCAATGAAAGCCGCCGGCGCCAAGCGAGCACTCCCCCTCGCTGTTAGCGGAGCCTTCCACTCCCCCCTTATGCAACCGGCAAAAGAGGAATTGGAAGCAGCCATAAAAGCAACCACCATACACACCCCCTGTTGCCCTGTTTACCAGAATGTAGACGGCAAGCCCCACACAGCCCCCGAAGAGATAAAAGCCAACCTCATAGCACAGCTCACATCACCCGTACGCTGGACAGCAAGCGTGCAGCAAATGATAGCCGACGGTGCAACATCGTTCACCGAATGCGGCCCCGGAGCAGTACTGCAAGGAATGATTAAGAAAATTGCACCCTCCACAGGTGCCGAAAATATAGAACTATGTCACGCATAATAGTATACCAGCTACTTCCCCGCCTTTTCGGTAACAGCAACGCCAACTGCGTTGCAGGCGGAACAATCGAACAGAACGGATGCGGCAAATTCAACGACATTACTCCCAAGGCTCTGCGTGCCATACGCAATCTTGGCATCACACACGTGTGGTACACAGGAGTAATCGAACACACCACCCGCACCGATTACAGCAAATACGGCATTGAGAATACCCACCCCGCCACAGTGAAAGGCGAAGCAGGCTCTCCTTATGCCATAAAGGACTATTACGACAACGACCCCGACCTTGCCGTAAATGTTGAGAAGCGTCGCGAGGAGTTTCTCGCTCTCATCGAGCGCACGCACAAAGCAGGAATGAAGGTTATTATGGACTTCATCCCCAACCACGTTGCACGCCACTACAAGAGCGACAACCGCCCCGCCGGAACATACGACTTTGGAGAATTCGACGACAAGAATGCCTTTTTCGTAGGACACAACAACTTCTACTATCTGGGCGAGCATTCCTACGGTTGCAACATCGACGCCACCGATTGTGCCACAGAACCTTACAACGAAAATCCTCTTCGTGCCACAGGCAACGACTGCTTCGGCAGCCCCTCGCGCAACGATTGGTACGATACAGTGAAACTCAACTATGGCATTGATTACCGCTCGGGCAACCGTCAATTCAGCCCCGTGCCCAACACTTGGGTGAAGATGCTCAAAATTCTGCAATATTGGGCAGCGCAAGGTGTCAACGGCTTCCGTTGCGATATGATAGAAATGACACCCGTGGAATTCTGGCAATGGGCCGTTCCCAAAATAAAGGAGCAATACAAGGGAATAATCTTCATTGGCGAAATTTATCAGCCGCACATATACCGCACATTCATAAAGGATGGTTGTTTCGACTATCTGTACGACAAAGTGGGCCTATACGATACTCTAAAAGGAGTGATGAGCGGGCAGACAGCGGCCGACAATATCACCTACACACTGCAACAGACTGCCGACATTCGCGAGAATATGCTCACCTTCCTCGAAAATCACGACGAGCAGCGCATTGCCTCGGACTTCTTCGCAGCAAAGGCCGAGAGAGCTCTTGCAGCAGCCATCGTATCGGTAGCCATCGGCAAACAACCCTTTATGCTTTATGCAGGGCAGGAGCTTGGCGAGCGAGGAATGGACAAAGAGGGGTACAGCGGAGTAGACGGGCGCACCACCATTTTCGACTATTGGAGCGTGGACACACTGCGTCGCTGGAAAGGCGACGGCAGCTACAACACCGCCAATCTGACAGACGAGGAACAAGCCCTGCAATCCTTCTATGCAAAATTGCTCAACCTTGCCAACAGCAGCGAGGCATTGAGCGAGGGTGAATTCTACGACCTTCAATATGCCAATCGCGGTTGCGACGCATACGACAGCAACCACATATATTCGTTCCTGCGCGGCAGCAAAAAGGAACTTCTGCTCATTGCAACCAATTTCAGCAACACTGCCCGCGAATGTAAAGTTACAATACCCGAAGAGGCATACGCATATTTCGGCCTGTCGAGCAGCAATAAGAAGGTAACAGCCACCGAGCTTATGAGCGGGGAGAAAATGGAAATTCTCTTGAACTCTGCCGAGAAAATATCTGTTAAGATAGAAGCCAACAATGGAGTAATAATAAAAATAGTATAAGGATGAAAAAACTAATAGCACTCACTGCACTGTTCGTGGCAATATTCACAGCCGGCGCACAGCAGATGGATTACAAAACCATAAAAGAAGTTGTGGAGAATGAAAAAGAGTACTACAACGACATTCTCAACATCTATCTGAACGACGACCCTATGATTCGTGTCGACGACTATGCTCTCGTTTACTACGGATACACTTTCACCCCGCAGTACAAAGGAGCCGGTGACAACAACGAAGAGGCATTGAAAAATTACGCAGCATCGGGAGATATGCTCAAACAGTACGAAACTGCAAAAAAAATTCTCGAATATAACCCCGTGAGCCTCAACGCCCTCTTCTATGCTTGGCGTGCAGCCGACAGCCTTATAAAGCCCGAGGAAGAGACACAATCGTACCTGAAAAAATACCTCGGCATTCTCAATATGATAACCACGCAGGGCAATGGCAAGAGCAGCAGCACCCCCTATCGCGTAATCACCCCCGACGACCAGGACCACATCCTCTACGGAGTGCTCGATGTAAACGAAGTAACATCGCGTGAGCTCGATAAATCATCACTTTGCAATATTGTGACAATAGAGCCAACCACAAAATTCCAGTCACGCAAAGTATTCTTCGACATAAGCCGCTACCTCTCGCACACCGCAAAATAGAATAAACATATTGAAAAAACTATTGAATATAATACTAATTGCTATACTCCTCACCATTGTGTCGAGTATAGCAATTGTTGTATTATACAAATATATCCCTATTCCCCGTACCCCGCTTATGCTGCAACGCCACATAAACGAGGGAGTGGAGATTAATTACCATTGGACTCCGCTCGAAAAAATCACGCCCCATCTGCCACTTGCCGTGGTAGCGTCGGAAGATAATCTCTTCACCACACACAGCGGGTTCGATTTTGAACAGATACGAATAGCACAAGAAGAGGCACGCAAGGGCAAACGCCTGCGCGGAGCAAGCACCATAAGCCAGCAGACTGCAAAAAATGCATTCCTGTGGAGTGGCCGCTCGTGGGTGCGCAAAGGGTTAGAGGCCTACTTCACCCTGCTCATAGAGATTATTTGGGGCAAACGACGCATAATGGAGGTTTATCTCAACTGTATAGAAATGGGCGATGGAATATATGGCGCAGCAGCCATTGCACGCAAAAACTTCGACACCACCCCCGACAAGCTCACCCGCTCGCAATGCGCACTTATTGCCGCCACACTTCCCAACCCCCGCATATACAGTTCCAAACGCCCATCGAAATATATGCTCCGCCGGCAAAAAGCCATTTTAAAGAATATGAAAAACATTGGGCGTGTGGAGTATGAAAAGTGAGAAGAAATTACCATCGTTTCGGGTGTGTTTTTCATATTTTGCACACAATGTGCACACAATATGCACACAAAAATAGTAATAAATGCGTAGAAATGCACCGAAATGCAGTTTTTATTTTTGAAAAAAACACCAAAAAACACCCTTTTTACAAAGTTTAACTATTTAAAGCACAACAATTTAAACCTTTAAAATGTTATATTTTCGTGTTTTTCATAGTAATAGATTATCGTGCGTGTCCACTTGTGAAAGCCGACACCCCGACGGGTAAAGGCGTTTACTCGAAACAAAGAGCCATACTTCTCCCCTGAGTGTGGCTCTTTTTCATCTATTCGTCGGCAACGACATACATCAGGCAATCGTGGCAGTTGAATTGCAGACGGAAACGGCGACCGTCGCCCGATACTATGTAAAAAGGTTCTTTATAGGGCGATTTTTTACCTACTTTGCTGCACCACCCGAGAGAATATTTTATGCAGTGCTTACAGCTCATCAGCAGGGCCCCTTTCACAGGTTGTTGTTCATAGGCGGGAGCAACTGCCTTTGCCCCGTGCTCCTCATAAAAGGCCCGAGCGAGGCTGTTCGACACATTGCCGCTGTAATCTATTGTTTCGCAGCCACACGGCACTGCATTGTCTATTTCCGGCATTATTTCGCGTGGAGCTTTTGCCTGCAACAGTTCCACAAGCTTGTCGCACAGGCGACGACGCATTTCGGCAAGGAACGACGATGGGATGAACCAATTATCGCTTATGGATACATCTACATTGGCCACGGCGAAGGGGGTGTTGCCCCACTTTTTCAGCTGCGACAAAATATTATCCTTTTGTGGCGAACGGGCAAGTTCCTTGCACAATGGTGACTGAACACTGCATTCCACTCCACTCTCCGTGAGTGCCGAAAGGGAAAAACCTGCATCCGTATCGCGCAACAAGAGGGTGAGCATTAAGCGACGAGGATTATCAGGGCGGGAGAGTGTGCGCTCAAATTCGCAATCGTAGTTACGATAGAGCTCGGTGCCGGATGAAATTGCCGGCATATTCTGCGGGAAGAGTCTGTTCCCCTCGGCGCGATTTATGTGAAAGCCTTGCAGCCTTCCGGCAGGAGTTATAAAGCAGGCTCCGTCGCCATTGTTAAAGGCGGTTGTATCTACCACTATACTATTGTGCGACACGCTCTTTACACGCCCCATAAACTCGCCCATCGACTTTGGAGTATCGAAAGAGGTAATATCAGCGCGTGTGCCTTTTAGGAAATAATCGGTAAATCCACGATTGAAACTTTTTTCGGGAGCCGGAGTAAAGTGCGGTTCCACCTTGCCATAGGAGGCACGCACATACTCTTTGCGACGGGCAAATATTGCATCGAGTCTTTGGCGATAATATGCTGTTATATTCTTCACATACGACACATCTTTGAGGCGTCCCTCTATTTTGAGCGACGACACTCCCACATCGAGCATATCTTCGAGCATATTGCTGCGGTTCATATCTTTGAGCGAGAGCAGATGCTTATCCTTGCTTATTATGGTTCCGTCGCTGTCGAGCAGATTGAACGAAAGGCGGCAGAATTGTGCACAAGCCCCCCTGTTGGCACTGCGGCCGAAACAGTGTTGCGAAGCGTAGCAACGCCCGCTGTAACTCACGCACAAAGCTCCGTGTACAAACACTTCAAGCTCCGTAGCCGGAACAGCCTTGTGAATATCGGCAATCTGTTGCAGAGTAAGTTCACGGGCAAGCACTACTCGTGGGAACCCCAACTGCGAGAGGAATTGCACCTTCTCCACCGTGCGGTTATCCATCTGTGTGCTGCAATGCAAGGCTATGGGCGGGATATTCATTTTCAATATCGACATATCCTGCACTATGAGTGCATCTACCCCAATATTGTAAAGTTCGTTTATAAGCCTTTCGGCAGGGGCAATCTCTTCGTCGGTGAGAATGGTGTTGAGCGTCACATATACTTTAACGCCAAACAGATGGGCGTAGGCGACCAAACGTGCAATATCCTCCACGGAGTTTCCTGCCGCCTGACGAGCGCCAAATTGCGACGCACCTATGTACACAGCATCGGCACCACTGTTCACTGCCGCAATTCCCGTTTCCAGGTTACGGGCAGGGGAGAGTAATTCTATTTTACGAGGTTCGTTGTCTATTACCATAATCACCATTCTGCTATGCGAAGATAGTGCTTTTTTGCCACTCGATAACCATAGAAAGAAAATAAATGCTTTTCTTCATAAAAATTATAATAAAGTTGTTGATTGGGAAGGCGATTTTTATTATTTTTGCTTCGTGGAAAAATTAGTTGGACATATTTCGTATCTCATTGCACGCCACAATTGCGTGATAATGCCCGGAGTAGGTGCCTTCCTTGCCGAGGAGGTACCCGCGTGCTACAACAGCGAGGAGCAGATTTTTATGCCCCCCTATCGCACAATGCGCTTCAATCCCAAGGTAACTGCCGACGACGCATTGCTTATTTCGGAGTATATCGACCGCGAGCAGCTATCCTACGACGAGGCGAGCAAGCTTATGAATAAGCACATTGCCACCCTTCGTAGCGAATTGTCGCAGAACAGCATTGTTCGTTTCGGCGAGCTTGGCACATTCTATATGAACATAAACGGCAACATCTCTTTTGAGGTGGATGCCAACGGAATAGACGATGCATATAACTTCGGGTTCGAGCCGTTTGCAATTCCCCGATTGAGCAACTGCGAGGAGAAGAGCATTGTGATAAAGCGTCGCGACCTTGGCAAATACATTGCTACGGCAGCGGCTATAATTCTCACATTCATTTTTGTTACACCTATGAGCGACCGTGCCTTCAAGCAGAATATGCAGGCATCGTTCACAAGCTTTGCATCAAACGAGCAAATATCGCTTATGCAACAGGTGAGTGCACCCGCACCCGCACCGGCAATGAACGCAGTGGAGAATTGCGAAATATCGCCCATCGACGCCAACGGCAATATGGAAATTCTGCGCATAGAGGAGCCTGCCGAAGAGATTATTACAGCCGAAAAATCGGCAACAGAGTCCGTTGCCCCCACAACCATAGAGAACGAGAAAATCTATCACATAATCGTTGCAAGCTCGCCCAACGAGGATAATGCACAGCTCGCCATCGAGGAATTGTCGCGCAAAATGCAGGCAGAATACACCGTTGTTAAAGGCGGAGGCCGCCACAGAATATCCATCGGCCAATATGAGAGCAACAACGACGCCACCGTGGCAATAAAGGAACTGAAAGCCACCTTCCCCGACGCGTGGATTCTACAAACAACCGCCCGATAATGAAAAAAATAATCTGCCCAAAGTGCGACCACCCTATCGACTTCGATGCAAGCGGCTACGAGGAGGGACAATCCCTTGTGTTCGAGTGTGAGCAGTGCCGCAAGAGTTTCACCATACGCATCGGAGAGGACGAGGAGGTTGCAACCGAGGACCTTGGTTATTTGGCGGTGATAGAAAATCGATTCTGCTTCAAACAGGTGCTTCCCTTACAAGAGGGCGACAATCTTATAGGCCGTTACAATAAAGGCACCGTTGTTACCCTTCCCATCGAGACAAGCGACCCCAGTATGGACCGCCGCCACTGCATTGTGAATGTGAAGCGCGGATACGGCGACGAACTTATATACACCATACGCGACAACCAAAGTGTTACCGGAACATTTGTAATGAACCGTGTGCTTGGCAACAAAGAGCGTCTGCGCATAGAGGCGGGAGCCATAATCACCTTGGGTGCAACAACGCTCATTCTTCACACTCCCGACGAGGAGTAAGCTGAGTGCAAACAATATAAACTCCAAGGGGCTGACCCAAAAGTAATATATACAAAGTAAACACCCTCGCCAGAGTATATTCTAGCGAGGGTGCGATACCTTAATAAGGGGCTTTTGAGTCATCCTGTCTTACGTCCATTAACCTGCGGGCATCGCCAAACGCCCTCTATAAGATGAACATAGAAGAAACAATATTCCCACGCCGTGAATATACATTTACTCCCACTATGTTTACTTCACAGTGGTGTATATACACAGAATGAGCATTGATTGCTTCGGTCCCTTATAGAAAATTTTGGCGAATTTACAGGTTAGTACTTTGCAAAATGCTTTTATCGTCAATGGATTTATTCCCATCAACAATGCAAATTTAAGTATCTTTCAGCAACCAATGCTCAAAAAAGAGAGAATATTCTTTCTTCCAAGAATATTTATTTTAATAAATGATTGAACTTTGTATTTTTTAAGGTTCAAGCTTATCGGTATAAATCATTTTCACTTTGTTTATATTCCGTAACTCATCTTGTGGAATTTCGTCGATGCTATTCACTGTGAAAAGAGCCATTCTGAATGTGGCAAACGTATCTATGAAACGGAACAGCGGATTATCAAGCTCGCCCACATACATTGTTATCCACTCTATTTTGGGTCCTTTGAAGAGGGGAGACAAAAGCAAATGCTTCACAAGCGCGCTATTAAGGTCGGTGGCGAGGCAGGAGTATAGAACGCGATAATAGCCTTGCGAGAGAAGGGTTGAATAATCGTTGTAGTTGAAAGCCTCTACCACCATACGGTTTTTGAGTGTGGGGAAATTGGCGGCAAGCACGGAGGGCGAGGATATTTTGTCGGTCACAAGCACAAGAGTGCTGTCGGCTGTGAAAAATTCGTTAATCTCAGCTGCCGAAAGAGGGGTGTAACGGCCGTGTATGCGGCGCGTAGAAAAATCGGCAAATGCGGGTGCCGTGTCGCCTTTGTGGGCGTATCCCGTCGCTTCGTTAAACTCCTCCCACGAATGGGCGGCCACAAGCACACTGTCGGCGGTAAACAGCAGGTCTAATTCTATGAAAGAATGGCCCGCTGCCACAGATTTTTCGAGTGCCTCACGGGAGTTTGTATATACATAGCCATCAATTTCACCGCCCGCGTGAGCGATAAGCACAATGGGCTCTTCCTTTACAGTGTTACCACCGCAACCGAAGAGCAGAAGCGTTGCTATAAACAGGAACATTCTGCGCATATTACATTGCGGCACAAGCCTTTTTGAGAAATTCCAGATGTTCGCCGCTCAAATGTGGGGCGAGGGTTTCGTACACCATTGCGTGGTAGCTGTTCAGATAGTCGACAGCCTCGCTTCCCAATAGTTCCGGAATTATGGCTGTGGTGTCTATGGGGCACAAGGTAAGCGGTTCCATTGAGCAAAAATCGCCAAATTCGGTGGTGGCACACTGCTTAACGAGCATTGTATTTTCTATGCGTATGCCGTGACGGCCGGCCTTGTAAAGACCCGGCTCATTGGTTACTGTAACACCAGGCAGGAGCGGTGCCGGCATATTGTTCATACGAATTTGATGCGGCCCCTCGTGCACATTGAGGAAGTGCCCCACTCCGTGCCCTGTTCCGTGGAGATAATTCTTGCCGTTGCGCCACAGCCACTGACGGGCAAGCACATCCAATTGAGTGCCACAGGTGCCCACAGGGAAGTGTGCCATTGCAAGGGATATATGCCCTCTCAGGACAAGGGTGTAATCGCGTTTCTCCTCCTCGGTGAGAGGCCCCAGTGGGATTGTACGTGTTACATCGGTGGTGCCACAAGTATATTGCCCGCCACAATCGAGCAACAAAAAACCGCGAGGTTGTAGCGTGGCGTTGCAAGCAGGCGTTGGCTCATAGTGCACTATGGCAGCATTGGCTCCATAGGCAGCTATGGTGGCAAAGCTCAATCCCGTGAATGCCGACGACTCACGACGAAAAGCTGTGAGCCGGCTATCAACATCAAGCTCGGTAACACCGCCCTGCTCCACCGCCGGCTTTAACCAATGCAGCAGTTTCACCATTGCCACGCCCTCGGCAAGCATCGCTTTTTTAAATCCATCAATCTCCACGCTGTTCTTTACAGCCTTCATTGCAGCTATTGGGGAGTCGCCGAAAATTGTGCGACAGGCGGGATTAAGTTGCCCGAGCGCAGCACTGTTGCAGCGTGTGGGCGACATAAATATTGTATCGTGAGGATAGAGAGCAAGCGCGTTCCACACTGCATCGTAGGGAGCTATGGAAATTCCGGCAGTAGTAAGATGCGCCTCTATGGCGGGGGTAACTTTCGATGGATGAATAAAAAGGGTTGCATCGGCCGCAGTAACAAGCATATAGGAAACAACAACCGGATTATAATCTACATCACAGCCGCGCAGATTGGTGAGCCAAGCAATTTCGTCGAGCATAGTAACCAACATTCCGTCGGCACCATTTTGAGCAAGTTTCTCGCGCAGACGTTGCAGTTTGTCGGCGTCAGCCTCGCCACAAAGTTCAAGAGGCATAATGGTTGCCTCGCCCATAGGAAGAGAGGGGCGGTTGTGCCAAATTTCATCGAAAGGAGCGTGTGAAGTGTCGAGCGATATTCCACAAGCGGAGAGAGAGGATGCCCAAGCTGTTGTTTCGCTTATTGTGCACACTGTCCCATCCACGCCGACAGTATCCCCGACTGCAAGCACGCTGCACAGCCACCCGATAATCGTTGGGGTATCTTTGTCACCATCCTTCATAAGGCGTATGCCGCTACCGGCAAGCACCTGCTCGGCAGCGAGCCAATAGCGAGAGTCGGTCCACAGGCAGGCATCGTCGAGGGTTATCACCGCCGTACCGGCCGAGCCGTCGAACCCTGTGAGCCACTCGCGCGCCTTCCAACAGTCGGCCACATATTCACTACTATGAGCATCACTGCTCACCACAACAAATGCCGAAAGGCCTTTCGTGGCCATATATTTACGCAGGGCTTCTACCCGATCCTGTACACTATTATACAACATATTTATTTCTTTGGTTACTTGCCCGACCACCACTTTGCGGCACGGCGTTTTTCGCGTGCCGTGGGTTTTGTTATTCCATTTTCAAGCGCCTTGGCGTTGTAGTAGTGGTTTTTCAATATAAGTTTAAAATTTATAGGTATTGAGAGCTCGGCCCTCACTGGGCGACCATTGCGTGTGCCGGGTATCCATTTTGGCATACTCTTGACAACGCGCACCGCTTCGGCGTCAAGTGATGGCGACACGCCTTTAAGCACCTGCGCCATAGAGATATAGCCATCAGCCTCCACTGTAAAACCCACAAGAACCTCGCCCGTCTCTTTCTTCTCATATGCCTCGCCGGGATAATTAGTCTCCACAAAAAGATAGTCAATCATCTTTTCGTGCCCACCGGGATATTGAGGCATCACTATTATATCTTCTTTTTTATCCCTCTTTTCTGTTTGTGCCGACACACTCACCGAAAGAATGAGGAGAAAGAGTGTTGTTATATATAATCGCATAATTATTGGGTTACACAGTGCGAAAATAGCGTAAAAAAAGACAAATAACAAACTAATGAAACAAAAAAGAGAGAAGCATTAGCTTCTCTCTTCGGGTGGATAGTGGGACTCGAACCCACGACATTCAGAACCACAATCTGACGCTCTAACCAACTGAACTATAACCACCATTCTGCTTCAAGCAATTCCTTAAAGCGTTGCAAAGGTATAATATTATTTTCAGTTGTGCAATAGTTTCCGGCATTTTTTTTACACAAAACCACATAACCTTCCCCTTTTGCCACCTATAAATCCGTAACAAATTCCTTTTTAAAAATCCCCACCCTCGCAAAAGTATCTTGCAAAGGCGGGGGAGAGTCTGCTGCCGGCACAAGGTCAACATCACATTTCAAGCAGTATCCTTAAATTGTGCTTGGCAGCAGAAAGGCGGCTTTTTATGGTACCTACGGGAAGATGAAACTCCTCGGCTATTTCGTCGTATTTGTAACCGACGGCACGGAGCGATAGAAGGTGTGATGATTCGGGTGGAAGGCTGTTTATAATTGTCATTATTTCGGTGTAATTATAAAAATTTTCGCCATCGGATACTGCGGGGAGGGCCTCCTCTGCCCCATCGTCGTAACCGGCTATTAAAGGGCGGAAGAGATGCTTTTCTTTCGTTTGGTAAGTATTTAAAAAGATGTTGAACATTACCCTGCGGGCCCAACCGATGAATTTGTCGCACTCCTTATATTTGCCGGCATTGGTGAGGAGGCGAAAGAGGGTATCTTGCAAAAGGTCGGAGGCAAGTTCTTTGTTGCGAGTGAGGCGAAGGGCGTGGTAATAGAGCTCTTTACGGTGGGATATTACCTTATTTTCGTAGTCGGTCATAGGTGCGTTGCTTGTGTTATACTATATTAACACCTAATAAACGAATTTTGTTTGTGAATTACCCTGTTTTTTTCAAAAAAAATATAAATTTCTTGGAAAATTCATTTTTAACGCCCCAAGAAAAGAATGGAGTACTACTCTATCAAGGGAGTGTACTCCATTTATTCAGACATATTATATAATGCTTACATTCAACTATCTACTTACCGATGCAGAAAGTGTAGGTGATTGTCAATCAGCCATTTTTCACTCCGAAAAGGTACAAAAATGAGGCACCGTTCCGAAATGGCTGTTTCCGAAACAGCGGTTTCGCAACTTACTTTGCAAAATACTCAGTCTTTAACCAATCTCAGCCTCTCGGTCAATGAAATTCTTGTCGGGCACTATTCTACCATACGCAAAAGAAGCATTCATACATCTCTCTTTAATGTTAAACTATACTATCTCGAAAGTTCTTTGTATGCTGCTAACCCCTTAACAGTTAATATATACTTCTGGCGTGGGTGGCGCGGAGAATCAGGATAAAGCATACGAACATATCCTTCCCGCATAGCAGGAGAAAGAGAATATTCGATAAAATTTGGTCTATCTTTTAATCCAACGGCAGCCATCATTTCCTTTACCGATAGCTGTTTCTCCGCAATAGCACTAATTAAACGCTTAACATTTTCGCTCTCTGGGATGACGCTTGTTGGGGTACTTGCTGGGGTAGTCCCATCAAGTAACTCTTTGGCCTTGATATGAAGATGTCTGTTCATTAGAACATTATCTTCGCCCATCAAAAGGTTGCGGAAAAAACGTTCAAGATGAGTAGTTTCCTTATATATCCCTTTCTGAAGATTCTGGTAATTGGCACGCACAAGAGCATTGCGGAAGTACCATGAATTTTTCTCAAAAGTGGTATTATTTACATCGAACCCGAGTGAGCGTAGATACTTGATGATGAATACTGCTGTTGTTCTTGTATTACCTTCACAAAATGGATGAATCTGCCAGATATCTGAAGTAAATTGAGCGATATGCTTAACGATTTCTGATATATCCATACCTGTATACTTGAAATCTCGCTCTCTCTGAATGTCGTGCGACAATGCATCTTTTAGTTCAAAGGCAAATCCATATGAAACAGATGCTCCATCCAATACCCATTCTTTCTTAGATATTTCGTAGTCACGCAAGATACCTGCATGTTTGAATATCCCTGTAAAAATTCTTTTGTGAATAGATGTCAATCCATGAAGGGAGAATGTGAACGATGGCTCATTTATAATTTTGGTAATGTTTGCAGCTGCCTTGTCCGCTTCCTCTTTTTCATCATCTTCGGGTGTTCTTGCGGTCTTTGATTGGTAATAAGTATCGATGAGTTCCTTTACCTGTTCAATGGTAATGTCCCCCTCAATATGCTTTGCAGCAGTTTCGTTCAGGTACTCAGAAGTTTTGAGTCCATCAACAGCTTGCAAACCAATCGCAGTTTTCCACGCCTCGGCTCTCTCTTTACCACCAGGCTCACCCATTTTTATGTATGTATCAAAGTCAATCATATTGCAATGTTAATTAATTCTTTGCACCACCTCAACTTTCAAGGTCAATATCCTCTTACTCTTCCTGCTCGTAATAATACGAGTAGTCGATACCCTTCATAAAGGTTTCGCGGTCATTGATCTTGTCAGTCAATGCAGATTTCAGAAGTCTTTTGATATCCGATGGATCAACCACACTTTTTCGCATAGCGTACAGATAGTCGTTCTTATCAATCTTACTCCAATCGACACATTTCTTCAATGACCGTCTGAACATAAGGTCCAGCCAAATGCGTGTGCTACGACCATTACCCTCCATAAATGGATGAGCAACATTCATTTCAACATACTTGTCGGCAATCTCATCAAATGTGGTTTCAGGCATATTCTCTATTGTTGGTAAGATGGTTGAGAAGTGCAATGCATTAGCAAATGTAAATCCACCCTTGCTGATATTCTTGGTGCGGATCTGCCCTGCGAACTCATACAATCCACCAAACAGGTAGGCGTGTATCTGTTGCAAACATTTAATGCTACCCGGCTCCAAACTATTCAGCATACCACTCTCAAACAACGAATAAGCCTTCTTGCGACTTTGGCCATCAATGGTGTTGTCGTTATATGTAAACCAATCGAGAAAATCAGTACTTCGTTTGCTTGGAATAGCTTTTACCAATTCGGTTATATCATCTTGTATAAAGCAATCTGTGGCATATTTCTTACCATCGGCAGCAGTAAGTTTCAGTTGACTACACTTTGTAGTCAACTCGTTTTCTGCTTTCTTCATTCGCGTCTTCAATACGCCCCAATACTTTCTCGGATTGGGGCTATCGGTGATGGCAGCCACAATATCAACCGCAGAAAACCACCATTTGGAATTTTCCTCATCCCAAACAGCTCGCACCTCACGGTCATTATAAAATCGAATGGATATTTTTGACATACAATATTCTGTTCAATCAATTAAAGAGTAATTAGTCCAATGATTCAGGCTCATCATCTTCTAAAGTAGAAGAGTTCAGAAATATCTCCATATTTTTGTCTTTAGCCTAAAGCTCTAACTAAAAATCCACTTTGATACTCTATCCCATATAATATCCAACATTACATCTGTTCTTTTATCTACTAAAACTATGTTCCAACAATCTTCAATCGTTAGAGATGAAATGGATGAAAGATGTTGATTAAAATTACAACCTTTTAATATATTTATTGTATCAGCATTAAATGTGATGCCTAATTCTTGTGCTCTATGCTCTATACTTGCAATTTTATCAGGATCTGTTTCTGCTACACTTTGATAATATAGAAGTTTTTCTTTCCATCCTTTATTTCCTGCAGAGGAATTTAATTGCTGTGGTAGTAATGTCAAATTACCTAAAGACTGATATGGTTCAATATGGGTTTTATATAAATCGGCATCCCATAGACTATTATTTGTTTGTGGTGCTATATGTTCTATGGTCTTTAGATCGTTTGAAAGCCATTTTTCCAAACAGAGATACTTCGAACAACCTTCACGACCAATCTTTATTAATCCCTTATTTGAATCATCTGGAATAGTATCATGAGCCACGATTAGTAACGCTAATCTTATAACATCCTTACCTGTGCTATCATATTTTAAATAATTTTTTGCCTTATCTTTCCATTCTTCTTTTCCTGCAATACCTTTATTCTTTAGAACTTCTCTTAGGAACGTTTTGACTGCTTCTAATGAGAAATCATTATTTTTCTTAAAAAACTCACGATAGGTCGAATCAAGCCCAGAATTAGAATATGCAGTTCTCCATAAGAAGTAATATCCAGCTACAATTTTAACAATATTGTTGAATGCTTCTATTGAATCCAAATCATTGTCTATTACAGAATCATACATTCGCCCTAATATAGTAATGGCCATCTTATGATTAGATGCTTTTAAGAACAGAATGAGCATTGAGGCTAAATCTGCATCAGAAGAAGTTCCTATTCCTGGAAAAGAAGAATTGTCTTTACCATCATATTTTATCCATTTCTGATAGAACTCAGCATAGTTCCCCATTTTCTTTACAAAATTCTCTTTTGCTGCAAATTCAGTTAGGGATTCATAAACATTATTAAGGACTTTACGTTGATAGCTAAAGTGTGTAGACATAGTTCTGCCATCGTACGCCACAAAGAAAGATGTTAAATAATCGTTGGTACGCTTATTCTTCTGTGCAGCAGTTGTTGCTTCTGATAAAAATTTTTCAACCTTCTTGAATGATTTATCGCTATCAGAATCCTTAAATTGATGTCCATCTTCCCCGTCGACAGAATTAACAACAGTAGGTTTGAATGTTTCAATTGCAGTTAAAGGTGTACCTGTTGCATTAAGAGATTGGAACATATCAAATGCCCAATCATCATCCGTAGGTTGAATAATTGTAAAACAACACCGATCCAGTAAATAATGACATACTGACAATGTTTGAATTAATTCGCAAAGAACATATGAATTAGACTTTTTGTCTGTGAAATTTCTTTCTTTGACAATGTCAACTAAATCTTGACGTTCAAACTCCCAAAGAAGGTCTTGCGAAAAATTATTAAGTATTTGTTCTGCAGTTGAGAATTCATCATTACTCTGTTCTTCATGAGCAATTGAAACCGTTTTCTTTAACCAAGATTCTATTCTCCTACCATTTTGATATAAAAGTGTATTTCCATATTTTTCTTTTGTTAAACAAGGGAAAGCGGTTTTATCTGTATAAGCTTTAATGAAATGTCCCAAATAGTTTGATAATTCTGATTTATATGCAACGTCTACATCGTCAGTCCTCGTCCAATAATCTTTGGCTCCACGAATAATTTTAGGTTTTAAACGAGGATTTCCACGCCCTAAATCAAAGCTAAATATTGAAGCAAGCTTTTGACTTATCCAAATATCGCATATTTCATTTACCTGATCGTATATAGGATTATTGGATTTTATCTTATTTTTAATCTCTGTCAAACGTTTTGTTAACAAAGTCGCCATTAATGCAATCGTTGAAACACGCTGCTGCCCATCTATAAGTTTCTCTATTCTTGATGGGACAGCTTGAATCTCAACAGGGTAGATATGATTTCTATTAGGTTCTACGACCGTAATAATAGTTCCTAGAAAGCGGATTTCTTTACTATCATCACCTACTTCTCCTGAGGATATTCTTTGAATACCGCGTGTCAAATCTTCTAATAACTGTTCGATATTATCACTGTCCCAACTGTAATCACGTTGGTATAATGGAATATATAGACCTTGACCTGATTGATTCATAAAATCAAGAACACTTCTATTCTCTGTCAAAAATGACTTTTCTATATTCAAAACCGCCATAAACAAGTTATTTTAATAGTTATATAAAACAGTTAGCACATGGTATTTCATCGTCATCGTCGAACATATCTACAAGCAAGCCACTTGTTGCTTTTGTTTTCTTGCTTTCTTGCTTTTTGATATAGTCCAACTTTATCTGGCGCACACGATCAGGATGGCTCAACTCCGCAAGGGTTTCGCCTTGAATCCAAGTATATCCATCTTTCTCGTATTCCATTGATTTTTTATAGAGTTCTGGGTGCTGTTCAAGAAGCCAAATCCACTCGATACGCTGCTGGAAGAAGCAGAAATAGCAACCTGAACGGCTACGGCAATATTCACCTTTTTTACCATCAACTTCGAATTCGATTGGGTTGTAGTATGCAGGTACACCAACACCACTATCCTCCAGTATTCTGAAAATATCCGCCTTGACAAGAATGTCCTCGTTATCTATTAAAGGAAACTCTTCTAACTTTCCAACAGGATAATCAGTCGTTTTAAGAAATTCAAAGACAACTCTATTGAATGTCTTTACACTTAAATCAAGTAAGGCATTCAATTTGCGGCTATAGTAAAATGACCTGTTGATCGGTGTTGATGCAATTTCAAGAGCCTCTTCTTTGATATTGTTAGGAGCCCACTGCTTGTATAGTTCTGTAATCACCTCCAAATTGTCATTATGTAAAGCCTTATGTATAACATCAAGACTCCATATGTTTCTTCTAAACGGAAAGACTGCCTGTATATTAGGTTTTGTTGAAACATAACCTTCTCGATCTTCATCACCACGAATACCAACATATGATACCGCAGGCTCATCTCCAACAAATCGCTCAAACTCAGCTAATTTCATCTTCTGCGTGCACCAACGAGCCTGAGGTGATGGCAAATAGCCACCACTAATCTTTAAGAAGTGATCAAACGGAGTCGGTTCTGGGCTA